>CAYRYU010000045.1:0-34494 GCA_964428355.1 uncultured bacterium
GATCCAATGCCTCGATTCCGTCCGCCAGGTTCTTGATGGGCCGCAGAAGGGTCCGGGAGAGGAACAGGGCCACGGCGGCCGCGATCGACAGGAGGAGGATTCCCGCGAGTCCGAAAAGGAGCTTCAACCTTCGGCCGGCCTCGAGAACCGGCTTGAAGGGTGATGCCGTAACGAAACAGACACCTTTCAACGCCGCACTGGGACAGCAGGAAATCAGGAATCCCCCGTCGCCCCCACCCTGTCTGGCCATCGTGGGGCGCATCCGGGCCATTGCCTCCACCAGAACTCCGCCCGGAGGAAGTATCTCTGGATGGCGGGGAGCCCAATCGGTTTCCTCCGGCCGGTATGCGAAAACCCCCTTCGGTAGGTTCTCCCTCAGGAATGATTCGTACATCAGGACCACGGGGTTCAGGATGATGAAGAACGAAGTGGGCGTGGTGGGGCCGGCGTTCCTTACGAGCCAGTACCAGAGGCCCTCACCCCACTTCAGCTCGAACGGAATGATCTCCCCGGGCCGGTCGATCAGAAGGGAAAGCCCGAAGTTGGGGCTCAGCAGCGCATCCCTGACGATCTGGTCAACCGGCGACTCCGGCTCCCATAGCGGAGCTCCAAGGAGACGGTGCCGCCCGATCGAACAGAGATGGCCGGTCAGTCTCTGGAACATGCGGTCCGACAGCGTGGTGAACAACGATTCGTTGTTGTCCGACCGGATATCCAGCTCGAGCCCCAGGCCCCGCTTGCGAAGGCCCTCGGCTATCTTCCCGACGGCGTCCTTCCGCCCTTCCAGAAGCTGGGGCCTTTTCCAGATGGATTCATAGTATCCGGGGAGATTCTCCCGCCATTCCTGGAAGGAAGCATCGATCGACCTGAGTCTCGCGACATCGGCCGCATGGATCTCGACGGTCAGGGCTTCCTGACGGTCCTGGAAGAAGCTGGCCCCAAGTTGAAGCAGGAATGCGCCCGGGATGAGGATGGCGGTGAGAAACAGGAAAAGGAGGCGGGTCGAAACCCCGGAATGGGAAAAGGGAAACCACCCGGAACTGAACCAGACCACACCGATCACCAGGAAAGCCAATCCGCAGGATACCCTCAAAACACCGAGAGCGACCTGATTCCCCCTCGCACCCGTCGGGAGTGCCTGGAAGACGTCCAGCTTCCCACAACGCCGCTCCCAGCGGACTTTCCAATCCCCGCACCGCTTCTCCCCCGTACCTCCCGCTGGAGGAAGCTCGAGGCCCTCCGGATTCCGCCCCACCACCCCCATTGCCTGGGTTGCCCCGGAATCGGCTGCAATGCGACCGGAAGACACGTTGCCGCGTTCTTCCAACGGGCCACCAGCCGAGATTATCCAGGTTGCATCCGAAGCGAGGAGACGGCAGGCGTGATCCAGCCGGTCCTCGATCGGAACCGGATGGTTCAGGAAGGCCAACGCGGCGCTTCGGGCAGGGCCTCGTTTCCAGATGACCAGAGATCTCCCATCCGGCTCGTTGGGGAAGGACAATGTCTTTCCGGGCCTGTTCGAGATCCCCACGATCGGCCGCATTCCTTTTCCCAGAAGAGCCTTGTACAATCGGAAGGACCTTTCCTCGCTTTTCTGGCTCTTGAGGTCGTTCAACAGCTTCTCCACGACGTATCTCGCACCCAGCTTCACCCCCGGTGGGACCCAGAGCCGGCCGGAACGGTCCAGGACCCCAGCCTGGACGTCCAGAAAAGCGGGAGGCAGGGGCAGGGCGGCGGCCGTCCCTGACGGCTCCGAAAAGGCACTTGATTCAAGCACCTGCGTCAGATCATCGAACCACTTCCGGAGGATGTTCCTTTCGGATAGATGGAACTCCAGGGCATTGGAATTTGCATCGAACCTCGAGGCAACGAAAGCCTCTTCGCGTCGAGCGGAACGCTCGAGAAATCCTTCCCCTATCAGCCAAAGGAGAACCACCGGAAGAACGAGCCCCAGACCGAATTCCAGGAGGCGGGCGAACAGGAGTTCCCGCGCCGAAGGGACTTCCGGGGGCTGCCCTGCTCCGAGTCCGGGTTTCCCATGCGGGAAACCGGGATGGCCGGACCCTGCGGCTCCGCTCACGCCCAGCCTCCTTTCGGAGCCCTTCCCAAGGCGAAGAGCGTCAGGTCGTCGGACTGGGGGTTTCCCTCCCGGTGAGTCTCCCAGGCTGATTCGATCCGTGCCACGAGCACCCTGGGCCCTTCCCTGGCCCATTCGACGAAGATTTTCTCGAGTCGGGGAAAACCGAACGGCAGGGAATCAGCCCCGATGGATTCGACAAGGCCATCGGAAAACGCGAGGAGGAGATCCCCCTCGTCAAGCCAGGTTTTCAAGGCCGGAAGCTGGAGGTTCCGGCGAATTCCGAGAGGGAAACAGGCGCGCCCGACCCAGACGAACCGGTTCTCCTTGGCCCTCCAGATCAACGGGAAGGGATTCCCGGCGGTGGTCACCGTCAACCGGTGCTCGCAGGCGGAGAGATGCAATCCAAGGCAGCCCATCATCCGGCGTTTGTCGGTCAGGTGGTAGAGGATGCCGTTCAGTTCCTGGAAAACGCCCGTCCAATCGCCTCCCTTTTGGAAGTGGACCGCCGTGGCGGCTTTGACCATCGCCGCGATCAGGGCAGACCCCACCCCGTGCCCCGAGACGTCTCCCATCAGAAAGCCATAGGTGCCGTCGTTGAGCGCTACCTGATCGAGGAAATCCCCGCCGAGTCGGGAACACATCTTCATCCGGAAAGCCCCGGAGTAACCCTCCGGAAGGGTCAGGGCTGCGGGAAGAAGGGTTTCCTGGACATCTTCCGCGAGATCGAGATCGTCGGAGTTCTCCAGCATCTGGTTGAACGCAAGGCCAAGCCGCCCCAACTCGTCGTTTCCGAAGGGGGGAATCCGGAAACCGCGCTCGCGACGGCGCAGAGCCCGGATCCCCTCCGAAACCGCCCCGAGTGGTTTCAGGATTCCGGCAGACAGCAGGTTCGTGCACAGGATGCCGACCAGGATCGCGGAAAGAACCGCCGCCAGGCCCTGGAACCGGAGACCGGCGATTTCGGAATCCCAGAGGCTCATCGGGAGGGCCGCAACGAGGTTGAAATCCTCCAAATGGATCGGTGGAGGGGAAAGAAGGATGAACTCCTCCGAACCGATCCGGGCGAAACCCGTCTGCTCCACGCCGGTCCGTTGAGTTTCCGCAACCAGCTCCGACATTTCAGGTGAATGCCTTCCTCCAAGCCACTTCCCCGCCCTCCGGTCGAATGCCAGAAGACGGAAGGGACGGTTCCGAACCAGGTTCCTTTTCAGGAAACGGAGTATCGCCTGCCGCCTCGAACATGTCATCGTTACATAGGGCGCCCGCATCTTGCTCCCCGGAAAAAACCGGGTGAACTGGAACTGCGAATTCCCGCCGGCCTTCATCAGGCCGAAGTTCTCCGTCGCGGAGGGGTTGACCGGGATCCCAAGCGTGGGAGTCTCGAGCATTTCCTCGAACATCCTCAACCGAAGCGAACGCTTCTCGTCACCAGGATCGGGTCCGTGAAGGACATTCTGGATGATCACTTCCGCAGTCAGATCCTGGAGGCGCTGGCTCGCCGGGTCGGGAGGGCCTTCCTGGCGGGCCAGAAGCTGGTTTCCGCCCAGGTCTTTCGCAGCGAGAAACGCTATCTGATCGGCCGCGATCAACCGGTCGACCCGACGGCCGAACTCTTCGAGCCTTCCCGATTGGAAAAGGGGATCCAGGGAGATTTTTCGAAACATCCCGAGAACCTTTTCGGGCTCACCAAGGAAACCGTGGTCGAAAACCATCATGTCCCCTCGGGTTTCCTGGAGGCGGTCCCTCCAGAAGGCTTGTTTCCGGTCGCCCAACCACCCGAGCGCAAGAAGGGACGCACCCACCAGGGGAAGGATCACCACGTAGGCGAACAGGCCATAGAATTTCCCCTTCAAGGAAAACGAGCGGGAGTCCTCTTCCAGATGCTGGAATCCCATGGTTGCCAGAAAAAGAACCAACAGGAACGCAGCCCCGAAACACTCCCTGGACAGCCAGCCGCAACGGGGAAAAACGGGGCGTTCGAGGAAAAGGGTCACCTTGTCCTCGAACCGGGCGAAGAAGATGATCTTCTCGGGCCTGTCGGGCGTGGGAAGGACCCTCAGCCCCTCCCCTGAAAGCTTCCGGCCCCGCCAGAGGTTGCGAATTCCGTCGAGAGGCATTCCCCGACTTCCCCAGATGGAACGATTCCTCCGATCGACAATGAGACCCCGCGTCGGACCCGAACCAGTTGCAAGAAAATCCCCCAAGGCGTTCTGGATGCGCATTCGGGCGGTGAGCCTGGGGAACAGCCCGAGTCTGAGTGCTCCCGAAGCTCCTGCCACAGGCTCCCAGACAAACCAGGCGGATTTCTTGTTCCAAGTGACGTCGAACGGAAGACCCGGCCTCTTTTTGAAATCTGCAGGCCGAAACCCGAATCCGATGATGCTTCTGACCTGGGAGGCAAGTTCCTGATCGAACTGGATTTCCCCCGCGAGATACGAGACAAGGCTCCGGAACTCCTTCGAGAGAGGAACCACCGAATCACCCAGGATCATCGACCCTCGACACTCTTCTGGAGAAAGGTCCAGCGACCGAAAACGCCGGATCACCGCATTTTCCTCCCCCGCCTCCCCGAAAATGTGCCTCGCTTCGCGGAGGAGATCCTGGGAATGGGAGGAGATCCCGGAAATCAGTATCTGTCGCGATCCCCACCAGAGGAAAAGGAAACCCACCGCGGTCGGGAGGAAAACGAAAAGCCACCACGCAGGCTTTTTCGGCCCCGAGGTCATTTCTGCCTCACCGGTTCACCCGGCCGCTCTTTCCGTTCACCGGCCGTCGACCTGAAATGTGTACAGGAAACTCGTTTGGGGGACACTTCCCAGGCATCTTTTTGCAACCGTTCCTCGATACAGTGGTCGATTGTAAGCCATCGGAAATGTACCACGCAAGGGCTGAAAAGAAAACCCAACGCCAGATCAGGGTGAGGGGACCCTTGTCGCCCCGGTTTGGCCAAACTCGGGAAACATCCCTTCCCGGGTCGCAGCGTTTCGCACCCCTTCGGAAATGATCACGGGGTCTTGCCTGATGGGCATCCTGGGGTTTGGGATCACCCTCCCGGTTTCTCTTCTATGGGAAGTATCCCCCAATTCTGAAGGCCCGCCTTAACCCCAAAACCGAGAAAACCCAGGCTGACCGGCAAAAGGATGACCAGGGCAAGTATCCCATCAATGATGGATGGTTTTTCCCCCACAAAAAGGATCCGGATGTCCATTTTCCTGTCCGCTATTGCCTGGCGCAGCGATTGCGGGATCAACCCGGGGATCTCGAAAACATCCGGGGAGCTTCCATAACGGCCCTCCCGAAGTTTTCCAATCCGGACAAGACGGCCCGCGGGGAAAGAGCAGGAAGCCGGCAATGACTTCATCTTCTCGTTCACAAGAAATCCGGCAAGAACGAAGAAGTTCCGGTCTCCCCGGAAGGGAGCAACGTACAGGGTTCCCTTCTGGGAACTCGAGGAGGAATTCGTCCAGGTCAGGAGGGGACGCGCCGCGGCCATTTCAACTTGGCCTTCGATGCGGGCAAAATATCGGGACTCGATCTGAGGCCCATCGTCGGGCCGCAGCGAGGTTGGTCCGGTCAGACTTTCATGGGCCCCCGACAACAGATCGAGGGAGATGAAAAAGAAGATCAGGCCAAAAGGCAAGCAGATGATCATCATCCGCCGGTTGACCACCCTCTTGTCGGTTTCTTTCCCCGCAAGACCGGATACCCTCGACATATCCGAAGGCTATCATGAAACGTTCAGTGAAACAAGGATGTGGGAACCCTCCCACCCGGACGACCGCGGGGATTCCCGGCTCGCACACGGGTGTGGAGAGCCTGACCAGGTTGGGGAGAATTCGTGCGCCTGAGGTGCAACCTGTTGGAAATAACGGGTTGAGCGGGAAAGCGGGGTGTGATAGATTGTCTGAACCAAGTTAGGAGGAACGATATGTCCCTTTTCCGCAAGTTGGGCCAATTCGAGCTTCTTCAGGATTTCAACGAGAACGAACTCCGGACCCTGGCGACTTTCACCACCGAAAAGTCCTTCAAGGCCGGGGAAACCATGATCGAACGCGGAGACCCCTCAATCGAGCTCGTGTTCATCCTTTCGGGAAAGGTGAAGGCGACTTTCGACTACGTCGACAGGCCTTCCTTCTCCACGATCCTCGAAGCTCCGTCCCTGATCGGGGAAGTGGCCTTCGGCGATCAGCTTCCCCGCCCGGTCATTGCGGTCGCGGTCGGCGACGTGGACATCGCCGTCTTCCCGTTCGACCATTTCGAAATCATCAAGAAACAGGATCCGGCTTTCGGCATGAAATTTCTTACCCAGCTCCTCAAATCGCTCGCCAAGAAGTTCCGTTCCACCGGAAAGATGCTCGAGCAGGTGCTGAAACAGGGCGGCTGAACCCCTTGTTCCACCTGAATACGAGAGTCGACTCAGTGAGACGACGAAAAGAGGAGTCGCGTGAACGAAGTTCTTAAGAGCGCGATCGAAGAGCGGCAGGTCGTCTGCTTCTACTACGAGAACCTCCTGCGGGAAGTCGAACCTTACGTCCTGGGAGTCACACGGAAGGGCGGGGAGGTCCTTCGCGGGTTCCAGACCGGCGGTCAAACGAAGTCCGGGCGATTGCCCTGTTGGCGTCTTTTCAAGATCGAGCTTGTCGAGCGGATCTACCTGGCGGGAAGGAGTTTCCAGCCCCGCCAGGAACAACCTCCAAAAGACGATCTGGCAGAAATCCACGCGCGGATCTGACCCGAACTCACGGTTTCTGATGCAGCCGCCCGCGGGTTGCCCCGGTGGGGGGGGTTATGCTAGTATGTGACCCCATGGCCTACTATTATGTCGTTCCGTGTTTCCTGACGGCGGTTTTCCTGGCTTCCTACTGGCTCGTTCAGGCATTGCTTTGGGTCTTTGACTTCCTGAACCGCTTCTGGGACCAGTGGGACGAAATCCGCACCGCCCACCCCTTCGTGATCTACATCGAATACGCATACCTTGCGGGTCTGGTGTACTACATCGTGAAGTGGGAACTCTCGGGAAGCACCTGACGACCGCTCCATCGGTATCCCTTCGGGGTTATACACCGGATTTGACAAAGGGGTTCGTTCCAGTGAGGGCGGGTTGAGACCCGCCTTTTTCGCTCCGAAACGCCGGATCCCCGCGAGGGGCGGAAGTGTTCGCCCGCCATCACACAATTTTTCGCAAGGAAGGAAGACAGGAAGAGATGAATGAAGAGCTGGTAAAACTGATTCCCGAGTTCAACGAGATCAAGAATGCCGATCTCCGCGGCAAGACGATCGAGGCTTTCGAACTGGCCTTGAAGAAAGGCGGATGGCAGGCGGCCGACCTCGGGAAGATCCCCTTCACCCTCCTCATCAAGGATACGACGGTTTCTTTCCTGGAGCATACCAGGGCGGTCACCAACGTCTGCATGGGAATGGCCCGCGCCATCGGTTCCGTCATCGGAAATCGGCTTCCCATCGACTGGGATATCCTCGTTTCGGGCGCAATCCTCCACGATGTCGGAAAACTCCTCGAGTACAAGCTCGAAAACGGTCAGTATGTGAAGAGCGCCTGCGGAAAGCTTCTCAGACACCCCTACAGCGGAGTCCAGATCGCAACCCTGGTCGGACTTCCCGACGAGATCAGCCACATCATCGCCAATCACAGCCACGAAGGCGACCACGGCAAGCGCACCACCGAAGGAATCCTTCTCCACCACGCCGATTTCACCACGTTCGAACCTCTGAAGCCCTGAAACTGTCATAATCCGCGTTCCCGGCCCGGACCGGGACGCGGTCATCATCACCCGCAAGGAAGGAGTCTGATAATGGGAAAAACGATGGCCGAAAAGATCCTGGCCAGGGCGGCCAAGGCCGCCGACGTATCCCCCGGCGATCTCCTCGACGTCTATCCCGACGTCGCAATGTCACACGAGAATGCCGGGCTCGTTTCAAAGGTTTTCAAGGAGATCGGTGTTCCGAAACTCTATGATCCCGACCGGATCGTGATCATTTTCGATCACCGCGTACCAGCCGAGTCGGAGAAGACCGCCATCGGGCACAAGAATGTCCGGAACTTCATCAAGGCAAACGGAATCAAGAACTTCCACGACATCAACACCGGGATCTGCCACCAGGTCCTGCCCGAGAACGGCTACTGCCGGCCCGGAGAAGTCCTTGTCGGAACCGATTCCCACACCACCACCCACGGCGCCTTCGGGACATTCTCCACCGGCATCGGTGCCACCGAAATGGCCGCCGTCTGGGCCACCGGAAAGCTCTGGATGATGGTTCCCGAATCGATCAAGATCGTGGTGAAGGGGGCCTTCAAGCCCGGTGTCTACTCCAAGGACCTCATCCTGCACATCATCGGAAAACTTGGTGCCGACGGAGCCGATTACAAATCGGTCGAGTTCTTCGGAAAGCCCATCGACGAGATGTCCGTCGCCTCCCGGATGGTTCTCACGAACCTTTCGATGGAAATGGGCGCAAAGGCGGCGATGATCCCCCCCGACAAGAAGACGATCGATTACATCAAGTCGGTGACCGACAAACCGTTCACCGTCGTCACACCCGACGCGGACGCGGTCTATTCCCAGACCGTGGAGATCGACCTCGGAACCCTTGATCCCCAGGTTGCCTGCCCCCATGCGGTCGACAACGTGAAGCCCGTGAAGGACATCGCCGGGCTCGAGATAAACCAGGCCCTTCTGGGTTCCTGCACGAACGGCCGTCTGGAAGATCTCGAGATCGCGGCAAAGATGCTCGCGGGCAAACGGGTCAACCCCGGGGTCCGGCTGATCGTGATTCCTGCATCCTGGAAGGTCTACCGGCAGGCCCTCGACAATGGCTACATCGCCACTTTCATCGACTCGGGCGCCGTGATCACCAACCCCGGCTGCGGGCCGTGCCTCGGAGCCCACCAGGGCCTCCTGGCCCCGGGGGAGAGATGCATCAGCAGCACCAACCGCAACTTCAAGGGCCGCATGGGAAGCACCGAAGCCGAGGTCTACCTGGCCTCACCGGCCACGGTCATCGCCTCGGCGCTCACGGGCAAGATCACCGTTCCGGAGGTGAAGTCATGAAATACAACGGAAGCGTTTTCAAGTACGGAAACGACATCAATACCGACGTGATTTTTCCCGGCCGGTATCTCAATGTCTTCGACCCCGTGGAGATGGCCAAGCACGCCATGGAGGACCTCGACAAGGAGTTCGTGAAGAAGGTCAAGGCCGGCGACATCGTCGTCGCGGGCAAGTATTTCGGTTGCGGGAGCTCCCGCGAACAGGCGGCCACGTGCCTGAAGGCGGCGGGGGTTTCGGTCGTGATAGCCCAAAGCTTCGCCCGGATCTTCTACCGGAACGCGATCAACCAGGGCCTCGCGATCATGGTCTGCCCCGAAATCACCAAGATCGTGGAAGCGGGAGACAAGATCGAGGTCGATCCCACCACCGGCGAGATCAACAACCTCTCGCGCCCGGGAAAGGCTGTTGCAAAGAAGCTTCCCCCCTTCATCCTCGAGATCCTGGGAGACGGAGGCCTGATCCCCCATCTCCAGAAATCGATGAAGAAGAAATGACGGAAAGTAACCGGATAGTGACCCAAGAGTAACCGATCGGAAATCGGAAAGGAGAATTCAGAAATGGGAAAACCCAAGATTGCCTGGTTGCCCGGCGATGGAGTCGGGGTCGACGTGATGAATGCCGCCCGCAAGGTCCTGGACAAGGTGGGCTTCGAAGCCGAGTACACCGACGGTGACATCGGCTGGGAGTTCTGGTGCAAGGAAGGCGACGCTTTTCCCAAGCGCACGATCGAGCTTCTCAAGAGCGTCGATGCCGCCATGTTCGGCGCGATCACCAGCAAACCCGTCAAGGAAGCCGAGAACGAGCTGGTCCCCGAGCTCAAGGGAAAGGGCCTGGTCTACAGGTCCCCCATCGTACGGATGCGCCAGACGTTCGACCTCTGGAACTGCCTCCGGCCGTGCAAGGGATACGCCGGCAACCCCATCAACTTCAAGGAGAACATCGACCTGGTGGTCTTCCGCGAGAACTGCGAGGACCTTTACTGCGGCGTCGAGTTCAACCCGCCCCCGTCCGAACTGGTTGCGACCCTTTCCAAGGTTTCGAAGAACTTCGCCCCCTTCGAGAAACTTCCGGCGGATCAGTATGCTATCAGCTGCAAGATCAACACCCGCAAGGGAAGCTCCCGCATCGTCCGGGCGGCGTTCGAATTCGCCAAGCAGTTCGGGCGGAAGAAGGTCACCATCGTTCACAAGGCCAACGTCGTCCGCGCGTCCGACGGGCTCTTCCTCGAGGAGGCAAAGAAGGTCGCGAAGGAATTCCCCGAGATCAAATACGATGAAGCCAACATCGATGCCATGTGCATGTGGCTATTGAAGAACCCCTTCAACTACGACGTCCTGGTCGCCCCCAACCTCTATGGGGACATCATCAGCGACCTGTGCGCCCAGATGGTGGGCGGCCTCGGGTTCGGGTGCTCGGGAAACATCGGCGACAATCTGGCGGTTTTCGAACCCACCCACGGGTCCGCACCGAAGTATGCGGGAATGAACAAGGTGAACCCGATCGCGACCATCCTTGCCGCGAAGATGATGCTGGATTGGCTTGGAAAGAAGCGGAACGACTCCGATCTCGCCAAGAAGGCCGTCTCCATCGAATCCGCCGTCGCCAAGGTGATCAAGGACGGAAAAGCGCGAACCTACGACATGGGTGGAACGACCACCACCAGCGGGATGGCGGATGCCATCGCCGAGGCACTGAAGTAGATCGAACTCATCCACGTTTCCGGTCGGTCCGGAAGCCGTTCGTCTGATCCGGGGGCAGGCCGAAAGGTCTGCCCCTTTTCGATATGAAGCGCGAACTTGTCATCTGGACGCTGCTGTTGGCGGGTCTTGGAGCCCTTGGGGGGATCGGACTCGCCCGGCTTGTCTTTTCGAAGATGCACCTTGGACTGGGCCGGGGAAAATACGCAGGAGGATTCCCCGTTTGGTTCGGCCTTTGGGGGTTGATTTATCTCCCCATCCTGAAGATTCCCGGAGAAGGGGTCCACCTGGCTCTGGCCGTGACCGTCCTCGGAATCATCGGAATGCTCCGCGACCTTCGCCCGGATTCACGTGGAACCGGTTTCCCCGGTCTGGTCGGAGCCATGATCGCCTCGGCTGTTCTTTTTCCACGCCCCCCGGGAGTCTCCCCATTCCTTGGGATCATGCTTACCGCAGGCCTTCCGGCCCTGACCATCTTGTGCCTGAAGATCGCCTCGCTGGTTTTCGAAATGCCTCTCATTTTGACGCTCGGGACGGGAACCGCCTTTCTTCTCTGTTTCCCGCAACAGGCATACTGCCCCGACTGGCTGATAGCTTTCACCCTGCTTCTCGTCGAGGTTCCATTCCTGCTTCTGGTACTCTTCCTCAAAGGGGACCGACGCCTTCTGGGAGACGCCGGGATCTTCTCTCTGGGAGGGCTCGTTTCAGGGATCTGCCTGCTGGGCCAGTCAAAGGCGCTCCTTCTTTTCGGCCTCCTTCTTCCCTCGATGGTCGTTTTCTTCCCCGTCGCCCTGGTCTGCGGGCTGATCCTCGTCTCCTATTTCGGAAACGAGTTGTACAACCCCAAAAAGGACCGGGTGGCCTTATCGTTCGCATGGAACCTCGAACGTGATCGGACCGTGGCTTTCGCGGGAATGGTATTCCTTTGCCTCAACTTCTTCGGCCTACTGATGGTTGTCCAGGCATCTCCCACTGTCTTCGTCATCCTCCTGTTTCTTTTCCTTCTTTCGCTCTACGGTTTTGCCGGCAGATTCATCCAACCGCGAATCCGGACGTTTCCCGCTGACACGAGCGCTTCGGGAGGACGGCTGGAGGTCCTTGGAATCCCCGTGGACAACCTGTCGAAAGAGGAGGTTCTCAGGCGCGTGGGGGGATGGATGGCCAACCCCAAAGGCCTGAAGCATATCCTTACCGCGGACTCCCTCGCGATCGAACGCGCAACCCAGGACCGGGTTTTCCGGGGACTGGCAAGGAAGGCGGATCTGATCGTCCCGGATGGGGCGGGACTGGTCTGGGCGGCCGATTTCATGGGAACCCCTCTAGCAGCGCGCATTCCAGGGGTGGGCCTCGTATCCGACATCTGTTCTCTCGCACAGGAAAGGGGGAAGCGGGTCGCCCTCGTAGGGTCGAAACCCGGAATCGTGGAACTGGCTGTGAAAAACCTGCGGGAGCAGTTCCCCAGGCTGGAAGTGACCTATTCCAGAGACGGTTTCTTTTCCGAAGGGTCTGACGAGGAGCAGCGGGTGATCGCTTCGATCCGGAAATCTGGAGCGGATGCTCTCTTCGTAGGGATGGGAGTCCCGCGGCAGGAAACACTGATCGACCGATTGCGTTCGGAAGGCGTTCCGATCGTGGCGATCGGGGTCGGAGGAAGTTTCGACGTCATCTCGGGCACGATCCCGCGCGCCCCGGACATGATGCAACGATTCGCCCTCGAATGGCTCTACCGCCTCTGGATGGAGCCCTCCCGTTTCCGCCGAATGCTTGGAATCCCCCGCTTCGTCATCGCAATCCTCCGCCGCAAATGGAACGCCCGCAAGAAGTGAAAGAAAGGCAGGAAGGAGATTGTATGCATGGAACCATAACCGCCCTTGCGGAGACGGCGGCCCGGGGTCTGGAAGGTGTCCAGGAGCGCGGACAGAAGCTCGCCGACGAGGCCCGGCCGAAGGTGGAAGCGTTGGGCCAGAAGATCCTGGAAGTTGATAAACCCGGGGCTCCGCATCTCGGGGTGTCGCATTTGACCGTCCTGGTGAAGGGAGCAAAGGCGCATGCCCGGAAGGTCCTCGAAAGCCTCGATTGGAAGAGGCTAAAGGCCCTCATGGTGAAGTAGCCCGTTGGGGAAAGGGAGAAAAGGGTCATGCCCGAGATCAAGCGATTGTTCGAGAAACTGGAAAAGATCCAACGCCTGTTCGACCGGGCAACATCACCCGGGGAACGGGCCGCCGCGCAAGCGGCATTGGACAGACTGAAGCAACAGCTCGAAGAGATTCCCGGAATGGAGTTCCATGAAGAGGCGACCTCTCATTCACCCAGCGAACCCCTCGTGGAATTCCGTTTCACCCTCAACAACCAATGGTCCCGGAATCTTCTTCTGGCGCTCATGAACAAGTACGGTCTCTCGGCCTTCCGGAGACCGGGCCAGCGCCGGACAACCCTGCGGGTCAGGGCAACCGACTCGTTCGTTCGGGAAACCCTCTGGCCCGAGTTCTGCGCCCTCGACCGCGAGCTGACCGGGTATCTGTCCGAAATGGCCGATGAGATCATATCAAAGGCGATCATGCGCCCATCGCCAGGGCATCACCGCAGAGGCTAGCGATTTCGCCACCCCAGAATCAAGCCGGCAACGGAGGTGCGGGGGAATCCCTTTCCTCCCGTTACCTCCAACATGCAGGATTCCGCGCCCAGAACACCCAGGATGAACGTTCCTTCCTTCCTCCGGAGGAACCCGGCTCCTCCCCCTGGTTTTTTTCTCGAGAACCCCGGATTTTTTCCAAACGATGGTAGAATGATGGAAAGAATGGTTTTTGGAGGATGGCCGCGATGGCCGCCGAAAGAGAAAAGGCCCTTCTCGAGGAGATCGAAAACCTCAGAACCCGTGTCCGGGGGCTCGAAGCCGAATCCCAAGCCCAGCAGGAGCGGGAGCGGACCTTCAGGCAAGCGGAGAACCGGTTCAAAGCCCTCTTCAACAACGCCCAGGTCGGTGTCTTCCGCTCGAAACTGAGCGATGGAACTCTCCTCGAGATCAACGAAAAGCTCGCCCGGATGTTGAGATTTTCATCGCGTGAGGAGGCACTGAAAACGGGCTTCATCACCGCGGACCATTACGTTCACCCCGAACAACGCGCAAACATCGTCAAGAAGGCCATGGAATCAGGCGGAATCGTCGATTGCGCCGAAATCGAGTTGCGCCGGATCGATGGAACCGTTTTTACGATAATGTGGTCGGGCACCATCGACCGGGAAAAGGATCTGATCGACGGGGTGTTCATAGACATTTCCGAGCGGAAGAAAATGGAACGGGATCTGCTCGAAAGGGAAAGGAAGCTTTCGAGCATTTTCCGGGCGGTTCCGATTGGCCTTGGGATAGTCACCGAACGCCTGCTCGTGGAACTGAATGACGGACTCTGCGAGATTTCCGGTTACTGCCGCGGGGAACTGTTGAACCAGGTTTCCCGGATTCTCTATCCAACCGAGGAGGATTTCGAAAGGGCAGGAAGAGATTCGGAGGCCCAGATCCAAAAATTCGGAACCGCCAACCTCGAATGCATCTGGCGGCACAAGAGCGGCAGGGAAATCGACGTGATGATCACGCTGGTTCCCCTCGAACCGGGGAATCCCCGGAACGGTTTGACCTTCTCGGTTCTAGACATCACGCAAAGAAAGAAAGCCGAACTCGATCGCCAGAGGCTCGAAACCCAGCTCCGCCATGCCCAGAGGATCGAGTCGATCGGCAGACTGGCCGGCGGGGTCGCCCACGATCTGAACAATCTCCTCTCCCCGATCCTCGGCTTCTCCGATCTGCTTTTGATGGAAACCGAGGAATCCGACCCGAAACATTTCAAGATCCGGGAGATCCTGACGGCGGCACAGCGCGCCCAGGACCTCTCCAGGCAACTTCTGACTTTCAGCCGCAAGCAACCTCAGGAGTTGAAGCCGGTCGACCTGAGGAAGGTCGTCGAAAGTCTCAGGAAGCTCCTGCGGCGAACGATACCGGAAAACATCACCATCACGGCCAATCTACCCCCGGTCCTTTCCAACATCCGGGGCGACATGGGACAACTCGAGCAGATGCTGATGAACCTGATCGTTAACGCCCAGGACGCGATGCCGAAAGGGGGAACCCTGATCCTGGCACTCGAGGAAACCTGGATCGACGAAGGGTTCCCGAACGCCCTCGGATTCGACCTTCGTCCCGGAAAACACGTTCTTCTTCGGGTCGCCGATTCGGGAACTGGAATGTCCCCCAACGTCCTTTCCAGATTGTTCGAACCCTTTTTCACCACCAAGGAGGTGAACAAGGGCACCGGACTCGGCCTCTCCATGGTCTACGGAATCGTCAAACAGCATGGCGGCTCAATTCACGTCTATTCCGAACCCGACCGGGGAACCACCTTCAAGATCTTCTTCCCCGCCACCGAGGAGAAGCCCGGTTCCTCTTCCATCCAGGACGGATCCGCCGCCGATTTCCCGGGAAAAGGCCAGCTGATCCTGATCGTGGAGGACAACGAGAGCGTCCGGAAACTCGCCGAGATGATCCTTTCAAAGCTCGGATATCGTGTGATGATCGCCGAATCACCGGAGCTGGGGTTGGAGATACTGAGGAAAGACCCCGACAGCATCGATCTCATACTGACCGATGTGATCATGCCCGGAATGAATGGTCACGAACTTTTCCAGATGGCCCGCACCATCCGTCCCGGGATCAAGGTGGTGTTCATGTCCGGCTACGATCCCAATCTCATCTCCCACCACGGAATCCTTGAAGAAGGTGTGGTCTTCCTGCAGAAACCCTTCACCTCGTTCAGCCTCGTCAAGAAGATCTCCGAGGGCCTGGAAAAACCATGACCCGCAGAAAGCCTCGGGATCGGTGGCCCGGTCAGTGCAAACTGCGCCGGAAGACGCCTTTCTCTGTTGCGAAAAACATGTAGGGGTCATTGGGCGCGAGCAGGAGCACCGGCTCGGTTGCCGTCAGGACGTTCCATTTCAGATCCTCGTTCAGGGCTATCCCGCTGGTGGCGTTTTCCCGGCCTTTGTACGAGGCCCAGAACAACTGGCCGTTCCGGTCGTCCACTGCGGCGTCGGTGAAGAGGTCCACCGGGGGGCTCGCGGGCGGATTGACCGGGACCCAGTGGTCGCCGTTGTGTGTCTGGATGACCTTTTCCCCGACGATGACTATCCTGCCGTTGCTGCAGCCTTTCAACCGCACAATCCGGCCGAAGGACCCGCTGACCTCCTTGGAAAGCCGCTTGAATCCCTGACCGTCGAAGACGAACAGCTCTCCCGAGGTCGTCCCGATCACGAGGAAATACCGGTGGCCGAGCATGGCACACACTTTCCCCGCGGGCCGCATGTCGTCGAACTTCTTGAGTGCCTTCTCCGGATCGGAGGTATCCAACGCGCACTGGTATGAGCCGGCAAGGCCGAGGGCCTGAAGGAAAGCCGTTGCCGACGCTGGGGACATGGCGAGAACGTCGCGGAGATTCTGCTGGGTATAGCACGTGAAAGAAGCCCCGTTGAACGCCGCGATCTGGGCGGAGATCTCGCCTTCCCCGCCTCCGCCGGCGAAGATCCGCCCGTGCGGGTCGATTTCGATGATAGGGATATCGTCGGCCGGAAGTCCGTCCTTGCTCGTGAACCTTGTGTTCCCGGCAGCCCCGATCCGCCAGACGCCCTTGTCTCCGCTGACCCACAGGTTGGCCTGCTGGTCAACGGCGACCCCGGTCACCTTCCGATGGAAACCCGGAATCCGGGCCTCGTCATAGACCCCGACCGCGTTAAGGCTTTTCGGATCGAAGACCAGGAGCCCCTTGTCCCCGGTACCGACGTAGAGGTAATCAGAGAGGATCCGGAGCGTGGTGGCCCGGCCGGCCCAGACCTGCTCGACAGGGGTATCGGTGGCAATCGAGAAGGCGCGGTAATGGAGCAGGCCTCCATCGAAAGTCCCGATCCAGGTTTCCCCTGTCGAGGCGGAATCGACAGCGGTGATGCGGTTGTTGGGAAGCTTGGAGTTGTCGGTCGTGAAATAGCGCCGGACGAAATCGTCCCCGTAGAAAACCAGGCCGCTGTCCTGCGTTCCGATCCAGAGTCCCTTCAGAAGGTTCTGCCCGGCATTGGCCACCGGAAGCAACAAATCGTATGCCCGGAGGGCGATCATGTACGCAGGGAACTTGCTGGAATCCTTCATGGCTTCGGTATACAAACGCCCAAGCGCGTCTCGCTGCTCGTGGAGCGCAGCGCGGGTGAACGTCGCGGGAACCGCGAGACTCCCATCTTCCCCCGCCTCCTGGAAATACATTTTTGCGATCAGGTCCCCGGAGCCCCTCGAAACCCCAAGCCGCGTCGTCCACAGGCCGGGAAGCAGCTCGGAACATGTGGAGGTGCGGTTCAGGTACATGCCTTTCGAACCTCCGATGAGGAGGTCGGTGCCAAGGATTTCAAGGCCCTGGACCCATCCGAAATCCATTCCAGGGTGAAAAACCGGCTGGATCCGGTTTCCGCTCAGCTTGTACAGCCCGGCGCTGGTTCCGAACCAGACCTCCTCGTCATGCTTCGAAATGCACCCGAACCCGGT
This sequence comes from uncultured bacterium, assembly GCA_964428355.1. Classification (GTDB taxonomy): domain Bacteria; phylum Muiribacteriota; class Ozemobacteria; order Ozemobacterales; family Ozemobacteraceae; genus CAYRYU01. Next base: position 17,416 of record CAYRYU010000045.1, read on the forward strand.
GGGATACTTCTCACCTTCGACCGTGAACGGCCTGAAAATGCCGTTGGTTGCCTCCCCCGCAGAGTTGTCCGTTCCCCCGAACAAGTTCGTTTCCGTTTGCATGAGGGAAAGGAAGTTGACGCTCGGGGCGTTTTTCGTCTTGACCGGATCGAAAGTCGGAACGTCGCCGCGCAGATTCCCGATCTTGACGATTCCCGCGATCGTCCCCGCCATGACATCCTCGCTGTCGGGAATCGGAGTGAATGCCGCGATCGTCGCCGCAGGAAACGGCGGGGTCGAGGAAGCCGTAAACTGGCGCCATGCACCCTTTCGGTAGATCAGGAGGCCGCACCCCTCGACTCCCACCAGAACGCCGTCTTCCGTGTTCAGAACCGCCCTGACCTGGTTCCCGGGAAGCCCGTTCAGGGTGTTGAAAACCTCGAAATACCCGACGGGAACGGGGGGCTCCGGCGGGGGCGGAAAGTGGATCGGCCCCGGCTCCGGATTGCAGGCAAAGAGCGCGCATCCCAGAACGAGCAGCCCTGCAAGGGAAGAAAGGCCCACGATTCCCGAAAAACGAATACGTCTCATACTTCCCTCCACATGCCTCTGCCGTGCTGTCCGCCGTACCCGCGGACGGGGTCGTCCCGGTCGGCGAATATGAAAAAGGGGCGGCGAAGCCGCCCCTTCTGAGCCGGATAGCGGGGAACTATTTCTTGGCCGGGGTGGAAATCCGCTGGGTGAACTGTTCCCAGGCTTTGGTGAAGGTTCCGCTGGGAACCTGGAAGGTGAGCTTGGCGGACTTGTCGTTCCCCTCGACCTTGGTGGCCTTGATCAGGTCGAGGATCTCGGGTGCGCCGCCGGCCCAGGCCTTCATACCCTCCACGAAGTTGGTCAAAAACTCCTTGACGGCGGGGGCGTTTTCGGCCTCCCCGGTGAGATTGAAGGAGAAGTCCTTTTCGGCATTGATGCTGAAGAAAACCGCGTTGACCCCCGAAAGGGCGGTAACGTCCTTGTCGGCCTTGGCGGAAGCCTTCAGTGCGGGGGTGACCACGAACCCGCCCCAGATACCGGCTTCCATGTCGACCTTTGCCATGAGGCTCGCGAAGGCTGGATTGGCCATGATGCCCTGGGTCTTCTTGTCCTTGAGCTGGGCGACGGTTTTGATGATCGAGGGGTTTGCCACCAGCAGTGTGGAACCATCCAGGAAGACGCCCTTTCCGGCCGCGTTGCCCTTGGCCCCGATGGAGGAGAGCCCCTCGACGGTTCCGGTCTCGGCGGTCTTGGCGAGCTCGGGATCCGATTCGATCGCCCCCACGATCTTCTTGACATCGAAGGTCCCGCCCAGCAGAACACCCGCTTCATCCTTCAACGCCGCGGGGTCGAGCTTTTCCTGAAAGAACACCAGGACGTTCTGGATGGTCTTCCCGGGTTCGAGGCCGGTTTTCTGGGTGAAATCGGCCATGGCTTTCTTCTGGGCGTCGGTCTGTTCCTTGTTCAAACCGTCCATGTAGGACTTGACAGCTTCGAAGTTGAGAAGCTTGGCAAGGTTCAGGTTGATCACGATCGGCGAGTTCTGGGGAACGAAATCGAGGAGCCCGGCAAAAACCGGGAGTTGGACGAAAACCGCCATCATCACCCCAAAAGAAACGAGCCACGGCCGTAAGTTTCTGAACATTGCCTGAACCCTCCTGCGCATTTGATTTCTCTCCGGATCAGGGCGGAAAGCCTTTTCCGGTCGCCCCGCCCCTCCTGGGAAAGGATAGAATGAACCCTCCCCCAAAGTCAAGGAACCCCATATTGACTGGAGGGGAAAACCATGGCAACATGAATAGGAATAAATCTTATTTAGGATCAACTCTTGAAGCAAACCCGCGTTGAGATCCGACGACGTCTCGAGGAGTTCGAGGGAGCATGCCGGAAAGCCGGTTTCAAACTCACACATCAACGCAGGGAAGTTTTTAGGGAGGTCGTTGGCAACGATGAGCACCCCGACGCGGAGACGGTATTCAGGGCCGTTCGCCGCCGCGTTCCCACGGTTTCAAGGGACACGGTCTACCGGACCCTCTGGATGCTCACCGCCCTTGAAGTGATCAACGTCCTGGGACCATCGAAAGACCGGATCCGCTTCGATTCGAATCCCGAACCCCATCATCATTTCATATGTTCCAAGTGTGGGCTGACGAGCGATTTCCAGAGCCGGGCGCTGGATGAACTTCCGATTCCCGCCTCGGTCAGGTCTCTTGGATCCATCAAGATCGTCCAGGTGGAGGTCAGGGGAATCTGCGCGGCCTGCGAATCCAGGCCGCAGGCTCGAAACAAAAGGAAACGAAAGGAGGGGAAACGATCATGATTCTCCACGAAAAAATCCGGGCCCCGGCAGCCAGTGCCGATGTCGGTCGCCGGGGCGTGCCTTCGTTCTTCCTCAGGAAACCGGGGAGCGGGGTCCTTTCGGCAGATCCAACCCCAAGAGCTTCCTTCCCGGCCTTATCGAGGGGCCGCGGGAGAATCAAGAGAAGAAAGGAATTTTCGAATGAGCAACGAAAGCAAGTGCCCGGTTACGGGCAGAACGAAGAAGTCCGTCGCGGGGGGTGGAACCTCGAACCGTGACTGGTGGCCTAACCAACTGAACCTCAGGATCCTCCATCAGCACTCCCCCCGAAGCAATCCGATGGGTGCGGGGTTCAATTACCCCGAGGAGTTCAAGAAACTCGACCTGAAGGCCGTGAAGGACGATCTTTTCGCGTTGATGACCGATTCCAAGGACTGGTGGCCAGCGGATTACGGGCACTACGGACCCCTTTTCATCAGGATGGCGTGGCACAGCGCGGGAACCTACCGCCTTGGCGACGGCCGGGGCGGGGCCGGGTCCGGTTCCCAGCGTCTCGCTCCTCTCGCCAGCTGGCCTGACAACGTGAACCTCGACAAGGCCCGTCGCCTGCTCTGGCCGATCAAGCAAAAATACGGGAGGAAGATCTCCTGGGCCGACCTGATGATCCTTGCGGGAAACTGCGCCCTAGAGTCGATGGGTTTCAAAACCTTCGGCTTTGCAGGCGGACGCGTCGACGTCTGGGAACCCGAAGAGGACATCTATTGGGGCTCCGAGGACAAATGGCTCGGGGACAACCGTTACTCGGGAAAGCGCGATCTGGAAAACCCGCTCGCAGCTGTCCAGATGGGCCTGATCTACGTGAACCCCGAGGGTCCGAACGGCAACCCGGACCCGGTCGCTTCCGGAAAGGATGTTCGGGAGACCTTCGCCCGCATGGCGATGAACGACCACGAGACTGTCGCCCTGGTCGCGGGCGGTCACACCTTCGGGAAGTGCCACGGCGCAGGCCCGGCATCCCATGTCGGCCCAGAACCCGATGGGGCGCCGATCGAGGAGCAGGGACTCGGCTGGAAGAGCAGCTTCCGCAGCGGGAAAGCCGGGGACGCGATCGGCAGCGGTCTGGAGGGTGCCTGGAAGCCAAATCCGACCAAATGGGACATGGGATACCTGAAGGTTCTTTTCAAATACGAATGGGAACTGGTCAAGAGCCCGGCGGGTGCGAATCAGTGGCTCGCCAAGAACGTTGCCGACGAGGACATGGTGGTCGATGCCCACGACCCCTCGAAGAAGCACCGGCCCATGATGACCACGGCAGACCTTTCCCTCCGCTTCGACCCTGTCTACGAAAAGATCGCGCGCCATTACCTCGAGAATCCGCAGGAATTCGCCGATGCCTTCGCCCGCGCGTGGTTCAAACTGACTCACCGTGACATGGGACCGCGCTCGCGCTATCTCGGCCCCGAAGTTCCAGCCGAAGAACTCGTGTGGCAGGACCCCATCCCCCCCGTCGACCACCAACTGATCGGCGACAGGGAAATCGCGGAACTCAAGGGCCAGATCCTGGCCTCGGGCCTGTCCGTTCCCCAGCTGGTTATGACGGCGTGGGCATCCGCATCGACATTCCGCGGCTCCGACAAACGCGGCGGTGCAAACGGGTCGCGCCTCCGCCTGGAACCGCAAAAGGATTGGGAAGTCAACCAACCCGCCCAGCTGAAGGTCGTTCTTGAGACCCTGGAAAAGATCCAAACGGAGTTCAACGGAAAGCAATCGGACGGAAAGAAGGTTTCGCTCGCCGACCTCATCGTTCTTGGAGGATGCGCCGCGGTCGAAGAAAGCGCCCGGAAGGCGGGCCACCCGGTGACGGTTCCATTCACCCCGGGCCGTTCGGATGCCTCCCGGGAGCAGACCGACCCCGCATCGTTCGCCGTTCTCGAGCCCGCCGCCGACGGTTTCCGAAACTACCTCAAGAAAAAGTACGCCGTATCCGCCGAGGAAATGCTGATCGACCGCGCCCAGCTGCTGACCTTGTCCGCTCCCGAGATGACCGTTCTCATCGGCGGCATGCGGGTCCTGAACGCCAACTTCGGAGGTTCACCGCACGGGGTATTGACCAAAAGACCCGGAACTCTGACCAATGACTTCTTCGTGAACCTGCTCGACATGGGAACAAAGTGGAGTCCGATCCAGGACGGGGAGGCTTTCGAAGGCCGCGACCGTGCCACCGGCGAACTCAAATGGACCGGAACGCGTGTCGATCTGATCTTCGGTTCGAATTCCCAACTGAGGGCTTTGGCTGAAGTCTATGCCTGCAAGGATTCCCAGGAGAAATTCCTGACCGACTTCGTCGCAGCCTGGAACAAGGTTATGAACCTGGACCGCTTCGATCTCGCCTGATTCCCCAAGAAGTCGAAGCCTGCGTTTCAGGACGACGAAACCAGGTACATAAGGCCCGTATCGGCGGCCGGCGAACTTCGCCGGCCGCTTTTTCAAACCAGCAGCAAAACATCAAGCCGATCTTCCCGCTCCCCCAGTCTTTTTTTTCGACCGCGGTCCCGAGTGGGGGCATTGCCAACCAGGTCATCTCCCCGCCCAGGCCGGGGAGCCACCGGCGGAGACTTCTTTTTCGTTCTCCCCGTTCGGGCCGCAAACCAGGATCTTTCCATCGCGTTCGAAAACGATCGTCATCGCATCGGGGGAACAGCTGAACATCATCCCCTTGACCCCGGGGCGAACGACCTTTTTCGTTGCCAGGTCAAGGATACCGAGCTCGTTTTCGCCTTCCCCCTTCTGGTTGATGCGGTTGATCTGGAAACCGATCCGGTCCTTGCCCAAAGCGAACGGGAACATCTCGTTCTCGCCACGTGTGTCGGTCAGCTTTTCGAACTTCTTGCCCCCGACATCGTAGCACCAGATTTCCGATCCACCGTTCCCTTCCAATGCGGAAAAGACTATCTTTACGTCTTCATCGGTGACGAAAGCTCCGGTCACGGGAAGTCCGGTGAATACGCTCTTTCCCTGTTTCGTCGTCGAGTCCCATTTCATAAGGATGTTCTTTCGGGAAGCGTCCTGATAGGAAAAATAGATCGAAACCCCGTCGGTCGAGAAACACTGGAACACGGCTCCTTCGAAGATCCTGGCAGAGGTCCCGTCTGGCTTGACCATGTGGATCTCGGGTTTCATCGTGGAGGTGTGGACCGTGAAACAGATGGCCCGGCTTTTTTCAGACCATCTCGGGCAGGATGCTTGAAAATGGCCCGACGAAAGCACCTTCCGGTTTCCGCCGGCGGCGGAGATCTCCACGAGGGCGGCATCCGCCCTATTCCCACCGGATTCGGCTTTCGAGTTGTCGATGAAGATGATCCTCGCCGGTTCCGGGGCAACGGAGCAACAGTTTCCTGATCCCGAGCCGGTTCCGAGGGTTGCCAATGACCCCGCCTGGGGGGATTTCCCGCTTTCCTGAACGCTTTCGGGTGCCGGGGCGATGGAAACCCCCTGCATGCCGTCACGCGAGGTGTTCCGGGCATACGCATCCGGGTTCAGGGTGATCCTGTCCCCCGGCTTCCCATCGAAATCCCGCACGAACGTGCCACCGCCGCCGTGGCGGCAGACGCCCAGGCCGATCTTTCCCTCCTTGACAGGTTCCGCAGAGACGGATTTCACCTTGAAGAAAGGTGTGATGACGGTTCCGAATGTCCCGTCCGGTTCGATGAGGGGAATCACGATCGCGTTGGAGGTGTTTCCCGACATCCTTTTCGATTTCTGGTCCAGCACGACCCTTTCACCCTTCTCTCCCTCGATGACCAAAGAGGCGGGCGAATTCATCGAGATCGTCGTGTAATCGGGCAGGCCGAACCGACCTTCCTGGATGTCCCGGATTCCGTCGGAATAAGCATCGAATTGGGGTCCGCCCAGAGCGACGGTTCCCTTTCCCAGCTTTCCGTCGAGAAGCTGAACCCGGGCCATGAGGGCTTCCCCTGCCGCAGCCCCTCGGTAGTTCACGCACTGCTTGTCGGGGTCCGGAAAACTTCCGCCACGGGAACGGACGACATTCTCGAGTGCGACGGCGTACTTCGCGAGTGTGCTCCTCACGAAATCGCAATCCGGAAACCCTTTTTTGGTGAAGATGTTTTCGGGGGGCAGGGAAGTCCCGAACCTTTCCATTTTGTCTACTTCGTTGATATCGATCGACCACCAGCTCCTCAGACGCCTTGCATCATCCGGTTTCATCCACAGGACACCTGCCTCGGTCAGAAAAAACGGCGTAATGTTGAAGTCGTCCACGAAACCGAGAGCGGCCATTCCGAAGAAATGGTACCAGACACCCTGTTCGTCGGATCCGACATTCTTTCGGGGGTTGAAGGTCTTCTTCCGTCCATTGGGATCGTCCATCGAATCCTCGGAAGCCCAGTAGACTTTCTCCACATCGGCATATCCCTCAGGGTTTCGCATCGGAGCAAGGTGTTTCTCCACGAAAGCCTTGTTGGTATTGGCAGCATCCTTTCCGTTCCGATAGGTAATCGAATGCACTGTTGTCAGGGCATCCCGGACGCTCCCCTCACATGCTTCCAAAGCGAGGAAGAAGACCTCCCCGGGATCGAGCCTGCGGTCGGCTGCCACGATCTTCGACCGCAAAAGATCGGCTTTTGACGATGGCAGGGCCGATGTATAGAAGATCATGCAGATCCGATGGGCGTCGAGGTCTTTTATCCCGGTGTGGACCGGCCGCTTTGTCGCCGCGTATCTGTCGAGGGCAGCCACCATCATGTCGATCATCTGCTGTCTTGTCCACGAAAGGGATTCGGCTTCCCCGTAGTAATCGGCCATCATCGCCGCCGTATAGAAATTGAGTGCCTGGGGGCAAGTCGGCTCCCGCGCCCCGATCTTCACGATTACCCGGCCCCGCCCGTCTCGGTACCCCGGTTTGCAGGTTCCCTTGGGAACCATCTGGCCTTCAATCCATCGGATGGCTTCCGCCTGGTTCTTCGGGTAGACCCCGGACCAGGGGGAAAACTTGTATTTCCGCACGAGCACATCTTTGATCACACTTTCGGAGAAGCCCAGACGGGCGATCTCATAGGTTTCGGTGACGTATGGGGCCTTTTTCCCGGGCGGGGGAAACTTGTGTTCGAGTGAAACCTTGTAGAACATCCAGACCATGTTTTCGCTTTCGGGGTCGTAATTGGCTTTCGAAACCCCGAAAGGATTGGGATACTCCGTCTCGATCGGGGAAAACTCCGTGGGGGGCGGTGAATGCATCTTGTAGATGGTGATATCGCTGATCTTCACGTTCCGGAAATTCTCGTTGAAGTTGTAGGTCTCGTCGAAGAACTCCTGCGCGATCTTCCGGAACTCCCCGTCCTCCGGATGCTTGTCCATCTTGGCATGACAGGGGAAGGAAGAAAGGAAGACCATTCCGATAATGAGAAGAAGTTTCGCGACTATTTTCATCGGCACCCCCAAATTCCCAACCTCTTTGTGGTCGTACAACCATTCCTCGGGAACTTGCTGAATATTGCAGTGGTTCCCACGTGTCGGGAAGTGAAGGAAAAGATATCATCCCGCAACCTGGGCGGCAAGACTGATTCAAACCCCAAATCGCGATCGGATCCAAAACCCCCTTTCGCCCGCCGGGGCAGCGGGCCTTCAACAATGCTTATCTTGCAGGCGGGATTTCTTTTACTGGTGGAAAAGCCGGTTGCGCAAAAAAAGAAATCCGGAGATCGGTTTCAACGTTTGAATGGATGCAATTGGGATCATTCAGGCTTTTCCTGATCCTGATCGACGCGAGGAAAAGATGCTGCCCGCTCCCCGGGAAATTGGTAACATGTGAGCTTGTCCCTTCCAAAAATCGGAAAGGAGGTCAAGATGACCACATCCAAACGGGTCTGCGCAGTATTTCTCCTTTTTTCGTTCACCCTGATTTTTCTGTCCTGGGCGGAAGCACGGGAAAAAAAGGCCCCTCCGCCAGTCAATGATGCGGTCAAGGAGTTCCAGAAGCAACGTGCCTTCGTCGATTATCTTTCCGAAAGGTTTTCCGCCAGGAACGTCCGGTACCAGGACATCAGGATCTCTCCTTACGTCCGAACAGAAGAATGGCTGGAGATCCCCTTCGAGATCGGCCTCATGTTCGATGAAACCGAACTCGTCCCCGTCCTGGAAGTGATGAACGGGTTCCCCGCAATGGATTCCCAGATGGCGATCAACTCGGTCACGATTTCCGTTTCCGCCGAGAGCAACCCGAAGGGCCTTCCTCTCCTGACGGTGACCTTGAATGGAAAAACCTACCTGGGGCCGAAGTTCCCCCACGAGGACGTCCGGAACGCCAACAACGCATGGGTTGTGGGAATGAAGGACCTTCTACGGACAACGACCTTCACCCCCCAAATCCGGAAAAAGATCCAAAGAGTTCAGGCACTCGATAAAAATCTCTCGGTCGATGAAGCGAAGGTCCCTGCCGCCATACTGGAGGAGACACGCGGACACTGGATAACCAATCTGCGCATCGACTCCGATCACCGGGTCCAGATGACGGGCTACACGATCCATGACATGAAACTGGTCACGGTTCTCGGGGAAGCGCTGGCAAAAACCGGCTCCTTCTATGAGATATTCCTTTCGATGGCAAACAAGAACATCTATGAAAAAGTCCCTGTCTGGCGGTTCGATATGGTTTCCAAGATGCGGTGACTATTGATTGACCGTGCCCGGCCCCAATTCCCTGGGACCGGCGCGGTCCGTTTGACTTTTGACCGTTTACCGGTAAAATTGATCCATCGGCCGGAATCGCGTCCGAAGTCCGTTTCCGGAACATTCCTTCCGGCGAGGAGGGTGGAATGAGATCCACTGTCGTGTTCTTCTTTCTCCTTGGTTTTCTCTCCGCACCCCTGTTTGCGAAGCCCATCGCTGTCTTCACCGGGGCAACGGAGGATTCTTCCGACCTGTTCGCCCTCGATGGTGAATCGCTTGCCACCCTCCCCCTGACCACGGAAAAATCGCGGGAGGAACAGCCCGCCATCTCCCCGGACGGAAAAAAGATCGCCTTCGTTTCCGACCAAGCCGGAGCCCGGTCGCTCTACTGGGCCGATTTCGTCCAACCCCTCGGGAAATGGGAATCGATCAGCCCGGGAATGGGAGCTTACTCAAACCCCGCTTTCTCCCCTGATGGGAAGACCATCGCCGCAGCCTACGGCCCGGACCCCGAAGACCCCTGGAAGTCGACCAAGATCGTCCTGGTCGATCCGGTCGGGAAAAAGCAGACGGTAGCTTTGGAATGTGCTGCACTCAGGCCTCCCGACCCCGGCGGTTCGATCACCATCGTCGACAGGCCGACCTGGGTCAACGACAAGGCAATCGTCTTCGTCGAGATCGAGTACAGCGACCCCCAAGCCCCACGGATCCTCAGCTCCACCCTTCACCGCCTCGACCTTTCCACTGGCAAGACCCAGCGCCTCTCGGGCGGGGAATCCTACTTCGACGAGAATGGAAAGCCCAAGGGCTTCATGGCCACGCTTCCCTTCTACTGCGGCCCCGAGACTTCCCAGGCAGGCCTCCTCACCTTCGTGGCTGTTCAGGGCCGGCTCGATCGAACCCCGATGACGATGACCCCCGACGGGGCCGACAAGAAGGTTCTTCCACTGAACGACGAGGATTTCTTCGGCCCCGTCTTCCCCATCGGAAACCGCTTCCTGTATGGAATCAACGACCAGTCTGGGAAATCCGGTCTCGCGATCCAGGAAACCGGGAAGAACGCTGCGCGAAAACTGGTTCCCTTCGCCGGGGATGTCCGTGACCCCACCCCCGTCCCCTGACATGGATTTGCCACCGAGGCACCGAGACACGGAGAAAGCCACGCCAGGATGCCCTGCCATCGGATTTTGGGTCGCGGAAGAAAGCCCTCCGACATTGAGCCCCCACCTCGGTGTCTCCGTGGCTCGGTGGCCATTCCGGCCTTGAGCTTATGGATGTACTGACATGGGGAAAATTGCTGGGGGAAATCAGGGCCGCTCTCCCGGCGGGGGGTGTGGTTACGAGAGTCGTCGACCTGCCCGGCCAGGGGTTCGGGTTCATCCTGAAAACCGCCGATGCCCCTCTCTGCCTCGCCTGGTCCGGATCCCACGACATTCAGGGTCTCTGGCTGACAACGGAGTGGGAGGAGTGCCTGGGAGAAACCCCCTTCGTCCGGGCGCTCAACCGGCATCTTCTCAACGCCCGACCGCGCTCGGTCGATTTCTTCGCCCCTCCGCCTGCCCCAACGGACCGTGTCATCCGCCTCCATTTCGAGGTGCGGGAAAAGTTCTTCGGGGAAAAGAAATCATTCGACCTGATCGGGGAATTCACCGGCCGGATCACTACAGCCCTCCTCTGCGACTCCGACGGAACAGTCCTTGAACAATGGCGTCCGACGCGCAACAACGCCCCCGGGGAGCGGTATTCCCTCCCCGACGGTCCTTCCCCGGCCTCCCTTCTCGACCCGTTTTCCGCACCGGAACAGGATCTGGGTGACCTGCTGAAGCTTCCTTCCCCGAGGTGGCGCGAGCGGATTCCGGCCCTTTCCCCGATCCTGTGCCGGGAACTGGAATTCCGCATCAGAAAGGGGTCGGCAACTTCCGCCCCCGCCCTGCTTCGCGAAATCCTGTCGGAGGCGATTTCCGGCCCGGAAGTCCATGTCTACACGCGAAAGCCGCGCCAGCCCGAGGGGACTGCGCCCGTTGGGCCAAGGACGGGCCATCCATGGCCCTGGCCCGACACTGCCGCATCCTGCGGTTCGTCCAGGCTTCTCGGGCACATTCGCCCCGTCGTGGGGCTCGTGCCCGAGAGGACTGCGCCATCCGGGCTTCTCGGGCACATTCGCCCCGTCGTGGGGCTCGTGTCCGCCATCTCGGCGGCGGATCTTTCCCACCTTGGGGAGACCTGCGAGGCAACGTCCTTCCCCGGTGTTGGAGAGGCCCTCGCGTGGATCCAGAAAAACCTGGTCCGACCGTCGTTGCTCGATGAGCTGAGATCGAGGGCCAGACGTGCCCTCGAAAAGGATCTCACCTTCAAGTCCACGCAACTGGCCGCCCAGAAAGCCCTTCTTGCCGATTACGAGCAGTGCGAGCGACAGCAGCGGATTGGCAACCTGATCCTGTGCAACGTAAAGAACATCCCCCTTCGGGCCGAACTGGTCGTCCTCAATGATCTTTCGACCGGAGAAAAAGTGGAGGTCGCTCTCGATCCTCGGCGGACGGCTTCCCAGAACGCCCAGAGGTATTTCATCCGGTACAAGAGGCAACTCCGTGGTATCGAGGAGGCTGGCCGAAGAAGCCGCGAGCTCGAGTCCGATATCGTCTGGCTGAAGGAGCAGATCTGGTTCTGCGAATCAGCCACCTCGCCCGCCGATCTCGTGGGTGACTGGGGCCGAAAGCCTGCCCGGAAGGCCGAAAAGAAACGCGACTCGGGCGGCGGGAAGCCGGAGAAGTCGATCCGCCCACTGGTTGAGATTGATGGTTGCCGGTTCTACGTCGGAAGGAACGGACGGCAGAACGACATACTCACCTTCCGGCTGGCCCGAAAATCCGATGTCTGGTTCCATGCCAACGACGTTCCAGGCAGCCACGTGATCGCGAGACGCCCGGGCGGCAGCCCCGAAGGCGACGACCTGGTGCGCGGAGCGACCCTTGCAGCCTGGTTCAGCTTCGCCCGTGATTCGGGCAAGGTCGCGGTCGATTACACCGAAGTCGGCAACGTCAAGCGGATTCCGGGCGGGGGCCCCGGCCGCGTCTCTTACTCCCGGCAGAAAACGCTGTTCGTCAACCCCGGGGACGCAGTCCAGTTGTTGGGATCATCCGGACAGGTTCATTCCTGAACCGGGGGGGGTGATTCCCCGGTCAGCGGAGCAGAAGGTGTCAGGAACCGGACCAACCACCGGAAACATTTCCAGATCACCACCCCGGCAACCACGAAGACTCCGATGGAGATCCAGAAACTCCAGAAGATGAACCGTTCCTCCTCCTTCGCCTTTTTCTCGAGACAGGATCGAAGCTCTGGTGCGAATGAGCCCAGGTTGGGCCAGGTCCCCCGTTTCTCCTCATACCGACCAAACTGCTCGTAAATCGTCCGGACGTATGAGTATCCCTGCTGTTCGTAAAGAGCAACCTCGGCGGCAGCAGAAGCCTGGCCGAAGGTCCGGAGCGTTATCCTTGCTCCGGCCGCCCTGACGAGGTGCTCTTCCAGACAAGCCTCCCAGGTGGGGATGCCTTGCCGTCCCATCGCGGGGATTATCCAGAGAAACAGCGCGCCGGTCGAACCCGCGATCGAATCGATCTCGGGTCCGAGGCTCTTCCGGAGGAAACCGTGGCCGAACTCGTGGAGAATGAGGGTGCGCAGATGTTCGGGCGTCCCGAAATCCCACCCGCCATCGGTTACCTTTGAAGGACCCACGAGGGCGAAAGCGTGGATTTCGGACCCGCTCGCGGTAACCACTCCCCATCCCCCTTTCCCGCGCAACAGGGGAACGGGCACGACATGGCACGCATCGACCCGGGTTCCGTAGAACTCCTCCAACCTGGAGGTGATATCGAACCCCGCGATTCGGCTTCGGATCTGTTCTTCCGCAGCCTCCAAAGATGTCCTCCGGCTCGCAAGGAACTCCTCGAAACGGCTGATCCCGATCCAACCCCTCAGGAAGTCCAGGAGGGCCCTTGCTTCACGCCCACCGACCCTCCCGTGGAGATCTTTGGGAAGGGAAGCCGGCGCCGCAAGGCCCGGCGGGAGCCCAACGTTGAGGAAATACGCGGGAAGGGCATCATGCCCATGTGCCCTCCAGGAAGCCCGACGCAAAACCTCGGACGCGGTCGCGGGCCAGGTCGGACCGAACCAGGCGATGGCGGCGGATGCGTATTCATCGTTTGGCTGCCGGGAAAAACGCGGCCCGGGCCCCTTTCGTTTCCCTCGCGGGAGGGGATCGCCCACCACGAGGGCAACCCCCAGCAACTCCAGCCTCGGGTCGAAATGGACCTTGATAACCGAGGAACCGGACCCGGGGGCTTCCTGCGACGATGCCGGAAATTCAGGGAATACGGACAGGACCAGCAAGAACAGTGCGGGCCCAGCCAAGGCCCAGGATTTTCGCGGGTTCGCCATTCGCCCTCCAGGATTTGGTCGGGATCCACTATACCAGAAACCGCTCCCAATCGGAAACAAGACAATCCCAACCCAGTGCAGGGTAGAGAAAACGATGTGTTATACTTTCTCGAGGAAGAATGGCACAACCTTGGGGTATGTCGTGCGCCAGGCCGGCCCGTTTTTCCCGATCATCCGCCAGGAAGATTTCCCGAGGCGGGTTTCTGAGGAGCATAATGACGCGCAGATTTCCTTTCCTTCTTGCACTTCAGCTCGCAGTCATTGTTTGCGGGTTCCGCTGGTATATCTGGGCAATGGGACTGGGACATGAATCTGCCCGGCAGAAAGCCTGTTTCGCGAATCAACACGTCCTGCTCGGCGCGATGGAACAGTTTAACCTCGATGCCGGCGCTTCCTCATCGAAGATCCTCGAATGGAGGGGCGAGGTTGCCTCGCTCTGTGCCCTCCTCGAGGGGACAGGCCATCTGAAATCCGCGTTCAACCGGCCCGGAGCATGCAGGTTGTTCCTGACCGGAAACATCGACAAAGGCGGTTTCATCTATTGCTCAATCCATGGATGGCGCGATGAGTCGGTCACATCTTCCTTGGGTGAGGGCCAGGGAAGCGGCTTCCACGCGGGGGCAGTACCGATCGAACCCATCCCCGCGGTTCCGGAATACATCGGAGATGAAAGATTCGTTGCTCCCGGCGGGTCCTGGGTTCTCATGGTCCTGGGAGTAACTCTTCTGCTGAAATTCACACCCTACTCGAGCTGGTGGCTCCGTCTGCAGGCAGTTCTTTCATACGGTTCGCTACTCCTGACCGAACGTCTGGTCGCCTTCCTGATGCTCTTTCCCTGGGGCCTTTCCGGCCTCGCGAGCGTCATTCTCCTGGTCCTGTGGTGGAGGAACCCCGGTTTTTCCCTGCCCTTCCCACCGGAGTCCTGCCCTGGGATGCCCGATCAATCGAAGGATGGGGAAACCGACCGATCTCCAACCGGTTAACCGTTTCCTTACTCGGTTTGAGTATCGGATCGGGTAAGAAGATTCCACCGGAACAGGTGTCATTCGGGCGGGGCATGCCGCATTTGGACGTCCAGTCGAGGCCCATGTCGATAGCGTTGCGGAACCGTGCGCAACCGACCTTCCGAAAACCTCCTGGGTGATGTCGTCTGCATCGGCGCTCCTTCGGGTCAGCCTCAAGGGCACCCTGAAAACCCCCGCCGGGTGTCTGTGGTAAAGCTCCTCCATGGCTTCCCGGTCGCCTCTTCCAAGGCGTTCCATGAGGATGTGGTCGTCCAATCCCTTCAACTCATTCATTCCCCCCCCCCAATGATGTCAACGTTCCAAACTGGAGGGTGTGCAGTGCCCGGAAAATTTCCCGGTATTCGTTTGGCAGCAAAAGTTCCGACACCCGGCGGGGACCATTGAATCCGGGGAGTGATAAGTGGTAGACTCAGGGAACGCGAAACCCATGGAGGTTGCCCGTGGCCCGACCCCGCAAGCAGAAAAGCCCTGAAACCGTTTCCGACAACGGACCGACGAATCTCGAGCGGTTCCTCGAGGTGATGGCCCTCGACGAGGAGCTGATACTCGCGAACCTGGCATTCGATCCGGTCATCGCCTTCAAGCAGCTCAAGGAGAAACGTTTCGGGGTCACGGATTTCCAGGGTCTCGAAGCCAACCGTATCCTGCTTGCAGCCATGATGTCCGTTGTCGAGTCGGAGGAGATCCTCAACCTTCCGAACCTGATGACCAGGCTGAAAGAGGAAACCAAGGCCGGACGGACCAAGCTCGAGATCGCGGGAGGTGCCGACCGCATCCAGAAATTGTTCTTCGCACCATTCGGAGCTCCGGGGGTGACCAAGGTCGAGGACCTGGATCCCGTCATCGACCGGATCCGGGACCGGAACATCCGTTCCCAGGCGCACAAGCTTCTCATACAGTATTCGGAAAAGGTGGCGCACGAAGGGGAGGACGCGTTCGAAAACCTGAGCACGTGCATTCAGGGCCTGCGTTCGATTTTCCTGCAGGGTTCGACGGGGTATTTGCGGAACATCAACGTCCACCTTCAGGAGATGCAGGAGCTGATCGACTTCAACAAGGAGCACCGTCGGGGTTACGTGGGGTTCGACAGCCATTTTCCCATCCTCCAGGAACGACTGAACGGCTTCCAGAAGGAGTTTTACCTGATCACGGGCGGAGTGGGAATGGGGAAATCGACCTTCGCCACGCAGCTCGCCTGGGATCTCGCCACCCTCAACCGGGATCTCACGGTCCTTCTCTTCAGCCTGGACATGAACCGGATCGACATTTCGGGCAAGCTGATCGCCCAGGCGGGCGAGGTCCCGATCGATTATGTCAAGAACCCCTATGTCGCAAATGACGAGTTCGAGAAGAAACGGCAGATCGCGCTCGAGAAGGTGGGCGCGATGTCGGACCGCCTGTTCATAATCGACGAGTCCCAGGGCCGCATCTTCATCGAGGATATCAAGAAGCTCGTCAAGCGCACCAAGCTCGAGCGCGGAGGCGAGGTCGCGGTCGTGATCGATCCGATCTTCAAGATCCACCTGAAACACGAGAAGATGACCTTCAACGAGAAGTGCAACATGCTCTCGGCCGAGCTGAAGAGCATCGCCGCCGCCGAGGGGGTGACCCTGATAGCGACCGCGGGGCTCCCCAAGGCCATCAGCAACCGTCGCCCGATCCGGGAAGACCTCGAAGAGATCATGGGCCTTCTCTATGATCCCTACGTCGTCTTCTTCCTGTACTGCGATTATCTCAACGACTTCGAGACGCCCTTCCTCGAATGGCAATGGGGAAAGGACAACTTCATGATACCCATCACCGAGCTTCTGATCGCGAAGAACAAGATGGGCGGTATCAACGCCAGAGTTTTCTACAGATATTTCGAGTCTTACGCCAAGTTCAAGGAGTGCGCACCCCAGGAGGTCGAGAACTACACCGCCATGATCGAGAACCTCCAGAAGTTCCGCGATGACAAACAGAACAAGCTGAAGGCTCAGGGCGGAAACAAGGCGGGTGCGCGCCAGGAAGAGTTTTGACGATGGACCATACCGGGACTTTTTTCCAGAAGGGGATCGAATACCAGGAGAAGGGCCTCTTCGACCACGCCATCGAGGAGTATACCCGCGCCCTGGATCTAGACCCCGACAACATCGATGTCCTGATCAACCTGGGCGCGGCATTCCTGCAGAAGGGGCTTGCCGAAAGGGCTATTCAGGTGCTCGAGCGCGTCATCGCACGGGCTCCGGAAAACCACCTTGCCCTGTTCAACATCGGGAAGGCATACCTCTACAAGGAGGAGCACGCCAAGGCCTGCGAGGTTTTCCAACGCGCCGCCAGCCTTCTTCCCGATGACCTCGATGTCCTGAAGTGCCTCGTGGAGAGCCTCAGCCTTCTCGACCGCAAGCTCGAAGCTTCCGACCTCCTGAGGCCCCAACTGAACAAATTGTCCGGGGATTTCCCCGCCCTCGTCATGGCGGGAAAGCTGTTTTACGAGACTGAGCGTTTTTCCGACGCGCTGGACGCTTTCAGGAAGGCTGTCACCGCGGTCTGCGATTCCTCCGAGGCCATGGAAGGCCTCGTGAAAAGCCAACTCGCGCTCGGGATGAAGGACAAGGCCATGACCACCCTCAAACGGGGGCT
>CAYRYU010000045.1:34594-45867 GCA_964428355.1 uncultured bacterium
GCCAACTCGCGCTCGGGATGAAGGACAAGGCCATGACCACCCTCAAACGGGGGCTGATGGTCGACGCAGCCAACCCCGCCTTCAACGTCCTGATGGTCGAGCTCCTGATCGAACAGCAGAAGATCGACGAAGCCGTCGAACTCCTGAAGAAGGCGATGACTTTGAACCCCGATCAACCGAGCCTCAGGGCGAAAATGGACGAGCTGGTCCGCAGGATGCCCATTTTGAAGAAACGCGCCGACCCCGGAACCCTCGTAAAAAAGACCAGTCCATTCGAAACCGAGGTCTATGACGTCCTGGACGCCCTCTACGACGGCAGGATCAACCTACAGGACGCTGAAAACGCGCTCAGGGGCCTTCAAAAGAAGGATCCCGCAGATCTTTTCATCGCCGCCGAGCTCGCGAACTTCTACTTCCAGACCCGAAGGTTCGAGGATGCGGTCTCCCTCTATTCCCAGATCTTCAAGAGCGCCCCGGAACTCGCCGAGCACCGCGTCAACCTCGCCAAATCCCTCGCCATGTCCGGTTACATCGATTCCGGCAAGGAACTCCTGACCGAATCCACCCGCGATATGCCCAACGTCGTGGATTTCGTCCTGGCACTCGTCGAACTCCAACTCCTGGAGAAAGACTTCGTGGGCGCTTTCCAAACCCTTCAACAGGCTTCTTCCGCCGCCCGCGAGCATCCACACGGCCTGTTCCTGGAAGGATACATCTGCATGCGCCTCGGGGACTACGAAAAGGCGGAAAACGTTTTCCGCTCGCTCCTGGTCCTCACCCCGCAAGATGAGGAAACCGCGGTCTGGTTCAGCCGGCTCGCGATCCTGAAAGACATTCCCCGTGAGGCTTTGAAGGCCTGGGCGAATTTCAAGGATGGAGTGGAAAGCTTCGTCGAGATCATCACCCGCATCGAACTGGTCTTGTCGACCGGTGAAAAAGAGGGGATCAAACCCCTCCTGCACGCGATCGGGGACTACAAACCCCGCTTCCTCGAGGACCACCTTCTCTTCGGGAAGGCTTTCTTCTACGCCGGGGAGTTCCCAGATGCGCTCCGGGAGTTCGAAACCGTTATCCGCCATGATCCCCAGCACGCCGAGGCACTGGCCTGCGCTGCCATGGTCTACCTTTTCCGGAACAAATCGGCGAAGTTCTGGATGTATTGGCATCGGGCCATCGAATCCGATTCGATCTACCCCGTGATACTGGGCCTTGTCCTGAGAAGAGTCCTCAACTTCGCCCAGACCGAGCGGCTTCGGGCGGAAACCCGACGCATCTACGACGTCACCGCCCTTCCAAACGCAGACAGGGCGCGGCTGCAATACCTGTTGAAAGTGCTTTGAAAACCATGCCCATGCAAACATCAACCGCCCCCAAAGCCCCTCCAACCCCGAACAGAAACCTCTCCGGACTCCGCCGGATGGTGAAAAGACTCCCCCGGATCTCTCCCGAGAAACTCGACGACGCGATCTGCAACATCATCGACCTTCGGGGGTTTTCCCTTGCAGTCCTTCTCGATCGCCTGGCATCATTGCCTCCCGCCGTCCAGAAAAGGGTGGTCGCCAAGATCGAGGATCTCCTGTTCTTCCACCCCGGTCGGGGCCGAAGACTTCTTGACCGGATCGAAAAAGCCCTGGGAAAGGTCCATCCCGATTGCATCCCCAACCTGATCGCGGCGGCCGCGGATATCCTCGCCCGCAGGAGGAAGGGGAACTTCGCTCCGGGGAAGAACCTCCAGAAGAAAGCCCTTCAGGTCCTTTCCGCAGAAGGAGACTTCGTCCGGAAGGGGAAGGCGGTCGAGATTCTTTCGGCGGCCGATGACGTGGCCTTCATTCCCGCGATTCTCAAGGGCGTGGTCAACGCCCTGGGCATCATCGACCAGTACGGCGGTTTCATTTTCACCGAAACCGCCCTGTTCGCCCTGAAACGAATGGGAGGAGACTGCCTCCTGAGGCTGATGGTGAACCCCTCCTCGGTCCAGGCTTCCCAACAGCTCCGTCTCGCCTGGAAGGCGGGCCGGGAGGAGGAACTCAAGCAGGTTACCACCTTTCTCCAGGGTTTGAAGGACGATTTCGCCCAGACGATGTTGAAGGTCGTGGACCTTTCCGAGTTCGGACTTCCGTTCATGGCCATGATCGGGGAAGGTCTCCAACACCAGGACAAGTGGGTCCGGCAGATGGCGACATCGGCCCTGACGAAGGTTCAGTCAGAGGAAAGCTCGGAACGGCTCGAAAGGATGCTCACGGATCCGGCTCCTGAAGTCCGCCTGATGGCGGTAAGTTCCATGGGAAACTTTCCTTCGAGCGTAACGGGGGAAAAGCTTGTACGGTTCGCCGGAAACGAGTCGGAAGCGATGGACATCCGCATGAACGCTCTGTATGCGCTTTTCTCACAGAAAAACGGGCCCGCGCTCGAAGCGCTTTCCACATCCCCGACACCGTCGGTCGCGATCAATGCCCAGGGATTGAGGGCTCTGTTGATGTCTCACGAGAAGGGGCTCAAAGCTCTCGCCGATATCCTGCCAGGTCTGCCGGCACCCCGGATGCCTGAACTGCTTCATTTCCTGATGGAACTCGCCCGGCCGGAAGACCTTCCCCGGCTTCTGGAAATCGGAAACGGCCTTTCCAAGGGAGGCCGAGCCGATACCTTCCTCGAGTTCCTCGTTGCTTTCCTCAGGAACCGGGCCGGACCAACACTCGAGAAAACGATCGAAGCACTTCCCACACCTCAACGAACGGCAGTAAAGGCTTTGCAATCCGGAATTCCGGAGAAATAGAATGTCCCTCCGCTCGGAGGGACATTTGAATCTACTACCCGTTTTCTTTTTTTCTTGGAGTTTCCGGTTCTCCCCCAATTTTCTCAGTTGGGCATCGGGGCATTTTCCGGATCATAGGGATTATCAGGATTCGGATTATCATCGGAGCCTGAATCCCCATCGTTGTTGTCACCGTCCCCATCGTCTGAATCGGTGTATGGATCATCATTCGGAGGGATAACCGTGTCAGGAGGTGGCGGATAGGGAATGTCGGTATCGGTCAGGCATGTATGCGAATCGTGTTGCGAAAGGGTGGCAACTGCGGCGTGGCTTGCCGGAACCGCAAAAAGGAAGGCGAACAGCCCAAGAACCAGGATTGAGATAGAGAAACGGGTCATCGATTTCTGCTCCTTGAAGGAAGTATCGGGCAAAAGGCCCGGCGGCTTTCAAGCAACTTCCATTCCAGGTGGGATTTCAGCTTGAATTGCGGAAAATCGGGCAAAAAGACAAACATTTGGCAGAATTTCGGCAAAATCCCCGCGATTTATCAACACCCCATCCGCTTTTTGCGTTTTATGCGCTCGCTCTTTTTGGGGAGAGGCGGTGGAATCAAAGGCCCAGAAAACGAAGGATCCCCTTCTCCACGGCATCAGCCATTAGATCCTGGTTTTCGGGTTTCGAAATGAAGGCGGCATCGCTTGCGTTGCTCAGGTAGACCATCTCAAGAGTCACAACCGGAACTTCGCTGAAAATCGAACCGATCAGGGCTCCCAGCTTCCCTCCCACCGCGGTCTGGCGATCCGTTTTGATCCCCCCGTCGCGAAGCTTTCCCGAAAGCACCTCTGCCAAGGCCTGGTGAAGCGCCCGAGCCGCGATCGCGCTGGAGGCGATGACTTCCATCGAAGGGCCCGTGAACCCTTCCGAGGTCCCCTGCGCATCGGGGAAATAAACCGTAAATCCACTCGAGGAACCGGTATCGCAGTGCAGGCGCACCATCAGCGCGGCCCGGGAATCATTCGCGATCTTCGACCTGGCGCGGTTTCGGGTCATCCGGTCTTTCACATCGCGCGTCATGATCGGACGCACTTTTCCACCCTTCGCCAACCGCTCGACAACCTTCCGGCTCACCTGCCAGTTGATGTCCAGCTCCGTCACTCCATGCTGGAGCCCTTTTCCAGAGCTGATTTCGGATGGATGCCCCGGATCGATGACCACGATCGGAACCGCGGGGGAAATCTCGGAAGCCCCGGAAGAAGGCTGACCGGGCACCGGCTTCGTCGCGAAAATCGAAAGATGCAGAAGCAGCAGCAACGCAAGGGAGAGCTTCATGCGGCCAGCACCTGTTCATCGCGGGTTCTTTTCGACATCGTCTTTCGATTTCGCTTTTCGGCGGCCTCAAGGAGGCCCAGTCAGCGTCCTTTTCAGGGGAAAGGGATCTTCGGAAGGTCGTTGGCAAGGACCCCGACCCCCTGAACGTGGCAGTCTTGCGCGGGACGGTCGAGACTGGAGAAGGCTCTCAATCCGAGCAGTTGGACTTCCAGGAAAGCCCGGGCAAGGGAGTCTGTCTTGCCATCCGATGCGAGCCGGTATCTTTCGGCATTTCTTGCCCCCAGCCCGATCGATTCGATTACATGGCAGGAGAGGGCAAAATGGCAGTCGCCCTCTTCCTCAAGTGCCCTAAGCTTCCCCAGGAAAAAGGCAGCCGCACCTGCAACCCCTGAAAAATCCTTTCGGGAGAGACGTGGCCGGACTGCCCGTCGAAACTCCCCGAGAAGGGCCCCGAATTTTCGGAAAACCTTTTCGGAAGCAACATGACAATGGATTGGAGGATTTGAATACGTTGCCACTCCAGCCATCGACACGAAATCGTCTGCAAGAATCGGAATTCCGGCAGCCTGGAACTTCCTTCCCCATCTGTCGAGAAACCAGGCAAAAGGAAGCGAAGCCCTTTCCAAGGCGAGAAGGCGACTCGATATCCTTTCGGATGCTCCATCCGTCAGCTTCGAGTAGAGGGGAAGGCGTTCCTTGTTCAGGGCAATTGCATCCCTGATATGCCGGACAAAATTCCCCGATGGGATCGCCTTTCCTGCCTCCTGGTCAGCCAGGTTGATTTCGGAGAGAGTCTTAGCGTCGATTCCCAGGGAGTGGCAGATTTTTGGAAACACCACTTTGGCGATGGAGGTGTTTTTTTCCGCGGGAATTCCGTTTTCGGGCTCGAAAAGCTCCTGCCCGCGCTCGAGAATGTCCGAAATCCCGTCAAGTTGCGAAACATGAGTGAGAAGGGGTTCGGGAGAAACCCTGGGAGCCCCGGAAAGGCATTCGTGAAATGCCGGCCACTGAGGAGATCGCCCCAAGGCCTCCTCTGTATGGGTTTTCTCGAGATCCGATGCAAGAACGCCCCGAAAATACTGCAATCTCCTGATAATATTATCAGATTTTTCCGAATAAGCCATATCAAAAGCGAGCCTCTGGGCGGTCCCGCGGCGCTCCTCTCCAAGCGCTCGGCCGGCGATCCCCAGATAGGCTATTGCCCGGGCTTTATTGCCATTTGCATAATAGTTTTCACTTTTTTCTATTAACTTTAACAAATAAAAGCCGCTTTCAGGAGATTGGGGCTCCCGGTATTCTTCAAAGGCAGGATCGAATACCACCTGGGCCGAACCCCTCGAAATTCCGGACAAAAGAAATGCAACCAGAAAAAGCACCCCCAAGCTCTCGGCGATTTTCTCCGGGGACCAGCTTCTACCGCACAACTGAACTTTTCTTCGGATCATTGCCAACTCCCTCCGAAACCCTCAATATTCGCTATTTGTTAACCAGAGAGAACGCCCCGCCCGTGAAAAGCTTGGACCCGGGCCCCATTCCCTATCGGGGCAGCCGTGGTGGGAAAAAGGTGCAAAACCGGCCCCGGTATTTCCACAAAGACGAGAAGACAATGAAGGGAAGGAGGGCCTTTCCTGATCGTCTTTGTGACCTTGGTGATCATCGCGCTTCAGTGGTGAAGCCAAGGTTCTTTTTTCTCCTTTGTTTCTCACGAGGGTTGCCTTTGCTCTCCAAATTATAACCGATTCCACCTCCAAATCTCCGTAAAACGTCCGGCAATCTCGCAAGAATCTGAGGATGCAAAAATTCCGGACGTGGGCGCGCCGCGAGGAAAACCCGCTTCAGAGGCGATTGTTTTTCGTGTCTGGCAGGAAAACCCAAGGACAGAATTGAGAAATCTCTTATTCCTCCCGACGAAATCAAAGCCAGAGAGGGGGTTTCCCCATTTCCATGGGAGGTCAGTCCTCAAGCCCCTCGACGGGAATAGGTTGTCGAAGTTTTTCCCCAGCCGGGGCCAACTCGGCTCACAGGACCGCCCATCTTCCGTAATGTCAGGAGAACAAAACCATCTCGAGCCTTCGCAGGCGGGAAACCTCAACCACCAGGAATCCCACTTTGGGCCTGGGGATCCCAAGCAATCATCCCCGACAACCAGTTATCAGTAACTTAATAAATTTATCTCAACAAAAAGAGAAAAAGGGGAATATTATTAACACAGAGTTTTTATTAACCGTTTATTGGGTAGCGGCGACCAAGGCATCTTGAAGAATTTTTTCTGGGGCAAACGGATGCCTCCCAGAACTAAGGTTTCGAGCATCGAGCTTCTCTGGGGTAAAGTCATTCTTCCCCGGAAAAAATTCCCTCGCTTTCTGCACAAACAACATCCGTCGAGCAGAGCGGGAACCACCTTTTGTCCCCGGTGGAAGGGCAGGGAGGTCCTCCCGGATTCGGGACCTCATTTGGCTTGGGAACTTGAGGAGGGTGATTCTCGATGGATGCCACGGGCCACGAGAACTCACAATGAAGTGGCATGGAGAAGGAGAAGAGAAAAAGAAATGGATTGTTTGGCAGCAACACAAAAATCCATTTTCCCACTGAAGCCGTGAAAGAATCGCGGAAGATTCGCTTTGCCACGGATTTTCACCGATGGCCACGGATTGGATTTGGGGAAAATCAGGGTTGATCCGTGTTAATCCGTGGTCCAAATCTTTCGTTCTCGCCCCCTTCCCCCGTCGGAGATTTTCCCCGAATCTTGCGGGGACTTGCCGCCCCCCCTTGAAAAGCTCCCACCTGAAAAACGGGGGGATACCCTGGGCAATTTTCTGGATGGCAACCCTTGAATTTGAGCCGTAAAATTCGAGTCATTTTCACCATGAATTATGTAAACCACCCCCTAGGACCTTTGCCTGAAGCTTGTTGAGACATTGGATCTTCCTCTCCGTTCTCTCCTCGATCTTTGAGATCGCCTTTTGGAATTCCCCCACGTAGTGCTCGAAGGTTTCTTTCGGGGGGTCGAACCCGTCATTACGTTGTCGAAACCATCCCGCGTTTCGTCCAGGTATTCGCCTTTTTCCACAAGACGCTTGATTGGGCCGCTCTTGAAAACTTCTTTTGTGCATTCAGCGGCTTCCTGCCTATGTTTGAGAACGGTTTTGGCCAGTTCGAGAAAGTCCAGTTCGCTTTTTTGCTGGATTCCCACCTGAACCAGGTCTACGCCGGTAATTCCAAGGAATGTATCTCAGCCTGAAGGGCGTTCATCAGTTCGCCTTTGAAGTTTTCGATGATCCTTGCAGCGGTCCGGTCCTTTTCCTCGGGTGGCTGCTTCCTGGCGGGAAGCCTTGGCCTTCCCTGTGAATCCGAGTCTATTCCCCGGAGGGTTGGCCCATCCTCTCGATGTTCTGCCGGGCAATTTTGGCGAAAATGGAGCCGGTCCCGGCATCCCGCTCGATCACCTGGGAATAATACTGGGAAGCAGGGCCCTCCTGGCCAAGTTCCTCGGCCGCACGGCCCGCCTGAAGCGCATATGCCAGGAACGATTCTTCGGGAAGGCCCCTGGTTCTCAACTGTGTGTCGCAGAACTGAAGCAGCTTTCCATACTCCCCGGCATCCTCGAGCGCGGAAACCAGCCTGTTGGTAAACCTTTCAGACCATGGGTTCCCGGGATACTTCGAGAGGGCATACTCCATCAGACTGATTACCTGCCCATAATCGGGCTCGGGTTGCCCCGTCAGGTAGATGTTGCTCAGGCGCCAGCAGGATTCGATCGCTGCGGGAGTATCGGGACATTCATCGATCACACGACGATGGTCGGCCTTGAAGAGATCGATATCCCAGATTTCCGCTTTCGACATCTCCAAGTAAAGATCGAAAGAGAGCTGGAGCTGTTTCTCGATGGGCATCGCACCCTCGGTGAGTTTCAAGGCTGCTGAAGCCGGCGGTTTCGGGGCGGAAGCCCCTCCCGGTTCCGCAGCGAAGGACGCAACGGACAGGAAAAGGAACATCACCGGAATCAGGAGCATCATCGAGGCGCATTTCATCTGGATTTCCTCACTTTCCCAATCTTCCCGTTCCCGCCGCTGGGATTCCCGATGCTGTCGCCCACGGAAGGCGACGTGCACGATTTTCGCCTGGATGGCGAAGCTTTTTCGGGCCTCTCTCTCGCAGGTAATCGCGAACGTTCCGCTTCCTTCTTCGCATGTTCCCGGTTTACCCATCCGCGGTTTCCCATCGTGGCATTCCGCATTCCCATGCCTTCGAATGGTCCCGAAAACATATTACCCTTGGAAAACCACCGGTTACACGGTTTCGAGGGAAATGCCAAGCTCCACAAGGCTTCCCCGGCGACTTGCCTTCGGGGTCGGGCTTCAGGGAATCCCCGCTCAGGAAACCCGGTGGACCGGAGCGGGGGCGTGCTGGGCGGTCCGGGCGTAGCGGACAGCGGTCATTCCAAAAGCCATCGAATAGCCGAACACATGGTCGTCCGGAACCCCGAACCGGCTCCGGAACTCTGGAAGGATGTCGTTGATGGCGATTTTTGCGAGACCGTCCCAGAGGGTTCCGACCCCGAGGGTCGGGGCGAAAAGGTCGAAACAGGAAAGAGCGATGAAGCAGTCGACCGTTCCGGTCATCGAGGTTTTCGGGGTCGAGGCGACCAGGAAATGCGGGGCTCCACGGAAAAGGATATCGGTCTTGTCTTTTTCCCATAACTCGACGAATTCCGCGAAGAACTCCAGCCCTTGGGGAAACCCGCCCTGACGCATTTTTCGGCCAAGCCCCGCCATCAGATCCTCACGAAGCCGTGCAAGAACCTTCCGGTCATCCACCACGCTGAAGCGGACCGGCCGATCATTCCTGGCCGAGGCATAATGGGCGGCAACATCGAGGATCCTTTGCAGGATTGCAGGCTCGACGTTCTCCTCCTGGAAACGGCGAACCGACCGGCGGCCGCGGATCAACGTCTCGACCTGATCGGCGGAGGGGGTGTTCCCAGGAAGGGGAAGGCTCTTTCCCGGCTCGAGGCCCAGGATCGAAACCGCCCCCGTCGGACAGATCGTCAAACAATGCTGGCAACGGATGCAGTTCTCCTCCTCCTCGGGAGGAATAGCCGGAACCCCGTCCTTCATCCTGATGATCCACGACGCACAATCCGCGACGCATTCCCCGCATCTGGTGCACTTCCCCGAATCGACCGAAAAAGAGATCATTTCCATCCCTCCAAGGTTGCCTGGTAACTCCCCACGCCGCGAAAGCCTTTTCCTCAACAACTTCCCAAAGGCCCGGGCTGCGAAAAATCCCGGAAACCAGGATACCACATACGGAACGTTCTATCTCGAAAACCCGTCGGGGGCGACCTGGGCTGCACCGGAGGCACAATTTTCGGAAGGTTGAGGTGCGGTTGGGGGTTCGGTCGGCCCTTCGGTTCCGGTTGAGACTTCCCGCTCGGGAAAAATGCCCGGCGGCGGGATCGGAGCGGCTGTCGCCGAGGGTTCGGGCTGCCACGCTTTCCGCAGGTTGTTCCAAAAGGCAGGTGCCTCGAGATCGGAAACGGGAACCTGCCTGACCACGAGCCCGTTTCCAGCAAGGATCGGAGGAACGCCCGGGAGCGCAAGCAGGGAAGAGCCCGCGACCAGGTCGAGGTTGCCGTTCGGAGTGTCGATACGGATAGCCCCCTCGCGGAGTTCCACCATTGTCCCATGGGGTGAGGCCATGACCGAGAACTCGGTTCCCCGGATGCCCAGCGTGGCACACGGGGTGACCACGCGAAAGCCGCCTTTTCCCGCCTTTACGGAGCACTCGGCTCCGCCCAACGAGATGGTGAGGTCGCGAAATCCGGATTTGAACCTCGTTCCGCTCTTGAGGATGATTGAAGAACCCTCGGGGAAACGGAGCGAAGCCTGTTCCAATACGGTGTAGTGCCGATCGGGGACGAGGGTTCCCGGTCCTTTCAAGACGGTCCGGTCGGAGGACTCGAGGCTTCCGAGTAACAGACTGGGGCCATGTGGAGGGACCCCTACGGGGGGAGCGGGAACCGGTGTGGTCTGAACCCCGGGGGAACCCGCTTCCGGAATGGGCATAACCCGGAAAAGCAGGAAAAGAAGTCCGGCGAAAAGGATCCCTCCAAAGGCCAGCCGCCGACCGGAAAGCAATCCCAACAGCTTTCCGATGAGGTTGGGGTTCCCTTCCTCGGGAAGGCGAACCGGTTTCGTGACCTGTGGCAGGCCGGAAAAATGCGAGCGAAGGGCCCCGGCCAGGCGCAGTTGTTTCCCCGCCTCGGTTTTGCATGAGGGACAGCAAGCCAGGTGGCGGTCGAACTCCACCTTCCTTTCGGGGGGAAGGTCGCCGGCGCAGTAGTCCGGAAGGACTTCCCTGAATGAATTACAGATTTCGTCCGGCTTCATTCGATCACCTCACGAAGGAATCCAAGTGCCCGACATGCCCGCTGGCGAACCGCCGATTCGTTCATATCGAGGAGGGTGGCAATCTCTCCATGGGAAACGTCATCCACGTATCGCAACCAGACAATCAAACGGTCGGTCGGGGAAAGCCGCTCCAGCAGGTCCGGAATGGCCGTTTCCAGCGGGATCCTGGGTGCCTCGACGGAACCCGGGGGGGCGATCACCGTGGCCTGGAGCATCTTTGCCCGATCCATCTTTCTTTGCCTTGCGGCCTGGAGGCAAACCCGCCAGGCGATCTGGTAGAGCCAGCTCTTGAACTTTCCCGGTTCACGAAGGCCGGTGAGGTTCGCGAATGCCGAAAGGAAAACTTCCTGGACAAGGTCCTCGAGCTCATGGGGGGACCGGAAGAAGTTCCGGATGAAGGTCTCGATCCGGGGCTGGTAACGGGCGATCAGGGAGTCCGCGGCGGTTCTACGGCCTGCCTTGGCCTCCATGACCATGCCGATTTCCATTTCCGGAACTCCACCGGGAGCCGCAACCATTCTGGAGCCGGGCGTTCCGGGCGTTATCTTTCCAGGGTTCTCGCCGCCCCGTTCGGGGATCGCTCGAGGAAGAGCCGGATCGGTCACCTTTTTTCTACCACTTGTGAACGAGGACCTCGAGCTTCCCGGCCTTGTTCCGCGACAGAAGGGCAACCCGACCGTCGGGGAGAAGAACCTGGGACCTGACCATCGGACCAGGGTCGGAAACCCCAGGGTTGGCAGCCCCAGGGCCCGCAGCCCCAGGGCCGGCAGCGGACGCTT
>CAYRYU010000045.1:45967-54185 GCA_964428355.1 uncultured bacterium
ACCCCAGGGTTGGCAGCCCCAGGGCCCGCAGCCCCAGGGCCGGCAGCGGACGCTTCACGGCTGGCGAGGATCTTCCCGTCCTTGACCAGGTGAAGAACCCGCTTTTCACGCAACTCCCCGGCCCCGGTCACCTCGAGGACGACCAGACGACCATCGGACATGAAGCCCAGGGGAAGCAGTTTCATGAGATACTCCCCCTTTCCGGGATCCGAGCGGGAAAGCCAGGTTTTCCCCTCGGGGGACGTCACCCGCCACTCGTGCGTGGGGTCATCTTTTCCGGGGGGTTGCAGACAGACCGGCTTTGAATCAGGGTCGGAAACCGGGATCGCAGTTGGGGGCAGTTCGGAGGCCGCTCCGTTCAGATCGACGGCGAACCGTCCTCCGTCGGCATCGACCAATCCAAGACGGTCGCCCAGGTTCCCGATCTCGGCGAATTCCACCCGCCGCTTCGGAAGCCCGCTGAGGGCAAGAGCTTTCAAGGAATCGGGTTTTTCCAGATCCAGCGTGTACAGGGTCGGGTCGCTGAAACGGCATGCGAAAAGGGTTTTCCCCTGGACGGCCAGGTCAGTGAGCCCTTCTTCGGGGCGGGGGCCGGGAACCGCTGGAAGCTTTATCGGGAGCGGCTTCCCGTCAGTCCCGATGCGGAGGAGCGAATCCTTCCCCAGAAGCAGGATTCCGCCGTCCGGTAGAGCTGCCATGGAGCGGAACTCACCCTCGACGACGGCGAGGAGTTCGGGTCCGGAAGCGGATTCCGCCGCGAAGCAGGGAACAGCAAAGGCAAGGCAGATCATCAAAGCAGACAGACGCATATCTTTTCTCCTGGATTCTCCGGACGTTTCATTTCAGGACGCAGGCGGCTGCGTTGTGGTGGCCCTTCCAGACCTCCCAGAGGTACTGACGCGTGAAAGTCACGTGGCCTCCTGGCTTGGCGGGATCGTTGCAGATGTAGTTCCCCTGGGCATCGATTCCGATCACGACCATGTAGTGGCCGCCCCAACCTCCGCCCGAAAGCTTCAGCTTCACGTTCGTGATGACGGGATTCCCCGCCGCGAGCTGCTTGTCGAGCCAGGCAAGGTCGAAGTTCCCTGTATATGCCCCCGGAAAGCCATACTTCTTTCCTGCCGTCGCAAGCATCCCCAGGTAGGTTCCCTCGGCTTCGGTGCAGCCGGTGGGGCCGATCAGCTCGTCAGCGGTGACGTTCTTTCCGAAATACCTCATCACCATCGCCAGGGAGGTCGGGCCGCAGGTCGACCAGGGCATGCGCGGGTTGCTGCCCTGATAGAGGTGGGGAACGTTCATGACGATGGCACCCGAGGCATCGGGCTTGGGGGGAGTCGCTGAAGGGTTCGCGGAGCTGTTCGAAGCGGATGAAGAGGAACCGGGGGTCCCGAGGATCCCGGTGATTCCAGGGATCACGAAGATCTGACCCGGGAAGATCAAGTTCGGGTTCGCGATCGACCCGAGGTTGGCCTTGAAGATCTCGATCCAGCGGCCGCCATCGCCGTAGAAACGGGCGGCGATATCCCAAAGTGTGTCGCCTGAAACGACCGTGTATTCGGAACCCTCTCCCGTTTCCCCGGTGCCGCCCGTGTCATTGGAGCCGCTGTCGTCTCCCGTGCCAGTCACCGCTTTTTCGGAATCCGGGGTGGTTCCACCGGGGTTCTCGAAACCGTTGGAGTTCTCGATCGTGGCGAGGGCAATCCGGGCCCCGGTCCCGGAGGGGCCACCCGCGATGAACCCGAGAATCAGGAAGGTACAAATCAGGAATGCCCGGTTACGTCGTGAAAGCATATCTCCTCCTGGATCACGTCCTTCGTTTTCGAGTCTACCAATTCAGATGGATGATGGAAAGGAAACGTGACACGAATGTTTCATTTCCTTTCCCCGAAGAAGGAACCATCGGAGGGCTGAACCCGGGTGGAAAAGGTCCGTTCGAGGATCTCCCCCGGGAAACTCGCGTTCGGAACGATTTTCAGCTCGAGTGTCAATGCGCGGGGCTCCCCGGCTGGAGCGACCTTCATCTTCACTGGCCCGGGAACGCCCCTGGCGGGGATGAACGGGTAGGAATGACGTTTCCCATCCGGTTCCTCCCGAGTGATGACGAGGCGGGACGGTTCGATCCGGTAGGAAATGGTTCCTGCGCCTGTGCTCGGGCGGATTTCCCAGATGCAGTCCCCGATCGCGGGCTTCGAGGGAAGGGTCCCCGCCAGGTCTCTCTGCAACTGCTCGCAGAGATTGGTGAAGGCCGAGAGGGTGGCGGTCGCATCGGCCTGCCTCCCGCCAAAACCTGATCCGAAGCGGAAAATCCGGTAGACGGCGGCCGAAAGAATACCCATCAGGAGCAGCACGACAAGCAGCTCGAGGAGGGTGACACCCCGCCCATCACTTCTGGGAGGCATAGACGAAATCCTTGATCCGGAGTGTCCGGCGGGCATCCGACTGCTGGACCCCGGGAATATTGAAGGTGAGGACCACCTCGAGGACCTTCACCTTCCCGCCTTCCCTGGTCTCGACCCTGGCATCGGCGGTGAAGGTCGACCCCCCCGTGACTTTGGTCTTTTCCTCCTGGAGGATTCCGGAGAAACCGGGATCGGATGGATCGATGCGGCTGAAGGGCAGGGTCTTGAGCCGTCCGAGCAGCGAAAGTGCCCGGGATGTGGCAATGACCGTGTCGCGGGCGGCAAGCGACACCCTCTTGATTCCGGTGAAGTTCCTGACAAGCGGAAGGAAGAAGATGGCGAGCACCACCAGGCCGATCATGATTTCCACGAGGGAGAACCCGGTCCCGGAAGCCATTTCCCGCTGCGGGCAGGTCGACATCTTTTTCTCCATCACCCTGCGGTCATTTCGGCGAAACGAAAACGGCGAGGCCTTTTCCGACAGGGCTGTACCAGTCCCGCTCGAATTCCGCCACGTCCATCACCCGTTTCACCCCGTGGGCAGGCTCGAGAAGGACGATCTTGTTGTCCTCGGTGAAGCCTGAAACGACCGCGTAGTGCCCATTCGGGAACTCCGGGGTGGTGTAGTTCACGATGACGGGACGATTCGCGGCAACCTCCCCCCTGAGGTCGAGGAGAGTCTTGGGGGTGTTGTCGTAGGAGGAATTGAACCCGAAAGCCTCGGCGGCACGGGAAATCATATCGGGGTTGCAGCCCCAGCTTTGCACGCCGATCCGGTCGGCGACCTGGTTGTCCGTGAGGTTCAGGCCGTGGAACTCCATTACCATTGCCAGGGCGGTCGCTCCCCCGAAAGAACCCGGAATATTGTTTGCGGGGTTGAACTGGTCGCGGATCCTTACCGGAAGCACGTTGGCGGGTTGTTCGAACCCGTTCGGGTGTTCGACCGTGCTCCCCGCAGCCCCCACATTGGCTTTCAACGGGACCGTCGGAGGCGCGCCAACCGGGAGGGGCGGAACAGGAAGCGGGGTGGGAGGTTGGAGCCGGAGATCGCCCGGATCGGGCATCGGAATCGTCGAACCGTTCTGCTGCCCGGGCGTAAATCGCCATTCCACCTCCCTTCCCTCGAATCCGAGTTTCAGTTCGTATTCCCCCGCGCCGGCGGCCGAGGCCAGAAGCGCGAAGGAGAGCGCAAGGAACGCATGCCAAGAGAGGGAACTGCCTGTCATGGTCCAACCTCCTTGATGGAAAAAACCGGTCTTTCGCCCTTTTTGAGCGGGAGACCGAAGGAAAAAACCTGGTGTTTACCCTGCCATTCGCGATCGATAGTGCCGTCAGTTCGGAAAAGGTAGGTGATGGTTTCCGTCCCGTTGGCGGTGTGAAGGTCGAGGAAGTAACTGGGAGAGGCGAGCCGGATCGCCCTTGCCATCCGGGCATCCGCCTGGAAACGCTCGAGAAAGCTTCCCACGGCGAGGTAATACGCAGCCTGGGTCTGATCCGTATCCTGCGTTCTGGCCCTCTGTCGGGCGTAGTAGAGGAAAGTGGTTCCCACCACGGCGATGAGCCCGGCGACGATCAGGATTTCGATAAGGGTCACCCCTTTGGGGCGACGGTCCATCGCATCAATCCTTTCCCGGGGAGATCGTATAGATCTCCTCGAGGGACAGTCCGAATCTGAAGAGGGACCCGGTCCCCGTCGGGTCGCAGTGCAGGGTGGGAAGGGGGTCGTGGGCCTGCGCGAAAGTGATGGTTTTCCGCCCCACCCCGGTAAGCCCTTGGATATCGAGTTCCCGGGCGGCCAGGGATCCGACTATGTGGAAGGAGGGACCGAGCGACCGGAAGATCCCGCGCAGGCAGACCAGGTGTGCCTGGATCTTCTGGGGTTCGGGACAATCGATCGTGATGTCCCTTTCGCATGCAACCAGGGTCAGCGGATCCGTGGGGGCGGTGATAGGAGCCTTGATCGTGATGCTTCCCTTTGCGATGATGATTCCGCCACGGGAAACGGAGAGGGGCTTGTCGAAAGTCAGATCGGATTCGACGTAGACGATTCCCGGGAGATCGAGACTGGAGCCGTTTCCCTGGCCCACCAGTGCGGTCTGCCGGAACTCGGCCTCGCTCGAAAAGCGGGCGGTGACCTTGGGAAGCAGCTCCGCGATGCCTTCCAGACGGTTCAGACCGCCCCCGAAAATCTCCCGGCCCTGGGCATCCAGGATCGTCCCTTCGCCGGTCCGGACCGATTCCTGGACATTACCCCCAGTTCCACGCCAGAACTTGAGTCCTTTGGCCCAGCGATCAGGTATGGTCCCGACGTTTCCGGACGGACTCTGGGGATTGGCGATCGGCCCGGTCTCCTGGTTGGAAAGAAGGTAATCGAGTCCGGCGTTGTAGCTTTCCGTCGCGATGCGGGTCATCGCCGACTGGAATCTGGAATAGTGCTGTGACCATGGGGCGGAGACCGGGTCCATTTCCATCAGGATACGGAAGTAGTTGAAATCGCCCGCATAGGGAGATGGGGGATTGGTGAAAGCCTGCGTGAACTTCGCCTCGCTGGGGAATCCCGGCACCCCAACCCCGAGAACGGGCGTGGTTCCAAGCATGACGTTGATCGATTTCACATGCAGGAACCGTCTTTCCACCGGGCCGAAAACGATCGTGGGAGTCGGCTCCGCTGCGCTTCCGAAGAGACGGAGGAGGCCGACGCCGGTATCGAGGGGCTCGATGAACCGCGTGAAAAGCAGATCCGAAAGCGGTTTCGGTCCCTTGGTGGTGGGATAGTCGTCGCGAAGCCCTTCCAGGCCGATCTTGAACTGCGTTATCCGGCTCGCCCCGCCTTTCGCGATCAACGGCCCTCCCCAGGAGGTGAGCGCGGGATCATCGTTAACCATGGTCAGGTACCGGAGGAAAGTGCGGTCGTCGAACTGGCGCTCTCCGCCTCCCTCTCCCGACAGGCCGAAAGACCAGGTCTGGTTGCCTCCCAGGTAGATCCAGCCTGCTTCCGATTCTATCTTCGCCATCGCGGCATCCCCCAGCCCACCGCTCGGGAAGGCGAGGTTATCTCCCTGGACAACCGGAAACGAAGGCCCGTTAACGATTTCGATGGGTTTCAGGTTTCCCGAAAAGCCCGGGGCCGTGGTCCGGCGGTGGAGGGGGTTCAGGACGGCGGCGGTATTTGAAAGGGGCGGAAGTTTCACGAAAAGGGAAAACTTGGAAAGGACCGGATGGACCATCCGGAAGACCTTCAACCCGCGCGTCACGGTAACCTTCCGGACGCTGTTTCCAACCGTCGCCACCGCTTCCACCTGGAGTCGTCCGGATTTCTCGACGGGATTCGGTTTCACTCCGCTGCCGGCATCCGTGGGTAGGGCTGCAAGCCCGAAAAGCCTTGCCTTCAGGGTGAGAAGGGCGGGATGTCCTTCCTTTCCGACTTCGATCCTGTATTCCTCGACGCAGGGGGGAAGCTTGATCTCGCCCTGCCAGTCCTGGAGCGTGGGCGAGAAGAGATGGGTGTAGAATTCCTTTGGCACGTAGGCGGGAGCGGAGTCGAAAGTCCCGGAGGAGAGTTCCTGCATGGCCCAGCGCACCCCCGCGTCGGCAAGGTTCACCGCGAGGCTGGAATCGAGGTAGTGCTGGGCGCTCTGCACCTGTCCGCGGGAAAGGAAGCCCATCGTCGCGAAATAGACCGCGAGAACCAGCATCAGGACTACGATCACGGGGAGGACGAAACCGGACCGGAACGTGCGCGATCCCCCGCCCAGGGAATTCCCCGGGCAGGCAGGGATGTCCCGTTTCCGGGCAAGGGTCATGGTTGTTCCCACCCCCATACTTGTTGAGATGCTTTTCGAAAGAAGATCGTGACGTCAAAAATCGGCAGGCGGAACATAGTTTTCATTATACAGGTAAACCCTTCCGGAAGCTCGCGAGCGGTTTCGTTTGGCGGGGCAGATGCCAACTTCCCTTTGGGTTGGAAATGTTATAATGAGAGAGGGAGGATTGGATGGGGTTTCTCCGAGAGAAACGGTCGGGGATCACGATGGTGGAACTTCTCATCGCCTCCGTGCTGTTTTCCGGGTTGATCGCCCTCTCGTACAATTCCCTGATGACCTTCACCGGCCGCGCGAGCGAGGCCCTGGCAAAGCGGCTGATCCTGCAGATGGAAGCCCGGAAAGCGCTTTTGTCCCTGTATCGAGAGGTCCAGGAGGGGATCGAGGTCCTGCTTCCCCAGCCCGGCTCAACCCTTCCCTACCTTGTCTATCGCGACTTCGTCAACAACATCCATGTGGTCTACCTGGAGAAAGACGACGACCTTTCCGCCCTCGAGAAGGAGGAACTTTTCTCCATTGTCGAAGGGGTCAAGGATCCCGGGGAAGGGACCTCCCCCCCGCCAAAGATTCTGGCCCGGTATGTGACCTCGCTCAACTTCACCGCCCACCATTACGGCGGGGTGTTGATCTCCTGTTCCCTGAAGGGCGGGAAAGGCCGGTTCGCGTTGGTCAACTACGTCCGCCTGAAAAACATCACCGTCGGAGATTAGTTATGAAAGCCGTGGTTCGATCCATCACCCCGGTTCGACGTGGCATGGCGCTCATCTTCGTCCTGGCAATCGTCATCGTCCTGGTCCTCGCGACCGTGGTGATCTCCCGCCTCATGGGAGGGGTCCAGGAGCAGGTGCAGTATGCGGACGCGGCCCTCAGGGCGCAGTACATCGGCGAATCCGCGTATAACCTCCTCTACGCGAGGCTTATGGGGACTGCCTTCGAAAAACGTTGGTTCAGGGGGGCTCCGGATGCGCGTTCGGCGGTTCCGGAAGGGGGGGGGACATACGACTACTTCATCCAGGACACCCCCGGCCGCCCCTTCCACGTGGACGTCTGGGTCCGTTCGAGTTTCCGCCACGTCAACCGGTGTTTCTTCTACCGGGTCCGGTGCCAGCCGGGCCTCATTCCCGGGATGATGCGGGGAACGGCCATCAGCGCTATCGAGCTGGAGGAGGCGAACTTCCCCCCTCCCGGGAACCCGCCCACCGATGCGCACTCCCAGCAGATCGACGCCATGATCCAGAAACGGAGCGCGAACAGCAAGGCGGTCGACCGGATGGCGGCGGCGGTGACGAGCTCCAACGACCTCGCTCAGATCGTGACCGAGGTGACGAACGCCCCGCCCAAACGGGAGACGCGTTCCAGCCCCTTCCCGCCCGCGGGGGAGGCCCCTCCCCCACCTCCCGACCCGGGCCCTCCCCCGCTCGAGGATCTCACCCCTCCCCCAAAGGTGGTCCCGCCGGTCAATCCCACGACGGTGGATGAACTGAAGAAGGTGATCAAGCCTTCCTCCCCAATCTCCGGCGGTGTCCAGGCCCCTGATCCATCCGGCGGCTGGAACCCGGCCGACCTGGAGCAGTTCGAGAAGAACATCGAGCGGGAAACCCAGAAGTCCCCGGCGGCGAACGAAGCGCAGAAGTCCACGAACACCATTTCCCAGAAAGATCCCGGGGCTTTCCAGGTCGCGAAACCCACCAACACCTCAACCGGGGGATCGGACTCTTCTTTCCCCGGGTCCACGGTCGGCGGGGGTTTGGGCGGGAACACAAACTCGGGAAACGGTAGCGGCGGCGGCGGAAGTGGTGGAGGAGGGGGATATCCCACCGGAACGTCTATGGGTGGAGGATCCGGAACCGGCGGAGAGGGATCCTCGAGTGGCGGGAGCGGCCCGGGAACGGGGGGTGGTTCGGGCGGCGACGGGTCGGGAACCGGCGGTGGCGCGGGGACCGGCGACGGATCCGGCAGTGGGTCCGGGGCGGGCTCTGGAGGCGGGTCGGGCACGGG
>CAYRYU010000046.1:0-16753 GCA_964428355.1 uncultured bacterium
AGAGCACACAGAGGTCACAGAGCCTGGAGCCAACCGGGGTCTTTGGGGAAACCCCGGCCGGGAAGGGGGTCCGGTTACTCGAGGTAGGTGTAGCCGAACAGGCCCGACCGGTAGTTGGCGAGGAACTCCTTACCTTCGTGAACCGTGATCTTGCGCTCCTTGACGGACTGGCTCACCCAGGTCTCGATCGTGCGTACAAGTTTCTTGTGGTTGAACTGGACGTAGTCGAGGACGTCGGCGATCTGTTCCCCGTCGATGATCTTGTCGATCTCGTATCCGCCTTCGGCGTTGATCAGGACATGCACCACATTCGTGTCGCCGAAGAGGTTGTGCAGGTCGCCCAGGATCTCCTGGTACGCGCCGACCATGAAAACGGCAAGGTAGTACGGGTCGCCGGGGCTGAAGGAGTGGAGAGGCAGGAACGGAGAGAAGCTCCGGGTGCCGATGAAATGGTCGATCTTCCCGTCGGAGTCGCAGGTGATGTCCTGGATCGTTCCTTCCCGGGTGGGTTTCTGGGTGTGCCTGTGGAGCGGCATGATGGGGAACAGCTGATCGATTGCCCAGGCATCCGGAAGGGACTGGAACAGGGAAAAGTTGCAGAAATACTTGTCCACCAGCATCTTTTCGAGGTTCTTGATGTCCTCGGGGGCGTGCTTGAGCTCCTTGCAGAGATCCTTGACCTCGTGGGCGATCGACCAGAACAGGCGTTCCGCCATCGCCCGGGACCGCAGGTCGATCAGGCCGAGGCCGAAAAGGTCGAGCACCTCCTCGCGGAGCTGTTGGGCGTCGTGCCAGGCCTCGATCATGGTGATGTTGGTGATGTTCTCGTAGATCGTGAACAGCTCCCGAACCTTCTCGTGATCCTTGTTGCTGACCTTGTAATCGTCGGGGACGAAGGTGGGGGGATGGGTCGTCTCCAGGACGTTGAAGACGAGCACCGCATGATGGGCGGTCAGAGCCCGCCCGGACTCGGTGATCAGGTGCGGGTGCGGAAGCTTGTTCTTGTCCGCGGCATCCTGGAGCATCGAAATGGCGTCGTTGGCGTATTCCTGGATCGCGTAGTTGAGCGAACTCGAGAGGGTCGTGTGGGAACCGTCGTAGTCGACCCCCAATCCTCCCCCTATGTCGCAGAACTCGATGTTGCATCCGAGTTTCGAAATCTGGACGTAGAACTGGGCGACCTCGCGCAAGCCGGCCTTTATCTTCCGGATGTTCGTGATCTGGCTCCCGAGGTGGAAATGGAGGAGCTTGACGCTGTCGAGGAAGTCCTCGTTCCGGAGATACTCCACCGCCTCCAGAAGATCGCTAGCGGTAAGGCCGAACTTGCTCTGGTCGCCGCCCGACTCTTCCCATTTTCCGGCCCCGGAGGTGGCGAGCTTGATCCGCATTCCGATGTTGGGCTTGATCTTGAGCCTGCGCGCGATGTCCGTGATCAGGCGAAGCTCGTTGATCTTCTCGACGACGATGTAGATCCGTTTTCCCATCTTCTGGGCCAGCATCGCGAGCTCGATGAAGTCCTCATCCTTGTACCCGTTGCAGATTATGATGGCATCGGGGTTGTCCATGATCGCCAGGACGGCGTGGAGCTCGGGTTTGGAGCCGGCCTCGATCCCGATATGGAACTTCTTGCCGTAACGGACGATCTCCTCCACCACGGGACGCTGCTGGTTTACCTTGATGGGATAGACGGTGTAGTAGTTCCCCTGGTAACCGTATTCCTGAGCTGCCTTGCTGAAGCATGCGAATATCGTCTCGATCCGATCGTCCAGGATGTCGGGGAACCGAAGAAGGACCGGCATGTTCACGTCTCGCAGGACCAGTTCGTCGAGGAGTTCCTTCAGGTCGATCGCGGGCCCCTTCTTCTTTCGGGGGCTGACGGTCACGTTTCCCTTCGAATTGATGTTGAAATAATTGATTCCCCACCCTGCGATGTTGTAAAGCTCAGCTGAATCTTCGACCCGCCATTTCCTCATTCCAGGCTCTCCTGCGATGTGGGATTCGGTTTCGCGGCCGCCGTTTTCCCCGGCTGCCGGGAACTCCATATTAGGTATTCCTGCTCCCATCCGCAAGAGTTTTGGGAAAATTTTCCCCACCCGCGGGTTTGGCCCATGCCCACTTCGTCCCGGCCTTGTCTTTCCCCCAACGCTGCATTAGAATGGAGCCGCGCGAAAGACCGGAAGGTCAACGCAGAGGTTTTCCCAGGTTGAAAAGGGTGGTTCCCGGAATGAAGAGAGTTGCCCGTTTTTTCTTTCTCTTGACGATACTTCTTCCCCTGTTTCCGGCCGTCGCGTTTTCCGAGGATGAGCAGGATCCCCGGCCGGGCTACTTCAAACCCGGTCCTCCCGGCCTCCCGATCGGGTATTTCGAGGTTTTCAACAACCAGAACGGCCTGCCCACAGACAACATCTGCTCGGTTCTCATGATCGAAAAGCAGGTGCTCGTTGGAACACAGGATTCGGGACTGTTGATCCTGCGCGACCAGATGGAGGAAACCCAGATCCAGACTCTTGCAGGAGTCGCTCCGATCACGAGAAGGGTCAAGAAATGGCTGGCCTTCACCCCCGACACCATCCCCGCATTCCCCTCGATGACGGTGCAGGCCCTGGCCAGGGGATACGAGCCCGGCTCGGCATATGCCGGGACTCCCGCCGGTATCGTCAAGATCTCGAACCTCGATGGGGTGGAACCCGTTTTCGATCTGGTCAGGTTTCCCTCGATCCCGAGCAGGAACATCCTTTCCCTGAAGATCGAGGATGGTCTCTTTTTCGCCGGCACCGACAATTCCGCGGGGGGAGTCTCGAGCTCCACCTTTACCCCCTTCACAGTCGCCGATGACCGCTTCCCACAGGGTTTCGGGTGCATCGAAAAGATGGGGGACAGGGTCTGGTTCGGAACGAGTGCAGGTCTGTTCGAGGCGAAGGGGAACAGCCTGGTCCGGTTCGAGATCCCGGATTTCGATTTCGGGTGGGTCTACAGCCTGGAGAGCCTCGATTCAGACCTCCTGGTGGGATGCTCCCGGGGGTTGTTCCTCCTCGAAAATGCTTCCTGGACGCAGTTCATCGCGGATACCTGGGTGAAGAAACTCATCATTCCCGAAAAGGCGGAACGAACCATCGCGAACCTCCATTTCCGGTATCCCCCGATCCAGGCCGAGGTTCAAGAAAGCTACCCGGTCAAACTCGAAGCGATGAGAAGACGTGCCTGGGAATTGTACAAGTTCCGCCAGGACTCCCAGAGGAATCCGGCCCTCCTTCCGACCTTCCGAAAGATGCAGGCCGCATTCCAGGCCGACTCGAAGAGGTTCAACGAAAGGTTCTTCCTGCTGAAGGGTTTGTGGGCGGGAACGGAGGACAGGGGAGCCTGGTTCTTCCCCGACGACGCGATCATGAGGAACTTCACCGCGGAAAATTCGAAGCTTCCCAGCAACCGCATTTCGGCCCTCGACGAGTCCGAAGACGGCGAAACCTGGATCGGGACGCCTGACGCGGGCCTTCTCCATTACACCCGATACACCTTCCCTCCCATGGGTCCTCCCGAGTTGGTGTGCGAATGTGAGGCGACCGCCCTGAAGGTGGTCGGGGATTTGCTCTACATCGGGACGAACGATGGTTTGCAGGTGGTCGACTACAAGAACCTCGGACAGCCCACCCTGATCAACAACCGGATTCCGGACATGGAGTTCTTCCACAAGTCAGTGACCGGAATCGCGGCGGATCAGACCGGGAATGTCTGGGTAGCCGGGGACCGCGGGGTCTGGCGGCTCGGGGTCAGCGACCGGCAGCATTTCGAAGCCAAAGACCACATCCCGGATGACTGCATCGAGAACATCGATATCGACGAAAGCGGGAGGGTCTTCATCTCCGGGGGACCGAACTCGGTGCTGATGAACCAGATCGCGGTCTTCAACGGGACCTCCTTCAGCCCCTACAGCATGGGAAATCTGAGAAAAATCGCCGAGGAATCTCCCGCGTCGGCGGCGGCGATTCTGCAGGCTCTCGGCATGCTGGGTGCCTTCCAGAAATCGGTCGATCCCAACGATCTGAAGACGGCCCTGGCGGTTTACGGAGCCAGCCAACCGGACGGCGATGTCAGCACGATTCTGGGACATCCAAAGTTCCTGCTCGTCGGAACCTACCAGGGTTACCTCTACATCTTCGACGGGGAAGGGTTCAAGAGGCTCGCGAGGCAGGGAAGCGGTTTCATGGGTTCCCGGATCCTCAGGACCAGGAAAAACTGGAGCGAGGCGATCACTATCATGACGAAGGACGAGATCCACACCTTCAACGGGAAGGATTGGAACGCGGTGGTCCTTCCGGACGACCCCGAGATCGCGAGATTGACCGATCTGGCGATCGACGATCGGAACTGCGAGCTTATCTGGGCTTCGTTCGAGGGAGTCGCCACCCACGGAATCGGGCTCTACCAGAACATGGGCTGGCAGATCAGCCCCGCAAGCTCCCCAGTAGAGCTCCTCGAAGTGGGTGACCCCTACCTTCTTTTCGCCACCAAGGAGGGCGTTTTCCGCGTCGTGAAGTGACCTCCGGGAGACGGTCAGGGCATATACCACCGGAGAAGGCGGAGGTTTGTGCCTATGAAGAGGTGGTCCCCGTCGCACAAAAGCTTCCGGACGCCACCCACCCCGTAGAAATCCCAGATCAGCCCGTCGAAGTAGTGCAGAGACCCCTTGCCCTCTCCGCCGGTTTCACACAATCGTGTGGTTCCGTCGCATTCCGTGCAGTAGGAAGGGCGGCTGTCCGAGCCCTCGGGATTCTCGTCACAGGCGACCCAGATCGAAATCCCGGTCGATGTCTCCCGCGGCGAAAGGGCCAGTGAAGTGATGTTGTTCGAGGCGAATCCCGCGTTGTGGGAAGTGAAATCGACCATCCCCTTGTCCGGGCCGATCCCGCGCAGACCTTTGTTGGAAGCGAGCCAGAGGTTTCCCCCGGAATCGATGGCAAAATCGCTGAAGACGCGGTCCGTTCCCACGTCCATGACATCGAAGTGCCCCTTCAACCATCTGGTGACACCCGTCGGGTGAAGGATGAACTGGCCCGCTCCCCACGGCCCTATGGACCGGCTTCCTTCGGAAAATCCGATCACGCCTCCATCCTGAAGACCGTTGCCGAGGCCGTAATGTTCCCATGACAACTTCCCGGCATCGTCCTCATCCATACCGGGATTCGAGAGGAGGAAGAAACCCTCGTTCTTCGTCCCGACCGCGAGCTTTCCCCCAAGGTTGCCGAGGGCGGTCAACTCGGCTCCGTTAAGCCAGGGAAGGTAATGCTGGTCCTTCAGGAAATCCCAGACGACCCTTCCCTTGGGGTTTTCGTCCAGGGAAAGCACCCGGGCGCGGAACAGGTATTTCCTCTCGACGATTGCCCAGAGAGAGTTCCTGTTGTCCAGGGCGATCGCCGAAAAGTCCGAGAAGGGAAAGGTCCCCTGCTCCTTTGCGAACACCTGCCTCGCGTCGACCTCCTGCTGGAGAGGAGTGCCTGCCGAAGCCATGGAAGGGGAAAAACCCGCCCCGAAACTCCTGAGGACCTTCAGCGTCTCCTCCTCGGTTTCCTGGGAGTCCGTTTCATCGGGCTGGTTTTCCTTGGGTTC
Source organism: uncultured bacterium (assembly GCA_964428355.1). Classification (GTDB taxonomy): domain Bacteria; phylum Muiribacteriota; class Ozemobacteria; order Ozemobacterales; family Ozemobacteraceae; genus CAYRYU01. Next base: position 5,605 of record CAYRYU010000046.1, read on the forward strand.
CGATTTCACCGGCTCGGGCTCCAGCGTCGGGGAGAAGGGGGGGAAGACCCCGGAGCGGCTTTCCACAAGACGCGTTGGCCTGTGGTAGCGCTTCAACCCGAGTTCGGTCGAAACCCAGAGGCCGTTTCCGGCGGAGATTCCGGTGACCCTGGCATCCGCCCCGAGCGGAAAGAGGGTCTTGAAGTTCCTGGATCCGATTCCTTCGCGTTTGAACTCGTCATACCGTAAGGAGTTCATGGCAACGAACATGATCCCTCCGTCCATGCAGATCACGAGCCGGCGGTCCCACCCATAGAGCCGGAGAATCTTTTTTCCTGCGAGCGAAGGGCAGGTCTTCGAGTCGAAGATCTTCCACTCCCCGTCCTGGAAACGGTACAACTCACTGTCCCTCGTTCCGAACCAGAGGGTCCGGTGCTCCAGGAAGTCGGAAAGCTCGGTAAAGTCGGCCATTCCGCATAAGTTTTTGAAGAGCCCGTTTTCTTTTACCACGCCCTTCACGACTGGTTTCGGCCCACCCCTCTTTTCTTCTCCGGGGTTTTCTTCCGTGGCGGGTTCTGTCGGGATCACGGCGATGGATGACAACCAGGTCGGTTTGTTTGGGAGATCCTTGTTCTCGAATTTCCCCGAGTAGTTCAGTCCCTCGATCAGTCCAAGTCCACCCGAGGTTACCGCGATCACCCTTGAAGCTCCGTTCCTGGACCGGAAGTTCCAGAATCCGTCGGACCAGTTGGAAGGAAGGCCGTCCCTGAATCCGAACATGGTTATGCTTCTTCCCTGGAGGTAGAGAAGGCCGGTTTCGTTGGTCGAAACCCAGCCCTCGTTCTTCCGAAGCCCGACACCGGTTACCGCGAGGGATTTGAGATGCTTGATCTCCTCTATCTCGGGGTTATTGGGATTGTAATTCACCGCCGAGAAGGCGGTTTTCCCGGTTCCGACCACGGGGCCGGCGCAGACGAATCCTCCGAAACACCCGACGGTTATCTGGCCGTCCTCGATCTGGATCCTGTGGATGTCAGGGTTGGGGAGCCCTTCTTCCGTTCCCATTATCGAGACCCTTCCGGTTTCGAAATGGACCACGCCCTTGGGTGTCGCCACCCAAAGGGAATCGTTTTCGTCGAACGCGAGATCCTGGGCGGTTATCAAGCCGATCTCGGGAGGGGTTTCCAGGGATCTCCACTGCCCGAGGAGGTCTGAGAAGACCGCGACCCCGTTGTCGGTTCCAGCGGCAATGATCTTCTTTCCCGCAGCAAAGGAAAGGACCCTGTCGGAGGGAAGCCCCTGGGATTTGGAGTAGACCTTCCAGACCTCGGCGGACAGACAACCCGCCCCCAGGAGGAGAATCATGGAAACCAGGGGAACCAACCTTCGTTCTCCCGACGGTTTCATAGGCTCTCCTTTTCACATCTGCACAGACATCTACCGGTGAAAACCGATTACGGTTTACCGGCCTTTCGTTGCCGGTGGAGAGATGGTCATCTGACCAGGCGGTATCTCATCAGATCCGCGAAAAAGATGCGGATGGACTCGTCGTCTGGGGGCGCCTCGGTATTTCCGGCTTTCAGGGCCGACATGATCTGGGCGATGGACCTCCCGCCGTCGAGTTCGAGGTAGATCCGCCCACCGGGGTCGTTGAGAAAGAAGATCCGCCGGTCGGGGGTCATGGCGATGAGGAAATTGCCGTCCTGTCTGCATCGGAGGGCCGTTCGAGCGGGCTTCATCCGCATGAACTCCTCCGGACCGGGAATCGCGGTCCCGGTGTCCTCGAGGGGATCGGAGGGATACTCCGGAACGACGGTGGGGGCTGCGGGGAATCCCGGCTCAGATTCTGACATCCGGATCTCCATAGTTTCTGACCTTCCCGCTGATCCCCGTCAGAAGGTCAATTCCGCGAAGATACTCGATCACGGCGGGGTGGTTCCATGCGGTCCGGGCTTTCTTGCGCCAGATTACCGGGAAAGGCTCCTCCCTGACATTGCCGATAACGAATGGGGCCAGGCAGGAAAGCCGGACATCACCGTTTGGCCGTATCAAGACGTCCTTGGCCGGGAGCCCCGAGAGGAAATACGCGACCGCTCCATATCCGGTGGAGTGAACGATAGGGATATCGACCTTGAAACGGGCCCGGGCGATCGCGGTAAGAAGCTCCTCGAGCTGGGATTCGTCGAGGAAAAGGTCGGGGTTGTCAAGCGCCCTTCCGCTGGCAAGCACCATGTCGAGGATGAGGTAGTCCGCTCCGAGGAAGGCCGCAAGAGCGGCCATTTTCTCCATTCCGGAAAGGGAACGGGGAGTGACGGTCGACGCGATATGGAAGCGAACACCGCGTTTCCTCATGAGTTTCGCCGCCTGCACCGCCCGTGCGTGGCTTCCGGGAACCCCTCGCAGAAGGTCATGGGTTGCGGCATCCGTCCCGTCGAGGGAAAGTCGGACCTGAAGCAGGGGGTAGGCCGCAAAACGTTCGCAGCAGGCTTCATCGAGAAGGAATCCGTTGGTGACGAGCTTGACTGGAGTTTCATCGGCCCCGAACAGGTCGAGGATCCGGAAAAGATCATCGCCCAGGAGCAGCGGTTCTCCACCCGAGAGGCAGAGATCGAACAGTCCTCCGAGTTTGATCAGATCGCGGCTCAGGGCTATCCACTCCGAAGGGATGAGCTCGGAAGCGGCCGTTCCCGGCGAAGAGCCATCGGAGGGCAGTCCTTCCTGTCCGGAGCGGTTGTAACAATGCCGGCAACGGAGGTTGCACCGGGAGGTGAGCTCGAACTGCACTGAGAGAGGCATCTCGAACCCGGTGGGATAGGCCCCAATGCGCTGAAGGGAAGCGATCCGGTCGAAAAGCGGATCGAGCTTCTTCCGCTCGCTCTCGAGCATGGTCTCCCGGGTCGTCATGTCGCCGTCCCCTTTCCGGAGAACCCCTGATCTGGGAAACCCCAGGCCCTCAGGTCCATTTCCTGGTCCTTCACCGCTTGCATGGCTTCTCCGAATACCTCCAGTGCCCGGTCGATGTCGGAATCGGTGTGTGTAAAGCAGGGGAAAACGGTCCAACCGATGAATACCCCGCGCCGGATGCATTCATGCATGAAAAGCCGCCGCTGGGGCATTCCGGAGAAACGGAACATCAGCCGGACGGGAAATCCCTCGAGGCGGATTCCAACACCGAGCCGTTCGGCCATGCCGTTGGTTTCCCGCTTCAGGCGTGCTCCAATCTCCCAGAGCCTCGGGATGACCGGCCTGTCGCGCATCTCCTGGAAAACCGCGATTCCAGCGGCCAGGGAAAGGCGCTCTCCTCCGAAGGTGGTGAACAGGAACACGTCCTTCGCCACGGAATCCAGGATTTCCCTCCGGCCGGCAAGGAACGAGAGGGGAAGACCGTTCGCCGCGGCTTTACCGAACGCCGCGAGATCCGGGGTGACGCCGAACAGTTTCTGAGCCCCGCCCAGGTCGAACCTGAAACCCGTTACAACCTCGTCGAAGATCAGCAGGGCCCCCTGGGCTCGGACGAGCTCCCGGAGCCGGGAAAGGAACCCATCGCGGGGTTCTTCCAGTATGGCGGGTTCGATGATGACGGCGGCGATGTCGCCGGGATGCCGTTCGAACAGCCGCTCGAACGCGGCAAGGTCGTTGTAGGCGCAACGGTGGGTATACTGCCGGACCTCGGGCAGGACACCGGCTTCGCGAAAGCCGTTCCGGGCCGCAGTCCATTCATGCCAGCCGTGGTACTCCCCGCGAATCACATCGCGCCGACCTGTGAAAGCCCGCGCCACCCGGATCGCGGCTTCACAAGCCGAGGAGCCGGTCTTGAAAAAGCGGACCTTCTCCGCGCAGGGGATTACAGACGCGAGAAGCCCTGCATACTCGACTTCGGAAGGGCTGACCAGGGAAAAATGGGTTCCGCGCCGTAGTTGCTCGGCAACGGCCCGGTCGACGGAATCGTTGCAGTATCCGAGAACGACGGGGCCAAGGCCCATGTCGAAATCGATATACTCGTTTCCGTCGACATCCCAGATATGACCATCCTTGCCACGCTCGATGAATCTGGGATACTCGCCGTCCGTCTGGGTTCCCGCGCCGTCTTCGTAGAGCTGGACGAGTGAGAAAATCCTGTTTTCAGCGGCCTCCCAAAGACGGCGGGAAAGGCCGAGGGTCCGGATCCCGGGTCGGGTCAGAACTGGCTGGGCTTCGTCGGGCCGCCGATCGTGACCATTCCCCCGATTCCGACGAACGGTCCGTTGTTCGGGTCTTGGAACGGGAAGAACGTGGAGGTTCCGCCGGCGACTTTTTCAAGATCTTCGTCGGACAAGTCTTCCTTGAGATCGGGGAGAACGAACGTCCGGTCCGCGCCTGCATTGTCGACGAACCTGATCTTCAGGCCCTTGGGGACATCCTTTCCGCTGATCTTCCTGATCGCGGCGGCGGAATCGGTGAGGCAGAGCTTGCGAAAACTTCCGTCGGTCATGGCTGTTTTCAAGATCTTCTGCAGGGTGGTTTTCACTTCGGCATCGGTCCAGTCTGACATCTAGAACTCCTTTCGAATCAATCGGCGGTCGGAGCCGCCGGACTTGCGATCTTCATCTCCGCCTTCAGCTCGGACCATTCTCGGAAGCGCTTCAGATCACGGGCGAAAGCGTTTTTCATGAGCCTGAGAACCGCCCTGTTTTCGGGGTGGACCCCGGTCATGAACGATTGGTACCCTTCGCGAACTCCGATATGGAGGATCGACGAGAACAGAATAGCATAAAGCTGGCTTCCACGCAGCTCCTTCTTCACGAAGGAGCGCCAGACGTGAAGTATGTCGGCACTTGCCCGGGTCGTGACGACGAAGCCAACGACCTCACCAGCCCGTCTCGCGCCGAGGCCCCCGGGGGGAACGCCCGAGTCCTGCGCCAACAAGGGGTTGAACCAGGGGGAAAAGAGTTTTCCCTGGTTGGCGTTCAGGAATTCCATTTCTTCCGGGCGGAGCTCGCGCCATGGAAAGATTTCGCCGTCCTGAAAGGGGACGGTCCTTCCCTCGACGAGGGCATGGTCGACGTGGCCCTTGACCCATGGGCGCTCCACCGCCTCCGCGAGGTCGGCCTGGAAAAACAGTGTCGAGGGTGTTGGGGAGGAGAATCCGCAGCCCGAAAGGAATTTTTCGAGCATCTCGCGTTCGGGTGCAAGAGAGGAATAGTATGCCGCAAGCCACTCTCCGCGGCGGCTCTTTTCCGCTTCGTGCTTCAGCGAGCCCACCAGCGTTTTCCCCACTCCACGACGCCGATGCCTGGGGCGCACGTAAACCCACTCCAGTTTCCACGAGTATTCGAGGGAATATGCCGCCAGGGCGATTCCTGCGGGCTCGTCGAAAAGGGTCGATCCGGCCCCGATTACAACAGGGTCCTTTCCCAGGCGTCCGAGAAGGCGGGAAAAAGCGGACGGAACGAGCTTCGAAAACCTTCCGGAAGTATCAGCCGTGAGAATATTTGTACAATACATTTCGCGGTGACTCCTTTCTCATACTGGCGGAGTGATCCACCTCACGGGTTCCTTTGGAGAAGGAGGACGGTGATGTCATCCTCCTGTTCTCCGGGAGCGACGACATCCTTGTGCCATCCGGTGATACGGTCGTAGGTTTCCCGTGGATCGTTTCCCAGGAGTCCCCCTACTGCGGTGAGGGAGTGTTGATAACCGAGCATTTCCCCCGAGAGTCCCTTGGCTTCGACCAGGCCGTCGGTATAGAAGCAGATCACGGTTCCCTTCGGAATCGGCAGGATCATGGTGCCGAAACCCTTTCTCCGACGGGATGCGAGGGGCATCGAAGGGGGCGATTCAATCTCTGCCGGGGGCGAACCGGGTATGAACAGGAATGGGGAATTGTGACCGGCGTTTGCGCACTCGAGAACCCCCGAAACCGGATCCAGGATTCCGACGAAGCAGGTCATCATGCGTTTGAGGGGAATCGATTCGAAGATGTTTTCCTGGAGGAATTCCAGGACCGACGAAGGGGTAAGTGACTGGCCGCCCTCCGTTGCCAGGCGTTCCCGTTCGACGACCAGGGCTTTCGACATGGCCATCACCAGGGCGGCTGGTACTCCATGCCCGGACACGTCACCGACCAGGATCATGATCCGCCCGTCAGAAAGCCGGCGGATGTCGAAGTAATCACCTCCGAGTTGGGTTGCGGGCCGGCAGGCACCGAAAAGCCGGAATTCGCCGCTCTCGACCGGAATCGCCGGAAGAAGGCGCTCCTGGACTATCCGGGCGACCTCGAGGTCGGCCAGGCCTTCCGTGACATGGTTGAAAGTCCGCATCAGGTCGCCGAATTCATCGCCATCCAACACCGGCAGCCGGAAATGGAAGTCCCGCTTCCGGATGGCCTCGACCCCGGAGAAAAGTCCCCGGATGGGTTGAAGGAACCTGTCCGCAAGCATCCGGCCGAGGAAAAGCGAGATGCCCACGCATCCCAGGCACAGTGCTCCCAGAAACGCCAGGAACCTGCGACGAAGGGCCATGACCGAATCGTTTGTGCGGAGCGCAAGGAGGAATTTTTCCGGCATTTCGCGGGGTTTTACGGCCGAGGCCAAGTAGGTTCGCCCCTTCAGCTCGAGCCGTCTCCGGAGCGTTCCCTGTTGCGCGAAAACCATGTCGAAGAGGAAGCGAACCTTTTCCCCGTATGGGAACGAGCCGAAATCGACACTGTGGAAGTTGGTGTCGGAGAAGAAGATCCCGGTTTCTGGGAATCTTTCCGAAAGGAGCCTCACCGCCTTCTCGATGAATGCATCCTCCATCTGGGCATCGTTGAAAACCGCGGTGAGCATGTGCTCGGCCCCCCCTCCCGGACGGGCCAGGGGAAAAACGATCGTCCAGGACGGTCTGGCGCTGACCTTGAGGCGTATGAGTTTTCCGAATTCCCTTGTCAATGGAGCAAGGAGGTCTTTCTCTGAGAGGAACGAAGAGATCACGTCCAGTATCAGGCCGCCGACGAAGGAACCCTTCTCCTGGTTGATGATCCCGAGGATGGAGGAGGAGACGTTGCCGATCAGCTTGTTTGTGCTCCTCTCCGTGGAATCCCTGTAGTTGAAGCGCCAGATGGTCTTCCCATTGCCGTCGGTTATCACGAATTCCCCGGGGGGGAGTTGTGCCCCCAGGCGAAACAGGCTTTCCGTCAATATTTTCCGTTCGGTGGGGGAGGAAAACCCGTGGTTTCGGACGCAGCCCTTGACGCGCTTCTCGATATCCTTGCGGAACCTCGGATACTCGACGTCGGCGATTTTCAAGATCCGCTCGAGATCCTGGTGGACGGCAGTTTCAGCGGATTGGGAAAGGTGGCCAAGATACTCTCCTCCGACCACGAGGATTGCCAGAAGCGGAAACCCCGCGGCATACGAAAACAGAAGGGTGAGTTTCCATTTTATCGGAAGTGCAAGTCCTTTCCGCCTGATCAGGATGCCGTGAAGGAACCAGGAAAGGGCTCCGAATACCGCTCCGATTCCCATTGCCAAAGCGGGGCGCGCCCAGGGGGGAAAAACGGGAGGGCAGGGCCTCGAAGCCCAGAGGAAGAAATTCCCCTCCTTCGGAACCAGAAGATACTGCCGGGATCCGCTTTCGAAGCGGGTGATCCTTTGAAAGGCAAGCCTTCGGACCAGCATCGCCTCCCCCTTGTCTTGTCCGGGGAGGGGGTTGGGCTCGAGGAGGCCGACCCGCATCCCGCTTCCGGGCGGCGGCCGCCAGGAAGTGACCAGGTCGCGGATGGGGAGCAGGTTCCAGTCCGGTCCTTCGTCTGCATGTCCGAACCAGCCGAACTGTGGAGATACGAAGGCAAAGAAGTTCCTTCGCGGAATTCCGGTCGACACGAGCGAAAGCTTCCGGTCGTAAGCGGAAATGTCGAGGAGGCTGGCCTGGAGACCGATGAAAGACTGGACCCGACTCCAGACCTCATCCAGAATCCTCGCTCTGACATCCCTTCCGTTCGGGAAAAGGTACCCGGAATCGCATTCCTTCAATTGCCAGAAGAGCAGCCGGAGAGGCTCCGCAAGAGCGGAAGAATGCGAAAGCGAGGGAACGATTTCTCCCGCCCGGTCGGTTACGTAGAATTTGAACGTCGAAGGGAAACGGCCGTTCAGGTTTTTCAATTCCCGTTTCAGCCTCTTTTCCCAGCTCAGGTCACGGGGCCATTCGCGGAAAAAGGAATCAGCCTTTCGGAATAGGGCCCGGTATTCTTCGGGTTCAAGCTCGATCAGGCGGAACCAGATCCACTCGAATCTCGCAACGAAGGTGTTCCGGAGGTTCCTCATCCAGAGGTACCAGTTGTGGGGCTCTGACGCGCTCCGGAACGCGATATCCAGGACCTTGCCCAGAAAATCCTTTGTCTTTTCGTATGGGGAGAGGTCGCAAAGGACTCGCTCCAGCTCGACGTACCCAAGTTCGCGCCGTTCCGCCATCGCCCGCGACTCCCCCTTCCCAACGCCGAAAGCGACCAGGACGAGGGGAACGGCGAAAAGAACGATGGAGAACACAGCCCAGACCAGGCGGGAGAACAGGAAGGAGTTCCTCATGCTCGGCTGAAGGCCAGGAGAAGGATGGTCAGATCGTCCTCCTGGGGGAGGTTCCCGGTGAGCGTCCGATGCCACGAAATGATCCTTCCGAATGATTCGGAGGGATCGTCGGAAACCAGCTCCGGGAGCGCCGAGAACAACCTTTCATATCCGACCGGGGAACCCGAGGGGGTCTTGGCCTCCGCCATTCCGTCCGTATAGAAGAAAAGGCGGTCCCCTTCACGGAGTTGAAGTGAGAACTCCGCGAAACCGGCCTTCCTGCGAGGTACGAGCGGCATGGAATTGGGAAGGGGAAGCGGGGAGGGCGGTAAACCGTGGCGGACAAGGCAGGGGAAGGGGTGCCCCGCGTTCGCGAGTTCCAGTTCCCTTTTGGCTGGATCCAGGATTCCGACCTGACAGCACATCATCATCCGGACCTGCATGAGGGAAAAGATGACTTTCTGAAGACCATCCAGGATTTCGGCCGCCCTCAACCCCTCCGTTCTTTTTGCCGCGCGCCGGACGTTCGCAACCACCAGGGCTTTCGCCATCGCCATCACCAGCCCCGCCGGGACGCCGTGTCCGGAGACATCCCCGATCAAAAGAAGAATCCTGCCGTCCGAGAGCGGAAGCAGGTCGAAGTAATCGCCCCCCAGCTGGGTCATGGGTTTCGAGGCACCGAAGACACGGAAACCGCCGGAAGCGATTTCCCCTTTCGGGAACAAGTTGGCCTGGACGAGACGGGCAACCTCGAGGTCTTCCAGGCTTCCAACGGTTCCGTTCAGCAAAGTCGCCAGGGCCCCAAGCTCGTCTTTCTCATCGATCGGGATCAGATGGTGGAAATCCCGCGCTTCGAGAGCCCGGACGCCCTCCTCGAGGTGACGGATCGGCACGAGGAAACCGGTGGAGAGGAAGAAACCGAGAACCAGGATGACGCAGAGGCTGAGGAAGATGAAACCCCACCAGAGGTTGCGGCCCAACCTGACCTCCGAACGGATGCCGGAATCGTCACTGAGTGCGACGAGGATGCTCTCACGAAGCTCCTTCGGAGAAATGGCCGTGGTAAGGAAGCAGCCCGCGGGTGTTCGTATCGTTGTCCGGACGTTGTCGTCCTCGCGTGAAACCCGCTCGAGGATCTCCCGGAGTTGTGGAAACAGTGGGAAATCGGGCGGATGGTGAAGTCGGGTATCGCCGGAGCACGCCGAGAACAGGCGCATTCCATCGAATCCTCTCTGGGCGGTGACGAGATGGTTTCTGATGTAGAGATCTTCGAACTGCCTCCTCTGCCAATGGGCGAGCAGCAGGAAACGCCTCGATCCGTCCTTCTCGGTCAACGTGAAAATCCACTCGAACCGCTGGATTCCCAGAACCTGGATTTCTCCCACCTTTCCAAGGGAATGCTGGAGTTCGGCGAAAAAGGTCGAGCTTTCCGACTCCCCGAATCCTTTGATGACCATTGTTCCAGTCTCTCCCGGGTTCAGGTCCGCGAGGATGCCCTTTCCGAAGGAGGCGAAAATCCTCCGGACCGGAGCGGTCCCCTCCGCGGGAGGGGCCACTTCCCAGACGACGGTTCCCGAGGCATCGATAACGAAGAGGTCGGGCTTGTTGAGGCTTTCCCAGACCCGGGCGAGCTTTTTGACCGTCCTTCGACGGACCGGGCCCGGGTCGAATCCCTGGGACAAAGCCACCTGGGTCAGGACCTTCCCGACCCTGTCCTTCATGGTCTCGAACCCGAGATCGAACGAACGCAGGGCCTGTTCCCCGTTTTTGAAGAGGTCGGAAGCACGGGAACTGTACATCTGGTTCAGGAAATCCCAGCCGCTCATGGTGATAACCGTGAGTGGAATCCCCCCCACGAATGAAAAGAGCGCCAAAAGCCTCCAGCGGATGGGAAAGGTGAATGGGGCGCCTTTGACCAGTGTCCGCCAGGACAGGAGGGAGAGGGGTATGAAAAAAAGCATTCCAAATCCGACCAGAGCCAGTCTCTGGTAAAAAACCCCCGGGATTTCCCGATCCTTCGAGAGAATCAGGCACTTCGTCGGGGAAAACGCCGAGAAGCAGGTGAACCTCCCATCGACCACCTGATGAATGGAGGATCGGTTGCGGAAGTTTCCAACGGCTTCGATCGCCAAAGGTGTTTCGGAGGCGATGTACTGCTCGTCCAGAAGCCTGGCATGCAACCCCTTTCCCGAGTTCAGGCGGTTGAAGGTGGAGCATCTGTCGAGAAGGGCCAGGGAATCCCACTCTTCGGTGTTATCGGCGTGTACCAGCAGGAAAAAGGAGGCAGCGGGCACCGCGAAGAACCAGCGTCCGGTCTGGCCGTATGAAACCTCCAGAAATCGGGTTGGAGGAGAAATGACCGCTTCGGGCTGAGCCTGCATGCCGATGAAGTTGCGGAACATCCGCCAGGACCGAAGGAATTCGGGTGATTCCAGTGCTTCGGCGGGGGCATCTTGCCGCCAGAGCGACCGCAAGGTCCGGTTCAGGTGTTGGAGAACCAGGCGCGGGGGATTACCCTCGGTCAGCTTCGGAATCGCCTGCCCCGCGGAGTCGAGAGTGGTGAACTTCAGGTGGACGGGGAAGCGTCTCTTCAGGGCCGCGAACCCTTTGTGAAGGATTTCTTTTGGATTGGGAGAGATCGAGGCTTT
>CAYRYU010000046.1:16853-34949 GCA_964428355.1 uncultured bacterium
AGTTTCAGGGTTGCAGCATTAGTCCTTTCGGTTTTTCTCGTCCAATGGGCGGGGTTCCCAACTTTCTGTTTTGGTGAATCCGGAAACGAATCCCTTGGAACGAAAGACCTGGCCCTCCTCAATTCCCTCACCTCCCTGAGGGACCAGATGAACAAAGGAAGCAAGAACAACTGCGCCTATTGCATGGAGAAAGCCGCTCGGGAGTTCTTCGATAAATCGAAGGGACACGAGAAGGACGGTTATTGGGGCGACGGAATGGATAACAACACTGTTAACGCCAACGCCATGCTGGACGGTTATTTGGAAAGTCTCAGGATGCAGGGAAAATACGAAGAAGCCAAGGATATTCCCAACCAGGTTGGTGCAAAAGATTGGATGGACCCTTATTCCTTCAGTAGTAATTTCGGTGAAGGCGAGGGGTGGACGAAAAAGTTGGCTGACGGGCAAAAGAACGCAGACGCCTACTATGGGGAGGAGGGGCCGGTCCAGGCCTTCAAAAAGTCCCTCGACGAATCGTTGGGCAAAGTCGAGGACGTGAAGAAGAAGCTTGAGGATTTGAAGAAGAAGCTCGAGGATTTCAAGGCCAAGGAAGAACCCAAGAAGAATGATACTTGGCCCAAGGAACCCGGCGAATGGACCACCAATAATGCCGATCCCGAGGTTCAGGAGCAGAACCAAAAAGATGTCGACGAGCAGAAGAAGTTGTACGAGGAATACAAGAAATATGATGATGAGAAAAAGGAGATCGAAAAGGAGTTGACCACGGCCGAGGGCGAATACAAAGCAATCATCGAGGCGATCAACAAAGCCGCGGATTCCTACGTCAACGGTTCCACCAAAGGGTGGCCGATCTACACCAACCCGGAAAGGGAGAATACGATCCTCGGAGGTTTGTATGAAAAGCTTTCCAAACTCGATGGGCTGAAAGAAACCTACGATGGAATCACCAAGGCAGCGGAAGGTCTCGAGTTCGAGACCTACAAACCCGATCCCAAGGTAGCCGAAGGCCTCTCCGACCAGACCAAGCGTGCCGTAGAGAAGCGGTCAACCGGCGGAACCGCCCCGCAGCTCAGCAAATTCGACAACTGGGCGGGCACTCTGGGCGGCGCGGGAGGCTGCACTTGTGGCGGTTGGAAACGTGCCGGAGCAACCGAGAAAACCGAAGATTCCACCAAGACAGAAGACACCAAGACAGAAGAAACAAAGAAGGAAACCACGACTTCGACGGTCAATGACAACCCCTGGAAGAAGATCCTCGATAGAAGGCTGGAACATGCCAAGGAACTGGCCGAGAAGTACGGCCTGAAAATGCCTCCCGAAGGCAGCGAGGAATCCGAGAATATCTCCCGTAAACTCGAGGGGGAACAGACAGAAAAGGATGTCAAGCAGGCTTTCGAAAACTATTTCCCCGAAGGGTTGCTGAAGAACAACACCGAGACCAACCTGAAAACCTGGGACGCCAGAAAGGCATACGTTCAGCAGCAGATCGACGGGGACGCCGAAATCCAGGCTCTTCTCAAGAGTAACGAGAACAAGGTTCTTCCTCCTTCCGACAGCTATTTCTGGAACCAGGCGTGGAGCACCCGGAACAACCCGAAAGAGCTGAAAAAGCTTGTCGAATCGAATCTGTTGAGCAAGGATTCCAAGTCCAGCAAGACGGACGAAGGGGACAAGACATCCATCACCGACACTCTGGGCGGTGGTGACGACGACTGAGTCCTGGTCTACCAGTCCGTTTCGGAAGTCATCCAACGGCAGCCAGGCCCATGATCTGGGCTCTGGCTGCCCGATTCCTGTGAGGGCAATTTGGCCTCGCGACGGAGGTTCCTTATGAAGAGCCCGCTTTTTCCGAAGCACCCATTCCTTCCGGTCTTTCTCGTTTTTCTCGCCCTGATGAGCTTTGCCTTGTCCTCTCCTGCAGATGACCGGCCCGACCCGGGAATACTGGAGGGAATCTCCGATGGCCCGAAACCGGGGAGTCATTCGGTTCCCGGGAATCCGGTGCTTCCTGACGATTTCCCATTCGTCGGGAAGAGCGTCGTCGTGGTTCAACCCGACGGAACCCTCAAGAACTTCATTTTCCTGACTCCCAAGGTGAATCCGGACACCCCTCCGGTGTCGAAGGGGCCCGGAAATGTGCTTCCCCCCGGTTCCCGCGTTTCGCGTTCCGCAACCATCCGTCCGGCTCCCTCGAAATCGGATGCGGGGAGCATCGTCGGGGAACCCGTGACTGCGGGAGTGCTAAACCAGCGGCAGAAGGCCAGTATCGAAGCTGCGGCGAAAGCCAATCCCGGTCTTCCGATCCTGATCCCGGTCGAAGTTGCGACGGAAACCCCGGATCTCAAATCCCTCGGCGATAAGGAAATGAACACTGGGTCGGAAGCAGGAAAATGATCCCGTTTGCAAAATCCGGTCCGGCATCGATCTTCCCGGGATCTCCCGGGAAGGCTCGTTTCCGGTTCGGTTTCGTCCTCTGGATTTCCATTCTGACTGTTTCACTTCTAGGCATCCTGCTTTTCTCGTTCAACAAGATGGTCCAGAACCAGGCAGTGGAAGCCCATCATCACCTTCTCGCCAAATCAGCCGACCTTCTCGCGAGGTCTGCGATGGAGATAATCGTTTCGAGGATGGGGAGCGGCTTCGAGGAAGCCCTGATGCGGGAGGTCGAGTCGCTCTATGCCCGCAATATCGATCCCGAAAAAGGCGTCCTTCTCGGGCAGAAGCTAGCGGACGAGCTCAAACAGGATCTGAACGCCTATCTCGCGCAGTGCAACGAGTTCTCCTTCATTGCCGAACTCGACAAGAAGCCTCCTGCCTGCACCGAGGTGAAGGTGGAGTTCCGGAACAAGGGGCTGTTGATCCCGAACTTCGACACCCAGATCGCCCGCGATCCCTCCGAAAAGAGGGGCGAGATCAACGTTTCATGCGTCATTTCCTATCATGGGTTGAAACGGAAGGTGATCTCCAGCCGGAATTACTTCCTGGTGAGCATGGTTCCCGGCCCCTATTGCCGTTTCACGCTTTTCGCCCCTTTCACTCCCTGGGAGTTTTCCTTCAACGCCCTTGGAGTGGCGCATTCCGGTTCGGTGGATGCAAGTTATGTCCACCCCTGGCCCAAGAGCATTCCCTTCACAGGGCCGTTGGTGCTGAACAATGCGACTGCAGCCCAGAAGATCGAATCCCCCGACGATGAACAGGACCTCCAGAACAGCGGGTGGGTATTCCTTGGGCCCGCCCCCAAGAAAGGCGATACGACCAGGTCCGAACCCATATACCTGAAGATTCCCAGCGGATATGACAACAAGAGCGGGGGGGCGTTCCATTACCTCCTGCCGCCCGTCCTGGTCGGAAGCAAGAAGCTCGAAGCTCTCCCTCAGGAGCGCGTCGAGGATCCCGCCCACCTTTCGACTGCGGAGGAAAAGGGTTTCGCGAGCTTCCAGTTCGGGACAAAGTACGAAGGTTTCTTTACCGTTATGAAAGGCGACCAATCGGGTGCCCAGGGTCTCCTTCTGTGGGATGTCGTTAACGGACCCCGCTGGTTGTGTGCTTCAACGTGGTTGATGCCCTTTGGGAACCGCGATTTCCCGTCCAGAACCCTCATCATCGGTCCCGTCCTGGCTGGTTATCTCAAGATTTACACCATCCAGGGGGAAGACCGGAACGGGAAGAAATTCGCCGGAATCATCCGGGGGTTGTCGTCGGAAGAAACCTACCGGTCGGAAAACCGTATCGATACTCTCCCTTCCGAAGTTGCACCCTTCGATTTCCGGTACAATGCCCTTTTCAAGCAACCGTCCACGACACCGATCGGGTGGAAGAGTTTCCAGACGGTCTATCCCTATTCCTCGATCCCGCACCCGCAGAAGATGGGGCCGGTCGGGAAGCCGGTCGCGTTCAACCGGCTGTTCGATTTCATGAAATACGCCAAGGCCACCGACGAGAAGAAACCCCTCATCCCCATGGATGAGATGCCTTCCCTGGCGGGCTCAGCCTACGACGACAAGCCGAGGTCCGTGCCTTGTTCCGCGCGAATGCGCGCCGAGGAGCTTTCCAAGGTGAAGGGCCTCCACCCTTCCGAAAACGTGAAGATCATGCTTCCCAAGACCGACGGGGTCGAGGATTCGAGCAACGATGCGGTGTATTTCCACGGATCGCTGAAGGAATACGACATCCAGAAACAGGAGAAGGAAGGCCTCTACTTCCGCATCACCCATTCCGTGGATCTCACCGATGTCGAAGCGTCGAAAGAACAGGAACGTTTCCAGGATTCGATTTTCCGACCTTCGACATCGGATGACCCATGCAAGGCCGGTTTCTTCGTTCCCAAGCGCTCCGGGATCATCTCCGTCGAGCGCAAGTTGGGCAAAGACTCGCTTCCCTTGAAATTTCCAGGGAAGATCTTCGTCGACAAATCGATGGTTCTCTTCATCCAACAGGGAGGGGTGACGATCACGGAAACGATCACCACGGGTGATCCCCCAAAACCGGGGAATCTGTTTTCCGTGGTCACCGCGGATGGCGACATCCTCATCGATCCCAAGGTCCAGGAGATCCACGCGTATCTTGCGGCCATGGGTCCGGGAAAAGGATTCGGAGCGGGCGGCTCCAGGATTCTTTCGACCTCGGCGACCAACAAGACACCCCTGAAGATATTCGGGGGGATGGCGGCATGGGAGATGGGCCTCTACTACGAGCAGAGCCAGGATCCGCGCACCGTTGGAACAACGATGGAGCACTTTTCAGCGGGCGGGTCGGTGACGTATAATGGATACTTCAACCCATCGTCGCCCCTATACAAACGCTCACGGAGCCTGATTTTCGAGGACAGCCCATGGACGATCCAGTTCGCAGGAGGGTCATGAACCTCCGCCCGCAAAGGTCCAGCCCCGGTATTTCCATGGTCGAGATCCTGGTCACCCTGGCGATTCTCGGCTTGGCCATCGCCCCACTTTTCGGGCTGATGGATATCTCGGCGCGCCGGACCCAGACTTCGATGTCCTTTTTCCTCGCGACTCAGTATGCCGATGAGATCGCCCAGCAGTTGTTCCGCCTTTCCACGTTGCTTCCCCAGATGGTGGGCGAACTTGCCGCGGCTGGCGGTTCCTCCTCCCCTCCGGGTCTTGCGGCAATGCTCATGGACAAGAAGTTCAACGAGGAGTTCCAGAAAAGCGACGGGTTCTTCCGGATGGTTCCGTTCCAGTATCAGGGCAAGGAGACCAAGGCTTTTCTGGTACTTTCTCCGCTGGAAAGACATTTCCTCGACCGGTATCTCGTCGCGGAGGAACTGAACCCGGCAGGGGTGAAGCATCTCGGGGGAACGAAACTGGTCAAGGTCTACATCCACTTGAAATGGCAGGATTCGCCCACTTCGAAAGTGCAGGAAGCGGCGTTCCCGATCATCCTGAAATCCTCATGAGATTGCCTTGCGTTTTCCGTAAAACCGGGTTCACCTTTGTGGAGATCATTTCGGTGGTTCTCCTTGTTTCCCTTGTCGCGAGTTCGTTGTCGACCTTTTTCTTCAGTGGGCTCAGGCGCACCATGAAAGGAACCGACCGGCTCGATTCGGTCAGGGCTTTTGCCGATCTTCTCGAGGCGATGCGGGAGGACGTTGCGAACTCGGGGCAGATCGAGCCTGCCGCCATCCGCATGGAGCCGTATGAGGAGACCATCCCCAGCGATGCGGAGACGAAAACAGAACTTTCTTTGACCTTGACCGACGGACGCCGGGTCGTCTATTCCAGGGTCGGCGGTTCCGCCCCCGAACCGTCGTTGGTTGAACGGATCGAGAAGGACAAAGGCGGCGCGGTTGCGTCGCGCAAGACATTCGGGGCCGACCGGGCGAAATCCTTCAAGGTGCTGCATATCACGAAAAAGATCCAGGTGGCGGGGTTCGAACAGGAGCTGAACCACGTCCTGGTGAAGTTCGACCTTGACTCGGAAGACCCCCGTTTCCCCGGCCAACCTCTGACCTTCTACTACGTCCTCGTCGCCGACCGCCTCCCCGGCTCGAGCTGGAACGACAAGGAACGCGTCTTCGCCCCCACCACCGCCAACTGACCCCTTTCCATGGCAAAAATAGGAAAAGGAAAATGAGGAGATCTTTGAATCAAGTCATCGAATCCTGGGGATCTTCTGTTAACATGAAAAGAAAACCGGTAGCCGGTTGTGAAGAAAGGACGCTCATGAGAAAAACTTGTTGGCTTTTCATTATCCAGATTCTGGTTTGCATCCTTTCGGCAAACGCCGCTGATTTTCCCGAACCGATCGATGTAAAGAAGGTTGATCTCTCGATCGACCTTTTTCCGGAGACCGGAAAGCTGTCGGTTCTTTGTCGGATGGATTTCCTGAAGAACCCCTCTTTCGAGGGGAAACTCTATTTCGAACCCCTTTTGGAGAGCATGAAGGTCACCAATTCAAAGGGAGAGGACGTTTTGGAGAGTTTCGATCCTGCATCCGGGGTTCTTTTCCTCAAACCCATTTCCGATGGAAACCAAACCCTCTTTTTCGAATATTCGGGATTCTGCCGAAACGAAGGCATTCCCAGTTCCCGATGTTACTTTACGAAGGATTTCCTTCAGTTCGACGATGCCGGGTTCTGGTACCCGAAGTCGCCGGTCATTTTGGACTGGCATGAAGCGGTGCTAACGGTTTCTGCTCCCGAGGATTATCTGACCGCGGGTTCCGGGCGCTTGACCAAAGAGGTGAGAAAGGGGGGCCGGGTTACGCGGGTGTTCGAGACCGAGGGCCCATGTGCCCGCGGGATGGCCCTGTTCGGGGGGAAATACGAAACCTTCTCGAGTGAAGCCGGGGACGTGAAAATCACGATTTTCATCCGAAAGGGATTCGACTTTCTTCGGAGCGGCGAATGGCTGGAGTATGTCAAAAAGGTCGTTCTCGCCTATTCCGACCGGTTCGGCTTCTTTCCGTGCAGAGAATTGCGGATCTTCCAGCTTCCTCTCTTTCCCGAGTATGTCGGCCGGGGCGGCGCACAGGGTTGCGTAATGATCGGGGGTGACCTGCCTTTTTCCCTAGCCCCCCTTTCCCATGGAAGGCCGCATTTTGTTGCACATGAAATCCTGCATCAATTTTTCGGCGCGGCCTGTTTCGGAAACCCCCTCGAGCAGGGGCTGTTCCTGATCGAAGGAACGACCGAGGCGATCAGCGCTTTCACCGTCGGGAACCTCGCTTCAGAGACGGTTTTTCTCCAGGCCAAAAGGGCTTGGGCGAAGAGTGTTCTCCAGATTCCCCCGGATGCGGATGTTCCCATGGCGGTTGCATCCCTGACATCCCCACATTACAGTACCTTCGCATATTCGAAGTTTCCCCTCTTCCTGACCGCCTTGAGGGACCGAATCGGGGATGAGCCGATGAAGAAGATCGAATGCCGATTCATCAGGGATTACCTTCACAAGGGTTTTCCTGCGCTCAATGACTTTCTGGGAATCATCGAGGAGGAAACCGGAAACGATCCGGAAGTCCGGAAGCTCATCAGAGCCTGGACCGAGGGGCCGGGTCTTCCCGGAGAACCGGTTGCCACATTTCCCCTCCTGCTCGCGGTCCAGAAAGGCCCCGGCACTGGAATCAGATTGCCGGATACGGATCGGTTCGAGTCGGAAATCCGCATCGAGCTCGAAGAACTTGCGGACCTTTACAGACGGGTTTCCCCCGGGGATCCAGAGGGTCCCGGGCTGATAGCCCCATCGAATGAACCCGGAAACCCCCTTCCCGGAAATCACTGACAGGAATTTCACGTTCTGGAAGCGTAGTTCTCCCTGGGACCATTCAGAACGATGAAGGTTGCGAATTCCACCCCATCCCAGCCGACATTCTTCCACAATTTTTCAACGGTACTCCAACCGAATCCGTTTGATTCAAGTTGCCATGAAAAGGAGTGGGATATGAGGAACGAAGAACCGGTCATCAGTTGGGGGGAGGAATCCCAGATTCCGTCTATTCACAGCTGTTACAACAGCGCCAACCACACCCATTTTCCCGAGATCCGGGAGCTCGGCACACTTGATTACGTGACCCGGACATGCAGTCTGATCCCGAACATCGTGGCAAGGGTTGGAGACACGATCGTCGGATGGCTGGGTTTCCGCATCGCGGATGGGAACAGCCGGCTCGAAGCGTTGTATGTCGAGGGGCCCTGGCAGAGAAAGGGCGTGGGGAGCCGGCTCCTGGCCTTCTACTTCCGGCACCTGTATCTCAACCAGGTTCGGACGGCCGCAAGCAGAGTCTTCATGGGCTTCCCCAGCCCGCGGAACTTTCTCGAGAAGCATGAGTTCCGCCTTTACCGAAGTCCCGACAACGATCTCGAGCTGAAACGTTACGGAGGGCTGTGGTCCTTCCTCGAATCGGAAACCGAGGGCGGGCAATCCCGCTCCTTGCTCTTTTACCGGATCCTGTTGCCCTTCCAGGATTTTCCCGCCGCGCCCCCTTCCGGATCGATAGCATGCGTCTGATCCCGAATCTCGTGTCGATTGCGTCCCTTCTGGCCCTATTCCTCCTTCCGGCTTCCCCAACGGAATCCGGTGGTGAAGCAGGCGCCATGAGGGTCAGGATCGTCAACCTCAAGGCGCCCTTCAGCGAGTGGTGGAACCAGGCACGGGGGAAACCCGCCTCGGAGGCGATGGGACTTTTCGACCGGATGGTTTATCGCATTGCCTCCCAGGCCTTCGATTCCCTCGTTTTCGATCGGTCAATGGACCCCGAATGGGAGAACAAGAAAGGGAAACGCCTGGAGAAGTTCATCGGAAACCTTCCCGAGGGAATCGACCGGGGGTTGGCAAACTTCGATCCGGTCGAGGAAACCGTGAGGAAGAACCTGTCGGAGTTTCGAAGAGTCTTTCCGGACGCCGATCTTGGGTTCGACATCTACGTCCTTCCCTCGCTGGGAAGGTTCGACGCCAAGGTTTCGGTCCTTCCGGATGGCCTTCCGGTGATGGGTTTCGGAGTGGATGTCCTTGCCGGGGTCGATCGGAACCCTCGCGTGTTGATCGCTCACGAGGTATTCCACGTTCTCAACCTTATCGAGTCCGGACTTTCAGAGGACTGGCTGATGAAAAACGGGACGTTGGCTCATGCCCTTTGGATGGAAGGCCTTGCCACCCTGGCCAGCGGGCGAGTCACTGGAAACAGCTCCGATTCAGAGCTTTTGTTCGATGTCGGCCTCGGAAACCTTTCCTCGGAAAAGGTCCGGCTCCTTGCAGGGAAGTTCCTCGAGGTTTCCGGTTCAGGGATGGCGGACGAGAAGAACCAGAAGACTTACGAAAAATGGTTCTCCGCCGGATCGAAGGATCGCGAGATCCCTTGCCGGGCCGGATACAGACTCGGCCTCGAGGTTGCCAGGGCGGCCGAGAAGGACATTCCCCTCGAAAAAATTGCAGCGATGCCCTTCACGAAGGTTCAAGCGCTCGTCGACCGTTTGTTGAAAAAAATCGCCGACGGCGACTGAAGCCTCGGGGGAGTTTCCGGAAGATCTTGACAAAACGCTTTCCTGGAGGCATATTAAAAGTGAATCAAAGGTTCATTAATGATATGCAGATCAAGAAGGACAGGGTCAAGGCTACTATCGATTCCGCGGCCCGGGAGCTGTTCGCCACCAGGGGGTTCCTGGAGACGGGGATATCGGATATCGCTCGCGGGGCCGGAATCTCGGTGGGCAACGTCTATCGCTACTACGGAAGCAAGGAAGAGCTCTTCTATTCGCTCGTTCCACCGGAAATGGTCAAGAAGACGAAGTCGCTTCTGAGGCTCAAAATCCGCGCGGCTTTCGGGATCCCGGTGGGGGAAGCGGGGAAGGCGCGGGAAGTCTCGCTCAGACAGGAGGAGTTCGTCAGGTTCCTGGCGGAGAATCGCCTTTCCATGTTGGCCGCGTTCCGCCATGGAAAGGGAACCTCATACGAGCCATGTCCGGGAGAGTTGAAGAGCCTGATCCTGAGGTCCGTCGGGTCATACCTCGGTTCGCTTCGGGGAAGGGGAAAACATGGTATGTCTTCCGGAATGCGCGGGATCCTGGGCCTCGTTTACGACCAACTGTTCTCGGGAACCCTTGCCATACTTGAACGATATCCCGATCCCGGTGATCTGTTCCGGATGATGGGACTCCTTATGGATTACCATTTCGGGGGCCTCGAAAGACTCTTCGCACGCTGATTTTTTTCGCCCGGAAAGCAAAAGCGAATTTGATGTTCGCTTTTACAGACCTGAAGGAGGAGCGTATGTTGGTAACGGCATTCAACGGGAGTCACAGGAAAATCGAGGGAAACACATGGATGATGGTCGATGCCTTCCTGAGCGGGGCGGCGGCCGCCGGGGCCGATGTGGGCCATGTCCGTCTCGCCGATCGCAGGATAGGGTTCTGTCAGGCATGCAAGCGTTGCTGGTTCCAGGATCCGGGCCGCTGCCACCTCGACGACGACGGGAATGAACTCGTAGCGGCGTATCTACGCTCCGATCTGGTCGTTTTCGCTTCCCCGTTGTACGTGGACAACGTCTCCGGCCTGATGAAGACTTTCCTCGACCGCCTGATCACGGTCGGAGACCCGCACTGGGATCTCGACGAAGCCGGCGAATGCGTCCATCGTCCGCGTTTCCAGAAACCCACCCGGATGGTCGCGATCATGAACTGCGGGTATCCCGAGCAGTCGCATTTCGCTCCAATGAGACTGTTGTTCAGGAGAATGGCCCGGAACCTCCATCTCCAGTTTGCGGGGGAGATATTGAGAGGAGGCGGGGGGCTCCTGACGAACTGCGAACCTGCCCTGAAACCCCAAATGGACGACTATCTCGGACTTGTCCGAAAAGCGGGCCGGGAAGCGGTCTCACTTGGGGAAATCCAGGCGGACACGACCGACCGGCTGGAACGACCACTGCTTCCCGGCCCCGACTTCTCCGAACGCTTTCGTGAAAAGGTCAACGAGATCTGCGATTCGATGGGAAAAGGGTGAATCGCTTATCGCCCTTCGACAGGCAAAATCACCCTTTTCAACCCAGGCCTACCTGGAGATTCCGCGGGCTTTCAACCAGGCTGCGTCATCCTGGTGTTCCTGGATGATGTGGAGTGCGAGGGGCGCATGTTTCTTGTCGACTTCCATGGGCGCGAGGCGGACCTGCTCGATCCTGACCGTTCCCGAGTAGGCGATCGACCCGCCCCCGGCGTTACCCGACACTACAAGGATCTTGTCCCCACGAAGCTGAACCGCGGTCATGACGTGTTTTCCGTTGGTGATGTAATCCCCGATCTCGATGTTGAACTTCGGGTTCCCCTTGCCATACTGGGGGATGTACTTCGTCTGGTTGGCCCAGGAGTAGTTTCCGGGAACCTTGAAACCGGCGGCCGTGATCGGGTCGACGAAGCATTTGTTCGATGCAAAGGCGCACCATTCGCCTTTGCCGATCTCGCCGCCCATCATCCCTGACCGCGGCAGGCTCTGGCCGGTTTTGATCGCGAACGCGGCGATGGCCTTGTCGTTGTTTTCCGCGCATCCGAGGTATTTGAAAAACTCGACGAGGGCATGGTGCGTGGGCTGGGGAAGATTCGCCTTTGCCCACCGGGTCGCGTAGTCGCGCAGCAACCCGCGACCCTCTTCCTGGACCTCGTCCCAATCGTTGCTTCCGCAGAGGAGATCCTGGAGCTCGCAGAACCAATCGGGGAACCCCGGGATATCGCGTTCGGCGGGGGAATCGCCTTTTCCGACCCCGGGCTTGATTCCGCGCGATCTGAGGATCTCGATCACCTTTTCAGCCCTGGTCTTGTACTCATCCTCCGAGGCTTCATCCCCAAGGCCGGTTCCGATCGTGGTGCCGCCCACCCCGGTATCCACCGAGGTCCCGGTGGAGGTGGTGCTGACATCGGTTCCGGTCGAGGTCCCTGTCCCGGATCCCGTGGATGTCGAACTCGGGGGTATTGAAGTGGTGGGGGGAAGCCCCGGGATCTCGAAGTTGACCGGCGGCCTGCCGAACATTTCCTCCCAGAACTTCTTGAGCCGGCGAAGGAGGTCTTTGAGGACCTCGTCGTCGGATGCGGCCTTTGGGCCGGTTCCCGTGGTCACGCCTGGAGAATCCTCGTCGGCTTGGGGAGTTGGGGGTTTCTCGGTCACGGACTGGTCAGTGTCCGTGGAATCCAACATCGAGTCGAGGTCTTGAGCCCATCCAGCTCCGGCAGCAAAGACCAGCATGATCGACAAAAGGACGGAAATCGTTCCGGGTTTCATCTGATACCTCCTCAGTTCGAGCCGACCTGTACCGGTCCGGGTTGCGCGACCGGAACAGGTTTCGGCGGTTGTTCCGCAGTTTCGGGGTTTTCCGACCGCCGAAGAAGGATGAGAGTGATGTCGTCCTCCCTCGGCAAATGACCGGAAAATGAATCCAGCTCATCGACGAGCTCCCGTCGGATGTCCGGAAGGGGTTTCGTTCTGCGCCTGGAGAGGAATTCCCCGAATCGGGGGAACCCGTATGGCTCACCCGAGGGGGCTCTCGTTTCGAGGATTCCGTCGGAATAGATCGCCAGCATGTTTCCGGGCTCGAGGGGGAAATCCCGATGCTCGAAGGGTGCCCGTTCGGAAAAACCGAGGGGGGCGCGGTTGATCTCGGGCCGGGAAACTTTGCCTTCCCGATCGACAAGGGCAGGAAGGGGATGGCCCGCGTTGGAAAAGGAGACAACTCCGATGGCCGGCTCCAGGCGCAGCGCTCCCAGGGTCATCAACTTCTTCCTGTGAAGAAGGCGACAGAGGAGCCGGTTCATCCCCGCCATGAGATCCGTTATGGGAACCATTTCCCGAGTATACTTGAACACCGCCGCTTTTGCCATAGCCATCACGAGGGCGGAGCTCACACCGTGACCGGTCACGTCGCCGACGATGAGGAGAAGCGACTTGTCCGGGAGCGGAACGATATCGGCATAATCGCCCCCCAGGTCTGTTGCCACGAGAATGCCGCAGTCGATTTCATATCCCAGGGGAACCGTAAACTCGCCAGGCCCGAGAAGTGCCTGGATCTTGCTTGCGAACATGAGTTCCTGGACGTCCTCGAGGGTGCGGTTGAAAGTCATCGCCAGGTCACCCAGTTCGTCCGCGGTCGTGAACGGGATTCGGACGGAGGTGTCGCGTTTCTTGAGCGCGAGCACTCCCTGGGAAAGAACCCGGACCGGTCTTAGGAACGTCTCAGCTAGTACCCAACCCAGGAGCAGGACGAAGACGACCATGAGTGCCATCCCTCCCAGGAGAATGCGCTGAATTCCCGCAACCGGCCGGGTGATTCGGGAGAAAGGATAGATTCCCACAAGGAGATATCGCTTCAGCAGTTTCCCCGAGATTGCCATGGCAAGGAATTTTTCTCCGTCAAGGGAAACGACGGCATGTGAGAACTCCCTCGCGCGCCGGGTTCTCGAAAGTAGTTCCTTCAGGGGTGGGGGAAGCTCCATCTTTCGCGGCCAGGTCTCCCAGAACTTTTCGTGGACCGCCCAGGCTTTCATGGCTCCGTCGCCGACGGGCAGGATCGCCGGAAGGGCGGCTTTGAGATACTTTTCCGCGAGGTCATGGACCCTTTGATTACCCTGTACGAGGGCGGCGGGGTGGTTCGGATCCCGGAATACATCCCAGTACCAGAAAAGGTCGAATCTGCCGAACCGGATCTCGTGGATGGTATCGGGCTTTGCCATAATGGTTCCCCAGCCGAGAATGGGGCTCTCGATGATGCTCTGGGCCATGACTTCGGCCGCCTTCGGGGGAGCGGCGGGGCCGGATTTCATGCGTTCCTGGAGATACGACTCCATGATCAGTTTCGTCAGGACTATTCCGAGTATTCCAATCTGCTTCGTAGTCTCCTCACGTTCTATCGTGAAAAGGATCCTGGCATCGGTGTCCCGGGCTTCGAGCCAGTTGAGCAGCCGGTTTTTCTCCGCGGCTTCCATCTCGTTCAACATTTCCGCGGGGTTCTCCCGCATGCGTGGATCGTCCCGGATCCCCCTGAAGAATGCGAGCGATCTGCGTTTTGCCTCATGGAATGCAGAATCGAAACGGCCCAGGGCGTCCTGGCCCGCCAGAAGGGCCGTCCGCTTCTCTACCTCGGTCCGGTCGTGGAGATGCCGGAGCCCGAGAACGACCAGGCCGAGCGATGAAACTCCAGCAATATAGGCAAGCAGGCCCAGAAGTTTTAGCCGGATAGGGACGAAGCGGGTTTCCCCCTCCGAAAACGAAAGGCTGAAAAAGAACGCTGTCGCGATTCCGAGAAGTGAAACCAGCACTCCGATACCGGCGATTTTTTTCAGGGGGTCCAGAGGTTCCCAAGCTGCCGCACCGCTCAGGGACAAGCTCTCGACACGCCGGCTGGCGGTTACGTCGGAAAGCCGCGAACGGTTTTCCTCCAAGTTGCGACCCTCTCGGGAACGGAAGATGGGTTTTCCCGATACGTCGGTCACCTCGAGAATCGCGTCTTCGAACGAGCCTCGTCTTATCAGGTGCTGGAGGATGACCTCCGCAGGGGGGGCATCCCAGAGGATGGCCAGAAAACCGCTCTTGGGGCCGCTATTGCCCTTTCGCCAGTAGATCAGGCCGTTTCCCGTCGAGCCCTCGATCCACATCGTCCGGCCCTCGAACTTTCGGAGTCTGTTGAAGTCGAGGTCCATACCGAAGAGGTTCATCAGCTTGGGCCAGCGGGGGCCATCCTCCTTGTTCAGAATCTCCCGGAGGAAATGCCAGGCTGTCTGGACGAGGACGGTTTCCCGGGTCGGAATTCCGGCGACCGGAACGAGACTCCCGTTTGAATCGAAAAAATACGCCTCGAAACTGGTTCCCCCCGAGGCGATGGCCCGCCATTCTTTCGCGAGATTCTCCGGGGAAATCGCTCCTGATGCGTTGATCCGCTCCGCGAAAGTGTCGAAAATATTCTGGAAGAAGGATTCCGGTTCCATCAGGGATGCGAAACCGTCAAGACGTGCTTCCAGAGCCTCTCTCGCAGCTGTCCGCCGGACCTCGTCGGCGAAATCAAGGAGATTTCCGAGAAGGAATGCCACCAGCATGAGGGGAATTCCGATCAACAGGAACGTGGAGAAATGATGAAGGGACCCTGTCCGAAACGTTCCCGTGGAGAGCGCTGTTGCCCGGGTCGCCTCGGGTTTTGGAGCTGGGTTGGATGCGCGGGTCATGGCTTTCCCCCATCGAGGGCGGCTTCTGTCCGCTTTACGAGAAGGAGTGTGCAATCGTCGTCGAGAGCGGGATTCCGGTGAAAATCGCGGAAAGACGCGAGGGTCCGGGTAAGTATCTCGCGGATGTCGCTGGTTCCATGGCTCCCCAACTGCTCCCGGAACCGCTCGTAGGTGAATTGTTCACCGAGGTCGTTGGTGGTTTCGTAGAACCCGTCGGTATAGAGAACGAGGCAGTCACCCGGCGAAAGGGTCCCGCGGAGGTTGATCTTGAATTCCCTCCTTTCGGATGTTCCCAGCGGAAGCTGGTTCTGGGGAATCTCCACCAGGTTTCCCCCGCGGAGAAGGATGAACGGGTAGGGGTGTCCTGCGTTGATTCCTTCGAAACCTCCGGTTCCGGTGTCGATGATGATGGCGCAGAAAGTCATCATGATCTTCCTCTTCATGATCCGGGAAACCATCAGGTTCAGGAACCTGATCTGGTCGGGCAGGGTCGTGGGGTTCTCCGAAAACTGGAACATCATCGCCTTGATCATGGACATCAGGAGTCCCGCCCCCACGCCGTGCCCGGTGACGTCGCCGATCACCAGAAGAAGACGTTTGTCGGGGAGAACGAGGATGTCGGCATAATCTCCGCCCAGGCGGGTTGCGGTCTGGTTCGATAGAACACCGTCCCATCCGGGGATCTCCGGAAAACCCGCAGGGAGCAGGGCTTCCTGGATGACCTTGGCGAGTTCCATCTCGGTGAAGCCTTCGATCAGGCTGTTGAATGAGGAAGCCAGCTCACCCAGTTCGTCGGCCCGGTACCAGCTGATCCGGAACGCGGAGTTTCTTTTCCGGAGTGCCTCGAGCCCCTTGGACAGTTCGCGCAGGGGGAGAAGGAAATGGGTTCCAAGAAGTCCTGCCGCGGCTGCTCCGAAAATCAGCGCTGCGAGGATACCCAGGATTATTCCACGGCGGATCCCCCCCAGCTCGGTGTCAATTTTCCCCTCGGGGTACAAGGCCAGAAGGTCGAATCCCATGAGGGCTTTCCCGGGGGCGGCGATGGCCAGGAAAGGCTTTCCGTTCCAAAAGACCCTTTCGAAGGTCATTTCCTGGGCGGACTTCATACGGTCGAGAAGCATGTGGAGACGCCGTGCAAGGACCCCCCTTATCTTTTCCGAACCCGGGGCTTCGATGAACCGGCCGGTTTCTCCGTCGCGGACCAGGATTTTCCACCCCGGCCCGCGGCTTTCGGTGAATGGGGCAAGACGTCGCCTGAAGAAATCCTTCATGCTTTGCGACACGACCTGGAGGGCGGAGAAGCATGCGGCGGGATGGGATTTTGCGGGGAACACGTCCCAGAAATAGTAGAGCTGGGTGTTGACCAGGCGCGTGACGATTGTGCAATCGCGCCTCTGGAGCAGATAGTTGAATCCAAGGGAGGGGGAGAGCATGAGCGAGCTGGTCACCTCATCCGGAGGATCGGTCATCCTGGCTTTGGCGGCGGCCATACGGTCTTTCAATTCGAGAAGGATTCCAACCTTTCCGAGGGTTTCGAAAAAGCTCCCCAGCTCCCCCATCAGTTCGGAGGTTCCGGTGCGGACTATCGTCTCTCCGCGGAGATTCCAGACCGAAACCTGGGCGAGGCGGTTTTCCCGTTGCAGACGTGTCAGCTCGTCCAAAAGGAGCTTCGGGTCGGAAGCCATCCGAGGGTCGTCCCGGAGGTTTCGGCAGAGGGTCCGGAACTTCTCGGTCTCGCCCGAGAACTCGAAGTCGAGGCTTCCAAGGACCTCCCGGGCCTCCTCGATCACGGCCGATTCGAGAACCTGCCGCCGGTCGGAAAAGATCCGGAAGCCGAGAAATGCCGCGCCGGAGAGGGGAAGAACGAGTGCAAGCCAGAACAGGATCACCAGTTTCCACCGGATCGAAATGTAGATCAGGAGGCTGCCAGCGAGAAACCGGTACCACAAATGGAGGAGGAGGACAACCAGGACGACGCTTAGGGCCAGGATGGAACTCCTGAGGGGTCCGAGGTTGATAGAGGGGTCCGGAATGCCCAGGGCAAGACGGCCCTCTTCCAGCTCCACTTTCGTCCAGGCAGTGCCCCCGCTAATCAAGACCGGGTTTTGGAACCCGGAAAGTGTCGTGAGGATCTCATTTCTCCGGTTTTCCTCCAACGGTAGCCCCAGTCCGGCAGCTTGCTCTCCTTCCTCTTTCCAGATCATGAGATACCGCCCGCTCCAGAAACGCCTGGCCAGGGAGAAAAGCCATTGACGAGGCGTCCCGGGGTTCCAGGAGATGACCAGCAATCCGCCCTTTTCCGTGGCACCGCTCCGGGACCAGAAGATCGCCCCCTCTTTCCCTTTGACCCTGATGGGGAAAATCGTGTCGGCCTGCTGTCGCAATTTGCTGAGCGGGAAATCCCCGCCCAGGAACGCCACGAGCTTCTTTTTCTGGGACTTTTGCTCCCGCAAGGATTCATCAGGGGTGGCGGTGAGTATCCGCCAGAGCTTTCCGACGATGAACCGATTGGGGAGATCCAGCCTTGCGGGGTCGGCCGGATCGCCCGAGGAGGTGAACCAGAAGGGGATGAAAGATTTTCCCCAGGCCCTTCGAGCCCCGCGGAAAAGGGTCCCGATTCTTCGGAGGTCGCCCTGGGCCTGTCGAGTCGCGCGGGAAAGGATCGTGAACCTGCGACCGGTGGCTTCCAAGGGGTCGATCGAACGCAGGATGGCACCTGACGTGCGCTCTGTGCGCTCGATGAGGGCCTGGTGCCTGCGGTTTTCCTCGAGCGAGACGGAGTAACCCAGAAGCCCTGATCCGATGCCCGCGGGGAGAATTACGAAAAGGAAGCCATAGACGGCCCACCGGTAGATCAATGATGAGTCTTGCCGGGCTACGGATGAGGTGTTACCTGACATGAGACTGTCGCTTCCTGAAATCGGCCTCCGATGAGGAGCCGCTTGATT
>CAYRYU010000046.1:35049-53506 GCA_964428355.1 uncultured bacterium
GCCTCCGATGAGGAGCCGCTTGATTGGCCCTCGTGGCGGCAGGCCCGGTGTAGGCACGCCTTCCTGGCGAAACCGTGCACGCCGCCCTCGTGGCGGCAGGCCCGGTCGAACCTCGCCTTCCTGGCGAAACCGTGCACGCCGCCCTCGTGGCGGCAGGCCAGTATGAGAAATCTTACCCGTTCCATCACTGGCCTGCAACATTCGGATCCCGCGGCAACAATCGAAAGTTGACGGGGGGATGTAAAACTGGCATGATGGCGGCATGAGCGTTGCCGAATTCCGTTGCCTGACCAGCGAAGAAAACGGATGTTTCATCGTCCGGCCCGCCGGATACCTCGATGAGGTCGGGGGTAAGGCCCTACGGGGATTTTTCGACCCTCCGGCCAGGAAGGGCATCAAGAAGTTCGTGCTCAACCTCCAGGGAACCCCGGTCATCAACAGCCAGGGGATCACGCAGATCCTGGAGATCGTCGAGACCCTGCTTTACGATCACAAGGCCGCGCTGGCAATAGTCGGACTTTCCGATCTTTACGTGGACGTCTTCCAGGTCGTGGGAATCCTCAAGCTGGTGAAAACATTCCCCGACGAAGTTTCCGCCGTGAAGGGGCTCTGAAGGCAAACGCAGGGCGCTTCCCCAACCCACTCCAAAAAGCTTCCCCAGGCTCGTTTCCCATTGAGCTTCCCCTGAACACGGATGGTACACCCGCCGAAAAATGTTTCAACGGGGCGGCTTCATCATGCGTTTCATAGGCAAAGTTGCGCGCATTGAGTTGCGCAGTATGTAGAACGGAGAAAAATCCAGAGGAATTCGGAGGTGATAGCGAAGAGTCAGGTTTTCCCCGACCAGTGGAAACTGGCTTGTTCGGCCCAGCCGTTCAGGACCATCGTTTAAGGTCCGATCAACATACTCGAAATCACGTCAACAAGAAGAATAAGGAGAAAAAAGATGAAATCTTTGAAGATTGCTTTCGTGCTCGCCCTTTTCGCGATTGTTTCCGGCACCGCCGCGCAGGCTCAATGCGGAAATGACCTTCCCTCCTTTCTTTTCAATGGCAGGGTCAGGGTTCTCGACATGTATCTGCAGCGGGCCCCCGGGGGGCCGGCAACCACAATTCTTCTTCCCCGCGTTCAGACCGTGATCGCGGAAATGGTCAACCTCGAGGAGCCTCAGGAGCCAGGGACCCCCAAATGCCCTCCCTCTCCCGACTATCTCGCCGCCCGGAAGTTTCTCACCAACAATGCCAAGGAACTGGTTTTCACCACCCAACTCGAGGAAGAGCAGGCCGAGAATCTTTACAAGCTTTCCCAGGTTCCGGGATACAAGGGCAAATTGATGCTCGATTGCCAGGTCCTCGTCGAGAAGCGGGTCAACCCGACCCTTCTTCCCACCGACAACCCGACCTACCACTACCAGGTGTTCCTGACCTCCTTTTCTTCTGTCGCCGAGATCCAGAAAGACATGTTCGTCTGCGGAAACGACCCCGAGGTCGTCTGCCGCCGGATCCGCAGAAACATCCAGGGCGCGGTCGAACTTTTCAACAAGGACCATGCCTCTGATCCGATGAAGACCCTCGAGCTTTCGATCCTTTCCTCGCAGGGTTACCTGACCGGGATTCCCGAATGCCCGGCAGGTGGCGAATACAAGTTCGGGGGCGGGTTTGCCCCGATGGGTCTCGGAAGCACTGAAATCAACTGCACGGCTCACTATCTCACCAAGTGACAGCCCTTCGGATCGGGAGCCCCAAGCTCCCTCCGCCGGGGATCTCCTGAGAAAAGGCTGTTCAGGAAAGAACAGATTCCCGGTCATATCGGAAGCCCGTTCGCGAATGGATCTCCCCCGCGGACGGGCTTTTCGAATTCAACCCCAAGGTTCGCCCCCTTGTTTGACCAACCTCTTCGAAATGCGTTAAGATCGGTTGTCAGCGCTTTTGATCGAAAGAAATCCACCTGGAGGAAGTCTAAATGACCGTTCACGATTGGTTCGGTCCCTGGCTCGATCGCAAGGAAAAATACGCCCGGACAGGAGAGCCCTTCCTTTCCCCCGACCGTTTCGCCACCATCGGCGTCGGAATAGGTTTGCCCCCCATCGCCCAGAAGTCGACCTTCAGTTTCCGGAATGTCAAGGATGGAGCCGACCGGTTCCTCGGGAAATCGAAGAGCGGGGAAAAGCCATACGCCCGGATTTATACCCGGCTCGGAAACCCCACCACCGAATATCTGGAAAAGGCCCTTTTCCAGCTCGATTGCCAGCACATCATCGATGCGGCCCTGGCCGCCGACGAGCGCCGTCCCACCATCGGGTCCCTCGTCTGCGCGTCGGGAATGGCCGCAATCGCCTGCACGACCTTCGCCCTGGTCCAGACGGGGTCGGAAATCATCTGCGGGAGCGTCTACGGATGCACCGACAGTTTCTTCAGGTCCCTCGAAAAGTTCGGTATCAAGACCCATTTCGTGAACACAGCAGACGCGAAGCAGGTCGAAAAGGCACTGAAGAAAGCCGAGAACCCCGTGATGGTTTTCCTCGAATCCCCCGACAACCCCACTCTCCAGATTTCCGATATCCGCGCGATCTCGGAGATGACGGAAAGACGCGGAATCCCACTCGTCGTCGACAACACCTTCGCGACCCCGTATCTCCAGCAGCCGTTCCGTCTTGGCGCGGACATCGTGATACAGAGCATGACCAAATACGTGAACGGACACTCGACATCCGTTTCCGGAGTCGTCATCGGCCCCTGGCCTTTCGTGTGCGACCATCTGTTCCCCGTCTACAAGGATCACGGGCCCACTCCCAGCCCCTTCGACTCCTGGCTCAATTCCCAGGGGCTTCAGACGCTCCACGTCCGGATGGAGGAGGTCTGCGATTCAGCCGAGATCATCTCCCGACGCCTCGAGGAGCATGCAAAAGTGGGCCGGGTTTTCTATCCCGGCCTGAAGTCCCATCCGCAACATTCCCTCGCAACGAAGCAGATGCGCCGGTTCGGGGGAATGATCAGTTTCGAACTCAAGGACGGATTCGAGCCCGCCCGAAAGCTGATGGACTATTTCGCCTCGTACACCACCCCGATGGAACTGGCCGTCAGTCTCGGTTCCGCCATCAGCTACATCCAGCACCCGGCCTCGATGACCCACTCCGGAATTCCCGAGCCTGACCGGCAAGCCCGCGGTATTACCGCCGGGCTCGTACGGCTCTCGGTGGGCCTCGAGGGTGTCGAATCACTCTGGAAGGCGATCGACGAGGGACTCGACCTGGCCACCCGCTGATCCGTCAGACTGCCAGATGAAAGGTAACGATTTCCGGGAGGTTCCGGTCAGCCGGAACCTTTCCGAAACCTCCTTTCCCGGGATCGCGGCGATGAATGCGCTTGCCGAAAAGCAACGGCGCCGTGGCCGAACGCTGGTAAACCTGGGCCAGGCGGTCCCTTATTTCTCCCCTCCGGAAAATGCCATCGAGCGGTTGAAACGCGACCTGGCAGACGGGGGCGTTCACCGTTACACTCTCGATCCGGGGCTGCCCTCGCTCCGTCAGGCAACCTGCGGTTTCCTTAGGAGCCGGTTCGGGATCAACGTCGACCCCGAACGGGAGATCCTCATCACTGCGGGCGCGAACGGGGCATACCTGATGGCGGTAATGGCCCTTTTGAACCCCGGGGATATCATGGGAATCCTCACGCCCTGGTATTTCAACCATGCGATGGCGGTCCGCCTCGTCGGTGGAACCGTGCTCGAGATACCGCTTACCCCGGCTTCGGGGTTCTCCCTCGATCCCCCCCTCATCCTCGAACGATTGCGGGCGGGTGGAGCAAAAGCCCTCACGATCGTCAATTCCAACAACCCCACGGGGGCCACCTATTCCCCCGAGGCGTTGGAAGAGCTTGTTCGGGGCGCGGTCCGGGCGGGAATGGCCGTCGTGATGGACGAGACCTATTCCTGCTTCCCGACAACGGGGGGGAGGCATTTCTCACCTGGGAGCCTCGAGAAAAGGCCCTCATCGGTCATAACGATCGGCAGTTTTTCCAAGACTTTCGCCCTTACGGGTTGGAGGGTGGGATATCTTGCCGCATCGGCACCGTTGATCTCTGAGATGCTCAAGATCCAGGACACGATGGTAATCTGCGCACCTCATCCCGGGCAAAGGCTTGCGCTCGGGTGTCTCGAAAGCGATGTCGATTCCTGGCTGGCCCCGATCGTCGGAGCGCTTGGGAAGCGTCGGGAAACCTTCCTCGCGGCATTTCCCCCCGACGGAGCCTGGAAGACGCGGTCCTGCGGCCTGTTTTTCGCTTTTCTCGAGGGGAACTGCAACGGGAGGGAGGCGGCCGGGAAGCTTCTCGAGAACCATGGAGTGATCACGATCCCGGGTGACGTTTTCGGAGCCGGTCTCGAAAATACGCTCAGGGTCTCCATCGGATGCGTTCCCGAAGACTCCTTCGCTGACGGGATCGCCATACTGAAAGCCGGCCTTTCTTAGCTCCTGACCGATCGGACTGCCCTCTCAAACTTGAACTCGGGGAAATCCCGGTTTATAATGGCCCTGAGAGGGGGGATTCGGATGGAGGTGCCCTCAAGGACTGCGCCATCCTGGCTTTTCGGGCACATTCACCCCATCGTGGGGCTCGTGCCCTCAAGGACTGCGCCCGTCGGGCCAAGGACGGGCCATCCGTGGCCCTGGCCCGACACTGCCGCATCCTGCGGTTCGTCCTGGCCAATCGGGCGCATTCGCCCCATCGTGGGGCTCGTACCTGCAAAACGCGTCCGAGGCCGATTCCTGGCACGGTTCGGCCCTGTCCCCCGCGCCCTGACCCTGGTGGAAGTTCTGGTCGCCCTTGCCATCCTGGGGATCTGCCTGACACCCATCTTCATGGTTTTTTCGGAGTCCAGACAGATCAGCGTGCGGAGTCTCGATGAGATGCGTGCCACCGGGATGGCCAGCTCGATGATCGACGGGTTGAAAAGAATACCGGGAGCAAGTCTCACCGAAATCCTTGGCCGCGAATTTTCTGACGACAGCCTTCCCGCCGGGCTTTCCCTCGATCGGCTGGGTGTCCCGACCGCCCCCGCAGACCTCCGCCGGGTCGTTTCGGTGAATGTGG
The DNA here is from genome assembly GCA_964428355.1 of uncultured bacterium. Lineage (GTDB taxonomy): Bacteria > Muiribacteriota > Ozemobacteria > Ozemobacterales > Ozemobacteraceae > CAYRYU01. Next base: position 40,140 of record CAYRYU010000046.1, read on the forward strand.
TGAACCAGCCGATCCTGCCGGATGAGCGGTTTTCCAACCCCTGGGGACGGGTGGCCGAGATCGATGTCAAGGTTTCACGAGAGGACAGGACGACCCAGGGGCACACGAAGGTGTTGGCCGTCAAGGGATATCGGTTCCTGGACGGGTCGCCTTGAAAATCCGGCGAATCAACCCTCCTCCCCGTCGTCAGGAGGTAGCCGCCGGCCGCCCCCCGCGGGGCTTCACGATCACGGAGTTGATCATCGTGTTGATGGTGGGAAGCCTTTTCTTTGCCATTCTTTTCCGCATCGTCAGGTCCTTCACGACACAGGGCGTGCAAATGGACCAGCGTACAACCGGCTGGCACGCCTACGGACGGGTTTCCGATCAGCTCAGGTTCGATCTCAAGCAGGCAGTCGAAGTCCGCGTTCCCGACTCGCGATCCCTGGCCTTGAAAACCGTTTCGCTCGGGCCGGACCTCCAGATGGTCCCTTCGGAGATCGTTTGGCGGCAAAGGGATGAAAGGACCATCATACGTATTGAAGCAGGAAGCGAGAGGGTTTTCGACTTCTCCGGAGCTCTCGACAGGGGGAGATTCATATCCCTCCAGTTCAGGACTGCGCCTTGAGCAGAATGAGGAATCGGCCGGCAAACCGTTGTGCCGGAATGTCCTTCGCCGAGATCCTCGTGGTTTCTTTGGTTCTTGCGATTCTTGTAGGAATCGTCCTTCTGGCGATGAGAGCGGTGAATCCGCAGCAGGCCGCCCTGGATCGTTTCAACCGGTTCCATCTCGCCGCTGGAACATTGATCGAGACTCTCAAGCAGGACGTCCGTTCCGCCCGGAAACTGGAGGTTTCCCCCGGCCGGCTGGCCGTTGTCCGGACGACGGGAATCGGCTCCGACGGTGAGCTGGAAAGCCAAACGGTGGAGTTCCATGCCACCGCTTCCTCGGTTCTCGAGGAACGGGAAGGGAAAACGAAGGTCCATGGTCTTCTGGCGGATCACCGGGAGCGGGTCCAGGTGGAATTCGAGGTAGCCTCGGTCGGCGAGGATCTCGGAGCACGCACGGGAAACCTGTGGATACTCATTCGGGGGGTCGATCAGGCGGGGAGGGAGATTCCCCGGCTGGTCGCCACGGCTTCAGTCCAGGTCAAGGTTGCGGAGCTTTCCTATGTGCCCTGAACCTTCCAGCCGTGGCGGAATCGCTCCCTGCCTCCCCCTGGTACCCGTTTTCCACCCGCGTCGCCGCGGGGTCGCCATCTTCGCCGTAATGGGCCTGGTTCTGGTGATCGGTATCATTGCCTTCTATGTTCACCAGTATTCCAGGAGGCAGAAACAGCAGAGCTTTCACCTCAGCTCAGCGGAAGTGGCTTTCCAGGCCGCCGAGTTCGGTGCCCGGGAGGGATACCTGTATGTCCTGCGGGCGGTGGATTTTCTCAACAGCACCGATCCCGCCACCCTCCCCAAGCAGGGAACCATCCCATCGAGTCTGCGAGGATTCTTCGATGCCTTCGTGCGCGACGACGGCCGCCTGACGGACAAGCCGGCGGAAACCACCCTTCCCATCGTGCTGACGCCGGTCAAAGGCCTTCTGGACTCCGTGGGATCGGATCTCACCCTTTCCGTGCAGCTTCGCCTGGAGCGGCAGAAACCGCTCCTTCCGGATCTTCCGCTCCCGGGTGTTACAGAGACGCTCCTGGAAACGCGGGGCCGTTTCGTCATCGACGCCCTTGCCTGCTTCCGAGGGGTGGAGCGCCGGGTCGTCTCGGTTTTCGAACAGCGTACCATTCACCTTCAGGTCCCGGTCCTCGGCCGGTTCGCACTTTTCGCAAACGAGGTGGCAGGGACCCTCAACCAGGTCTCCACCCCCTTGCAGAATAATCTCATCCCGCCACGTTTCGCCGCTGCGGGCACCCTGAAACCCCTGGTGATACAGGGCGGCCCGCCCGTCACCTCGGCAAACCGGGCCGGCGTTCTTGCAGATCCCTCGGGGTATCTCGACGGTGCCGGCTGGGTGTTTCTCGGAACGCCCCAAGGGGGTGAGCCCTGGCAGCTCACCCTGGGAATGGCACCGGGCTCGGAGGGGGACGGGGAGCATTTTCTCCTCCACGGGGAGCGGTTGTTCGTCTTTCCGATCACATCCGGGGGAGTCCCCTTCGGATCACCCGCCGCCCTTCCCGCGGGCTGGGACCCTCTGGAAATGTGGCGGACCCACCAACGCTATGCCTGTCTCACCGGGCTTTACGAAGAATCCCGGGGTGCGGGACGGAACCAGTTCCTGGGTCTCAGCACCGAAAACACCCAGAGGGCATCGCTTCTCCGCCTGATGGGGACTTCCGCCGAGCCCGCCCCCACCGTGGTTTTCGGCAAAGTTTTCCGAAGCCTCATCCTGGAGCGGGGATTGCGACGTATTCCTGTCTCCCCGCTTTCCCCCGATGGGCCCGCAAGTGCAACTCCCTGTCCGTTCGTTCCGCAGAACGGGTTTTCGGCAGCCTCCTGGCCCGGAATGAGTGCCATGAGCACCGCCGCGGTGCGGCAGACCTGCCGGGACGCGTGGGACGACTATTCCCAGGGGATGTCGATTCCCCTGGTGAGTCCCATCAACGAAGGTCTGGCCTTCTTCTTCGACACCACCCCTCTGCAGGGGGCCAACCGCCCCCTCCAGCCGACGTTTTCGGGTGTTCCTCTTTCGAAGATTGGACGAAAGCTGACCTACTCCCCTTCCGTTCCCCAGGATCTCGTCCTGGACGGGCAGATGAACCTGCTTCGCAGCGGAGCCGGGGTGTTCTCCGGAGAAGTCCAACAGGTCCTTCCGAACGTTGGCCCCTTGCTTCTCGCACGGTGCGGCCGTGAGTTCCCGGACGCCGATGCCCTGAGGGTGTATTTGAACCAGCTCAGACAACAGGGGCGACAGGCCACAGGTTTCTACCACGTAAAGGGGCCGTTTTCCTGGACCGCCGAATGGAATGCGCTGGCGGTTGGCGGGGTGGGCATAGTGTGCGATCTCGATCTCGCAATCCGGTCCACCGTCAAGCCCTCGGGGGGGGCAGGCCTGCCGGATGCGCGTCAGAACCGGGTCGTCCTGGCGACGCTCGGGGGGGACGTTGAGGTAGGAACGGCAGAACCTGTCGAGGCGGCTTTGCTCGCTCCCAAGGGCCGGTTCCACCTGACCGGCACGGGCGGGTTCGATCTCCTGGGGTGTCTCGCGGTCCGGACCCTCGATGTCGGAGAGCTTGCGACGAATGCCCCAAAACGCCTGCGATACGATCCCCAGCATGATTGGGCTGATGCGCAGGCATACGCCGGATCCTTCCGGATCATGCTCGAGCAGCAGCCGCACCTGTTCGTGGCAAAGCCGCGGTGAAGGAGACGGGTGCGGTGCGGAAAACAAAGCTCGTGCGGTCGGACCGAAATTCGGAGAGCGAGGAGGGAAAATCATGAGCCGAAAGGTATCGAAAGGGCTGGCGAGGTTGGCCATGCTCGGCCTGATCCTGGGGATGGGGGATACCGCTTGTGCCCAGATCGCCTCCGCCGTGGTCATCCGTCTGGGTATCGGCCAGTTGGGAACGGCCTCGGAGATGATAAACGCCCCACTTACCCAGGGGCCGATGCGTGACGGACGATGGGTTTACGAGATATTCCCGGACGGGACGGCCAACACCTCGTTTCCCCCTCTCCAACCGGCTTTCACCCTTCCGCTGCAGATTCCGATGCCTGCCCCCATGGTCGGGCTCTCGAATATCTGGGTTTCGTTTTCGCAGCCGGCCAGGCTTTTTGATCCGGGAAGAGACACCGCGGAAATGGTCGATCCAGTGGTGGTCGTCAAGACCATCCAGGTCGAGGCATGGCGCGAATGGGTCGATTCCGGTGTTTCCTTCCAGGCCGGGCAACGTTTCATCATCTCGGCAACCGGTCAGTGGTCCGCTCACTTTGACCAGCGCTGGCAAGGACCGGAAGGAAATCCGGGAAATCCTGCCGAAGAACGGGCTGGACATCCCCCGATTCCCTGCGCGGGTGCCCCCTCAGGAGCACTCATCGCCCGCATCGGGGGTGGTCCCGGATTCCTGGTTGGCCGGGGGGGAACCTTCACCGCGGACCGGGCGGGAAACCTCTCCTTCGTGTGCAACGACATTTTTGACGGGGCCGGTGTCCAGGATGGTGACTGCACCTACTGCGTCATGTCGAAGGGACACATTGCCAACAACAGGGGCGCTCTGACCGTGAACATCTCTCCGGCTCCATGATCAGCTGAATCGGAGCACACTGATGACGACTCCCTGGGAACATTGGCGGGGCCTGGTGAATCGGGGTAAGGCCCTGCTCGGCCCGCTGAGGGCGCTGTCCCTGCTCTTTTGCCTTGGGGGAATCCTTTCGATCCTGGTCACCCTTCCGCAGCCAGGCTCGACACTCGAATTCTGGGTTCGGGACGGCATCCAGGCCCGCCTGTCCGAGTTCCGGTCTCCCCACCCGGATATCTGCATCGTGGGAATCGACGACGCGACCCTCAAGGCAGTAACCCAGCGCTGGCCCTGGCCACGGGGGGTAATGGCCGATCTGCTCGCCTCGATCGGCCGGCAGCGGCCCCGGGCGATCGTATGGGATATCGTGCTCGCGGCCCCGGAATCCGCCGACGGTGGAGTTGGGGACGCGCGGTTCGAGCAGGTCCTTCGAAACCTCGGCAACGTCATCCTGGTATCCGTGGTCAGTGACGTCCGGTCGGGCGATTCGCTGGAGCTGCAGATCCTCGACAACCTGCCCAGGTTCCGTGAGGCGGCTTCGGAAGGGATGGTGCGCGGAATCCTTGATGGCGACGGGATCTTGAGGTCATTTGTTCCCGCCGAACCTCGGTTGGGCATCGAAAGTGTTCCGTTGGTAGTACTGAGACATGTGGCTCCGGAAATGGCGGATTCTTTTGGGAAGAATCCTGGCGGAGTCGTGGAACCCTGTCCAATCCTCTTCGCCCGTGGTAAGTCGGGCCTTCCCTCCTGGTCCGCGCGAAGCCTGATCGCAGGGGAGCTTGCAACGGGCACGCTGGAAGGCCGGATCGTCTTTGTCGGTGCGACAGCCCTCACCCTGCATGATTTCCACCGGACTCCCCTTACCGTTTTGCCCGGGATCGAGATACTGGCACATGCCACCGACACCCTGCTTCGGGGTGAGGGTGGACGGATCCGCGGGGGCTGGGCATGGCGTCTGGCGATGGGGTTTCTCGGCGCAGGTCTGGCTTTCCTGGTGCCTTTGAGACAGGGTCCCCTGGCCCCTCTTCCTGCCTGGGCTGCCTTCCTGGTCGCTGCCCTGTCCGTCCTCGCCATGGGTGAAGCGGGCCGTCTTTTCCTTCCGTTTGCCCCCCTGTTCCTCGGGTGGGCAGGGATCCACCTCATAGATCTTGCCGCCAGGGCGCTGTTCGGATTCGTCGACCAGCAGGTTCAAAGGGCCGAATCCCTCGCCGCAGTGATGATCCAAAACGAGCTCTACAGGGTCAAGGCCTGGAATTCGGGGCCATTTCGCTGCACCGGGTTCATCCAGCCCTGCCAGGACGTGGGGGGGGATTTGCTGGACATCATGCCCTGCAAGGACGGGTCAGTTCTGTTCACCATCGGGGACGTCACGGGTCATGGAATCTCGGCCGCCCTGGTTGGGGCGGTGGTCAAGGCCGGGATCACATCCATGGAACAGCGGGGGCCGGTGACTCCACAAATGGTCGTCGAAGAGGTTAACCGGCTTCTGAACACCCTTTTCCGGCGGCGGAACATGACCGCCGTCATCGGCCATCTCCAACCCGATTCAGGGGCTCTGATCATCTGCAATGCGGGTCATCCCTTTCCCTACCTGTTCGACACCCTGACGATCAAGGAGGTGGGCGATGGGGGGTTCCCGCTCGGTGTCAGGCCCCAGACAAGGATTTCGACGAAAAACCTGATTCTGGCTCCAGGCCACCGGCTCCTGGTCTACACCGATGGCCTGGTCGAAGCCCGCGACTGGAAGGGACATGCACTCGGATACGAGCGCTGGCAGATTCTCGCGAAAAAGCGTTTATCCGAGCAGCCCGACCCAGCCAACTGCCTTGCGGCCCTCTTGAAAGACGTCCAGGAAGCGGTTGGGGGAAGGCAGTTCGACGATGATATCACCCTCTTCCTGATCGAATGTGGTGGGGATCCAAACCCCCGGGAAGGAGCGTGATTCGATTTGTCAGGGTTTTTCCGGAGAGGTAAACTGAAGAAGTCATTCGACAGGGGAAAGTGAGGATGCTCCCATGAAATCGAACAAGCGTCGTTTCCGGAAAGGCGGAATGGGCGATTCCGGCTCTGCGGCCACGTTCATCCCGCCAATTCTCTTTCTCTTCGCGATTTTGATAGCCCTCTGGTTCGCGGCCCGCCCGGGTACACCAAACGTCCCATCCGTCGAATTGCGGGAAATCCAGATGCTCGAAGGGTCCCTTCAGCTCCCCGATGGAAAGCAGTTCGCCACCGGGTCGCGTTTCCCTCTCGCCTCGGTCAGGGAAAAGATGCTTTCCTGCGCAGACCCCGCGCGTGTGCGGCGGATCGACGATGTGGAGATGCGTCTTCGGCCCTGCCGGTTCCGCTTCGTGGACGCGGGAATCAGGGTAGAGGGGGGTGGGCTTGAAGTCTGGGTGATCAAATCCGGAACCGCCTTCGAAACCCGGACTCCGGCCGCGGTTCTGGGAGTTCTTGGAACGAGGTTCGACGTCGATGTGTCGTCCGACAAGACTACGACGGTCAAGGTACTCGAAGGAAAGGTCAAGGTCACGGCCGTCAACGGGAGTGCCACCCGGGCTCTCGGGCCAGGAGAAGCCTTGCGCGTGACGTTGGCCGGGGAGGTGGGGCCAGTTCCGTTTTCCCCGGCTCCCACCGCGGTTGCCTCCCCTACGGAAATCACCCCGAAAGAACCCCCCAGGGATTCAGGCCCGGACCGGAAACCTCCGGAACCAACCGCTCCTGCCCCGACTTCCGCTCCAACCGGAAGTTCCGCCTCCAATTCCACACCCCTCCCGGATGGATCCGCCAGTTCAGGTGCTCCCGCGGATCCCGTCGCCGGCTCCTCCGACTCCGGGACCTCCACCGACCCCGCTTCCTGGAGTCCATCACCAAGCCCCGGGTCCCAGGACCAGCCCGTGGAAATGGACCAGCTCCTGAAAGGTAACTGACCCCGCAACTGATGTTCCCGCAAGCGAGGCGCTCCCGGAGAGTGTTTCGGGGATCCCTACCTCCAGGAGCTCACCACAAAGTCACGGAGAACGCGAAGTCCACAAAGAAGGGAAAAAATACCGCCTCCTTCGTGATCCTTCGTGGTCTTTGTGTGCTTTGTGGTTTTCCTGGCCCATCCGCATATCCTGCTGATCACTTCCGGTTGGACAAAACCTCGCGGAAAACCATGCCCAGTGTCTTCGAGGTGTCGGGGAAATACACCCTGGCGGCCCTCTTCTGGCCGAGCTCCTCATACCAGCTTCCGTCCGGGCAGGCCAAAAAGGAGACGCTGACCTTCTTTCCCGCCAAGCCCGGGTTGATCTTGTCGAGGAAGCTCCGAACGTTTCCAACCGCCGTTTCGGGGGGTGGGACCCGGATGAGTTCTTCATTCGGAAGACCGTCCGTCCCTCCTTCGAACCCGACCAGGGCGAGGACCGGGGCCTTCATCTCCTTGAAAACGCCTTGTACAACTTTCTTCCCCAGCGTCACCGGGCCGGAGGCGAAGTGCGGTGGAAGAGCCGTTGCCGAAGCCGGGGTGAGGCCCTTCGACTCGAGCCAGTCGTTCCATGTCAGTCCCAGATCGACCAGGTAGACGTCCGCGAGTACCAGTGCGTTGTCCTTGCGAATCTCGCGGCCGTTGAGATCCCTTTGGAGGATGAACTCCGTCGGTTGGGAAGCTAGTTCGGCAGCGAGTTCCGGGGTGAACCAGCCGGATTTTGCCGGTGGAGTGATGACTGCGTCGAGTGTTTTTCCCTCGATGAAGGAATTCCTGATGATTCCAGTCGACTCCAGAAATCCCATTCTGCCGGTGGCCCAACGGACCGGGTCGACCCTGATGACCTCGGCCTGAAACGGACGGCCCTTGATCTCCTTGATCTTTGCGTCGAGTTCCTTCTTCATCTTGCGGATCGAAGGATGGAGGACGCCGGCGGGGAGCGAGTCGTAGGAGGTGGAAACGGAACCTCCGGCTCCCTGTTGGCCGCCCTGCGGAGCTTTTCCCGTGGTCTTGCCTTCTCCGGTTCCCGATCCGCCGCTCCCGGATGATCCGTTGGTTCCCGCAGCGCCCGCGCTCGAGGAGCCCGAGATGAAGGCCCCGCTCTGGACATCCCTGATGTAATCGGGGTCGGAAAAAGCAGGCACTTTGCTAATCTTGAATTTGTACCCCCACGACCGGAGAATCCCGACGTAGGTCATCTTGGCTTCTTTGAGGTAGATATCGGATGCGAAGAGCATCTTTCCCATCCGGGTGGGTTTTCCCAGGCCGTCGTGATAGAGGTGGAAGACCGCATCCTGCCTTGGGATGCCTGCCGCCAGACGTTTCTTCAACTCCTCCTTCTCGACGTTCCCGATGAACTCGATTTTCGGCAGGCAGATCAGTTCGGATTTTTCATTGATTTCGCCCTGGATCAGCTCGCAGGAGAGATTCGAAACCCAGACTCCGTTCTGCATCGTGGTCTTGCTCTTCTGGGCAGCGGCCGTGCCAGGAAAGACCGTCGTCAGAATACCTACGAAAAGAAGAAGAAACGAAAACCTACCGAACCGGCCATTGCCAAAACCCATCGGCGCTCCTCCGAATCCGAGTTTTCCCCATTCTACCATGGCCCTGTGCCCCTGGCACCATTGACACCATTGACGAAAGTCCAATATCTGCGGTGGATTTTTGGGTAATTGCTTGAGGTTGCAGCTGAGAGGCTTTACACTGTCTTGTGGAAGCAGCGGTGCTGTTTCCAAATACGCCGATTTCAGGTAGGAGCGATGACCGAGCCCGCCGGGAAGCCTGTTTTCCAGGAGATCTGGCAGTATCAGGGAAAACCCCTGCGGATGATGCAGGCCGATCCCGCACACAAGGGCGTCGTCTGCTTTTCGGTCGATGGAAACCTGACCTTCCTCGATGCGAAGGGGAAGGAAGTCTGGAAGAACCAGATCGGAACCGATATCCGTTCGATCTCCCTGGCGGAGACGCTCGAGATTCTTGCCGTCAACGAGGCGGGACACATCATCCTGATAAATCCCCAGGGGGAGACCATCTGGAAAAAGAGGCTGTTCCACGCACTCTTCGGGGTGATCAGCGCGAACGGCCTGTTCATGACGTTCGTCACACGTGACCCGACGGTCGTCCTTCTCGACCGAAACTGCAGACCGAAATGGACCTATAGGAACCTCCTGAAAGTCCCCGCCACCCTCGGAATATCGGCGGAGGGCAATACCGTGTCCTTCGCCTGTCAGGATGATCGCGGGGAGGGGCTCGCCTCGGTCGGGATCAACGGGAAGCCTTACGACGCCTTCATGGGAGTCGATCCCGTGATCGCGCTCTCACTGAATTCCGCGGGGGACGTGGTTGTTCTTCTCGACAAAGGAAAAGGGATCTATTGCATCAACTGCGTGAAAGCCTGCGGGATCTGGAAAGGCACGCTGAGCTCCCATTTCGACGGGGTTTCCCTTGCCGACCAGTCGCGCCATGTGCTCCTGTTTTCCAAGACCGGCCTCCTTTCCGTCCTGGACGACAAGGGAAACCCTTTTTGGGAACACCGTTTCCCCTTCAACCTTCTCGATGCCCGTCTGAGCGCTGATGGCCAGACCATCTGGTATGCCTCCCCCGAAGGCCGTGTGGGAGGGATGGTGTCCCGCGCTGGCCGCGACATGAGCCGGATGGAGTTCGTCGATTTCGATCCCCCCCAGTTGGCCGACGAGGTGACATCCTCCTTCAAGCGGATCTGGAGCGTCGAGCTCCCCGCTCCCGTGGTCGGTGAAAAGCCGCGCGTCCGGAGATGGAGAGGTCAGGACCAGGTCGAATATCTCCTCCTCTGGGACGGCTCCGAGCGCCTCATCTGCCTGAACGACGTCGGCGAGGAGATCTGGGCCAACCGGATGACCATGCGGGGAATTTCCGACATGGCGGTTTCCCCTTCGGCCGACCTCGCCGTTCTCCTGGCGAGCGGAGTGGTTCTCGGCTTCCACCTCGATGGAAGCGAGGCCTTCAAGTTTTTCGGAAACTTCACCGGTGTCCACGTTTTTGCCTCCGGAGCCTTCCTCCTCCTTGGAGCGAACGGCCAGGTGCGGTTCTACCTCAATCACAACCACTATTCCCACATCGTGGAAGCCGGCGAGCCGATCCTGGCCTTCAGGGGTGACGAGGAACACAGTTTCCTCGTCGGGAAGAAACGCGCGGTATCCGTCGGTTCCGATGGAAAGATCGTCGGAACACGGGAAGTCGAGGGGGATATCATCTCCTGCCGCCTCGAATCGTCTGAAGGGGAGCTGATGATAGGGACTTCCCACGGCGACCTCGTATTCCTGAAGAAAGACGGGGAAGTCGGATATCACCACAAGCTGTCCTCCCCGGTGGGACTGGTCTGCGTCCAGAAGTCCGAGGACGTTGTCTTTGCCGGAATCTCGGAAGCGAAAGATGTGGTTGTGCTGCAGAATCGATCCAACCGGAAGACGAAAACCAGTCTCAATGGCGTCCTGAAGTATGCCACCGGTCATGAAAAGGGTGCGGTCTTCTCCACCGCGGTCGATGAGATTGCCCTGATCGGGCTTTCAGGGGAGATTCTCGCACGCTACATGTTCCCCGACCGTATTGTGGAACTCCTCTCCAGCCGGAAGGGGCAGTTCCTGTATGTGCTTTCTGAGGGAACGTTCGGGAAGTATTGCACTTCGGAGGCGGTTTCCGCGGGGAAATCCCCCCTCCAGTTCGTGGAGATCTGAATGGAAAATCCCGTGATCGGGTCCAGGGAATGGCGGATCTTCCAGGTCGATCCATCAGATTCCTCCGCGCTCGAGGACGTCAGGCGTATCGAAGCAGATGCCTTCGGCGAGAACGGCCTTCCTGCCGACAACATCTCGCTCATGACCGTCCCAGGCTGGATCTACCTTCTTCGCGAAGGGAAAACCGCGACCGCTGAAGCCATCCTTTTCGGTAATCTTGGCGACCCAGGGGCTTTTCTCTTCAGCCTTGCCGTCGCGCGGGATTTCAGAGGCGAGGGGCGGGGAAGCTTCCTATTGGATTTCATCCTCGACCGCCTGAAATCCCGCGGGGTACCGTATCTAGATCTGACGGTCAACCCGAGGAATCGTAACGCTGTCCATCTCTACCGCGAACGCTTCGGATTCCAGCGGATCGGCGAGATCCGTTCTCCCGACCACCCCGACCGTTCCCGCCTCGTTCTCCGTAAAACCATCTCCTGAGACGACTCCGGATTTCCTGTTTCGGGCCGTCTGAAGCGGGAATGGGGACTTCCCTTCTCAGCTTTTCAGCAGGGTCACGTCGAGGGAATGCCAGTTTTCGGTAAGGAACTTGATGCCCGCGGTCTTGACCAGCTCGGAAGAGACGGCGTCCCGCAAGGCTTTCAAAAACACGTCGCGGTTCTCGTTGAGTATGATGTAGTCGTATGACCATGCGTGGGCGATCTGCTCGCTGACCCTCTGGAGCCTGCGGTTGAGGTTGATTTCAGGCTGTCGCGCGAGGATCCGTTCCTTGAGGACCTCGATCGAGGGAGGCATTATGAAGATTCCCACGACCTTCCGGCGGGAGATGGTCTTGATCCGGTGGAAACCGTTGAAATCGAGCTCGACAAGCAGGTGCTTGTCGATCGAGGTGTCCACCAGGGTGGTCGGGGAACCGTAAAGCTCGTCGTTGTATGTCCGGGTGAACTCGAAGATCTCCCCCCCCGCGACCAGCTCGTCGAACCTTGCCTGGGAAACGAAATGATAGTCCCTGTCCTGCCTTTCCCCGTTCCGGCTGTTCCGGGTGGTGAAGGTGGGGCAGCGGGTTATCGAGTCGCTGAACTCACGCTCGACGAAATCGAGGGCCGTTCCCTTGCCCGAACCGCTGGGGCCGGAAATGACGAAAAGAAGCGGAGCGGGTTGGAACGAGGACGGTTTCTTTTCCACGGTCATAGTAACGAGACAACCCCCAGCCATTGAAATTTCCCCGAGTGTAACCAAAGGGCGCGACATAAGCAAGACCTTCAGGGCAAACGGGAACTCGAGATTCAAGGGCAACCAAAATGTCATCGCGAGGCATTTTCTCCGATCCGGGTTTTCTCCATTTTTCCCTTCCCCTCTGTGCCGCCTGAACGTGCAGTAAAAATTTGACTTCCTGAAACTGGCCATGGGATGCCACAGAGGTCACAGAGGGCACTGAGCCTGAAATTAGCTCTCCATTTAGCTTTCTCTCCGGAAAAATACCCATCTCTGTGAACTCTGTGCTCTCTGTGGCGAGCTTTCTTTCAGTTTTTTCCATCGTTCTCTTTGCGCTTTGTGGCTGCCCCCTGGTTCGCTCCTCAACTTTTCTTCTCAGGAAGCCGATAAAGATAATAGGGGGAAAATAGGTTTCCCCGGCGGGCCTGCATTCATAAGATTTCGCCCGCCTCGATAAGGAGGGCCCCATGCGGACCACATTTTTCGGTCTGGAAATCGGGAAGAAGGCGATCCTGACCCACCGAACCTCCATGGATGTCACCTCGCACAATATCGCAAACGCCAATACCGACGGATATGCCAGGCAGCGGGCGGTTCTCGAGACTACCGATCCATGGGCGGTCCCCAGCCTCACCTCCTCCACCACCGCACAGCAGATGGGAACTGGGGTGGATGCCGTCAGGATCGAGAGCCTTCGGGACTCGTTCATCGACGAACGCATCACCCGGGAAACCTCCAATCTGGAGGAAGCGACGATCGCCAGCGACCTCATGAAGGAGGTCGAGGCGATCTTCAACGAGCCAAACGACGCCACCCTGCGTGACCAGCTCGACAAATTCTGGTCCGCCTGGGAGAACCTCTCGGTCACACCCAACGACAGCCCTCTCCGGGCCAACCTCAGGGAGGAAACCCTCAACCTGATCGAGAGCTTCAAGGACATCGACTATCGTCTCACCCGCCTCCAGGGAACTCCCGACACCACCTACCAGGGAAGCATCGGAGACCAGCTCGAGGACGCTGTGAAGCAAGCCAACAACCTCATCCGCCAGATCACGGAACTGAACGTCCAGATCGAGCGGGTCGAGTCCGCCAACTCCCAGGCGAACGACCTTCGCGACAGCCGACAGAAGCTGGTCGAGGACCTGAGCGAACTCGTGGCGATCGACTCCTCCTACGATTCGAAAGGGCATCTCAGGATCCGTGCCGGGAAGGAAACGCTGATCGAACATTCCCTCTGCCATGAGCTGAAGATCAACTCGA
>CAYRYU010000047.1:0-53120 GCA_964428355.1 uncultured bacterium
AACAGGCTTCCGGTATCGAGCAGGTGAATCGGGCGATTTCGGAAATGGACAGGGTGGTTCAGCAGAACTCCGCCGCGTCGCAGGAAACCTCGGCTGCCGCGGAGGAGCTCAACGGACAGGCGGAAATCCTCAAGGGAATGGTGGCACAGTTGGCTTCGATTCTCGGACAGCAGGTTTCCTGAGGGGGGGAAGCGAGCTATCCGTTCCCTATCGGTCTTCGGGAGAGCGGGGTGTCGGCTGGCCAGCCTGGCCGGGTTGACCGGTTTTCCTTTCCCCGAGAGACTCGGGGCCTGAAGCGGTCGCCCCCGGTTTCGCCTTCTTCAGGGAAAGCCCTGCGACGGGCATGTCCACGATCAGATCTTCGTTCCCGTCCAGTTCACCCATCTCCAGGGGATTCTTCCCTTTGGAGAGAACCATGACGAGCTGGATCTCGTCGTGATCGGGACAGGTTCCCGGTTCATCCTGTTCGTAACCGCATTCCGGGCAACGAAAAATATCGGGGACGTACGACTGGTTTTTGTCACCTTCTGGAAGGAATAGTTCGTCCTTCTCGGTTTCGGTTTCCTTGGCCTTGTCGGTTCCCTTGCCCTTTTTCTTCGAGTCATTTGATTGCCCCGGCTTTTGAGAGGCTGGAGAGGAGGGGCGTGTAGCGGACGTGGACCTTCCGGTGCGCCTGGTCGCACGCGAACCAGCATGGACGTTGAGGGAGAGAAAAAGGGCGGCCAGAAGAATCAAAAGGACTCCGGACCAGGGAACCCCCCGAAAGACTGAAGGCCCCTTCGAAAAGGGGCCTCTCAAAGGCACTCCGATTTGTTTCTCCGGGTTCATTCCGGCCCGGATATCAACATTTCCGGGTTTCTCCGGGTCACTCATTATCCTTGATGATTTCCATTACTTCCTTGGGACCGGGGGCTTCCATCAGGGCAAGCCGGAAATTGTCATCCCGAAGGAGCCGGGAGATCTTGGCCAGCAGCTTGAGGTAGGGCCCGCCGGAGGAGACTGGGGCAAGCAAGAGGAAAATCAGGTTGACCGGCTTTCCATCGATCGCGTTGAAGTTGATCCCGGCCTTCGACCGGAAGAAGGCAACCGTCAAATCCTTGATGGCACTGCAACGGGCGTGGGGAATGGCGATTCCTCCGCCAACCCCCGTGGTTCCGAGTTTTTCTCTCTCCAGGATGGCGTGCTTGAGCCCCTGGGGATCCTCGGCCATGCCGGCCTTGTCAACTGCGGAAACGAATCTTTCGATGGCTTCATCCTTGTTTTGTGCGGCAAATTCAAGGAAAATCAGGTTCTCCTTAAAAGCATCAACCAATTGCATCCGGGTTGTCCTCCGTTTTTCTGTTCCCACTGGTTTGGACAATTTGATTATACCAGATACCCGGTCGTTTGCAAGGATGAAGGGTGAAGAAAATCAAGCTCCTCCCTTTGACGTAGTTTCGATGGGAAACCGGCTTTCCAAGCCGGGTTCGGTATCTCAATGCAGTCCCGGTTGGGTGGCGGTTGGGTTGGTACTTTCCGAAAATGGGAATCAGGGGCGAGGCGTCAAAACCGACCTCGTTGGAATCAGGGGACTATCAGAAGAAACACGCTTTTTGCGGTTCCTCGGACGATCTCCAGGAGGACCCGGTTCCGGGATTGGAGGGACCCCAGGATTTTGCCAAGTTGTGAAGCCGATTTCACGGGAACCTGGTTGATGGCGGCGATCACGTCCCCGGGTTCGAATCCGGCTTCGTTGGCCAGGGAACCTTCCCTAACTTCCGAAATGACCGCACCGGAATGGACCCGAAGGCCGTATTGCCTGATGGAAGCGGGATTGACCGACTCGAATGCGATTCCAAGGAGATTCGAACTCCCCGGTTTTTCCTCCGTTGTGGGGAAACCTTCCACCAGGAACGCACACTCGCCCAACTTCCCATGCCTCGAAATGCTGAGTTGGGCAGTCTCACCCACCCTGAATCTACCCAATAGTTCCTGGAGATGGGAAATGCTCTTCAGCTTTTTACCCTCGACCGAAAGGATCACATCGCCAGGAACCAGCCCCGCCTTCTCAGCGGAAGAACCCCTTGTAACCTCCGTGATGAGGATTCCTTCAGCTGCTATCCCCAGGTAGTCGGCAAGCTTTTCGGAGATTTCCTGGACCGTCAACCCGAGAAAACTCCTCCGGACTTTGCCGTAGGCCATAAGATCGGCGATGATACGGCGGGCGGAAGAGACGGGGATGGCGAAACCGATGCCCTGTCCATATGGAATGATCGCGGTGTTGATCCCGATGATCTCCCCGCGCGAATTGACGAGTGCTCCCCCCGAATTCCCTGGATTGATCGATGCATCAGTCTGAATGAGGTTTCGGAATGAGCGTTTCCGGTCGATGGAGAGGTCCCGCTCGAGTGCCGAAACCACCCCGACCGTGACGGTCATTCCCAGCCCGAAGGGGTTTCCTATTGCGATTACCCACTCCCCCACCCTGAGCGCATCCGAGTTTCCCAGGGGCGCGGAAGGGACTCCGCCTGGGAGGTCGATCTTCAATACTGCCAGATCGCTCGCGGCGTCCTTTCCAACTATCTCGGCCTGGGCCTTCCGCCCGTCCTTCAAGGTGACTTCGATCCGGTCGGCACCCTCGATGACGTGGAAGTTGGTCAATAGATGGCCCGCGGAGCTGATCAGGACTCCAGATCCGCTACCCTTGCGCGGGATGACATTGTTGTATCCGGAAAAGTCATCCTCGAAAAGATGCCCAAAGAACTGGTCGAAAAGCGGGTCTCCAAACCCCAGACTGGGGCGGGTCCTGACGTAGTGGACCGATTCGATGGAAACCACCGCCGGACTGACCTTCTCGGCGATGTCTGCAATCAATGACGTCCCGAACAGGTCGGGTGCTCCGGCTGCCAACACCGGGGAGAATGCTGCCAGCAAAAGGCCGACTACAACCAGGAACCGGACGGGAAACCCCGAGCCTGACAGAATCGCGAGGTGATTTTGGTGGAGATGCATCAGGGGACTCCTTTCAGGGGGTTTCGCGGAAAACCACCGTTTCCGCGGCAGGGGGTTGGTCTCCGGTGGAATACATTTCCGGATGGAGTTCCCTGAACTCCTTCATCTTCATGAGGAATTCATTCACCTCTTTTTGGGATGGGGGCGGAAGGGTGTTTCCTGGAAGTTGTTGAAGGGAGCGTGTTTTCAGGGGGGGATTCTTCCTCGCAATCATGTTGGAGGGGTTGGAGGTCGGAATGGGGCGGATCGCTTGACCAGGAGGGGAGGCGAGGAATAGGTTCAGGGCCATGGCGACGCAGGCAAGGGATAGCCCGACCTGAACAGGTTTGACGAGGGACCCCAGGATTCGCTCGATCAGGTCGGAGGTGGAGGGGGGGTGCCCTTCCCGGTCGAGGGCTTCGAAGATGTTCCGGGAAAGTTCGGGAGGAACCTCCGGGGCGGGAAGATTCCTCAGCGATTCGAGAAGCTCACCTCGTTGGGCAAGCGCGAGCGAGCAATCGACACAGGATCTCGAATGGGCGACGAGGTCCTGCCATTCCTGGGTTGGCATTTCTCCGCCGTGTTCTTCGAGCCAGTCAAGAAGTCTGGTGCATCTCATCCTTTTCACCTCTTCGGAGGAAACCTTCAAGGGATTCCTGGAGCAGCCGGCGGCCCCGGTTGATCCGGGATTTGACGGTTCCTTCTTTTAGATCGAGAATCTCAGAGATTTCCTCAAGGGAGTAACTTTCGACGTCTTTGAGGATCAACGGCATCCGGTAGACCTCGGGGAGTTTTGAGATCTTTTCCTGGAGAGCTCCCTGAAGCTCACGTTGGTATTCCTGCTTCAGAACGGCTTCTTCGGGGTCTTCTCCGGGGGGGGTGGTGAACCACTCGAGAATGGACTCGATGAAGGTCTTCTTTTGTTTCGTCCTTTCCTGAAGAATGGTAGAGCACGTGTTGGAAGTGATCCTGAACAGCCAGGTCTTGAATGAGGACCGGCCCTGGAACGCCGCGATCGCCCGGAATGCTTTCAAGAAGACCTCCTGGGTTGCATCGAGGGCATCTTCAGGGTTGTTGAAGAACCTGAATGCCAAACGGTAAACCTGGCCGTGATACCTGGTGACAAGCTTATCGAAAGCCTTCCGGTTTCCAGCGACCGCATGTTCGAGAAGCTTTTCCTCCTCTTCGGGTCTTTCCACACGATATTGAGACTGGGAGACGGGGGAGTAGGTTCCCGGAATTTTCGCGGATTCGTTTACCATACATGGAGTGGGAATTTTATCTTGACCAATGAAGGCTTTTCAGGGTGGATACCGATCTGCAGGGTCCGGCCTTTCCATTTCATGTCCCGCGAAATGAAACCTTCTGCATAAGCCCTGATCGTAACGAAATGGTACCCTTTGGGGAACCGGAGGTTCTGGAATTTGAAGATTCTCCGGTGAAAGGCGTTCGAAACCCCTTCGTCTCCGTCGCCGAGGGTGGCGATCATCCGGTCTCGCCACCAGATTTCGATTTTCCTTGCCAGGATCGATCTCATCCGCGGGGTCCATTCCCGGAGAGTTTCGATTTCGAACCGGCAGAGGCCGGACTTTTCCTCCTCACCGGGTTGGAGCTCGGGATTTTCGATTTCCGGTTCGGGTGGGGCGGGTGGCTCCAGGAGGATTGCGGATTCCGTGGGGATGGAGCCGGCCGCTTGGTTCGACTCCAAGGGAAAGAGAACCGAATCGGAAGCCTGGACAGGTTCCGTTGGAGAAGCGTTCCCCTCCGAAACTGGTGCCGGATTCGAGGCAAGATTCCCGCCAATTCCGGCATCCGGAAGGAGAACAAACAAGACCAGAAGGAGAAGGATCGAAACGAGCGGTCTCATTCGTGAAGTCCGGTTGGCGAATCGTACGGGTTCCCCTGGGTTTCCTGCGCAAGATTCCCCAACCGGGATTTTTTCATCGCTGATGCAGACTCGAGGTTGCATTCCCCGCCATCGGAGGTCAGGGAGTCCTGGCTTTCTGGATGACGTTGAGTTGGGAGGGGGTGGCGGGACCGGTGATGTACAACCCCTTTTCCACCATGAGATCGGTTTCGGCGCGCTTCTTCAAGCGGTTTCCCTTCCCGTCCATGAGGATCTTGATGACCGGTCGGACCACGGCGGCAGGGTTCGTTCTCAGTACAAGCCCGACGGAACCGTCGTTCAGGACGACGAGACTTCCGCTGGGGTAGAGGGAGAAGCGGCGGACAAAAGAGCCGAGCACGTTCGGGTCGAACTGGTTGTCCGCACCGCTCATGACGATCTTGATCGCATCGTAGGGGGTCAGGGCAACCCGGTATGGCCGGTCCGTCGTCAGGGCATCGTATACATCGGCGATGGAGCAGATCCTGGCGAAGAGGGAGATGTCCTTTCCCTTGAGGCCTTTGGGATACCCTCGCCCCTGGAACTTCTCGTGATGCTGCAGAGCGACCATCCGTGACCGCTCGGAAATCTCCCCTGACTTGCAGAGGATCTCGTAACCGAACTGCGGATGCCGCTTCATTTCCGCGAATTCGCCCTCCGTGAGTTTTCCTTCCTTGTTGAGAATGGAGAGGGAGACCTTCAGTTTTCCGACGTCATGGAGAAGGGAGCCCATTCCGAGCTCGATCAGATCGGACTGGGGAAGCCCCATCGACTGCCCGATGATGACCGAGATCGTCGAGACGTTGATGTTGTGGGTGAAAGTATAATCATCGAATGATTTGATATCGATGAGGTTCATTACAGCGTCCGGGGTTTTCATGATCTCGGCGACGAGCTGGGTTGCGACCTCCCTCGAACTCTTCGTGTCTACGCCCTGGTTCAGCTTGACGCTGTTGATGATGTTCGAAACCGCCTTGAACGCGATCACCTGCGTCTGTTTCGAGACCAGCAACGATTCACCGTCCGTGACGGTCTTCATTTCGGGGAACTTCTCGAAAAGGAGTGCACAGTTCTCGGCAATCCCCGAAATGTTCTGGATATCGGTAATGTCAGTGATCTGGAAGTTGGAGACGACGTATTCCTTGCCATCCTCGGTCCGGAGATAGAGGTCCTTCCGGATCATCAGTGCCTCGACGTCATACTCGCATTTGAGGCCCTTGAGGAAGAACTTCGAAGGCATCTGTTGCTTTCCGATCACGTCGCCGGGAATCCAGACGAATTCCCGGCAACTGCCAATATGGCTGTAACCGGTAAAGATGGAAAGGTTTTTCAGCGTCGTGTTTTCGAGCATGCAAAAAGGACCACCTTTCGGTGGTCCATTATATCACGAAGGAAAGAACTGGGGGAAGAAATCGCTGGGCTTTAGCGGACCATCGCAAGAATCTCAGCGGAGAATTCCTGGCCGTGGGCACATTCGAAGGAGACCCGATCCTTCACGGTCTCATAAACAAACCCCGCCTCAGGTGTTGCCTTCACCTTTTCCAGGGAGGAGGTCTTCCCCTGGAGGAGATCTTGGAGTGTGAGTTCTGCTGCACGCTTTCCGAGGAGGCTGAGATTGTCGTCGATCGCGACTTTTGCTTCCGGGGTGAAATCGGAGGAAAGGGCTGTTCCGTCGACGATTGCCGCCATCGCTCCCTCGAAGTCAAGCTCGGCGATGAGGGACTTCTCGGCAGAGGGAGTCGTAACCGCGTAGGTTCCGCTTTTGTCGATCAGGTGGAGAACGGCAGGAACATTGATCTTGTTGATTTCGGCAATTTCGGATGGGTCGGGGATGAAGGTCGTGGCGAGTTCGATTGTAAAAGCCAGGGCTTTGTGTTCTCCATACAGATAGTCGTCGGAGTCGCCCATGGCGGGGTAGAGTTCGGCGCTGTTTTCAGGGGTATACCCGTTGAATTTCGCCATCTCCCCCGCGAGTCTGCTGAGCGTTGGGGTATCTTCGCAGGGAACATTATAGGCATAACCGAAGGGAAAGAGAACCAGCTCGGAATAGCTGTGGAAGCTGAGGCTGGCCTGGAACTTTTCACGCTCGGCCAGCATCTTGATGGCGGAGGATTCAGCTTCGCTGAACGGACCGGTTCCATGGTAGGTATCGCTGTTGGTGGAGTTGCTCGAGCCCGTGTTCCCCCACTTGTATCCGTAATTCCGGTTCAGGTCGACTCCGTATGTCTTGAAGCGGTTTTTCCGCCAATATCGACTCTTGTTTTGTGAATAGAAAACCCCGTCGGGGTTGACCATGGGGACGAACCAGATCTCCCGCTCGTTAACGAGTTTCGTGATCTTTTCATCGTTTCCGTAACCCTCGAGGATCTGTTTCAGTGCTCCCATGGGGACCTCGACCGAGATCCATTCGCGGGCGTGATGGGCACCCATGACGAGAGCCGCGGGCTCCTTCTCGTTCTTTTCAGGGTTGTCGCTGACCTTGATTGCCCAGATATCCCGGTTCTCGAAGGTCTTTCCAAGGGATTCGAGCCTGGTGATGTTTTTGTAGGTCTCTGACCATGTCTTCAGGGTAGAAGTCATGGTTTCATAGGTGTAGTAACTTACCCCCCGCAACTGGGCGGCCTGGACCTTCGCGACATAGGCATCAAGGTCGGGGATTATGATGGAAACCTTCTGCCCGGGGGTTCGGAAAGACTTGACCGAACCTTTGTCGACCACCATTTCCACGAAGGTCTTACCAGTCCGGGCGATATCGAAATCGCCGGAGGCAAACTTCCGGACATCAGAAACCGAAAGACCGTCGATCCGGATGAGGCTTTTGGTGGGGGGGGTGGTTTGGGTGAAGGCAGCCGTTGAAAACAGGCAAAGAACCAAAACCAAATACAAAACCCGCTGCATGCTCGCTACTCCTTACTACCTTATGGCCTTACTCGATACTGGAGAAATACTTCAAAATCGGGTTCCGATAATATTATTTTATTGGGTAATCTTTGGGAAGTCAATACCTGTGTACATAAAAGTGTAAAGGCTTGAAGAAATGGGAGGGCACGGGACGGGGTGTTCTCTACCCTGGAACTCCGACTTTCGAAACCGATGACTTCTGGACGTCCCGGTATTTAATCATCACGACGGAAGTGTTTTTCCCGGGGCTGAAAAAGTAATACACTTCGTCCATGAGGTTTTTCATCAGGTAGATTCCCCTCCCCCCCATGCCCCAGTCTTTCACTTCCGCAAGTTTGGCGAAATACTCAGGGTTGAAGGTGAACCCCCCAAAATCGACTACCTGAAGGATGCATACCTGGGGGCTTGCTGTGATCCCGACCTCCACTGTGGGCTGGCCCTTGAGCGTCCCATGTTCGATCGCATTCGTCAACGCTTCGTCAAGTGCGAGGGTGATGTTCATTTTTTCCTTGGAGGAATATTGGAGAGCGTCAAGGAGCCCGGCCAGGTGCGTCCGGACCTTGTCGATCTCCCTGAGACTGCTCGAAATCTTGAGGATCTGATCGAAGCTGTATCTTCTCGTTACGTTGCAACGCGTTACTTGGGTCATTCGTCCTGCCCGTTCATTCCAGCGGAAGCGCGATGGTAACCCGCGCTTCGTTGTCCCCGGAAGTGGCGATCTGGATCGACCCCTTGTGAGCATTCGCGATATGCCCGGTGAAGGCAAGATCGAGGTCGAGAGTGGTGCTCTCCCCGGAGATGATCCGGTCGACCTGGAGGTTCCAATCGAGGCATTGGGGGTTGATATTCGTGGTAACGCCGGGCCCGGTGTAGAGGACCTCGAACCGTACCCCTTCCGGCCCGTGGTTCGAGACCACGCAGATCTCCCCCCCCTTCGCAAGGGCGAAAATTCCCTTGCCAAGAAGGCTCCGGAACATCCGCGTGACGCGGGGGCGGTCGAAACGGCCTCCGGTGGGGCTGGAGGCCAGGATTTCGTCATCCTTGAGGGTGATCTTTCGCCGGGAAAGGCGCGGGAGTGCCCAGTCACGTGTTCGGGAGTAGATCTCGTTCAGATTGCAGCTTTCCTTTTCGATCCGGAGGGGGCCGCTTTTGAGTTCGGTCAGGGCGATGAGGTTTCGAAGGATTGCCTTCTGACGACGAAGGCCCCGCCTCATCGCGCCGAGTTTCGATTTCTTGTAGGCCCGGTTCACCACCCTCTGTGATTTATGCAACATCAGGGCATAGAACTGGGAAAAACGACGGTCAAGATTCCGCTGGTCGGTGATGTTGCGGATGGAAATGACGAATTCGGAAGGATTTCCCGCTGCATCCCTCAGGGCCACGAAGCGGTTGGAGAGGAAGAGATTGTGGGGTTTGAAAAGGGCGACCTCGGACCTTCCCGAATCGTCGCCTGCGCGAATGATGGATGATAGGTAGGTGGTCAAGGCAAAATTCTGCTGGCCATCGGGGAAGAACATCTCCTCGACCGCCTTGTTGTAGGTGATGGGGTTTCCTGCGTTGTCCACGAGCATGATTCCATCGGTCAGGGCCTCAAAAATCCCGGTGATTCTGCGGCTTTCATGAAGGTGACGTTCGTAAAGCTTCAGAAGCTCGACGGTGGTAGCGGCATGGTTTGCCAGCATCTGGAGCGCGGTACTGTCATGTTCGCTGAACTCGTCCGAGCCGATCTTGTCGAAAACCTGGATGGTCCCGACGGGGCGTTGCTGGAAGATCATGGGGACGCAAAGCATCGACTTGTTCTTGAAACTCTGCTGTGCCTCGTTTCCGGCATGGGAAACCGGACTGCAGTATCTCCCCTGCTTGATTTGACGGGGGAGGCCATCCAAGGCTACCTTCCCGGGAATGCCTTTACCGATGGATATCCGGAGGCGGGGAACCGCCTCCCCCTGGCTCGTGGCATACACGAAATGGAGTTTCTCCCCTTCGATAAGCGCGAGGGATGCCTGATTGGAGTTCGTGAGATGTTTGGCGGAAAGGGTGACGGCGCGAAAGACCTTATCGAGGTCGGTCTCTCCGGCGATCTCCGACCACGCCTGGAGGAGGATGTTCGCGGCTTCGCTTGAAAGGTTGCCAGACCTGGTCATTCCTCGTCGTCACTCCGGGTGAATTCATCGATCACACGCTTGAACCGATTCATGAAGATCAGGTCGAACGTTGCCACGCAATCGGGAAACAGCTCGCAGGCTACGGTTCTGACCTTGAGAACCAAGTTCAGAGCTTCCTGCCTGGTCATTTTCACATTCATGATCTTGAGTACCGCCGTATCGACAAGTCCCTGGAGGAAAAGAACGCGCCGGTCTTCCTCTTTCAGAAGCCGAGAATGAAGTTTCTCGTCATGTTCATCCGGGTCCATCAGGATAAGGTCGGAACTCCCACAAGATTTCCGAGGATTCATAGGGTCAATTGGAACTGAGGGCCTGGGGTTCCTGGTGGGGACCCGCCTACTTGCTCCCCAACAGTTCCTTGGCCTTTTCTTCAAAAAGGGTGATGTCGGTGGGACGGAATCCGGAATGGATGAAAGCGATCTTGCCAGCCTTGTCGATCATGACGGAGCTGGGGGTGAAGGAGAACCCGTATTTTTCCGGGACCGAAAAGATGGGGTCGAGTAGAACCGGGTAGTTGATATTGTTGTGATTTGCCCAGGAAACGAGCATCGGTTTCCCGAGAAGATCGACGCCGATGGCGATGACCTCGAGGCCGGGATACTGCTCTTTGAGGCTCTTCAGAGCTTTGGCTTCCTGCAGGCAGGAGTAGCAGGCGCTCTGAATGAAGAAAAGGATAATCGGTTTGCCGAGATAATCCTTGAGGCTTTCCATCTTGTCGTTCGAGAGATTCGGAAGGGTGAATTCAGGAGCCGGGTCGCCGATCTTCAACTCGACCTCGGAATCCATCGCGGCTCCTTCGCCTCCGATGACCACTTTGCTGGTGGGGGCCTTTTCGGGCTCGGCGGAAAGGAAAGCGGGGGTAAAAATGAGGCTCATTACTGCACCGATGGTCAGAAAAGCCTTGACAGTTCGCATCATATAAGGTTCTTTCACTCCTTCGGAAGAGGTTGGTCCGAGTCTATCACATACCCCCGGTACGGTCAATCGTGGTAAAATGGCATGGAATTTCCAATCATGCTCGAAACGAAGCAAGGAGACTGACAATGAAGTTGCATGTCAAGAACGCGCGATATTTCTGGGCGGGAGGCAATGAGCCTCTCCTCGAGAACGTTTCAGTTCTCATCGAAGGTTCCCGGATCAAGACGGTCGGGGCGAGTCTCCCGGCATCCTCGGTTTCCCCGGATTACCGTACGATTCCGGGTGAGGACCTTCTTGTGATGCCGGGGATGGTGAACACCCATCACCATTTCTACCAAACCCTGACAAGGAACTACCCTTCAGTCCAGAATGCCGAACTTTTCGAGTGGCTGATCAACCTTTATCCACTTTGGGCAAAGCTGACCGAGGATGATTTCCATCAATCTACGCTCGTTGCTTCCCTCGAGCTTCTAAAATCGGGCTGCACCACGGCGGTCGACCATTCCTACCTGGTTCCAGCAGGGCAGGAGAACCTTTACTACCGGCAGGTTGACGCGGCGCGAAAAACCGGCCTGCGATTTCACCTTTGTCGGGGAAGCATGTCTCGCTCGAAGAAGGACGGGGGGCTTCCTCCCGATTCCGTCGTTCAGACGGAAGACCGGATCATGGAGGAGACCTCCCGCCTTGTGAAAGCGGTTAACGAACCCCAAAGGGGGGGGATGATCAGAATCGTGGTTGCTCCCTGTTCCCCGTTCTCCGTCACGAAGGAACTGATGGTCGAAGCAAAGAAATTCGCTGCCCGGGAAGGTTTGAAGACCCATACGCACCTTGCGGAAACGCGGGATGAAGAGGATTACTGCAAGAAGATGTACGGATGCAGGCCATTCGAACTGATGGAGCAGCTCGGTTGGATGGACCGTGACTCTTTCTTTGCCCATTCGATCCATTTCAGCGAGGCCGAGGTCAAGCGGATGGGGGAGGCGAAGGGCGGGGTCGCACATTGTCCGACCAGCAATATGCGCCTGGGATCGGGAATCGCCCCGATTGTCGAAATGCGGGCTGCCGGGGTACCAGTCGGGCTCGCTGTCGACGGGTCGGCCAGCAATGATTCTTCCAACATGCTAGAGGAAAGCAGGAACGCCATGCTTCTGCAGCGTGTCCTGAAGGGGGCGAAATGCATGACCGCGGTCGAGGCACTCCAGATGGCGACAATCGGAGGAGCGGAGGTCCTCGGCCGGGATGATATTGGACTGATTCGGGAAGGGTACGAGGCGGACGTGATCGGATTCAGGCTCGACAGCCTGCGTCAGGCCGGGAGTTCCACCGATCCTCTTGCCGCACTGGTTTTCTGCGGGGTCGACCAGGTCGACCTTTCTATCGTGCATGGAGAGGTTCTTGTGAAGGACGGTGAGTTCACCAGGTTCAGCCGGGACGAAATCGGCGAGATCATCCGCCGTCAAAACGAGCGAAGCATCGAAATCTACAAAACCTCTTGACCTGGAATGTGAGTTGGATTAGAATGCGCGCGACTTTTCGAACCCCATTCCAAGAAAGGGAAAGGCGCGAAATGAGGTCCGTATCCTCATGAATCCACCCGGAAAAGTCCCTGCCGGACGGATTTCCCCCGCCGATCACGGCAACCTGATGCTCCCCCGGGCCTTTGTACCCCCGGGGGAGCATCATTTGGGCAGGCTTTTTAGGGCGCATTCGCCCCGTCGTGGGGCTCGCATCCTGAAAACGGAGGTTTTTCGTGGCGAAGAAGATCATTCTTGAACCATCCCGGGCTCTGGCGGAGTTCCGGCTGCTTCCTGGTTTCACGTCCCCCGATGCGGTCGGGGAAAAGGTTTCGCTGGAAACTCCTCTGGTCAACCGTCCCGACGGGTCACCCATGAACATCAACATCCCCATGGTTGCCGCGGCGATGCAGGCTGTTTCAGGAGCCCGCATGGGGATCGAGCTGGCCCGGCAGGGAGCCGTCGCTTTCGTATTCGCCTCCCAGCCTGTCGACCAGCAGGCCCAGATGATCAGGAAAATCAAGAGTCACAAGGCCGGCTTCGTGAAGCCCCACACCATCTCTCCCGACATCAAGGTCGAAGAACTGCATAGAATCGGCAAGGAGACGGGCTTCTCCACCTTTCCCGTCGTCGACGCCGAAGGGAGACTCGTGGGGCTCGTTACGAAAAACGATTTCGAGTTGTCCATCCATGGGAATCTCCCTGTCCGGGAGAGAATGGTCCCCCGCGCCTCCCTGAGAGTCGGGGTGGATATCTCGAACCTCCGGCAGGCCAACGAGATCCTCATGGAAAGCCATCAACCGGTGCTTCCGATCGTCGACTCCGTGGACAGGCTCCTTTTCCTGGTTTTCCGGAAGGACATCAAGAACCACCTCAACAACCCGCTGGAAGTCGTCGACGGTGGTAAGCGGTTGCTTTGTGCCGCTGCGATCAACACGCACGATTTCATGACACGTCTTCCGGCACTCGTCGAAGCCGGAGTCGATCTGGTGACGATCGACTCGTCCCACGGTCACTCATTCTTCCAGGGCAATGCATTGAATTGGGCGCGATCCCAGTTTCCGCGTCTTCCCATAATCGGGGGCAACATCGTGACCGACGAAGGTTTCCGTTTTCTTGTCGAGGCCGGCGCAGGTGCTGTCAAGATCGGCATGGGTGGCGGGTCCATCTGTATCACTCAGGAGGAGAAAGGTACCGGTCGAGGATTGGGTACTGCCATCATCGAGGTGGCACGCGAAAGGGACCGATTTTTTCGTGAAACCGGTCGCTACATACCTTTGATTGCAGACGGGGGAATCGTCCACTCCAAGGATATGGCCATCGCCCTCGCCTTGGGGGCCGATTCCGTAATGCTCGGGAGATACTTCGCCCGTTTCGATGAATCTCCCACCGAGAAGATCGTCATCAACAACCGGGTGATGAAACCCTACTGGGGCGAAGGTTCACCCAGGGCAAGGGAATGGCGTCAGGGGCGGTACCAGCAAGCGAAGTTCTCAGAAGGCGTCGAGGGTTACGTGGAATACGCGGGGAAACTCAGAGACAATCTCGATGAGACCCTGGCAAAACTCCGTTCCTCCATTTCCACATGCGGAAGCGCAACGATCAGGGAGTTCCACGAAAAGTGCGTCGTGGAAGTGGTCTCGGGGCTTTCGATCCGGGAAGGGCAGGTTCACGACATCTTCCTTCCACCTTCGGAAAGCACATTCCATTCGCGCTCATGGGGGGTGTGAGTATGCCTTCCCTGCTGGTTCTTGGCGCCCAATGGGGTGATGAGGGGAAAGGAAAGATCGTTGATCTTCTTTCCGGAAAAGCCCACCTGGTGGTCAGGTTCCAGGGAGGGGCGAACGCGGGCCACACTCTTGTGGTCAAGGGTGTCAAGACCGTCCTTCATCAGATTCCGTCGGGAATAATGAACCCACGTTGTCTCAACGTGATCGGGAACGGATGTGTTGTGGATCCCGAACTGCTGGTAGCGGAAATTCTCGAGCTGAGGAAACGCGGGGTGGTAATCAACCCGAAAAATCTCCTTATCGCCGGAAACGCTCACATGGTTTCCCCTCTCCACAAGAAACTGGATCGCCTCGAGGGCGGGGCGATCGGCACCACGGGGAAGGGAATCGGGCCCTGTTACACATCCAAAGCCTCCCGTCGGGGAATCCGGATGGAAGCCATTCTTGGAAGGGGGCTTCGAAAGGCCCTGGCAGAGCTTTCCATGGCCCATCACCCCGGAGCGGACGATGGTGGGGCGGTTTCCGCAGCCGAGGGGGCAGGGTTTCTGCGCTCCTGCAGTTTTCTCAAACCCTTCATCGGAGACGCCCAGTCCGCCGTTTATGAGGCGGTGATCTCGGGGAAACGGATTCTTCTCGAGGGGGCCCAGGGAACACTCCTCGACATCGACCACGGAACCTATCCATTCGTCACTTCATCCAGCACGACCATCGGGGGAGCCTTCACCGGGACGGGAGTGTTCCTCGAGTTCCGCAAGCGGATAGCGGTCGTGAAAGCTTTCCAGACGCGCGTGGGGAACGGTCCCTTCCCGACCGAGCTCAAGACTGCCATTGGAAACCACCTTCGAACCGTTGGGGCGGAGTTCGGTGCGACCACGGGCCGGCCGAGAAGATGCGGTTGGCTGGACCTTTCCCTGCTTCGGAAAGCCTGCATCGCGAACGGGTTCAACTACATCGCCCTGACGAAGCTCGATTGCCTGACGGGAATCGATCCCATCAAGGTCGCGATCGATCATGATTCGCGGGGCAGGCCGGTCTACCGTGAGTTGAGGGGATGGGACAGTCCGATCGACAAGGCGGCCTCCTTTCAGGAGCTTCCGAAGACCTGCCGGGACTACGTGGGGTTCATCGAGAAATTCACCGGGGTTCGCGCGGGCCTCGTATCTACGGGTCCTGATCGCGATCAGACCCTCATCCGGGAGACAATATGGTGATACAACCTCAGAACGAGTCCCACTTGAACCTGGGCCACGATTGTTCGAAAATCGCCTTCGCATGGGCGAAGAAGACCTTCGGGAACTGCCCGGCGGAATGGGGCGGGCCTGTCTTGAAAGAACAGAGCACCTTTTGCAACATCCTCCGGATGGGGCCGGTCCATATCGGTATCTCTTCCGACGGAATAGGTACGAAGATCGAACTCGCGGAGCGGACGGGAAACTATTCCACCCTGGGATACGATCTCGTGGCGATGGTAGCCGATGATCTCGTTTCGAACGGGGTTATCCCGACGAGCATTTCCAACATACTCGATGCCGACCGCCTCGATCCGAAAATCGTCGACTCCCTGATGGCGGGCCTCCACGAGGCCGCCGCGGTAGCAAGGGTTTGCGTCACGGGTGGGGAGATAGCGGAACTCGGAAACCGGAACCGCGGATACGGTGACGGGATGCATTTCAACTGGTGCGGGACCGGGATCGGTTTCATCCCGCCCGGGGTCGAACCCATCACCGGGGCTTCCATCGAACCCGGGGACGCTGTAGTTGCGCTCAGAAGCAGAGGATTCAGGAGCAACGGTTTTTCCCTGATCCGGAACATCATGACCGAATCCTTCGGACCCCACTGGCACCGGATCGGCTTCATGGAAACCCGAAGCCTGGGGGATGTTTTGCTGACTCCGTCACTCATCTATACCCCCCTGGTGGTCGACCTCCTTTTGCTGGGTGTCCCGCTGAAGGGAATCGCCCACGTCACGGGGGGTGGAATTCCTGACAATCTGGGCCGGATCCTGAAAGGGAAGGGGCTGGGGGCGATCCTCGACGGTCTTTTCCCCCCCCACGATTTCATGCAGGAGATCCAGGAACTGGGGAACGTTCCCGACGAGGAGGCCTACCATGCATGGAACATGGGCAACGGTATGCTCCTGGTCATGCCCGGGTCCCAGGTCGACAGGGTGGTTTCCTTCTCCCAGGAACATGGTTACACTGCCCGGCGTGCCGGAACCATACGAAAAGGCGGGATCATAGAAATCGTCCTTCCCCGGGGAGACGGATCGATTCTGAAGTATGAGAAGACCGGAAAATGATTTTTTGCCTTTTTCGGATTGAATAATGAAGAAACCTGAAACCAGCCTCCGGACTCTGGTCCGGATGACGAGAGAGGATCGGGCCGACGTGGCGGGGCTTCGATTGGCATCGATGGTGGAACGGCTTTTTCACGTGGAGACGACGGTCAGACATGGAAAGGTTTATTCCGTCGGCCTCGACCTGGATCGGGAGCGCATCCTCAGATTCGGACGCGAGGGGCTGCGTGATTCGATCGTCCAGGAAGTTTTCGCTGACGGGCTTCCCAAATCGGTCAAGCCCGGAAGTTACATATTCGTCGGCCGCCTTCCGGGTGTAACCGACGACGAAGGGGCCAGTGCCCAGCGGGTCCTGGAGGACATGTTCGGCCTGCCGAGGCAGGGAGCGCAAAAGGTTTTCTCGGCGGACCTGTACCTTTTCGGGAAAACCCTCGAGGGACCCCTTCTTGGGCGGATCGCCTCGGAAATCCTTGGAAATCCGCTTGTCGACCACATGGAATGGGGACCGGGAAAGCCGAGGTTGACCTACGATCCCAGGGTTGCGATGGAATTCAAGCCGCGGTTCGAGAGTGTGGCCCTTCCCGTCGATGAGGATGGCTTGCTCAAGGTTTCCCGTGAGCGTCTTCTGTCGCTCAACCTGGCGGAAATGGAGGCGATCCGGAAGTATTTCGGTTCGTCCGAAACCCGTTCGCTTCGCTCCGGGTATGGCCTTGGGGAAGACCCGACCGAGTGTGAACTCGAGATCCTCGGGCAGACCTGGTCCGAGCACTGCAAACACAAGGAATTTGCCGCGATCATCAACTACCGGGATACTGAAACCGGAGAAGAAAAGACGATCGATTCCCTCTTCAAGACGTTCATCCAGGCTCCAACCATCGCGATCAGGGATGAGCTCCGTGCGAACGGGAACGACTGGCTGGTTAAGGTCTTTTCCGACAATGCGGGAGTGGTCAGGATCGATGAAGAGCGCCTTTTCGTCTTCAAGGTCGAAACGCACAACTCCCCTTCCGCTCTCGACCCATACGGCGGTGCCCTGACCGGGATCGTCGGGAACAATCGCGATCCGCTGGGGACTGGCCGCGGGGGGGGGCGGCTGCTTTTCAACACCGATGTGCTATGTTTCGCCTCGCCGTTCTTCGCGGGGAAACTCTTGCCCGGGCAGCTCCACCCACGTCGGATAATGCAGGGGGTGATACGTGGGATCGAGGATGGAGGCAACAAGTCCGGGGTCCCCACCGTGAACGGGGCAATCGTATTCGACGACAGATTCCGGGCAAAACCGCTTGTCTATTGTGGAACCGGGGCCATCCTTCCCGCCAGGCTTGCCGGAAAAGCAAGCTGGGAGAAGGAGATCAAGGTCGGCGACCGGATCGTGATGGGGGGGGGGCGTGTAGGAAAAGATGGGATCCACGGGGCCACCTTTTCCTCGCTCGAGATCGATGAAACTTCACCCCAGTCCGCCGTACAGATCGGCTCCCCGATCACGCAGAAGATGTTCTCGGATTTTCTCGAAGTCGCCTGCGCGAGTGGCCTGGTCAGGTGCTGCACCGACAACGGGGCGGGAGGTCTTTCCTCTTCTGTGGGGGAGCTGGCTTCGATCATTGGCGGCGCAGAGGTGGACCTGGAGAAGGTTCCCCTGAAGTATCCCGGGCTTCAGCCCTGGGAGATTTTCCTGTCCGAGTCGCAGGAAAGGATGACCCTCGTCGTCGATCCCGCCCGACTCGACGGACTGATGGCCCTTGCGGGAGAATTCGACGTCGAACTGACGGACATTGGCGCATTCACGGACGACGGGATGTTGAGGGTCGGTTACGGGGGAAAGACCATCGCGGCAATGGAACTGGAGTTTCTTCACGATGGTGTTCCCAGGAAAAACCTCGATGCGGAGTGGACTCCCCCACCCTTCCGGAAAGCCTCGGTTCCGGCAAACCTGGACATCGGAAAGGCACTCCTCGACCTGATGGGGAGCCTCAACATCTGCTCGAGGGAGGCGGTGATAAGACGATACGATCACGAGGTCAAGGGGAAGACGATCGTGAAACCCCTGATGGGGAGGAATGGCGTCGCCCCGCAGGATGCTGCCGTAGTGCGGGTGTCCCATGATTCGTGGACCGGGATCGCCGTTTCGAACGGTATCTGCCCCCGCTATGGGGACTTCGATGCCTTCGAAATGAGCGCCGGGGCTTTCGACGAAGGGGTCAGGCAGATCGTGGCGGTGGGAGGAAAGCTCCCCGACCCCACGGATTCGGGGAACCTTTTCTGGAGCGTGAACGACAACTTCTGCGTTCCGGACTCGGTGTTCGACGCGGTATCGAATCCGGATGGAAAGTACAAGCTTGCTCAGCTCGTCCGGATGTGCGAAGCGTTGAAGGAGATGTCCCTTTTCTTCAGGATCCCGATGACCTCGGGAAAGGACAGCATGAAGAACGATTTCCGGTGGGGAGGGGAGAAGATCTCGGTTCCACCGACCGTTCTTTACTCCATGACCGCCAAGATTCCCGACGTCAGGCGCGTGGTGACGACCGATTTCAAGGCTCCGGG
This sequence comes from uncultured bacterium, assembly GCA_964428355.1. GTDB lineage: Bacteria > Muiribacteriota > Ozemobacteria > Ozemobacterales > Ozemobacteraceae > CAYRYU01. The sequence continues at coordinate 18,921 of CAYRYU010000047.1, forward strand.
CGACCTGGTTTTCCTAATCGGACCGACCTTCGATGAACTGGGAGGTTCCGAGTTCCTTCGGTTGATCGGCAAGGAGGGAGGCCATGTCCCCCGCGTGAGGAAGAAAGAAGCCCGGGAAAGGTATCTCCGGATGGCCGATGCACACAAGGAAGGTCTTTTCGCGTCCTGCCACGATCTTTCCGATGGAGGGCTCGGGGTCGCGGTTGCGGAATCCTGCTTCGGAGGGGGCATGGGATGTCGTCTCGAAATCCCGGAGTGTGGCCTTCCCCCGGCCACCTTCCTTTTCAGCGAAACCCATTCCCGGTTTCTCGCTTCCGTCCCTCCCGAGCGCGCAGGCCGGGTCGAGGAGATCTTCGGGACGGATGCGCTCCGGATCGGGAAGGTGACCGGGGAACAGGTTCTGGACCTCGCGATACCGGGAAAAGAACCGGTCAGGATCCCGCTTGCCCGGCTCCTTTCCGCCTGGAAACGTGGGTTGGAGGGAATACTATGAGCCCCGCCGGAGGAAGGAAGGTCAGGGCACTCGTCCTGACGGGATTCGGGATCAACTGCGAGGAGGAGATGGCCGCGGGGTTCCGGAAGGCCGGCGCCGAGGCGGAGATCCTCCACCTGAACCGGCTTTTCTCCGGCGAAAGGAAGGTCTCCGAGTTCGATGTTGTCAGTTTCCCGGGTGGGTTCTCTTTCGGGGACGACCTTGGTTCCGGCATGGTTCTGGCTGACCAGTTGCGTTTCCGCAGGATCCCGGGAGGGGGTTGCCTCCTGGACGGTTTGGCCGGCTTCGTGGCGGGTGGCGGGATCGTAATCGGTATCTGCAACGGCTTCCAGGTGCTGGTCAAGGTCGGGTTGCTTCCGAACATCGGCGGGCGTTGCGACCAGGAGGTCACCCTGAGCGCGAACGACTCGGGAACCTTCGAATCCCGATGGGTGCGGCTTTTGAGAAACAGGAATTCCCCGACAAAGCTCCTCGGCGATCTCGATCTCTTCGACGTTCCGGTCCGCCATGGGGAGGGAAAGCTTATCATCCGTGACGAGGGGGTCCGGGAAAGGATCCAGAAGATGTCCCTGAATTGCCTTTCCTACGTTGACCAGGAAGGGGTCCCCACGAGCCGCTTCCCTGAAAACCCGAACGGGTCGGACCTCGAATGCGCGGGCCTCGTGGATCCCTCGGGCCGGGTTCTAGGCCTTATGCCCCACCCCGAGGCGTTCCTTTCGGTTTACAACCACCCCGATTGGCCCAGGATGGCCCGGGAGAACCCAGGCTTGGGCGAGGAAGGGGAGGGGCTGAGGATGTTCCGTTCGATAGTGGCTGCCGCGAACCCCGCGGGAGACCGGAAGAACGAGGGAGGGCGCCGATGATCAAAGTCCGGCGGGCATTGTTCAGCGTTTCCGACAAGACCGGGCTCGTTCCATTCGCCCGGTCGCTGGTATCAATCGGCTGCGAGATAATCGCAACCGGAGGGACCCGCAGGGAACTCGAGAAGGGCGGAGTCCCCTCGACGGAAATCACCCAGATCACGCACAATCCCGAAGCATTCGGCGGTCGCATGAAAACCATCTCGTTCGAGATCGGTTCCGCCCTCCTGTTCGACCGGGACAAAGACCGGCGGGAGGCCGAAAAGCTCGGAATACTTCCGATCGACCTCGTCGTCTGCAACCTTTACCCTTTCCGGGAATCCTGGAAGAACGACGTCAGGGGCCGGGAATTGATCGAGAAGATCGACATCGGCGGCCCTACCATGATCCGGGCAGCGGCGAAGAACTTCGGTTACGTCGGAGTGGTAACGGATCCGGCACAGTATGAGTGGATAATGAGGGAGCTTTCGGAAACAGGCGGCCGCCTCCGGCCCGAAACACGGAAATCACTTATGCGGGCCGCTTTCAATTACACCGCGGACTACGAGGCCGCGGTCGCCATGGGCATGGACGAAATGTGCGAAATCTCGAGCTGCCGGCTCTCCTTTTCAGCGGGGCGCCGGCTGAAGTACGGAGAGAACCACCACCAGCATGCATGGGTCTACGATTCGAGGGATCCGGAGGTTCCCCCCGTCGATTTGCAGGTTTTCGACGAGAAGGTCCTTTCATTCAACAACTACCTCGACCTGTTCGCTGCCTTGGAAGCGGTCAAGGACCTCGAGAAACCCGGTTGCGCGGTTGTCAAGCATACTACCCCGTGCGGGCTGGCGGAGGCGGAAAGCCAGAAGCTCGCCCTCTCGGCGGCCTGGGAAGGCGACCCAATCTCGGCTTTCGGCTCGATCCTGGCTTTCAACCGGACCGTTGAACTCGAAACAGTAGAGTTTCTCCAGCTCGATTCCCCTGACAGGAACAAGCGCAAGTTCGTGGAGATCGTTGTCGGCCCCGATTTTACCGATGACGCCCTGGCAGCGCTTCGCAAATCCAAGAACCTGCGTGTCATCAGGCGGCCTCCTGGGCCCCTCCCTTGCGAATTCAGGGTCATCGGGGGAAAGCTGCTGCGCCAGGACCGTGACGACAGGCTTTTCTCGATCTTCGAGGGGGTGACGAAAGCCCCATTCGATTCCTCTCTCAGGAAATTGGGGGAGTTCGGTCTCAAGGCGGTGAAATGGGTGAAGTCGAACGCCATCGCGATCGTCCGGAAAACCCTGGATGGGGGCTTCCAAATGCTCGGAATGGGTGCCGGGCAGCCCAACCGGGTCTCCTCGACACTCCTTGCCCTCGAAAAGTGCAGGGAAAACCTTGCCCGCGAGGCTGACCTCTTTCAGGTTCCGGTGGAATCGCACTGGGAAGAGGTCATGGCAAAGGCCGTGCTGGTTTCCGACGGTTTCTTTCCTTTTCCCGATTGTATCGAAGAAGCCGCCGAGGATGGAATCCGTTTCGTGATCCAACCCGGAGGGTCGATTCGCGACCAGAATGTGATCCAGAAGTGCGACGAGCTTGGAGTCGCGATGGTTCTGACCGACATGCGTCATTTCAGACATTGATTTCCGAGGAGTCTTGCATGAGCGTCTTGACGAAGCTTTCTTCCCCTCAGCTGAAGCTTGTCCACAGCGGAAAAGTCAGGGAAAGTTTCCGGATCGATCCCGAGACCCGGATGATCGTCGTTACCGACAGGATTTCCTGTTTCGACCGGATCATGGAGACCCCGATCCCCGACAAGGGAGCGATCCTGAACGGGATAGCCGGATACTGGTTTGAGAGTCTGAAAAAGGTCTGTCCGAGCCATCTCAGGGAGAACATCGACCCGAACATCTCCCTGGTTCGGGAGGCCCGCCCGATCAGGGTGGAGATGATCGTCAGGGGATATCTGACCGGTTCGGCGTGGAGGGAATACGGAAGGGGGAAGCGGGTTTTCAGCGGGGTGACCCTCCCCGACGGTCTGCGAAAGAACCAAAAGCTTGACCCTCCTATCCTGACCCCTACCACCAAAGAGAAGAGCGACAGGGAGATCACTCCCACCGAAATCACCGAACAGGGCCTGGCGACAAGGCGCGTCTACGAGATCATGGCCGCAAATTCCCTTGCCCTTTTCCGGGGGGGGACCGAAAGGCTTGCCGAACGTGGCGTGATCCTGGTCGATACCAAGTACGAGTTCGGACTCGTGGGGAACGATGTGATTCTCATCGACGAAATCCATACTCCGGATTCGTCCAGATTCTGGTACGCCGACAGCTATTCGGAGAACCCCGAGACTGTCCGGGCGCTTGACAAAGAATACGTCAGAGATTGGCTCCTGAAGAACAAAGTCGGGGATTCCATCCCCACTTCCCTTCCCCCGGAGGTCGTTACCGAAGCCCGGAATCGTTACGAGGAGATCTACCGACTGATCACGGGATCAGCCTATGTTCCCCCTCGTGGCAGCATCAGGGGGCGTGTTTTGGAAAACCTGACGAGACGGAAGATCATCCGGGAGGGGTATGTTGCGATCATCATGGGCTCCCCCGCAGATCTACCGTTCGCGCGAAAGATCGCGGAGACGGTCTCGGGATATGGTCTGAAAGCGGATCTCAGGGTGGTCTCCGCCCACAAGAACGGGGAGAGGATCCCGGAAATTGCTGAGGAGTACAACTCCTCCCTCGAACCCGGGGCCGTGATCGCGATTGCGGGCCGGTCGAACGGCCTTGGAGGTGCGCTGGCGGCCAACCTGAACATTCCCGTCTTCAACTGCCCCCCTTTCCGGGATGCAGGGGACCAGGTGGTCAACATCAATTCCTCCCTCGTGATGCCTTCGCGCACCCCTGCCGCCACCCTTCTCGACCCCCAGAATGCCGCCCACGCGGCGATGCGAAGCCTCAATCTTCCACGGTTGCGTGACATGTTCACTGCAGAGATTTCCACAATGAAGGCCGACCTCGAAAAGGCCGACCTCAAGATCCGGAGCAACGACTCGATCCCGGCGCCCGTGTCCGAAACCGATCCCGATTTCGTCGATCCCGTGCCTGAGAGCCTTGAAGGGGGCAAGAAATGAACCAGCTTCTGGCCATTTCCCCCCTCGACGGACGTTACGCCCTGAGTCTCAAGTCACTCCGGAACTGGTTCTCAGAGTTCGCGCTGATTCGTGCCCGGTGCGATATCGAACTGAAATTCCTCCTGGATCTGGACAAGAGTGGATTGTTCCCCCCGCTGGCCGAGGCGGAGAAGGAAAGGATCACGGCCCTTTCGGGGGCGTTCTGTGAAGCCGATGCCCTCCAGGTAAAGGAAATTGAGAACGTGACCCGGCACGACGTCAAGTCCGTCGAGTATTTCCTGCGGAAACGGTTGGGACTTTCGAACCCGAACATGATTCATTTCGGCCTGACCTCGGAGGACGTCAACAACCTTTCCTATTCCGGACTTTTCCGGGGCTTCCTCTCCAAGGAGATGCTTCCCAGACTTCGGGAGCTGATCCTGCAACTTTGTGAAACAGCCTCCCAGACCGCTCGGGAGCCCTTCCCCACCAGGACCCACGGCCAACCCGCCACCCCGAGCACCGCCGGCAAGGAGATCGCAGTCTACATTTCCCGGCTGACGAAGATCTTCCGCAAGCTCCGTGTTTTCCGGTTCCGGGGAAAGCTCAACGGGGCCACCGGCACCTATGGGGCGATGCTTGCTGCCTTCCCTTCCTTCGACTGGATCGCCTTCTCCCGGAAGTTTGTCGAGAGTCTGGGTTTCGAGTTCAATCTGGCAACCACCCAGATCGAGGACCACGACGGATGGGCGGAGTTCTTCAACCTCGTCCGTCAGGCCAACAACATCGTCTTGGACCTTGGTCAGGATTTCTGGACCTACCTGATGCTCGGGTTTTTCACCGAGGAGGCGGTTGCCGGCGAGGTGGGGTCATCCACGATGCCTCACAAGGTCAATCCCATCCGTTTCGAAAACGGGGAGGGCAACCTCTACATCGCGAATGCTCTCCTGGCAATGCTCTCAGACAAGCTTTGCCGGTCCAGGATGCAACGGGACCTCTCCGACAGCACGGTCACCCGGAACGTGGGTGTTGCAATGGCCCATTCATTCCTTGCGCTTGGAGAGACAGTCCAGGGGCTCAAGAAGATCAGATTCAACCCTGCACGCTGCAGGAAGGAACTTGCAGACTCGCCCCAACTGCTCGCTGAACCGGTACAGACGATCCTGCGGACCGTCGTTAAGGATGATCCCTACGAGCTGCTCAAGCAGATGACGCGTGGGAAGACGGTTTCCCTTCACGATGTCCTGGAAACCCTGAAGCCCTACAACCTCGGTGAGGAGCGGCTGCGTCCGGTCCAGCAGATGAAACCGGAGGATTACATCGGTGCCGCCCCGGCCATCTGCCTCGAGATCGTTGATCAGGCCAGGAAGGAGGTCGGGGAGGTATGAGAATCGCGGTTCTGGGGTCCGGCGGCAGGGAGGCTGCCATCGTATGGAAACTTTCCCAGACCCTTCCGCCCGAGAATATCTTCGCACTCCCCGGAAATCCAGGGATTCCCGGAAGCCAAACCGTGATCGTGGAGGATTTCGATGAGCTCCGGGATTTTCTTTCGGAGAACCGAATCGACACGGTTTTCGTGGGTCCAGAAAAGCTCCTTTCGATGGGAGTGGTCGATGCATTCAACAAGGGTGGGATCAGGGTCCTGGGTCCCGACCAGAAGGCCGCGAAGCTCGAAACCTCGAAGGCCCGGGCAAAGGAGTTCATGGGCCGTCACAAGGTTGCCACCGGGGCATACGAAAACTTCTTCAACCCCCTGGCGGCCCGGCAGGGTTTGAAAAAATGGCCGGATGGGTGCGTGGTCAAGTTCGATGGGTTGGCCGCTGGGAAAGGGGTCCACGTCTGCCCCGACCTTTCGTCCGCGAGGAAAGCCATCGACCAGATCGAGCTCCAGCACGGAAAGAGCGCCAAGATCGTCCTCGAAGAGATTCTGGAAGGTTGGGAGCTGTCCGTGATCGGTTTCACCGATGGAAGGACATTCCGCTCTCTTCCTCCCTGCCAGGATTTCAAGCAGCTTCTAGACGGGGATGCGGGCCCGAACACCGGCGGGATGGGGGCTTTCTGCCCCGTTCCGGAAGCTTCGCCGGAGTTGATGGCCGCAATCGGGGCGCGAATCATCGAGCCCACCCTCCAAGGGATAAGGGCCGAGGGGCTGAACTACCACGGACCCCTCTATTTCGGGATCATGGTGACCCGTGAGGGTCCGAAACTCCTCGAATACAATGTCCGGCTCGGGGACCCGGAAACCCAGGTCCTGATGCCGGCCCTGAAGACTGATCTTGTACAGATCATCGAAAGCTGTTTACGCTCGGACCTGACCAACCTTGAGATAGAGATCAATCCAGGCGTTTTCTTGGGGGTTGTTCTGGCTTCGGGAGGCTATCCCGGCAGTTCATCCCCCGAGGTTCCGATCGAAGGTCTCGGGTCTTTCGGCCCCGGAACGCGTGTGTTCCACTCCGGGACCCGCCGCGACGGCGACTCTTGGAAAGCCGTCGGAGGACGTGTCCTGACGGTCGTGGCAGGGGGCGGGGATGTTTCCATGGCCCGCGAAAATGTCTACCGGGAATGCGAACGGATCAGCTTCAAGGGTATGCAGTTCAGGAAGGACATCGGAACCAGGAAGAATGTTTCATGGATCGGAGGCCAAGCATGACAGGGACCAAACGGATCGCGATCCTGATTTCCGGCCGGGGAAGCAACATGAGGGCGATCCTGGACAGCTGTCGGGCAGGACAACTGCTCGATCTGGCCAATCCTTTGATCGTGGTTTCCGACCGTCCAGAGGCGAAAGGACTGGCTGTAGCGGCAGGCTTCGGCGTCAAGACCGCGGTCGTGCCGTCCGCCGGAAGATCGCGTGAAGCCTTCGAAGGTGAGCTTTCGAAACTCCTGGAACCGCTGAACCCGGACTTCGTAGTCCTGGCGGGTTTCATGAGGGTCCTTTCCCCGTCCTTCATCGGGAGATTCCCCCGGCGGATCGTGAACGTCCATCCCGCCGATCCGGCCGCCCATCGCGGTCTCCATGGGTACCAATGGGCGTTCGAAAAGGGGTTGAAACAGACCTGGGTGACCGTCCACATCGTCGACGAGGGAGTCGATACAGGGCCGATCCTGAGCAAGGAACCGGTCGACCTCGAGGGTGCCTCAACTCTGGACGAGGTCGAGGCGAGGGGTTTGAAGGTCGAACACGAGATGTACCCGCGAATCCTCGCGCGGTTTTTTTCGGGAGCGCTTCCTGTTCCCAAGCCCGGAGCCTGATATGTGCGGGATCATCGGGATCATGGGTTTCACGGACGTGGCCTCGGAGATAGCATTCGGATTGAACTCCCTCCAACATCGCGGCCAGGATGCGGCAGGAATCCTCACGTTCGACAGGCGTTTCCGGATCAAGAAGAAGAACGGCCTGGTTAACAACATATTCGACGACGCGGTCCTGCGCAAGCTCCAGGCGCCAGTGGGCCTCGGTCACGTGAGATACGCGACGCAGGGAACGATCGATTCCCACGAAGCCCAGCCCATCTACATGAACTATCCGTATGGGCTTGCCATGGTCCACAACGGGAACGTGACCAATTCCACCGCCCTCACCGCCCGGTTGAGGGCTGAACAGAACCGTATCATCGAGACTTCGAACGACCTCGAGCTGATACTCTACACGCTCGCCTCCCACCTCGAAAAGCGGGTGTCCGGGGAAGCGTTTTCTGATGGTGTTTTCCGGGCAGTCGAGGAGACGCAGAAGAGCGTGGAGGGCGCCTATTCCACCCTCACGATTCTCGCCAACGAGGGCCTCCTGGCTTTCAACGACCCTTGCGGGATCCGGCCCCTTTTTCTGGGAAAACGTATCACAGGCCGGGGATCAGCTTTCGCCTTCGCTTCCGAGACTTCGGCCCTCGAATTCCTGGGTTACGGCGCGATCCGGCAATTGGAAGCCGGAGAAGCGGTGTTTATCGACAGCCAGAGGCAGGTCCACAGCAGGATCCTCCATCGCCGGAACAGTTCGTTCTGCGTCTTCGAGTACATCTATTTCAGCCGCGAGGACTCAAAAATCAACGGCCGGCTGGTGGCGACCGAGCGCGTGAATATGGGAAAAATGCTCGCGCGGAACTTCCAGACCTCCGGGGTCAAACCCGACGTCGTGATCGATGTCCCTTCCTCCGCCTACTTTTTCGCATCGGGCCTCGCTGAGGAGTTGGGAATTCCCTACCGGCGGGGTCTTTCCAAAAACAAGTATGTCGGGCGGAGTTTCCTCCTCCCATCGCAGGACCAGCGGGACCGGGCGGTCCGTCTGAAACTCAGCCCGATCCGTCCGGTGATCGAGGGGCGAAAGGTGGCGGTCCTGGACGACTCGATCGTCCGTGGAACGACCTCGAAGCATCTCGTGGAACTGCTTCGGGATGCAGGTGCCGCCGCGGTCTACTTCGTTTCCGCCGCCCCCCCGATAAGATTTCCGTGTGTCTACGGGATCGACATGTCGATCAAGACGGAACTGATCGCGGCCAACAACGACGTGCGCGACATTGCAGCGTTCCTCAAGGCTGATGCCGTTGTTTACCAGTCCCTGAGCGATCTTCAAAGCATGTACAAAGACTGTGGATTCTGCTACGCCTGTTTTTCGGGGGAGTATCCCACCGGCATCTCACCCGCCCTCCTTGAGGAAATCGAGTCCCAGAGGATCCAGGCGAAGAAATCCAGGGTTGAGGGATGAACTGAATGGAGAGAATCGTCGTTCTCGATTTCGGTGGCCAGTACACCCACCTTATCGGAAACCGGATCCGAAACCTGGGTGTGTTCTCGGAGATCCGTCAGCCCGAGCGGTTCGATCCTGCGCAGGTGGAAGATCTTGTCGGAGTGATATTCTCCGGAGGGCCCCATTCCGTCACCGATAAAGCGTCGCCGACCGTGGGGTTCGATGTCCGGAAAGCCCCGGTTCCGATCCTGGGCCTGTGTTATGGCCACCAGCTCCTCGCAAAACTGATGGGTGGATCGGTTTCCGCCGGGATGACCCGGGAATACGGCCCCGCAAAAATCCGGATCGTCGAAGGGAGCCCTCTGTTCGAGGGGCTTCCGTCCGAACAGGACGTGTGGATGAGCCACGGCGACCACGTTTCGCGGCTCCCTGAAGGTTGCGCTGGAATCGCCAGCTCGGGAGATCTCGCGGTGGCTGGGTTCGAGGATTCCCGGAAACGGATCTTCGGCCTCCAGTTCCATCCCGAGGTCACGCATACCCGGTTCGGGAACGAGATTCTCGACCGGTTCGTGAGGGTCTGTACCACCTGCCGATCATGGAACCCGAAAACCTTCTCGGCGTCGATCATCGACCGGACGAGAAGGGAAGCGGGCGATCGGAAGCTGTTCCTGCTGCTTTCCGGCGGGGTCGATTCCCTCGTCGCCCTCGAAATTTGCGTCAAGGCTGTTGGGCCCGACCGGGTCGAATCCTTGCATATAGATACCGGGTTGATGCGGGAAGGGGAGTCCGCTGAGGTCGTCAGGCACCTCCGGGAGACCGGTTTCTCCAAAATCCGGCTTGTTGACGCGGGGAACCGGTTCCTCCAGGCGCTCAAAGGTGTAATGGATCCGGAGGAAAAGCGGAAAGTGATCGGCGGGCTGTTCGTGGAGGTCCTTCAGTCGAGCGTGGGAAGCGACATTTCAGGCGAGGGCTGGATGCTCGTACAGGGGACGATCTACCCCGATACGATCGAGAGCGGTGGGTCGAAGCAATCGTCCAAGATCAAGACCCATCACAACCGGGTTGCCCAGATCGAGGAGATGATCCGGAGGAAACAGGTCATCGAGCCATTGCATGATCTCTACAAGGACGAGGTCAGGATGCTGGGCCGCGAACTCGGGCTCCCGACAAAGCTCGTCGAGAGGCATCCCTTCCCCGGACCCGGGCTGGGAATCCGTGTCCTGTGCTCGCGCGGCGGAGACCCGGAACCCGGCTACGACAGGGAGCGGGAAGAGCTGGCGGATTGTTGCGGGGAGTTCCATCTCGCGGGCGAGATCCTTCCCGTCAGGAGCGTCGGAGTCCAGGGGGATTCCCGATCTTACCTGCATCCCGCAGTGGTGTGGTCCGAGCCGGGTTCCCGACTCATGGCAGGGCTCCCGGAAAAAGCCGGGAACGGGAATGACCGGGTGATGCTGGCCTGGGATCACCTTTCGAAGGCGGGAATCGCGATCGTGAACCGCCTTAGGACGGTGAACCGGGTCGTTTTTTCTCCACGTCCCCTCCTCCACCCCATCAGGTTGGTTCGCGGGGACGTGAACCGGGACCGCCTGGACCTGTTGCGCGCGGTCGACGCCGTCGTCAGACGTGAAACTGCCGACCTGGACGGAATATGGCAGTTCCCGGTGATTTCCCTTCCGGCGGAGGACGGTTCGGGCGCCCCCCTCTTCGTTCTTCGGCCGATAACATCTCAGAACGCCATGACCGCGGATTTCTTCCGGATGCCCATTTCCAGGTTGGGTCTCCTCCTCGATGCTCTCGAATCGGATTCCCGCTTTGGAAGAATGCTCTACGATGTCACCCCCAAACCTCCGGGAACCATCGAATGGGAATGAATGGACTCCTGGAAATCCGGGAGCGGAGCTGATGACGCCACTTGCAACCGAGCTAGCCGGCATCCGGCTGGAGAATCCGCTTGTACTGTCCTCGGGGATCCTCGGCCTTTCCGCATCCTCCCTGAAGCGTGCTGCAGATTCAGGGGCGGGGGCAGTCACCTCGAAATCCTGTGGTCCATCCGAGCGGCCAGGGCACAAATGTCCCTCCATCCTTCCGTTTTCGCATGGCCTTCTGAACGCGGTCGGGCTTGCGAATCCGGGAGTTTCCGAGATGGTCAAGGAGCTCGTGGATTTCCGAAAAACCTGCTCCCGGCCCCTGATCGCCTCGATTTTTGGGGCCACGGTCGGGGAGTTCGGTGATGTGGCTGCTGTCGTGGCGCAAGCCGAGCCTGACATGATCGAGGTGAACGTCTCCTGTCCCAACGTTGCCGCCGAGTTCGGCAGGCCATTCGCTGCCGATCCCAAGGAATGCGGGAGGATCGTCCGCCTTGTGAAGGAACGTGCCGGGAAGATCCCCGTCGCGATGAAACTATCCGCGGCAGCCCCTTCGATTGCGGCAGTTGCAAAGGCTTGCGAGGATAACGGCGCGGACGCGATAACGGCAATCAATTCCGTGGGGCCGGGGATGGTCATCGACGTTGGGGTAAGACGACCGGTCCTCTCGAACAAGGTCGGGGGCGTTTCGGGCCCCGGTATTCTTCCGGTAGCGGTGAGGTGCGTCTACGAGATCTTCAGGGCAGTCCGGATTCCCATCATCGGTGGGGGCGGGGTGATCGATTCCAACGGGGCGCTCCAGATGATTCTTGCCGGGGCGACCGCGGTCGGAATCGGAACGGGAATCCTGGAGCGGGGCCTGGAAATCTTCGGAGAAATCGGTCGGGGAATCGAAGCGCATCTTGCGGAGAATCGTATCGAATCCGTCCGGAAGCTGATCGGAGCAGCCCATGGGTGAGTTGATGCAGAGTTTCCGGATCCGGCGGGTCGTTAGTCATTCCCACGCGAACTTTTCACTCTACTTCGACCCGGTTTTCCACGTCGATCCGGGCCAGTTCGTCCATATCTGGCTTCCGGGGGTTGACGAGAAGCCGTTCTCCGTATCTGATCTGACGGAAAAGAACATGGAAATTACGGTCCGGGCGGTGGGTCCTTTCACCCGGGCCCTGCAACTCTGCAAGGAAGGCGACCGGGTCGGGCTTCGCGGCCCGTTCGGGAACCGGTTCCATCCCGCGCCTGACGCACTTCTGGTGGGGGGCGGGATCGGTCTTGCACCGATCAGGTTTCTTGCCCGCCGGTGCAGGGCGCAAGGGATTCCATTCCGCCTTCTTGCAGGGGTTCGAACCGCCTCAGACCTCATCTTCCCGGAGGAATACTCCGCAGACGGCGCAACCATAGTTGCGAGCGACGATGGTTCCATTGGCCGAAAGGGCATCGTCACGGATTTCCTTCCCGATTTGGTGAAGATGGGGAGGATCTCCTGCATCCATTCCTCGGGCCCCGAACCCATGTTGCTGGCTTTGAGGGAAAGAGCCCTGGCGCTGGGAATTCCCGTCCAGCTGTCTTTCGAACGGTACATGAAATGCGGGATCGGAATCTGCGGTCAGTGCTGCCTGGACGGGTCGGGAATCCGCCTGTGCGTCGAGGGGCCCGTCCTGTCGGAAACCCAGATCGCGGGGGTGACGGAATGGGGGCTGCCCCATCGCTCCGCTTCAGGCAGGAGACCCAGCCACGGGTCCTGACAGGTAAAGTCGGCAACGTTTTCCGGTGACTTCCCAGGTTTGACAAATCCCAGAGGAAAAGATTATTTTCTTCTCCGGCAGGTATTCCCAACCCCGGGGGGGACGTCGAAATTCGCCGGACTCTATACCGGATCGAGGTTTTTACATTCAGCGTAAAGGGGACGAGAAATGAGAATCGTCGGGCATGCAACGGTTTTTACTTTCGGGAGCGACCACAAGGTCATCGAGGATGGGGCGGTCGCGTATGACGACCATAAGATCCACGCGGTCGGAACGACCGAGGAGGTGAAGAAGCGGTTCCCCAAGGCGAAAGTGAAGAACGCCCAGGGGCGCGTCGTCACTCCGGGGTTGATCAATGCCCACATGCACCTCTATTCGACTTTCGCCCGGGGGATTTCCCTCAAGGACCCATCCCCGGAGAATTTCGTCCAGATTCTCGAGCGCCTCTGGTGGAGGCTCGACAAGGCCCTCAGGCCTGAAGACCTTTATCTTACGGCCATGACCCCTTTGATCGAGGCCGCCCGGTCGGGTGTCACCACACTGATCGACCACCACGCAAGTCCCCATGCACTTGGCGGTTCCCTCGATATGCTCCGTTTCGCCTTCCGGAAGGCAGGCCTTCGGGGATGCCTGTGCTACGAGGTCTCTGACCGCGACGGGGCCTCCCGCCGTGATGCCGGACTCGAGGAGAACGCCAACTTCGTCCGCGGGATCAAGCTCGACAGCGAACCCGACATCGCAGCGCTGATCGGCCTTCATGCCAGTTTCACCCTCGAGGATTCGACCCTGGCCCGGGCTTCGGAAATCTCGAAGGCACTCAAGACCGGGGTCCATATCCATGTCGCCGAAGATCGCGCCGACCTGGAGGATGCCCGCAAACGGGGTTTCCGGTCGGTGGTCGACAGGCTCCACCGATTCAACCTCACCGGCCCCGACAGCATCTTCGCACACTGCGTCCACGTCGATCAGCTCGACATCCAGACGCTCGCACTGACCCGGACGAATGTCGTACACAATCCGCGTTCGAACATGAACAACGCCGTCGGTTGCGCCAACCTCGAGGAAATGATGAAGGAGAAGGTCCACGTTTCCATCGGAACGGACGGAATGTCGGCCTCCCCGATGCCCGACTTCGCGCTTGCCAACATCCTGCACAAGCACCAGGCCAAAGATCCGCGGAAGATCTACCCCGAAATCTGGAAAATCATAACCCAGAACAATCCCGCTCTGGCTTCCAACATTTTCAAACAGCCCCTCGGAACCCTCGAGGAGGATGCGGGGAGCGACCTGGTGGTCTGGGAATACTATCCCCCGACCCCGGTCAATGCGGGCAACACCCTCGGCCACATCCTCTTCGGCCTGACTGGAGCGATCGTGAACACCACCATCTGTCGCGGGAAGACCGTATTCGAGGAGGGGAAGTTCTCCTTCCTTGGCGACGGTGAGGAAGCGGAGCTCGCGGCCAAATCCCGGGAACTCGCGCAGAACCTCTGGGAGAGGTTCTGACCCCCTCACGGACCTGTTGAAAGGAGCATCGAAATGGATTCCAAGATCGTCGAAAAGATCAAGGCCGAGGTCAAAAAGCACGAGAAGGCCATCGTCAAGTTCATGCGCGACATCTGCGCGATCCCGAGTTTCGACTCGAAGATCGGTGACGTCGTGAAACGTATCAACCAGGAGATGAGCTCCCTCGGGTTCGACGAGGTGTTCGTCGACAAGATGGGGAATAGCGTCGGGCGCGTCGGAAACGGACCCGTCAAGATCCTCCTGGACAGCCACATCGACACCGTGGGGATAGCCGACCGTACGCAGTGGAAATGGGATCCATTCAAGGGCAAGGTCGAGAACAACATCCTATATGCTCTTGGCGCCTGCGATGAGAAGGGCTCCACCCCGGGCATGGTCTACTCCATGAAGATCCTGAAAGACCTCGGACTGTTAGACGGGGTCACCGTCTACTACTTCGGGAACATGGAAGAGGAATGCGACGGGATCGCCCCCAACTCCCTGGTTGAAACCGACAAGATCAAGCCTGATTTCGTCATCGTGGGGGAGCCCACCTGCATGCGGATCTACCGCGGGCACCGGGGCCGGGTCGAGATGAAGGTCACCACCAAGGGACGCACCTGCCATGCTTCCGCCCCCGAGCGTGGAGAAAACGCGGTCTACAAGATGATGCCGATCGTCCAGGAGATCAGCCAGATGAGCCACGTGTTCCGCGACGATCAATTTCTCGGCAAGGGCTCGATCGTCGTGAGCAAGATCGAGTGCAAAACCCCGAGCCTGAACGCGGTTCCGGACGAATGCACAATCTATCTCGACCGGCGGCTGACATTCGGTGAGACCGAAAAGATCGCGATGGACGAGATCAAGTCGCTTCCCAGCATGAAAAACGGCGTGGTCGAAGAGCTCTTCTACGACACCCCAAGTTATACCGGGTTCGTTTTCCCGGTCAGCAAATATTATCCGCCATGGGCACTGGATGCGAAGCATCCTCTTGTCCAGGCCGGAATACAGGCTTACAAAGCCGCCTACGACGGAAAGGATCCCGAGGTCGGCAAGTGGGTCTTTTCGACCAACGGAACCTACTGGATGGGAAAGGCGAACATCCCGAGTATCGGGTTCGGCCCAGGCAATGAGGTCCATGCGCACACCGTCAATGATCAGGTTCCCCTCGACGAGGTCGTGAAATGCGCCGAGGTCTACTCCCTTCTCCCACTCGCGCTCAAGAAGCGCTGAACCGAAATTGGAAAGGATCGAAAGCATGAAAGAGATAAAATCCCTTCTGAGCGAGATCAAGAGCTACAAGAGCGGCATGTACGGCCGGGATTTTCTGCTGACCTGGGAGAAATCCCCCGACGAGCTCAAGCAGATCCTGGCCGTCGCCGATCTTCTCAAGGTCATGCGCGCGAACAACATTTCGGCCCGATGTTTCGACAGCGGTCTTGCAGTATCCCTTTTCCGCGACAACTCGACACGCACCAGGTTCTCGTTCGCCTCCGCATGCAACCTTCTCGGACTCGCCATCCAGGATCTGGATGAGGGGAAGTCCCAGATCGCCCATGGGGAAACCGTCAGGGAAACCGCCAACATGATTTCCTTCCTTTCGGAGGTCATCGGGATCCGCGACGACATGTTCCTGGGCGCGGGCAATACCTACATGCGTGAGGTTGGAGAGGCACTCGAGGACGGCTTCAAGCAGGGGGTCCTTCCCCGCCGCCCCGCCGTCGTGAACCTGCAATGCGATATCGATCATCCCACCCAGGCGATGGCCGACCTCTGCTGGTTGAAGGAGTATTTCGGCGGGCTCGAGAACCTGAAGGGAAAGAAGATCGCCATGACCTGGGCCTACTCGCCCAGTTACGGAAAACCGCTTTCGGTTCCGCAGGGTATCATCGGCCTGATGACACGTTTCGGGATGGATGTCGCTCTTGCCCACCCCGAGGGTTACACCCTCATCCCCGACGTGTTGGACGTCGCGAAGAAGAACGCCAAGGAGAGCGGCGGAAAGTTCACCATGTCGACAAGCATGAGGGAAGCCTTCAAGGATGCGGATATCGTCTATCCGAAGAGCTGGGCTCCCTTCGCGGTCATGGAGAAACGGACCGGCTTGTTGCGGAAGAACGATCATGATGGCCTGAAAGCGCTCGAAAAGGAGTGTCTCGCCAACAACGCGAGATTCAAGGACTGGGAGTGCACCGAGGATCTCATGAAAGTCACCCGGAAGGGAAAGGGCCTTTACATGCACTGCCTGCCCGCGGATATCACCGACGTATCCTGCAAGGCCGGGGAGGTTGCCGCGAGCGTTTTCGACCGGTACCGCATCGAAACATACAAGGAAGCCGGCTACAAGCCATACGTCATCGCCGCCATGATCCTTACCAGCAAGTTCAAGGACGTCCACGGCCTATTGGAGAAGTTGACCAAGCAGGGAAAGGAACGCGTTCTCTGACGCAATGGACGGTCCCATGAACGGGCCGTCTTAACCGAAGTTGGGCGGTCTTCGAATTGACCGTCCCGGATTCCGGGGAGTATAATCCCCGACGAACGGAAATTCCGGCCGCACGCGGCCTGGGAAGGAAAGGAAATCACATGGGCACGGAAAAGAGCCACAAACTCGCGGTAGTCGCCGTAGGCGGCAACTCGCTCATCCAGGACGAGAAACGCCAGAGCGTTCCCGACCAGTATCAGGCGGCCTGCAACACGATGGTCCACATCGTCGACATGATCGAAGCCGGGTACAATGTCGTGATCACCCACGGCAACGGTCCGCAGGTCGGCTTCATCCTTCTTCGCAGCGAAATCGCGCGGGGGAGCATCCATCCCGTCCCTCTCGACTCCTGCGGTGCCGATACCCAGGGCGCGATCGGGTACAACTTCCAGATGGCTCTGGGAAACGAGTTCCGCAAGCGCGGGATCGAAAAGAATGCAGTTACGGTTGTCACCCAGGTTCTGGTTGACAAGGACGATCCCTCGTTCCTCAAACCCACCAAGCCGATCGGCAAGTTCTACACCGAAACCGAAGCCATGGAACGCAAAGCCAAGGACGGCTGGGACGTGATGGAAGATGCCGGCCGGGGCTGGCGGCGGGTCGTAGCTTCTCCGCTCCCGATGGAAATCATCGAGGAAGACGCAATCAAGACTCTTGTCCAGAAAGGTTTCGTGGTGGTGGCGGTTGGTGGTGGCGGAATCCCCGTGATCCGCGATGGAAACGGGAACCTGAAAGGTGCGGCGGCGGTCATCGACAAGGATTACGCTTCCGCGCTGCTGGCCCAGAGACTCAAGGCCGACGTTTTCGTGATTTCAACCGCGGTCGAGAAAGCCTACATCAACTTCGGAAAACCCGACCAGAGACCCATCGAGAAGTGCACCTCGGCGGAGCTTGCCCGGTTCATCCAGGATGGTCACTTCAAACCCGGTTCCATGCTCCCCAAGTGCAAGGCCATCATCAACTTTCTCCGCGATGGCGGAAAACATGCGATCATCACGAACCCGGAAAACCTCGCACGGGCCGTGAAGGGCCAGGCCGGAACCCACATCGTTCCCTGAACGAAGGAGCAGAGCGTGTCAAAGTATTCCAAACGTTTCGAACTCAAGATCAAGCCCGAAGTCCTGCAGAAAACCATCAAGCGGTGCAAGGAAAAGGCCATTCTCATTCCCACCTTTGCACAGATGAAGGACCCTTCCCTGATTCCCGACAAGGTCAAGAAGAAGCTCCAGCCGCTCGGCCTGTGGGACGTCAACCCCCTCAACCTCTTCAGGATCACCTGGCAGAACGACTTGAAAACCGGGTTGTTCGGCGGGGTCAACTTCGTGGAATTCCCCCCCGAACTGACCGGGGTCAAAGCGCGGATCGTGGGTCTCGTCGGGAAATACTTCCCCACCGGTGCGCACAAGGTCGGGGCGGCCTTTTCCTGCCTCGTTCCCCGGCTGGTTTCCGGGCAGTTCGACCCCACGACCCAGAAGGCGGTTTGGCCAAGCACGGGAAACTACTGCCGCGGCGGGGCCTACGACTGCGCCCTTCTTGCCTCTCCCGCGATCGCGATCCTCCCCGAAGAAATGAGTCAGGAACGGTTCGAGTGGCTCAGGGAGATCGGAACCAGTGAGATCTTCGCCACCCCCGGTTGCGAATCCAACGTCAAGGAGATCTACGACAAATGCTGGGAGCTGATCAAGGAGCGCGGTGAGAAGATCGTCATCTTCAACCAGTTCGGCGAGTTCGGGAACTACATCTGGCACTACCACGTTACGGGCTCTGCGGCTAAGGCCGTTTTCGACCAGGTAAAGACCCCGACCAGCAGATTGGCGGCCTGGGTAACCGCAACCGGTTCGGCGGGAACCATTGCAGCCGGTGATTTCCTGAAAAAGTTTGCTCCCGGTTGCCGGGTTGCGGCTTCCGAAGCCCTTCAATGCCCCACGCTTCTCAGGTGCGGGTTCGGCGGCCATCGGATCGAGGGAATCGGTGACAAGCACGTTCCCTGGATCCACAACGTTCGGAACACCGATTCCGTGATCGCGGTCGATGACGAGAACCCCATGCGAATCCTTCGACTTTTCAACGAGAAGGCGGGGGCGAAGTTCCTCAAGAAGTCGGGGCTTCAGGATGACCTGGTCGACAGGCTTCCTCTGCTCGGAATCAGCTCGATCAGCAATCTGATTAGCGCGGTCAAGATGGCCAAGTTCTTCGAGCTAGACGAGAACGACGTGATGCTCACTCCCTTGACAGATTCCGCCGAAATGTACCAGTCCCGCGTCGAGGAGCTCCGGAAGCATCACGGGGAGTATTCCGAGGCCCAGGCACGGGTCGATTGGGAACGTTATCTTCTCGGAGAAGGCATCCAGAACGTCATGGAACTTGGATACCAGGATCGGAAGCGTCTCCACAACTTCAAGTATTACACCTGGGTCGAGCAGCAGGGAAAGACCTACGAGGAGATCAACGAACTATGGGATCCCGAATTCTGGGATACTGCGCAGTCCCAGGTTACCAGGTGGGACGAGATGATCCAGGAGTTCAACCAGAAGACGAATCTTCTCTCCAGTCTCTGATTTTCCGGCCAGTCTGAATGAGCGGCGGGTCCGGGCGGCAGGATGCTTTCCGGACCCGTCGTTTTTTCCTGGAATCCGATGAACCGAAAAACAGGCTGCCCTACACCCTGGCTTTTCGGCTTCCAGAGGACAACCGACGTCTGATCGCTTCTTTCCGCAGAAAGCTGGCGGGATTGTGCCTCCGCTTCGATCCGCTCGAGATTTCCCACGTCACGGTAAAATATCTCGGGTATTCCTCGCCTGGAATGACCGAAGAAAACGTGGTGGGGCTCATTCCCAGGATCCGCGAGATTGCCGGCCGGTTCATTCCGCTTCGGGTCTTCGTCAGAGGGATCGACATGTTCGACAAGGAGCCGATCGTCAATCCGGTCGTGTTTCTGAAAATACTCCCATGCAGTGAACTCCAGGCTTTCCACGAGTCGGTGAGGAGCGGGTTGGGAAAGGAAATCGAGGATTTCCCACATGCCGACGGGGAAAACTACCTCCCTCACATCACGGTTTCCAAGATGGTCGACCGGCGGAAGATCGAAGCGATTCGCAGGGTGATCTACCGGTCGAGGAAGTGCGGGAAGAACTCCTTCAAGCTGACCGACCTGGTCGTCTTCACCCCCCTCGCCACCTACCCGGTCTTCATCTGACCCGCAAAGCCACCGAGTCACAGAGACACCGAGGAACGATTACGGCTCAAGGGGTGGAAGCTCGGGCTTCATTCTCTGTGCCTCTGAGCCTCGGTGGCATCCTTTGAGGAGAAGGCGTGGAGGTAGGCCTGGAAGGCTTGATGGAAGGCGGCAACCTCCTCGGGGGACTCTGAAGATTTCACATTCAGGGAGTGGTTGCTGATCAGCGTTCCACCACCGGATGCAAGCAGCCGTCCGTAAAGATACTCCCCGCTGTGCCCGACAAGCCATGTCTCGGAACGGGGCTTCGGGCCTGGAAGGCGGCCCAGCTCCTCGAGCAGGAGATCCTTCAGGTCCAGATGGCACAGGAAACGATCGTCGGTCCCTGAAGCGAGACCGGAAGCCCAGAACAAGAGAGGGATGTGATACGATTCGGGTTCCCACTGGTCTTCCCGGGGGCCGTGGTCGGAACAGATCACGACGAGCGTCCGGTCGAGGAGGTTTCTTGCCGCCGCGGTCACGAAGAATTTTCGGAAGTAGGCCCGATAGTATTCCAGAGGAGTTTTTCCGGTCCGGGCTACCCACTCCGGAGTATGGCCGTAGACCATCTCCTGGAAGATGAACACTCTCGGGGCGCTCGCCAGACGCGCCAGGAGAGGCTCCAGCGCGGCAAGGTCTTCCGCCGCCCATTCCACCGGGTTCGAGGTCACGCAAATGAAGCGTGGATCCGCCCTCACGTCCTCGACGAAGTGGAGATCCGTCCAGTCTGGGACATCGGGTGCAAAGCGGATCTGGTGAGATCCGAAGGAAGTGACGAAGTGGGTCTTGAATCCGTTTCCGGAAAAGAACCTGACAAGGTTTTCCCCGTGGTCGAGGAAACGGTATTTTTCCTCGTTGACGTAAGCCTGAAAGGGGATGAAGACCGAGTTCAGAATCGCAAGAAGGGAGGTGAAAGAGTCCAGGTTGGTGGTGTGGTATCTGGAAAAGCTCCGCCAACTTCCCTTGCCAGTCGGGTCGAGAGCCTCGATATCGGCGGGTCTTCCCGCGAAAGACCGGAAGGGAATGGATTCCATGACGAAGAGGACGACCCTGTCATAACACGGGGCGATTTTCGGGTAGTCCGTGAAAGACCTGTCAAGGTTTCCGCGGCTTCCACCCTTGATCGGGTTGGGAGGAGCAAGTCGTCTGACGTTCCCGGCCCGTTTTCCCGAGAAGAACCCCCGGTACTCCTCAGCAGCGGAGAAAAGTAACGGATTGATTGGGTTTGCCAGGAGCGTCACGATCGCGATGAAGGAAACCAACCAACATGCCTTCTTCAAGCGAGGTCCTGGGCCGGGTCCCGGATTTCCCCGAAGGCTGGTTGCGAGAAAAACGAGGAACCATGCCCCGATCAGGAGGACCCGTTTCCCTGTCAGGAAGTTACGCCAGAAGAACAGCGCAAGGTTGAGTTCGACCGCGAAAAGGTTCAGGGGGAAATTCTGCAAGTCGCTCAGGAACGGAGAATAAAGGCCGTTGAAAAGCAGAAGTGGTAAGAATGCCGCGAAGAAAAATCCCCGGGTGATTTTTCGGGAGCCCGGAAAGAGCCGGTCCCCGGTCCTCCAAAGAAAGTAGACCAGGAGAAGCAGGAAAAGATCCTGGATGAACGAAACGAGGAACATGGGTACCATTCCGAAGAAATGGGCTCGGAGGCCGTCGAAGATCTTTATTCCTGCAAGGAACAGGACCCCCGATGTGGTGAACCTCCAGGGAAGGTCGGCCCCCTCCTCCCGATCGGAATCTGTCTTCGGATTCGCAGCTTCACCGGTCATATTCCGATTCTACTTCGAAGTGCGCTCTGCCGTCTCGGGTTTTCCGACCGGGACCGAGGAAGTCAGTTCCGATGGCCGCTCCCCGTCGCATTCCTTTACGAACCGGGCTGTTTCTGGTACCCTGGTCGAAGGGTGGTGGGCGATCAGCCGCCACCCGGATCGGTTTTCCGGTCGCGGGAGGGGGAATTGGGCCTGAAGGTTGATTCCCGAGGTCCGGGCACCCGGGAAAAAGGGTGCTCTATCGCCCGTTCTCCGCTTCCCTTGCGGCGGGGGACGCTTTCCGTGATCATTCTGGGCCTCATCAGCGTCATGCTGCTTTTCGCGGTCACGGTTGCCCGTCGCAAGAGCGGCCAAGTCCAGTTGCTCACCATCGTCGACCAGACCCAGATCGCCCGCTTTTTCCTGGAATCCTACGCCGGGGACATCCTGAACCAGCTCCGGCTTCACTCAAACACTCCCGGAACCACCGCTTTCGACGAGTTTCGCAAGGCAGGGTCAGGTGAACGGACCTTCACTCTGACTCCCGATCTGTACCAGCCATCCTACCTTCTCCAGGACCTGAAAAAGCGTTACGACATCGAGTTCGAGGGATCACCCGTCATCAAGGTCGCTTCGATGACCATACTCCCCTACCCTTCCTGCCTGGAGGTCCCGCAGAAGGTTTCCGAGAAGAAGGGAAACCTCTATCTCGAGATCCGGGCAAAGTTTCGCGAACGGATCTACCAGCTTCGTGTCCGCTATCCCGCCCAGCTGGTCATGTACATGACCCCGCTGCTCAAGGAGTTCGTGCTCTTCTTCGACCGGCTCAACCTCGAGCAACCCGAGCCGTTCGGCGCGAAGGACAACCTCAACATCCTGTACACCAAACGTAGCGATCACCCCACGAAGACCTCGAACGAGTTCAATCTCTCCATTCCATCCGATTGCGAAAAATTCAGTGGGAAGCCCTGGCTTTTGATGCCTACCCAGGGCGGGGAGTCCAACTTCGACAAGAACGGCCGCGTGTTTTTTGGCCAGGACTCCTCGAAGATCTACCTCAACCTTGCCGGAGAGATGCATTTCCGCGGGTTCGACCTCGAGACGAATCAATCGGACGGGGCGATGACGGACCTCTGGTTCGTTCCCTCCCAGGCTTTCGTTGTCAACACCAACAAGACACCAGTCCTGATGCATCCATTCGACACTCGGCCCGGGAACCTCGGGATGGTCACCTTCAGGTGTCTCAACATCAAACACCCCACGATGCAGTACATCACCCGACAGTCTTTCGTCGGATTTTCCGCCGAGATAGACGACCTTCCAGACGGGAACTTCCTCAACCCGAACTTCTCGATGAATGTCTTCCTGAGCAAGGATCCCTCCTTCCAGAAGCTCGCGGCCGATCGCAAGCACCTCAAGCTCGCCTCGCCGTTCAAGCTATACGGGCTCAGCTACGAATCGAACGGAAATGCCGGGCCTCCCCCTCCCTCCCGCCAGATCTTCGGAAACGTTTTCAGCCGTTTCTTCAAGATCGCGGTCTGGGAGTCGAGCCTCGGTCCCCGACCTTTGCACTATGTCCCGGAGGCGATCGGAAATTCATCCTTTCGCCCCCCCCCGGCGGAACTCCTGGGCCAGAGCGAACCCTGGGATCCCAGCCTCGCCTCCGAATCATATTCCGATTACATGTCTACCACAGTCTCCGGCGGAGACCCCGGGTCCGCGCAGGCTCCGCAGATGGCGTACAATCTCGAGGGGGCGATTCCGAAGATGCTCAGTTATCGGGATTTCTGCCCGGCTGACGGGGTGAAGATGAAGGGCCCCTTTTCCGATTTCGCTGCCGATTACTACGGAATCAAGAATTCCGACCCCGGTCTCGTCAAGAAATCGGTCTTGTCGCGAATCTGCCGTTACTTCCCCGACCAGGAGTCTTTCAAGAAATACGCAGGCCTTTCGGAGAATCCGCCCCATTTCTGGGTGGATGGGATAATGTACATCAAGGGTCCGCTGGATCTTCCCGATCTGACTTTTGCCAACGTCCGGGGAGGGGTTGTCCTGGTCGATGGCCCGATCAAGCTTGGAAACATTACGCGCGGGCTTCCCGACCTGAAAACTTCGGCGGGAATGGACGCAATGTACAAACTGATCAAGGATCTGAAACAGCGGGAGTTCCTGACCTTCGTGAGCCTTGAAGGAAGCCAGATCACCCTCAAGGAGGATTACCAGGTTGGCGTACAGGTGATTTCCCTGAAACCTGGGATTTCCGCTCCCGAGAATCAGATCAAGTGGGAAAAAGGCCAGAATGTCGTGTTTGTCGGCGGCGTGGCCGTCAGCACCCCCAAGGTGATCGACCGGATAAAAGACTTCAAGGAAACCCCGTTTTTCTTCTTCGCTCCTACCATGGCCTCGAGCACGCCGGAAATGGCAGTCTACCTCGCGCAGGAAATGGAAACCTATGAAATGTTCGTCGAATGACTCCTGTCTCCGTTGGGTGAGACGCCGGGGACTTTCGCTGGCGGAACTGCTGGTTGCCATCCTCATCTTCGCCTGCGCATCCATTCCCATCGCCCTTCTGACGGGGAGACAGACCTCGGAGACCTATTCGATCGGGAAACACCTGATGGCAGGTTTCCTTGCCTCCAGCCTCCTCGACCGTACACTCGCCATGAACTTCGACCAGTGCCGGACCGAACTGGAGGACCTTGACGGAAAATGGAAGAAGGTCCTGGACGACCCGAACCTGGTCAAGGATCTGCTGACCCATTCCGCCCTGGCGGGCACCCGATCTGAAATGGAGGATGACTCGGAGCGGCAGTTCAGGAGCTTCCAGTTCCGGATCGTGAAGGTCGAGTCGAACGTCGCAAAGGACTGGCTCTCGATGTTTACCGTCCAGGTTACGGTTTCCTGGCAGCTTTCGGAGGGCAACGAGACTTCACGGCAGGAACTCATGGTCGAGGCCATCAAGTTCAACGAGGGGCAGTTGTGAGAGACCAGGAAAGCTCATCAATCCGTCAGGTCCGGGCTTCCGCCCGAGGGGTTACGCTAACGGAGATACTCATCGTCGCTGCGCTTTCCAGTGTCGTCCTGGGAGGAGCTTTCCTTCTCATGCGGGGAACGACCAGGACCTTCAAGAAGACGACTGATCTGATGAACGTTCAGACGATGATGAACAAGATCCTCTCTTTGATGCGAACCGACGTGAGGAATCTCAAAACGATCGTCAAGGCCGAAGACCATTCGGTGGTCTTTACAGGAACCTGGAAGGGAAAGGATGCCAGGATCGAGTATTCCTTCACTCCCGAGGTGAAACTGCTCGTTCGGGCCGTCTACGTCGACGGTGCGGAGCCGCAGTACGACGATTTCGATCCCTCGACCAAGATCGAGGGGTTGGTATTCAAGGTCCAGACGACGCCCCAAAAGGAGTTCCAGTATCTTGACGTGGCATTGCGGCTGAAATCCAATGAAGCGGGGGAAGGGCGGGCGTCCTTCCTAACCTTTTTTTGCAGGTGTTATTCCAAATGTGGTAGTCTGTACAATCCCTTCGTGGGCGGAGGAGCGGCCCCGTGACCTTCCTGGTGATTACCGGGAGACGTTTTGGGCTGATTAGGAGGTAGGATGAAAAGGATATCTCACGGATGGGCACTGGTTTTCTCGGTATTGATCCTGTCCCCGGTGGTTTTCGGGGGCCAGGCTGAGGTTCTCCGGAAAGGTGTTGAGCTGGAAGCGGCGAAAAAGTACGACGAGGCTATCACCCTCTATCGCGAGGCACTCAAGACCGATCCGTCGGAAGAAATTTTCAAGAAGGCGGCAAGCCTCCTCGGCAAGTTGAAGAGATTCGACGAGGCCGGCGAGGTCCTGAAGGCGGGCCTCGCGAAATTCCCCGAAAGCGTCGGATTGAGGAACCTCCAGGGGCTGGTCAACTTTTCCACCGGTCGCAAGGATACTGCCCGTTCGGATTGGAAGTGGGTTCTCGACAAGGAACCCCAGAACAAATTCGCTCAGGAATGGATGGCAAAACTGCCGTCTCAGGGTGGAACTCCTGCCACCGCTCCTGGCGCGACAACATCTTCAGCGGGATCCGGTTCGGTTGCCGGAGACGAGGACGACCAGACCCCTCTGAAACCCGAAGAGCAGGAGAAGCTCGCAAAAAAGATCTTCGATGAACTTGGCGGGACCGACCAGTGGAAACTGGAGGAGTTCGAAAAGAAATACCAGACCGTCATCAAACGGTGCCCTGACACTCAGCAGGCCCAGGAAGCATGCTGGAGGCTATCGAACCTCTATCTCACAGGTTACGAAGCGGCCAACGGATCCCCAAACTACCAGGGAATCATCGATACCCTGGAACATCTGATCGCGAAGTATCCCAAGACCGTGATCAGGGAGGATGCCGAGAAACGCCTTCTCTTCGCCTACGAAAAGGGCGGGAAGTTCGACAAAGCGGCTGAGATCTATTCCCGCAGGATCCTTGACCCTGAGCTCGACGATGAAAGTTACATGACCGTCGCCATCGGCTATGCCGACTCCCTTTCCCAGATCGGAAAGGGTGAGGAGGCCCGGAAGCTCTACGAGACGGTCATCCAACGCGACAACAACCGGAACGGTTTCCAGGCGGAAATCGCCCGGATGCGTCTCCAGGGGACTCCCACCGGCCAATAGATTTCCCGTGAACCTTGGGAGGTTTTCCTTCGTCAACTCCAGGGATGGTAGTGTCCTCGCGTTTTCGTCCTGATTTGCAAGTATCGGAGGGGGAAGTATGAAGAAAAAACAGATTCGGAAGTTATTGATCCTGGCTTTTTCGATATGGATGATGTTCGAACCGCTCGCGGTAAGCATCGTTCAGGCCCAAGGGTTCGAGGTCCCGACTCCGAAGAAGGTCCAGAAGGACATCACGGCGGATATGGATACCGACCAGTTCGTGATGCCGAAGGACTACCTCGATGTAATGCTGACCAGCCTGGGGAAAACCCGGGAGGAGATCGAAGACAAATCCAGCGGCGATGCCTTCATGGTGCTCGCGAACGCCTGGAACCTGATGGACGGGAGCGCCCAGGAGGCGGTGACGTTCTACTACGTCATCGGGAAGGTCCTCGATGCGCGTGACGCCCTCGACGTGACGGTCAAGGGCCTCAAGCCCATTCTGGACATCCTTCCCGACATCTGCGGATCCCTAACCCTCTTCCTGGTCCGCGAATCCCTCGGGTCCTATTCCAAGGTTATGACCGGGTTTTTCCGGGGAGCCGCCCACATGGTCGAGCGTACGGCAAACGTGGCCGCGGCCATGGAAAAATACGGCATCCAGGCCATCGAGCTGATCGAGAAGGGTACCGGGACGCCCGATGATATCAACGGATTGTGTGAATGGCTCACCAAAGCCCCCTCCGGAAGCGGTGGAGCCAAGGCATTCGAAACCGTCGGGAAGGTGATGACCGGAATCGGCATCGCGTGCGAAATCATCTCCCTTTGCGTCAACATCAACAACCTCGCAACCAGCGAAACCATCGCGGGCGGTTCAAAGGGCGCGGGTGGTTTCACCTGGAGCGATACCAAGGAAGTCATCGGGGCGCTCGGAAGCATCGCCTCGCTCGTCTGCATGTTCCTCGCCCCCCCGGCGGGGACGATCTGCGGAATCGTTGTCCTGGCGGTCCTGCTCGTCACGAAGGCTCTCGACGAGATCGGAAACGAGCGGAAGGACTGGTTGAAAGCCTATCAGGGGTCCCACTGGTTCCTTTACAGCAATGACGAGAAGTACAAGCTCTTTTTCGACAACCCCGGCGCCTGGAAAGGCACCAAAGCCCTTGCCTGGACCGAAGCCGAGAAGAATTTCGGGAAAGCCCTCCAGGGCCAGAACAGCTCCGCGGGCGAAGCCGCTGCGCGCCTCAAGGACGCCCAGGACAAAGCGGTCAAACAGGGCAAGCTGATGACCTGGTACCAGTCGCGTCCCGCTCCGTTCAGCAGCTTCTCCCCCACCGAGTTCAAGGAGATATGGCGGCTCAAGGCCGACTACATGAGTTGGAAGCCCGCCGAGGAAAAGAAGGGGTTCATGGACAACTTCTGGTCGACCGTGGGAGATGCGGTGAAAGATTCGATCGCCCCGGGCGGGATCATCGGAAGCACCCTCCGGAAGTGGTTGAGCAAATACGGCACTGAGAAAGCTTTCGAACAGAGGCTCAAGGAATTCCAGAAGGAGATGTGCTACTTCAACCCCGATTACGCCCTTCTCTGGAGATTCCGTAAACACGCCGGAGTCGGACTCGGTGCCCAGAACCAGGATCCGGAATGGATCAAGGGCAAGATGCCCTCCATGGTCTTTCTCAGGATCCAGCAAGCACCCTTCAACTACCTTCCCCTCCTGGAGATCACCGACTGGACCGACGAGATCCTGCGCACCGGGATCTTCGCCGACTCTTTCCTCTGTGGAATCAAAACCCTTGCTGCCCTCAAAGATATGATGAAACAGCAGAACACCGATATCGAAAAAGCGCTCAAGGATTTCGGAACCAAGGCCGAAAAGCTCGAGACCGTTCTCGAGCTGGCCAAGAAGGAACGAGAAGCCATCCAGAAGCTTATCGATGCTCCGGACAAAACCGAGACCTCAGCTACCGAAACCGAGAAGAAGAACAAGAAAGAGCTTCTCAAATCGCTCAAGAACCTGAAGTTCATCTCCGATGCCGATTACGACGAGCTGCTACAGGTTGCGGAAAAGGAGAAGACCGTCGAGAAGGCAAAGGAAGCGCTCGAACTGGTTCTCATGGATCGTCCCGGTGCCCTTGCATTCGGAGCCGTTGCCGCCATCATCCGCGGGATCGGGATCAAACAGAATCTTGACAAGGCTGCGATCTACAAGTGGTACGGCGAATACCGGAAGAAGGGTTCCGACGCCGTCGCCAAGATCAACCCTGTCTTCAAGAAGTACCTCGAGGAAGGAAAGTGCCTCGAGATCGAGGGGAAGAACTTCCTCGAACGGATCGGAAACGCCATCGCCAACTTCTTCGGCGGGATCGATCCCCCGGTCAAGGATTACGAGCACTACCGGAACCTCTACCTGAAGGAAGCCCAGAAGTTCGGAAACCTTGCCAACAGCTCGATGATCCAAACGGAATACATTCCCGACTATTCCGGGATGGGAATGGGAACCTTCGTGGATTTCCAGAAAACACCCAAGGAGCTTTTCGACCTTCTTGCCAAGGTCAACACCGAACTCAAAGCCTGGAATACCCTTGCCGGGAAAGCCGCATCAAAGTTGACCGGTGTTACGGTGAAATGGGAATCGGGCAACTCGATGTACGGTCCCTACGAAATCCCCTCAGGCCTCGACTGCACGCAAGCCATTGAGCTCCCCACGCCCTGAATTCCGATCAAGTCAGGTTGAATCGACCGGTCCGATGAAACACTCGGACCGGTTTCTCTTCCTGGCAGGTGAGTTAATCACCCTTCTCGTTCTCCTGGGCCTTGGCTGGAAAATCTTCAGGGGAATGGATCTCGTTTCTGACATTGGGTTGTATGATGAAGCGTGGTACCTTGCCCACGGGTTGGAAATTCCTTCCCGGGGTTTCCCCGGCCCCGAATGGGGACCCCTGTATTCGTTATGGTATCTTCTCCTGTCCCTTGTAGGGGGCCCGCCGGATCGAATCGGGTTGTACTTCCTCAATTTCAAGATTACCTCGGTCATGGTCCCTTTGGTTTTTTATGTTTTCATGCGGGTCTGGGATACGAATTTCTGGTTCGGGACACTCGGAGCGTTCTTGTTCATGGTTTCATCAGCCAACGTTTTTCTGTGGCCTCGGGCGACCGCGCTGGCCGCAGCGATGATGATGGTTTCCATGATTTTGTACAAGGTTTTCCGTGATGAATGGCCACTTTTGGGAAGGACCGCGGTCGTTGGGGGCTTTTTTCTCGCATCGTATGTACGCCCCGAGGCGTATCTGGGCTCGTTGGCCTGTGCCCTTTACTTCCTGGTTTCCTGGTGGCGATCCCGTGCACTTTCACCAATCCTCCGAAGAAGGGACCTGGCGTGCACTGCGTGCGTTTGCCTCGCCTTGGCGGGGCTTCTTGGGTGCCTTGGTGCGCCTTGGAGTGACAACTCGGGACGTTCGTTTTTCGCTTTCTCCCAACACTTCGCCATCAACTTCGCGGGGTGGACCGATAGTCCGTGGAATCCCTCCACGAACATCGGGGATGCAATGCACCAGGCATTTGGGGAATCTCGGTCGGTCAGGGACGCACTTCTTGCCTCCCCGTGGAACTTTTTCCGGCATGTTTTTTCGAATCTTCTGAGCATCCCGGGAGCGGTTTTCGAGAACTTCTTCATACACCTTACTCTCGTAACCCCGCAGAGCCTCGAGAACTCCCAGCACGAAGCCCTTGCCCTGCTTTTGCTCCTTTCCAGTCTGTTGGTCTTGAAGTGGCGGAATGTTGGAAAAGTGGGAAAGACCGGGGTCAAGGAGTCCATCCGAATTCCCGCCGGCCTGTTTCCGGTTGCGGTGGCCGCCTCCCTTCCCAGCTTCATCGGGTCGGTGGCAATCTACCCTCGTGATCACTATCTGGTTATTCCGGGGTTGATGGCAACCGTTGTTCTGGGGTCCATTCTATTCCCCGAAACCGATAGAAGCGGGCCTGAATGTTGGTGGGGCCGGATCCTTCTTTTCGTCCTTCTCGCTGCGTTCTGCCCGGAAGTGGGAAAACTAGGCAGTTTCCAGAGGCCTGTCTTGGAAACCCTGAAGCTTCTTTCCGATCCCGACAAGGTGAAGCCTGGAAAGATTCTCGAGGCGGAGGGGGGATATGATCTTCTGCTTCCTCCCGGGTTCGGAAGGGTTGCGGAATACGACAAACCTGACGGAAAGCCATTTCCCGACTTCGTTTTTGAAAAGGGAATCGAGATCGTGGTTGAAAGCGAGCTCCTTCGTGATGATCGAAGATTCTGCAACGATCCGGGCTGGATCGATTTCCAGAAGAACCCCGAAAAGTTGGGGTTCAAAAAATCCCTCATTCCAGGGACGCCGTGGTTCGTCTACCTGAAAAGCGCGAAATGAAAGGTTCCGAAGGCCCTCGGGATTCCCGATGGTGGTGGGGATCGGGGTCGTTGGTAATCGCATTCCTTGTCTCGAGGCTGATTGCCCATCTGGCGGGAGTCCGGTTCGATGAGGGGATGGCTGCCCGTGCCTGGCAACTTCCCGACCTGGACCTGCTCAAGGACCGGCTGACCGAAACCATCTGGTACATGCACGGACAACCTCCGCTTTTCGGCTTCTTCACTGGGGTGGTGCTGAAGCTTTTCCCGATCCGTTTCGTTCCCGCAATCTGGCAGGGCGCTTTTCTCCTTTTGAGCCTGGGCGCCACGATCGCGATGTATGACCTCGGCCGCTGGCTTTTTCCGAGCGGACCATGGGCCTGGGGAATGGCAATTTCTTTCTCGGTGAGCCCCGGTTGCCTCCTGTACGAGAACTTTTTCTTCTACACCACTCCCACGATGTTCCTGGTGTTGCTTTCGGCAGCGGCTTTTCGGAGATTCCTCGACTCTCCGGATTTTTGGACCGCTTTTTTCTGGAGCGGTCTTGCAGCCGCGACAGTGCTTACCAGAAGTCTTTTCCACCCTTTCTGGTGGGTCGTCGCCGCCATCCTCGCCTTGTGGTGGGCTCGCGAACGCGGATGGAGGACCGCGCTCGGGATCGTGATTCCGGGATTTGCCGTCATCGGCTGGTGTCTGAAGAACCTGGTCCTGTTCGGGTTTTTCGGAACCTCTAGCTGGACGGGGATGAACCTTTGGATCACGGCCAAGTATTCGGTTTCCTTCGAAGACATGGCCGTTCTGCAAAAGACCGGGGTCCTTCCGCCCATCGCAAAAGTCCCGCCATTTTCGGAGGCCGGAGATTATCTAGGCATGGTGGCTTCCTCAGCTCCCACGGGAATTGGGATCCTTGACCGGACAAAAAAAAGGAATGGTACCCCGAGCTTTCACCACAGTGGAATCCCGTTGATTGCAAGAAAATACTCGGAGGCTGCCCGAATCCTTTTCCGCGAGCGGTGGTGGGATCTGCTTATGACGCTCGTGGTTTCTGCTCGGTGCTTCTGCCTTCCCCCTTCCGATTACTTTTTTTTGAAGGCCAACCGGGACCGGATCGCGCAATGGGATGATCTTTTCGGATTGGTCGTTCACGGGCGGTGGGGTTCGGAGGTCGATGTCGCCTGGTTGAAAGAGCATTTCCCCGGGCATTTCGCAACCAGCCATCCTGGTAACGGTTTTTTCAACGAGGTCGGACTTGCCGCGTGCCTTCTGATCCACCTGTTCCTCATGATTGGGGTCTTCCCCCGGTTCGAGGTTCCCTCCGATGAGGTTCGACTGGTGAAATTCTTCGGATTGGTGGTCGGTTACGTTACCCTGGCAGGAATCGTCGGCGACGTTGGGGAAAACCAGCGGTTCCGTTTCATGATCGAGCCCCTGATCTGGCTATCCCTCGCCTGGGGAATACGCCATGTTTACACCGCCTGGAGGTTACGAGCCCCACGACGGGGCGAATGTGCCTGAAAAGCCAGGATGGCGCAGGCCGTGAAGGCACGAGCCCCACGACGGGGCGAATGTGCCTGAAAAGCCAGGATGGCGAAGGCTGTGAAGGCACGAGCCCCTGCCCGGAATCACCACTAAGGCACAAAGAATGAAAGCCACCAGGGAAGGAAGCCCTTTCCTGATCGTCTTTGTGACCTTGGTGACCATTGTGTCTTTGTGGTGGAGCCAAGGTTCTTTTTGCCTCCATTGTTCCTCGCGGGTGCGCATTCCCGTCCGTGGTCGTCACTTTTTCCCGCGGGATGAAGGCGAGGTCCGTCGCTTCAGTTGGGCGGCTTCCTTCTTCCGGCCGGTTCTCGAGAAAAGGTCGGAAAGAAGGTTGGTGATCTCTCTCAACTCTCTTTGCCGCGGGCCCGGGATCTGTTTCATGATCGACAAAGCCCTCAAGTAAAGTGGTTCAGCGAGTGATTCCTGCATCGCACATTCGAGATACATCCCGATTTCGATCAGCTTGCGTGCCAGATCGGGGCTCTCGGGGCCGACGAGTTTCTCCTCGACAGCGAGCGCACGATCGAAAAATGATTTTGCCAGACCGGTCCGGTCGATTTTGAGATACAACATTCCGAGGTCGGTTAGGCTGTTCCCCGTTTCCTTGTGTTCAGGCCCGAGGACTTTTTCCCTTATCTCCAGCGCGCGCTGGTACAAGGACTCCGCTTTATCATCCTGGTCCTTGGCGCGAAGGAGGTTGGCCAACTGGGTCAGGCTCTCCGCGATCTCCGGGTCGTCAGGGTCCAGGCCCTTTTCCCTGATCGCAAGTGCCCGTTCCACGATAGGTTGGGCTTGTTCAGGTCGGCTTTGGAGTGTGAGGTGGTAACCCAGAAGTACCAGTGTTCGTGCGACCTCCGGGTGATCAGGCCCGAAAGCTTTTTCCCTGATCCTCAATGCCCGTTTGAAAAGTGCCTCGGCCTGGTCAGACCGCTCGGGATCATCGATCAGGTCTCCGAGGAAAACGAGGCACGTTGCCACGTCGGGGTGGTCGGGGCCCGAGATTTCCTCCAGCTGGGAGATTCCCTTCTGGAAGTGGGCGATAGCCTTGTCGATTTTTCCTTCACGGAAATGTGAAAGGGTCTCCTCCGCAAGTGCGTTCAAATCAAGGTGTGCCCCGGCCATTCCTTTCTCGCCTTCTTTTTTCACCTTCCCTCCCCTTCCTGGTCGAACGTTCGTTTCCAAATCAATCCCTTCGCAGGAATCCTGGATGCCTTGCATGGAAGTCGATCCCGGCTTTTTTTGCCTGCGCGTGCTGGAGCTTCCGGGGGATCATGTAGGTCCGTCCGTCCTTCACGAAGTTGGCTCCCGTCTGCTTGAAAGTGAAGCTCACCCCAGCCTCGACACACTGCTGGCGGATCTTTTGAACCCAGGAGTAATCGCATTTTCGGGCGGACGGCCCTGACTCTCCCCCGACCACGACTTCCTGGATGGAGTCGTCCAGATATCTGGAAACATCGATTTCACCAAGCAGGGGCTCATGGATGATCAGTTTGTGTTTGATCGGAAGATCCTTGAAATCAGGCAATCGGGAATCTACCCGATGCTGGTTTTCGCATGTGCATCCAACCGTGACATTGTCATAGCCATCCCCCCAGTCAGCGGGAAGATTCACCATGAACCGGTCGATCCGCTTCGTGAGGAACAGGAAATGACAATCCGGCCTTTGACCTATCATTTTCCAGGCTTCAGACCGCCATTCGTCGGCTCCCTCGAAAAGAAAATCGGATGTGAAGCATGTCCAGAAAAGAGTTCCGCCGGGATGCTTGTAATCACCGTTCCTCATTCTCATCACCGGGACCTTGAACTGATGGGTCTTGAAGACCTTGGAAGCATCGCGGTCATACTTCGCATCCCCCCGGTACACGTAGCAGTGCGCGCATCCTTCGCTGACCTTGTGGCACCCGTGCCACAGGTTCCACATTACTCCCAGGCAACCCTCCAGGCAGACCTGGTCCGCATTTTCGGTTTGAACGCCATGAAAATCACGACTACC
>CAYRYU010000048.1:0-23302 GCA_964428355.1 uncultured bacterium
GGTCTTTCCGGTCGGTTTCCCCCGCCTCATTTTCCAGGAGGGACCGGAAGAAGGCATCCGCATAACGCCCTGCAATGATCGAGGTTTTCACCGCTGCTCATCCTGAAAATCGGCCTTTTCGAGCTTTTCCACTGTCCGGCTGATCAGCTCACGTTGCAATTTCGTATCGAGAGAGGTTTCCACGGTCTTCTGGCAGGCCAACAGGGTCAGATCGACCACTTCCTTGCGCAACTGCGCCCAGGCCATCTGCCGTTCGATCCGGATTTCCTTCCGGCACTTTTCGGCAAGGGCGGCAGCCTTTCCCTTCGCTTCGAGGATGGTCGTTTCGGCCTGCTTCTGGGCATCGGAAACCGCTTTCTGCTTGATCGCGTAAGCCTCGGCTTCGACCCCGGCGAGCTTTCTTTCGTATTCCTCCCGGATCTCCCGGCTTCTGATCTTCTCCTGCTCAGCCCCTTCCACGTTACGGATGACCTCGCTCCGCCGGGCTTCGAGAACTTCCCTGACCGGGCCATACAGGAACCGGTTCAGTAGATACAGAAGTAGAAAGAAGTTCAGGGTTTGCGAAAAGAGTATTCCCCCATCGAAATCGAACATGCCGGGTTCATGGCCTTCCCCTTGAGGGGCTTCCTTTCCGTGCGCGGGGCTTTCCACCGCCCCATCCGGCTTTTCCGCGTGAACTTCCTGCCCCCACAGAGGAAGATCGGACCCTCCTCCGGCGACGAGCAGAAGGATCGAAAACGCGAGGAAAAACCTTCTCCGGGACATGATATTGCGGAATTCCCCCTACACCCAGCGAAGGAAGAGAAGAATGAGTGAGATGAGCAGGCAGTAGATCGCCAGCGACTCGATCATGGCCAGACCGATGATCATGGTAAACCGAAGCTCTCCTGCCAACTCAGGCTGTCTGGCCATGTTGTCACAGGCCGCGACGATGACCCGACTCTGGGAAATGGCGGATACGATTACACCCACGGCGATGGTCAACCCGGACATGACTATGATGAAAAGGTCGAGCGTGATTTTGGGATCCATGGGTTCTCCTCCTCGAAAGAGTATGTCAATGATCGTCAGAACCAACCGCTCCGGCAAGATAGAGGCCTGAGAGGATGGTGAAAACGAGCGCCTGAAGAAGGCTGGTGAAAAGAGCCATGCAGATCATGGGGATCGGAACGATGAGGGGGAAAAGGCAGGTAGTCAAGACCAGTATCACGACATCTTCCCCCATGATATTTCCGAAAAGTCGCATCGTTAAGCTGAGAGGCCGGGCAAACTCCCCGATCACATGGATCGGAAACATCAGAGGACCCAGCCACCAGGGGCTTCCCCAGAAATGCTTGAGATAGCCCAGGCCGTGGCGGCTGAAACCGAGATACTGGGTGGCGAAAAAAGTGATGAGTGCCATTCCCAGGCAGTTCGCGAAAATTCCGGTGGGGGACTTGAGCCCCGGAACCAAACCTAGCATGTTGGCGGTGAGAATGTACAAGAAGACCGTCGCAAGAAAAGGAAAAAGCTCCTTGACATGCTTTTCCCCGACGACATTCTTCAGGAACCCTTCCAGATTTTCGCAAAGGAATTCGATAAGGTTCTGAAGGGGGTTGGGAATACGCTCCATTTTCCGTGAACAGGCAACCGCGGCGGAAACCAGAAACAGGGTACAGACCCAAGGCATGATCACCCCGGGGGAAACCTTCAAAAACTTGAACAGATAGAAGATTTTCGACTCAAGTTCTTCCATTTTCGCCCCCGGACGGAGGAGTACGGAGTATCTGGACCGTCGCCAGAACGACTGCAACCTGGCTGAAAAGGAGCCCTCCCAGAACCTGGATCAGGGGAACCCCGAAGTAATTCAAGGCCATGAGAGCGACGAAGAGAAATCCGATCTTTCCCATGGAAAGGACCAGGCCCTTAACCAACGCCGCTTTCTTGTCCCCGGTCAGCCCGCCTACGGTCGTCACGAGGATGTGGAAACTGAAAACCCCCATCGCGAAACCGATGACCGCGCCCCACCAGAAGCTCTGCCAACCGATGAACCCGATGCTCAGTATTGCGAGGCAGAGGAAAAGGCTGAAAGTCAGGACCCGGTTCTGGAGCCCCAGGATCTTGCGTTCAATGCTTGTTTCTTCGGCCAAAACGTTCGATGCTCCCCTTTAGAATTCGATATCCCTGGACCACGGAAGCGGCGAGGCCGAAAAGGATCCCTGAAAGGACTCCATACGGACGGGTCTCCAAGGCCTCATCGAGCCAGTTTCCCGCGAACACACCGATTCCGATGCAAAGACCGAGCAAGAGCCCGAGAGAGAGAACTTCCCCGATTTCGGAAAGGGATCCGCCTTTTCCAGCTCCCGGCTCATCCCCTTTATCAGGAGGAAGTTTTATACCACACCCCCAAATCGAAGTCAACGAACGGCCCGGGCGGACAAGGCGGGGAAACGTGATCAGACCATCAGGGTCGGCTTCTGACCCTTGATGTCCTCGACATAGCAACGCAGGATCTCGGCAACGCTCCATGCCTGGGCGAAACACCCGTTCGCCCGATGCGGGGGATTCCCGTCGAAGATCTCGGAAATGCTCCCGATGCACCCGTCACCCTCCAGATGCGCTCTGAAAGGCTCGATCATGTATGAAGCCCTGACCTGGGCTTCCATCGAGTGGTTGTGGACCTTCAAAAAGGATGTGATGAAAGGGCCGACCAGGAAAGCCCAGACGGTTCCCTGGTGGTAGGAACGGTCGCGCTGGAGGCGATTCCCCTGGTACTTTCCGACAAAGAGAGGATCTTGAGGGGAAAGGCTCCGGAGGCCGTGGGACGTGTACAGATGCCGGAACACCTGGTTGACGATCGTCTTCTCCTGCTGGGGATCGAGCAGGGAAAAGGGAAGGAATACCGCGTATATCTGGTTGGGACGAAACGCAGGATCGGGAATCCCGTCCCCTCCGATGCAGTCATACAGCCCGCCCGATACGGGATTGGTGAACTTCGCCCGGAAGCTCGACTTGACCTTCCGAGCGAGCGCCGAGATCTCGCGCGCGTCGCCCTGGAATTTCTCGCAGAGCATCTCCTGGATCCGGAGCGCGTTGTACCAGAGAGCATTGATCTCCACAGCCTTGCCGTGGCGCGGAGTGACCACCCAGTCGTCGACCTTGGCGTCCATCCATGTCAGCTGCACCTTCGGTTCCCCGGCGGAAACCAGTCCGTCATCCGGATCCACGTGGATGTTGAACCGGGTTCCCGCGATGAAGGATTCGATGATGGTTCCCATGGATTTGTACAAGGTTTCACGGACGAAGGCGTAATCGTCGGTATACTCGATGAACTTGTACACCGCGAAGAAAAACCAGAGGGAGGCATCCACGCTGTTGTACATGGCATCGGTTCCCTGGTCCGCGAAGCAGTTCGGCACCAACCCGTCCTTCACCGCCGACGCGAACGTCTTCAGGATGGAGCGGGCTTCGGCGGCCTTTCCGGTAACCAGGGTCAACCCCGTGAGGGAGATCAGGCTGTCACGACCCCAATCGGAAAACCACGGATACCCCGCGATGATCGTCTTTCCGCCGGTGCTGCGCCGTTCGACGATGAACTGGTCCGCAGCGAGGAGAAGCTGCCGGAGGAATGCGTCCTCGGACTTCATCCCCGAAGCGACCGATTCCAGCCGCAGCTCCTCGCGCTTCCTCAGATCGACCGGATTGAACGAGCCGATGGGCTGGTCGGAAAGGAGCATCGAAACGGAACCCGCAAAAGGCTTGATTCCCAGATAACCGTTCGAAAAATCGTCATCGATCGGATCCAGTCCGCGCTTCTCTTCTTCCGCCAGGAAGTTTTCGAGATACCAGTTCGGATCACGGACGAACTCTCCACGGTCCCAGGCGATGTGGAGGCGCGGGGCGTTTCCGAACGGCTGGATCGAGGCCCCGTTCGGACGGATCTCGGTGTTGTCCTCGAAACCAGGGTTCTGGAAGGTGTTTCCGTGGAAATCCCTGAAGAGCATATGGGGCCGGATCCGGAACTCCACGTCCTTTTCGGGCGAGAGGACCTTGTAGGTCACCAGGGTCGTGTTCTGGCCGTAAACCATGCAAAGACTCTTCGAGACCAGAACATTCCCGATCTGGTAGATCCATGTGGGGATGGGGTCACGGCGGAACTCCTGGAGCCAGACATGGCCGCAGGGATGAAGGGCCTTTCGGTACCTGCAGGAAGAGAGATCATACTCCTCCCCTCCCACCAGGATGGTTTCCTCCAGACGCGAAACCATAACGATTCGCTCGACGGGGGGGCGTCGTGCTGCGACCAGGATCCCATGGTAACGGCGGGTGTTCAACCCCACCAGCGTGGAACAGGCAAATCCCCCGAGCCCGTTGGTCACGAGCCATTCCAGTTTCGTCGCCTGCTCCGGGTCCCCGAGCAGATTCCGTCCGAATACGGCCATCGGTTTCCTCCTGAATTCCCGGGTGCGAATGGACTGCTGCATCCCGCGAAGGTATTTATTGTATACTCATTCAATCCTGATTTCAAAGGGGAAAATCCATGGGCCAATGTCTCCTGATAGACGGAAACAACATCGCCTTCAGGGCCTACTACGCCTTCGACCGGCAGAACCTGAGAACCCGGGGAGGAAAGCCTACCGGCGCCCTGTTCGGGTTCACGAAAATGCTTTTCAAGGTCCTGAAGGACAGGAAACCGGACTTCGTCGCGGTGGGATTCGACGTCGCGCGCGAGACCTTCCGTCACAAGATGTACCCGGAGTACAAGGCTCATCGGCGGCCGACGCCTCCAGACCTGCTCCAACAGCTTCCCCTCACCCGGGAGCTCGTCGCCGCGGCCGGAATCAAGGTGATGGCCGTCCCGGAGTTCGAAGCCGACGACCTGATCGGCTCGGCGGCGCGTTTTTTCGAAAGGGAGCACGAGGTGACCATCCTTACGGGCGACCGGGATCTTCTCCAGCTCATCGGACCCCGGGTGCGCGTCGAGTTTTGCACCAAGGGGATCACCGATCTCAGGCTCATCGACGAGGCGGAATTCCGGAAGGATTACGGGTTTCCCCCATCGGGGATAATCGACCTGAAGGCACTGATGGGCGACGCATCGGACAACATCCCCGGCGTTGATGGAATCGGCGAGAAGAAGGCCCTAGGGCTGGTCAGGGAATTCGGAACTATCGACCGGCTCTACGAAACGGTCGAAACCATCCCCAACGAGAAGTTGCGGGCGATGGTCAAGGCGGGAAGAGAATCCGCAATTCTCTCACGAACGCTCGCCACGATAGACACGAAAGTCGAATGCGTGGACGCTCCGGAATCTTTCAGATGGCGGGAAGAGAATCTGACCCGCCCCGAGCTGGTTCGTCTGCTCCGGGAATACGAGTTCTTCACCCTCGTTCCCAAGGAAGCCGCGCCACTCGAGGCTCCAGGCACCGAACGCCCTTCCGGCGAAACAGGCCGGGCAAGCCTCCCGCCGGAGGGGGATTCCCATTCCACCGCCGCGGCCCCGGCCTATGCCCCGGCCAGGGATCTCCCCGGCGACCGTCTCCTATTGACCGACCCCGAAGAGCTCCGATCGTTTTTCTCGAAAGCGGGGCAGGTGATCTCCCTCGATATCGAGACCGACGGCCTCTCCCCCCACAAGAACCGGATCATCGGAGTCTCCCTCGCCGC
The DNA here is from genome assembly GCA_964428355.1 of uncultured bacterium. GTDB lineage: Bacteria > Muiribacteriota > Ozemobacteria > Ozemobacterales > Ozemobacteraceae > CAYRYU01. The sequence goes on from CAYRYU010000048.1 coordinate 5,647, forward strand.
CGACCTGGAAAAGGCGTTCTACATACCCCTCAGGCACGCCTATCTCGGGCTTGCCCCCGGTGACCAGATGGATCCCGCCATTTTTTTCCCGGTCCTGAACGAGGGAATCCGGGGAAAGACACTTCTCGGCCACAACCTGAAATTCGATCTCGAGTTTCTGGAGCGAGAGGGGGTCCGGCATTCCGGCGCGATCCAGGACACCATGCTCGCCTCCTACGTCCTGGACCCCACTACCTCCAACGCACTGAAAGTCCTCGCGAAGGAGTTCATGAACGTGAACGTGAAGGAGTATACCGAAGTTGCCGCCGGGAGGCCGTTCGCCGAAGTACCGATCTCGGACGCGGCATTCTATGCCTGCCAGGATGTCCTCCTTCCCCTTCATCTCATGCCTATCTTCCGAAACAAGCTCGGGAAGAGCGATCTGTCGAAGCTTCTGGATGAGATCGAGCTTCCCATTCTTCCCCTCCTGCTCGAGATGGAGGAGATCGGGATCGGCCTCAACCGCAACTACCTCGACCATCTGGGCCGCGAGCTCGACCACCGGCTCAAGGATCTCGAAGCCACGATCCACGGGCACGCCGGTTACATCTTCAACGTCAACTCGTCGAAACAGCTCCAGGAGGTGCTTTTCGGCAAGCTCCAGCTGACCCCGCCCAAGAAGACCAAGACCGGTTTCTCGACCGACAACGAGGTCCTGGAGGATCTTTCCCGCGAGCATCCGATCTGCCGCGACCTGATCGCCTTCCGCGAGATCGCCAAGCTCAAATCGACCTATGTCGAATCGCTTTCCAATCTCGTCGATCCGGATTCAGGGCTGATCCACACGAGTTTCAACCAGACCGTCACGGCGACCGGCAGGCTCTCGAGCTCGAACCCCAACCTCCAGAACATTCCGATCAAGACCGAACTCGGAAGGAAGGTGCGCAGGGCGTTCATCCCTCCCCGCCCCGACGAGCTTTTCCTTTCCCTCGATTACTCCCAGATCGAGCTGCGGCTTCTCGCACATTTCTCCCAGGACGAGGCCCTGATCGAGGCCTACCGGAAGAACCTCGACATCCACTCCATCACGGCTTCGAACATCTTCGGAAAACCCGTTGGAGAGGTCACCGCCGACGAAAGAAAGGTCGGAAAGACCATCAACTTCGGGATCATCTACGGAATGTCCGCCTTCAGCCTTGCCGACGACCTCGGGATTCCGCGCGGGGAAGCCCAGAGTTACATCGACCGGTTCTTCGCGGGGTTCCCGAAGGTGAACCCCTTTTTCGCGGGGGTTCTGGATGAAGCCCGGAAAACTGGCCGCGTGACCACCCTCTTCGGGCGGGTCAGGCCGCTTCCCGAGCTTGCAAGCAAGAACCGCCCCACGAAGGCTTTCGGGGAAAGGGTCGCCAGGAATACCCCCCTCCAGGGATCCGCCGCCGACCTGGTCAAGAAGGCCATGCTCGATTGCGACCGGGCTCTCAAGGAAGGCGGATTTCGATCCCGGCTGGTCCTGCAGATCCACGACGAACTCGTGTTCACCTGCCCGCGCGAAGAAATCCCCCGGGTCGGTCCACTGATCAAGCGGACGATGGAGGAAACGGTGGCACTTCGGATCCCTCTCGTTTGCGACGCCGCGACCGGAACCAACCTCGCCGATCTCGAGGATACAGATTTCGGGCAGGAACCGCGATGAAACCGGGAATTCTTCTACTCCACGGAATCTGCAACAACCGGGATGTGTTCTTCCTGCCGCGGGGACGGGGCCTTGGAGACATCCTTTCCCGCGATTTCCAGGTCTTCGCCCCCGAGCTGCGCTCCGGCCGGCCACCACCCGGGCAACCCGGCTGGGATTTCGATTCCCACCTTTCGGAGGAAATCCCACCGATCTGGGAAGAAGCTCTCCGCATTTTCGGCTCCCCCCCGGTCGTCCTGGGACTCAGCATGGGCGGACTGCTCGTTCTTCTCGCCCAGGCTCGGGGAATCATAAAGGCCCCGACGATCATCGCGCTGGGGTCCCCCCAACTCTTTCCTGATGTTCCTTTCTACCCGGCATTGATGAGGAAGGTCCTCGCGGTGGCGAATGCCCTTGGAACCCGCAGGGTTCCCATCCGGTTCCTTGCCCGGCTGGTGTTCTGGTTCTTCTGGAAATCCAGAAGCGACAAGGATGCCGCCGGACTGCGCCTTTTCCACCATCTCATCCGGAAGGTGGGGGTGGATGTCCCGATCGAAACCTTGAAGCAGACGGTCGCCTGGATCGATGCGGGCCGTTTCACCGACCGGACCGGAAAGGCGGATTACCTTTCGGAGTTGCGGGAAATCACGGTCCCCATCCTGGCAATAGCGGGCGGAAACGACCGTATCGCACCACCCGCGACCGTGGAGCCGGTCGTCAGGCTTGCCAGGTCAGAAAAAAAGGAGTTCGTGGTCATCCCCGGAGCCAACCACATCAGCCTATGCGCGGGCGATCACGCCGCCCCGACCGCGGCGGTCGTGAAAAGGTGGTTGGCCGCAATTCCGGAGCCGTCAACCGCCCCTCGGTAGCTCCGCCCCCCCCCCTTGGAACCGTTTCAGCCCGCGGAAGGAACGGGGGCTGCCTGGGATCCTTTCGATGCGAAGCGGGTGACCAGGAATGCGCAGGAGATTGAAAAGAGGATCGCCAGGACGAGCCCGAGGGTTCCGTTCAGGGCGAAACCCCGCTTCTCGTCGATCAGGATGTACGTGGCGCAAACGGTGCTCATGAACAGGGCGGGAACCGCGGTTACAAACCAGTTGCGGCCGTTCCGGTAGAGATAGACCGTGGCGGCCCACAAAGTGAATACCGAAAGACTCTGGTTGAGCCATGCGAAATACAGCCAGATCACCTTGAAATCGACCGTCGTGAGGAAGATCCCGACCGCGAACATGGGAAGGCTGATCATGAGCCGGTTCTTGATCGGTCCCTGATCGACTCCGAAAAACTCGGCCAGGGTCAGCCGGGCCGACCTGTAGGCGGTATCTCCCGTCGTGACGGGCAAGGCAACGACTCCCAGAAGGATGATGACTGAACCCATCAACCCGAAAAGCTGGGAAACCTTCTTCACCAACATTACCGCCTCGCCCTTGGGGCCGAGAACCTGGTTGAGGATGGCGGTCGATCCTTCGCAGATTCCGATCGCGGCACCCGCCCAGACCAGGGCAATGAAGCTCTCGCAGAGCATCGCTCCGAAGAAGATCCGGCGCGAATATCCTTCCGACTCGATCGCCCTGGCCATCATCGGTGATTGGGTGGCATGAAAGCCACTTATTGCACCGCATGCGACGGTTATCATCATGAAAGGCCAGACCCCAACCCCCGCAGGGTGGAGGTTCTGGAGCGTCAGTTCCGGGATGTGCAGGCTCCCGTTGACGATCCGCCAGGTGATCATCCCCACCATGGTAAGCAGGGCCGCTCCGAACAACGGGTAGATCCTTCCGATGAGTTTGTCTATCGGAATCAGAGTGGCCAGAACGTAATACGCGAAAATTATGACCGCCCAGAAGAAGGTGGTCTGGTAGATCGGCACCGGAGGCTGCGCAGAGGCCGGAACCGAAGCCGAGATCGTCGCGGGGGATGAAACCGTCGCGGTTTCGGTGCCGACCGGAACATCCAGGTCGGGAGTCATTGCCGCGGTCGATTCCACCTTCCCCGTCTTGCAGACATCCGCCATGATCGACGCGGGTCCCGTTGTGAATGCGACCCCGACCAGCATCAGGAGCACAACGACCCAGAGAATCATTATCTTCCTGACAACGGGCCCCAGGTACTTTCCGATGATTTCCGTCAGGCTCGCCCCGCCTTCCCGGATGGATATGAACGCCGCGACGAAATCGTGGACGGACCCGATGAAGATTCCCCCAAAGACGATCCAGAGGAAGACCACGGGACCCCAGAGCGCCCCAGCAACGGCTCCGAAAACAGGCCCGAGACCTGCGATGTTGAGCAACTGGATCAGGAAGACACGCGGCCAGGATATCGGAACGAAGTCGACCCCGTCGGATTTCGTCACGGCGGGAACCGGCCGTGCGGGGTCGACCCCCAGGATCTTCTCCAGGATGGCTCCGTAGATGAAGTAAGCCGCAATAAGAAGTGCCGTGGAAACTCCGAACGTGATCATTGCGCCTCCGCCTTTCCCTCGCTCCCGATAAGCCTTCGGGCTTCATCGAGATCCTGGTTGAGCCTGGTCACGAGATCCCCGGGGGTGGGGAATCGAATCTCGTCCCGGATCTTCTTGAAAAACCGGACCCTGATTGTTGTGTGGTAGAGATCGCCGTTGAAATCCAGTAGGTGGGTTTCGAGAAGCGGACGGTCCTTGTCGAATGTGGGACGTACTCCGATGTTCGTGATGGCGTGGAAAGTCCCGGAATGGGTATCGACCTTGCAAAAATAGACACCCCTCGGTGGAAGGACCTTCGATGTCTGGGTCAGATCGAGATTCGCGGTCGGAAAGCCCATCGTCCTGCCCCGGTGATCGCCATGGATGACCACCCCGCTGAAGGTCGCCTCTCTTCCCAGAAGGTCGTTTGCGAGGGCGAAATCCCCATCCCCGATCGCTTCCCGGATCAGGGTGCTGCTCACGATGTGCTTTCCCCGCTTGACGGGCTCCACGACCCGGCAGGGAATGTCCAGGTTGCGAAGCTCCCCGGCGAGGAAATCCGCGCTTCCTTCGCGCTGGAGACCGAAACCGAAGTTGAAACCGACGCAAACCACCCTCGCCCGCAGTTTCCCGCAGATAATCCCGTGAATGAACTCCGAAGGACTCGTCCGGGCGAATTCCCGGTCGAAGGGGCGGAAAACGACGCGGTCGACCCCGGACCCGAGAAGCAGACCGAACTTCTCTTCCGGGGTCGTCAGCTCCCCGGGAAAATCGTTGGGATTGAGGATCCTTCGGGGGGAATGGTCGAAGGTGAAGATCACCGCGGGAAGAGAACATGACTTTGCCTCCGCCAGCAGCCTCCGGATCAAGGCCCTGTGCCCCAGGTGGACCCCATCGAAAGTCCCGAGGGCGACCACGCACGGACCGAGATCTGCGGGGTCGGACATGAGGTTTACCAGCTTCATGTCAGAACCCTCAGGGGAAATAGCCGCTGCATGCCTTTTCCCTGCTCGGGACCTTTCGGGCCATAGAGAGCCAGGAACTCACCCGCCCCCGAAAAGACCTGGACGATCGCCTCGGCTTCCGGGGCGTTGGAGGCAACCTCGAGCTTCGAGATATCCTTCTGTTCCAGGGGCATTCCGCGCCGGATGCGGGCTTCCGCATCGGCAAGAACCGTAATCTTCGAAAAGGGAAGTATGCCCGCGTAGGGAACGAATGCAGGGGAATCGAGGAACTGCCGCTTCGCCTCGATCTTCCAGGCGGGGAAAGCCCCAAGATGCGACCACGTGCCCACGCGCTCCCTGAGGAGATAGGACATGTGCGCTCCGCACCCGAGTTTCTCGCCGATGTCGTGGGCGAGAGACCGGACATAGGTTCCACGGGAACAGTGGACACGCAGGACCAGTTGGCGTGACCCACCCGCCGAATAATCCTTCACGAGGCGGATGGAAGTCACGTGAACCTTTCGGGAAGCGAGCTCCACCGGCTTTCCAGCACGCGCCAGCATGTATGCCCGTTGTCCACCGATCTTTATCGCGCTGAACGGCGGGGGACGCTGGTCGTAGTTCCCCACGAACTGCCTCAAAACCTCGAGGATCCGGTCACGCGAAAAATCGAGATTTCCCTCATGCTCGAAGGAAGTCGTCCCGGTCGAATCGTAGGTATCGGTTGCCCTTCCCAGGGTGACCCGCATGAGGTAGGTCTTGTCGAGAAGCTCGGGGGGGAAGAACTGGAGTATCTTGAGGGCTTTCTCGAGGAAGATCAGAAGAACGCCCTGGGCGAGAGGGTCGAGGGTTCCGGCATGACCGGCCTTGACCCCGTATTTCTTCCTGATGAGGGAAACCACATCGTGGGAGGAGAGCCCGGTGGGCTTGTAGACCACGAGGCAACCGTCATGCATGGCTGTTTCCCCCGACCTGCCCGCCCCGCGAGAACTCATCCAACATGGCTTCGATGGCCGCACGGAGGGGGCCAGGGAGGTTCGCCCCTGCGGCGAGTTTGTGGCCTCCGCCCCCGAAAACCTTGCTTATGCGCTGGACATCGACATTCCCTGTGGACCGGAGGCTGACCTTGGTCGTTCCATCCTCCCTCTCGCGAAAGAGGAGCGCGGCCTCCACACCCACGACGTTGACAAGATGGGTGATGCACCCGTCCCCATCGACCTCCGAAGCTCCGATCCTGGTGAAGTCTTCCAACGTGAGCCACGAGTAGATGAGGCCTCCGGTCCCGTGGAACCGGGCGCGGGACATGGCGGTCCCATGTATCAGGACACGGTTGAGGGAGTTGCTTTCGTAGATCTTTTTGTAAACAGCGTAGACGTCCAGACCGGCGGCGAGAATCTCCCCCGCGATCTCGTGCGCCCTGCGCGTGGTGTTCGAATACTTGAAATTCCCGGTGTCCGTCAGGATCCCAACGTAGAGCGGCTCGAGGATCTCGAGGGGAAGATCGGGATCGGCAGCCTTGAGGATCGGATAGAGGATTTCGCAGGTCGAGGAGACCCCGTCCGCGAGAATGCTCAGGTCGCCAAGGCCCTTTACCCCTACGTGGTGGTCGAGGTGGATCCGGGTCACGGCCCGGTCGAACAGCCGGGCACGGTCTCCCATTCTGGCGACGTCCGTGGTTTCCATCAAGAAAGCCAGATCGGTTTTCTCACCGGCGGGTAGGGATTCAACAAGTTCTCCGGGTTTGTACAACCAGGAAAGCTGATCCGGAATTGGATCGAAATTCAGGCACCAGGAGCGCTTTCCCCTGGCAAGGCAGAACCTGTGGAGGGCAAGCTGGGAGCCGAGGGCATCCCCGTCCGAGAAGGGGTGGGCGATCGAGAAAACGGAACCGGCCGACTCGAGGAGCGACAGGATCCGCCGGGTTTCCTCAACCGTTGGGACTGGATCTGGATGCAGCGTTTGCCGGTTGTTCATCGAAAAATCGCGTCTGGAGAGCCCTACTCCTCCCCCTCGTCCTTGGGATCAGGAGTCTCGTCGCGGGGACGACTCCCCGGTGCCTTTGGATCAGACTGGGGGCGGGTGTCCTGAGCGGCAGGAGACGCTTCCCGGGAATCCCCCAGTTTTCGGAGAAGGCCCAGGATCTGGTCACCCCTTCGGATCGACTCGTCGAAACAGAAGGCGATCTCGGGAAGAACACGTAGCTGGACCGTTTTTTTCAATTCGGAACGGATGAAGGATTTGGCGGAATCGAGCCCCTTCTGGACTTCCTCCATGTTCTGTGCAATGTCCAGGGTGCTGTAGAACACCCTCGCAAGGTGAAAATCCGGGCTGACGTTCACGGAAACGATGTGGACCCCGCGCAGGCGCGGATCCGCCGCCTTCCGGAGAAGGATATTGGAAATTTCCCGGACCAGAAGGGATTCGACCCTTTCGCGACGATGAGAAATCATACGAACTCCCAGTCGATATTCAGCATCTGTACCTGGTCATGGTCGGTCAGGATATCCTCGATCTTCTGCCCCATTTGGGTCAGGAGAGTGCGGTCGTTGGAAACGATGGCGACACCAATGGTTCCCTTTTGCCAGAGGTCGTTATCCTCCACCTCCGAGATCGAGGCGTTGAACTTCGCCCTGACCCGGTCGACAAGGCAACGGACGATCTGGCGCTTTTCCTTCAGGCTGTGGACTTCTGGAAAATGCAGATCGAACGTGCCGATAGCGACCACCATTGCCATACGAACATCTCTCCGGAAGCCGGGATCAGACCACGCGCTCTATCTGCTTCAGGCGGAAAAGTTCCAGGATATCCTTTTCCTTGAGATCGTTGTAGTTGGCAACCCCGATGCCGCACTCGTAACCGGCCTGGACCTCCCTGACATCATCCTTGAAGCGTTTCAGGGAACAGATCTTCCCTTCGTAGACCTCGACCCCGTCGCGGATGATGCGAACGGAAGCTTCCCGCACCACCTTTCCCTCGATGACGAAGGAACCCGAGATCGCGCCCACCCCGGTGATCTTGAAGACGCGCCGGACTTCCGCACGGCCGACGATCTCCTCCTCGTACTCGGGCTCGTACATGCCCTTCAGAGCGAGCTTGATCGCGTCGATGGCGTCGTAGATGATCCTGAAAACCTTGATTTCAACGTCTTCCCGAGCGGCGACATCGTCCACCCCGAGGGCGGGCCGGACGTGGAACCCGATGATGACCGCATTGCTGGCGGCGGCCAGCATCACGTCGGATTCGGTGATAGCCCCGACACCGGTATGGATGGCGTTGACCCGGACTTCTGCGGTGCTGAGGCGCTCGAGAGCGTCCTTCAACGCCCCTGCGGAGCCCTGCACGTCGGCCTTGATGATGATGTTCAGTTCCTTGACCTTCCCGTCGGTGACCTGTTTGAAAAGGTCCATCAGTTTCAGGCGGTTCTCGCGGGCGAGGCGGTCTTCCCGCTCCTGCTTGGTCCGCAACATTCCGACGAACCGGGCGAACTTCGCGTTTTCGACCACCTGGAGACGATCGCCCACCCGGGGAACGTCGCTGAGACCGAGAACCGCAACGGGCATCGCGGGTCCGGCCTCCTTGACCCGGGCTCCGGAATCGTTGACCAGGGCCTTGACGCGGCCGTAGCTCGTTCCGCAAATGATGTTGTCGCCCATCTCGATCCGTCCGTTCAGGACGAGAACGGTTGCCATCGGCCCCATTCCCTTGTCCAGTTTGGCTTCGATGATGGTTCCGATCCCGGGACGATGGAAATTCGCCTTTAGCTCCATGATCTCGGCCTGCAGAAGGATCATCTCGAGAAGAGTGTCGATTCCGTCCCCGCGCTTGGCGGAAACAGGAACCATGATCGTCTTCCCGCCCCAATCCTCTGCGACCAGGTTGTACGGCATCAGTTGCTGCTTGACCTTCTCGGGGTTGGCTTCCGGTTTGTCGACCTTGTTGATAGCGACGATGACCGGAACGTTCGCCGCCTGGGCATGGTGGATCGCCTCGATCGTTTGAGGTTGGACTCCGTCATCGGCGGCCACCACGAGGATGGCGATATCTGTGACCTGCGCGCCCTGGGCACGCATTGCCGTGAATGCCTCGTGACCCGGGGTATCGAGGAAGGAAATCGTTCCGTTGGGAGTCTTGACCTGGTATGCGCCGATATGCTGGGTGATTCCCCCAACCTCGCCTTCGGCCACCCTTGAGTGCCTGATCCGGTCGAGGAGGGAGGTCTTGCCGTGGTCGACGTGGCCCATGATCGTGACGACAGGGGGCCGGACGCTCAACTGGTCGGGGCTGTCGGGAACCTCCTCGAAATCGATGAGGTCTTCAGCGAAAACGATTGCCTTCCCGAACTCGCGGCCGATGAGCTGGACCTGCTCGGATTCGAGACGTTGGTTCAGGCTGGCGTAGACGCCGAGCCCAAGGAGTTTCTTGATGATCTCGACCCCTTCGACCTGGAGATACTTTGCGAGCTCGTTGACCGTGACTTCCTGTGGGATCCGGACCTGGGGGATCGGTTCCTCACCTTCCTCCTCTTGTCCTGCGCCCTCGCCGGGCTGAATCTCAGTCGTGATCTGCGCAAGGGCTTCAGCCTCGCGCTGCTCTTCGAGAACCTTTCGGGGGATATGGACTCCCCCCTTTACCTGGGTCTTCTGGATCTTCTTCTTGCTGACCTTCTTGGCCGGGGTCTCCTTTTTCTGGGGAGCGGTCTTGATGATCGTAATCTGCTGGTTGACCTCGACCTCCTCGACCTCCTCTATCCGGGGAGGCTTGGGCCCGGTCTTCTTCTTCTCATCCTTGAAAACGACGACCGGCCCTTTGCCCAGCTTCAGGTCCTGGAGAGGGGCCAAAGGAGCGGCGGGATGAGGCTGATGGCCGGCGGGACGTGGGGCCTGGACCTGACCCGGGGCGGTGGTCTTCACCGGCGCCTGGGGAGTCATCTTGTCCCATGACATGGGTTTTGAATCCGCTTTGGGGTCAGGCCTTGCCGGAGGCTGGGGAGCCGGGTGCCTTGCTTCGGAAGGCTTTTGAGCCGGCTTGACCTCAACCCTGGGAGGAACCGGTTTCGCGGGTTCAGGCTTGGGCGGCGCTTTTGGAGCGGCCTTAGGCTCAGGTGGAGCGGCCTTCTGGCCGACCGCACGAAGATGGTTCTCCAACGCTTCGATCATGTCCTCCCCGATGCTGGTGAAAGGGTGCTCCTTTACCTGGAATCCGAGTTTCCCGAGCATTCCCGCAAGGTCCTTGCTGCTGATGTTATATTTCTTGCTCAGTTCGTGTAATCGTACTGCCATCCCTTACCTCGCTTTCCCTCATTCAACCGGGGGAGTGGTTTTCGGTTCTGCTTCCGGAGAAGCCGACTTCGGTTCATCATCATGAGACGTGGCTTTCGCTTCCGCCTCTTCCAGTTCCTTCTCCGTCTTGATGTCGATCTTGATTCCCGTCAATTTCGACGCCAACTTGACGTTCTGCCCTTCCTTGCCGATGGCCAGGGAGAGCTGGGCGGGCACCACGATCGCCAACGCGGCCTTCCCCCCGTCGGAAATCGTGACGGCCTGGACTTTCGCCGGGCTCAGCGCATTGACCACATATTCGATGGGATTCTCGCTGAACCGGACGATGTCGATCTTCTCCCCGTTGAGTTCATCGACGATTCCCTTGATCCGGCTGCCCTTCAACCCTACGCAGGCACCGACAGGATCGACCCGGCTGTCCTTGCTCCAGACCGAGATCTTGACACGGATTCCAGGTTCACGGGAACAATTCTTGATCTCGACGATTCCGTCGGAAATCTCGGGAACCGCCTGTTCGAACAATTTCTCCACGAATTTCGCGCTGGTTCGCGAAAGAATTATCTGGGGCCCTTTGGACGTGTAACGGACCTCGGTAATGAAACATTTGATGCGGTCGTTGGTCCGGAAGACCTCCCCCGGGATCTGTTCCTTCCTGGGAAGGATTGCCTCGGCCTTGGCAAACTCGACGAAAACCGTGTCCCGATCGACGCGCTGGACTTTTCCCGAAAGGACCTTTCCGAGCTTGTCCTGGAACTCCTTGAAGATGAGGTTCCGTTCGGCCTCCTTCAACTTCTGGCTGACGACCTGACGGGCTGTTTGGGCCGCGATCCGCCCGAAGTCCTTGGGAGTCACGTCCTCCTCGAGCACTTCACCCACCTGTGCGTCGGGCTTCACTTCCTGGGCCTCCTCGAGGGTATACTGCTTTTCTGGATCGTCCAGAACCTCGTCGGCAACCACGGTTCTCCGGGAAATCACCTTGAACGTCCCGGAAGTTTCCTCGAGGGTAACCCGGACGTCTTCCTCGGAGTCGAAATTTTTCCGGTAGGCAACCACCAGAGCCTCCTCGATTGCCTGGACCAAAACAGACATCGGGAGATTCTTCTCCCCCGTAACTTCCTTTAAGGCCTCGATCAAATTCGTCTTTGCCATGGCAACCTCACTTCGTCATCCTCTTTTTTTCCTTTGGGGGAACTCGAACACCGAGCGGGCTTCCTCGACAGCTTCCAGAGGGATCTCCCGCGCTCCCCCGTCGGAAAGAACGACGATCCCTTCCCCGGAAAACTTCTGCAACCGGGCGCGGAAGACCTCCCGGGGATGCTCCGGACCGGCTTTCAAAACCCAACGGACCAGCTTTCCGACATGTCTTTCGAAATCGACTCTTCTTTTCAGGACACGCTCGACCCCGGGTGAGGAAACCTCCAGGGTATAGGCCCGGTGGATCAGGTCTGTCTCATCGAGATAAGCTTCCAGAGCGCGGGAAACCTTTTCGCAATCCCCGACGTTTACTCCGGAAGCATTGTCGATCATGACCTCCAGGATCATCTTCCGGTTAACCGGTTTGAATGAAACCTGGTAAACCTCGAACCGGCCGTCGAATGACGACTCGACGAAAGCGGTCACGCTTCCGATGATTTCTCCGGACCGGTTCGTTTCCATCTGCTGCTCCCAAAAAGTCCGAGTGCAAAAGACGCTGCCTTGCCCCATTTCGGGTCACAGGCACAACGCAGCAGTCTTTCGCCTCGTCGAGCGGCCAGTCTAACATGAACCGGGAGTTTAATCAAGAGACGGTGGAGCCTCTATAATCGGGACGATTCGGAGATTGCCTTGCAGCAGGGGCTCTCAGGAACGCCCGAAAACGGGGTTTCAGTCCTTGATTGGAACGAACCGGCCGTTTTCCACGCGGGCGAAAATGACCGGACGGGCGTCGTCGTTCTGGCCGTTGAAGGAAATGGGTCCGGTCACACCTGGGAACTCCCTGGTGGAAGCCAGGGCATCCCTGATCCTGGCCTTGTTCAACCCCCCACGCTCGAGCGCCCTGGCCATCAGGTAGACAGCATCGTAAGCATGGGCAGCGAAGGAATCAGGGGCCTTGCCATACCGGGCGGAAAAAGCACTTAAAAACCTGATCGTCACGGGGTCGTTCCGGGTGTCATCGAAAGGATAGGTGACCACCACCCCTTCCGCGGCGGGCCCGGCCAGGTCGATGAAACGGGGAGAGACCATCCCGTCGGCCCCGAAGACCGGGACCTGATTTCCAGATCCCCGGATTGCCTTGACCAGACCCGAACACTCGTTGTAAAGGCCCCAGAGAATGATGGCATCGGGTTTCTCCCGTCCAAGAGTCTGGACCTGTTTCCCGAAGTCTGTCTGCCCAGGGTCGAAGTATTCCTTGAAAATTAGTGGACTCCCCCTTTGGGCCGCGATATGGGCGATGGTCTTCCCACCCATTTTCCCATATCGGTTCTTCTGTTGGAAAAGCCCGACCCTCTTGAAACCTCGTTTTCCGAACACAAGTCCGGCGATGGCCGCGCCCTGTGCCCGGTCATCCGCAAGGCATCTGAACATCCATGGACTCCCGATCATCTGGACGGTCGGGTCGGTACTGACCGTCGTCAGTTGTGGAGTTTCCGCCTTCAGGGTGATCCTCGCGGCGACATGGGTGCACCCGGAATGGACAGAACCGATGATCGTCCAGACCTTGTCTTCGAACAAAAGCTTGACCGTCTGATGTCCGTTCTCACCCATGTCGTTCTTGTCGTCACGATAGACAAGCTCGAGCGGCTTTCCCAGAACCCCGCCCTTGGAGTTGATCTCCTCACGTGCCAGTTCGGCCCCGTCCTTCATCGCCAGACCATATTCAGCCCCCCCTCCGGATAGAGAAGCAAGGACCCCGATCCTGATCGTGGGAGGATTCGGATCGCCTTCCCTGAATTCCCTTCCCGGGCCGAGGTATTCGAAGGGGGCCGTCCACTGGTGATACCCCGTCCCAGACGCGGCCGCAAGGCCAGGTGCGGCCGCAAGGCCAGGTGCGGGCGCAAGGGCTGGTGCGGGCGCAAGGGCTGGCGAAGGTTCCTGGGCCAGGATAGCCGCCCCGGAAGTCGCGACGAGCATCAGGAAACACAGCAAGCAACTTTTCCGGTTCATCTCGATGCCTCCCTACCAGTTGAACCTGGCGGTGTAAAGCCCGCTCGAGGTTCCAACCCAGATCCGGTCGTCCACGAACTCGACCGACCAGATGAAATCCCCCGCCGGGGCGAACGACGTGGTCTCGGTCTTCCAGACCCCGCCCTGGAAGGTACGGAGTTCCCCTCCCGGGCCATGCGGATTCTGGTGGAAGGTGGTCCACTTCCCTGCGGCGTGGTCGTAAAGGCAGAGCCCCTTGTCCGTCCCGATCGCAACGACCCTTCCATCCGGCGAAAGCTTGACGACGTTGATGAAATCGCTGGGAAGGCCCGAATCGGGATCCTTCACCGTCCACGTGTTCCAGTTGGTCCCGTCGAACCTCGTCAGCCCGAAATAAGCCCCGGCGTAAACAAGGTTTCCCTTCGCCGTGACCGAAACCTGGATTTCGTGAAGAGGGCCGTCGTTCCTCACCAAATCGACGTCGAAGATGTCGTCGGGGTCCTGGTATCCCTTGATCTCGCCCGATGGGGAAATGCGAAGCAGCCCGCTTCCCCATATCGCGAACCAGGTGTCCCCCCTGGCCTCCGGTTCGGAATTCACACCATAGACCCAGACTTCGTTCATCGGCGCATTCTGGTCGTTGAAGGTTTTCCACTCCCCGTTCGAAGGATTGAACCTTGAGATACCGTTGGTCGTCGCAACCCAGACGTAGGGCAGGGTGATTGCGACCCCGTAGACAACGTCATTTACGAGTCCTGAGTTCATCGTGGAGAAGGTCTGGAACTTCCCGTCCGCGAACTTCCCGATCCCGCCGAAGGTTCCGAACCAGAGCGATCCGTCCTGGGGGTTGCGGGCAATGGAGGTGACAACCTGGTGGGGAAGCCCATCAGCCGGCGAATACACCGTCCAGTTCGTCCCGTCGAAACGGGCCGCGCCGTCCTCGGTTCCGATCCAGATTTCCCCTGGAGAGACGGCTTTGATCGCGTAGACCATCCGGTTGGGAATCCTGTCGGAAACCGTGACTCCCCAAACCGGGCTCAGGACTAAAGAAAAGAGCCCCGCCAGGAGGAGTGATCGGAAAAAGCCGGCTGGATTCATTGCTGCACCCCGTTTTAATGATCTCGGAAGTCTGCCCTGCACCTCGGAAGAACCTGGATTCGCCCCCGGTGCATCATGCACATCGAATTCTATCCGGGCCATCGCCCCCTGTCAAATGAAGCCGGAACGATCGGTAACCGGCTTCTTGCCCTCCTTCGAGCCAAGTGGTATTCTTCCCCGAAAACAGGTGATGAGAATGTCGATTCCTGAGAAAAGTCGCCCTTTGCCTTCTCCCCGCGCGATCCGGGTTCTTTTTCCGGGCATGTTCCTTGTCTTGATGGTCCTTTCCGGTGTTTTCTTTCCGGGCTGCGAATCGGGAACCCCGCCTCCACCGCTCTCGGAAAAGGAAAAGCCCGTTACAGGAGGGGTTTTCCATCGGGCATTCCAGGCTCCGATCAACACTCTCGATCCGGGAGAGGTCAACGATTCCTATTCCCATGAGGTTTGCCGCCAGATTTACGACGGCCTTGTCGAATTCGACGCCGAGGGCCGGGTCATTCCCGCGATTGCGGCAAGCTGGACCATCAGTCCCGACCGCCTGACCTATACCCTGAGACTCAGGAATGACGTCCGGTTCCATTCCCACATCGGTCTGGAGGGTTCCCCGACGCAGAACAAAGGACGGACCCTCACCGCGGAGGATGTCATCTATACCTTTCGCAGACTCCTCGACCCCCAGAAAAAAGGAAGCCGGGGGAAGAATTTTCTCGTGATCCAGGGAGCGAAAGATTTCTCCGAGGGAAGGTCCCCATCCATTTCCGGAATCAAGGCGATCGCCTCGGATACGGTCGAGTTTTCCCTGGAAAAGGCCTTCACCCCGTTCCTCTCACTGTTGGCCCTCAGCAACGGTTTCATCGTTCCCCGGGAGGACGCCGAGCCGCCCAACGACCTCGCATCCAGGCCCGTCGGAACCGGTCCCTTCACCTGGGGTGAAAGAACCGATTCGAAGATCACCCTTCTGGCGAATCCCGATCATTTCCGGGGTCGGCCCTACTTCGACAGGCTGGAGTATCCACATATTCCCAGCGAATCGGAGAGGTTCGCCGCCTTCAAGCGTGGAGAACTGGACACGGTCGACGTTCCGGATCCCGAATACATGAACGTCAAGCAGGATCCCAAGTGGTCGCCCCTTTTCCAGGAGGTCAGCCGCTGGGGAATCTACTACCTCGGATTCAACGTGAAGATCCCCCCCTTCGACAATCCCAAGGTCAGGCAGGCGATCTGTTACGGTATCGACCGGGAAACGATCACCCGGCTGATCGTCAACGACCGGGCCAAACCGGCCCGGGGAATCCTTCCCCCCGGGATCATGGCATTCAATCCCGCGCTCCGGGGCTACTCCTTCGATATCGCGAAGGCGAGGGCGCTTCTCTCGGAGGCCGGTTACCCTGGTGGAAAGGGGTTCCCGGAAATCACCCTGCAGTACAACCGCGATCCGATCCATACCCGGACGCTCGAATTCGTCCTCGCAAACCTCCGGGATCTCGGAATCAATTGCACGCCCAGGGAAGTCAGCTTCAAGGAGCACCTCGAAACCGTCGAGGGCGGCCAGGCCGGCTTCTTCAGGATGGGCTGGACCGTCGATTACCCCGACCCGGACAACTTCCTCCACCAGCTGTTCCATTCCAGCAACGCCGGCACGGGAGGCAACTTCAGCCACTATTCGAACCCCCTGGTCGACGATATTCTCGACAAGGCAAGGGCGGAGCTGGACACGAAAGAGCGGATCGCCCTTTACCAGAGAGCGGAACAGGTCATCCTGGACGACGCCCCGATCGTCTGCGTGTATCACTACACGACCCATGTCCTCTGCCAGCCATACGTCCGGGATCTTGTGATAACCCCCATGGGCCCCCCATTCATCTGCCTCAGGAAGGTCTGGTTCGGAAAAAAGTGACGTGTTTGCCCGCGAAATCACCTTGACCGTTCCCCGGGCAAGGTGTTTAATTCCAGATTGGTCAAGAGAAATAACATGCCTACCGGCAGGAGGAATTCCATGAAGAAACTCGCTCTTACCGTTTTTTTCGCCCTCGTCCTGGCGTCCTGGGTTCAGGCGGCTGACGCTTTGTCGATCCTACCCAAGGGAACCCTCTTCTTCGCCTCCTGCGATGTCTCGAAGGGCATTTCAAACAACGCTTTCAAGACTTTCCTGAGAGACCAGTTCATATCGCTCTTCGGCCAGAAGGAAACCTTCGAGCAGTTCATCAAGGCGACGGGCCTCTCCCCGGAGAAGAATCTGAACCAGTTCACGGTCTTCATGAGCTCGAAACCGGATCCCGAGTCGAAAAAAATGCCGGTCGGATACGTCCTGACCGGGAAGTTCGACATCGCCAAGATCCAGGAATCCGTCATCGCCAAAAAGACCGGGATCGATGGGCTTTCCCTCGGAAAGGTCGAGGGTTACACGGCCATGATGCATCCGGCTTTCAAGACCTCGCCGATGATCTTCATCGACGGTTCACTCGCCATCGGCGGGGATGGCCCGGCCGTTTCCGAGATGCTGGGCATCCTCAAGAACGCGGCCAATTCGCTCGCCACCGAGGAGAAGTTCAAGGGAATGATGGCAAAGGCGAACACCAAAGCCACCTTCTGGGGAATCGGGTTGATGCCGGCAGTTGCCCCGGACGGGACGGTTACCCCATTCGCAGCACTCGATTTCGTCCATTTCGTCCTGGAATACACCGGCCCCCTCCATTTCGAATGCACCGTCGAGATCGTGGGCCCGAGCAAGGAAAGAACCGCGAGCGCAAAGGCCTTCATCGAGAACCTGATCCTCGTCATCAAGACCCAGGCGGGAGAAAGCAAGGTTGCGATGGCCATCCTCGAAAAGGCCAAGGTCGAGGCGGGAGACACCGCCGTCAAGATGACGGCCGACCTCGACAAGGCCCAGATGGATTCCCTGACTGCCAACTGACCCCGGACCGACTTTCAAGCCGCACCGCCGGCGGATCTTTCGATCCCCGGCGGTTCTTCTTTTCCGCCATCAGCCCCTCTTCGGAGTGAAATCCCGTTTCAGGAGCTCAAGAACCGGGGGTTCATGAAAGACTGAACCGGGGATTCAATTGGGCCTGAATCCGGCGTTCATGAAAGGCTGAACCCGCGGTTCATGAAAGACTGAACC
>CAYRYU010000048.1:23402-51498 GCA_964428355.1 uncultured bacterium
CTGAACCGGCGGTATTTTGTGCGGCGGTTTTCGAGGGCCGCGGCACCGAGCTTCTTGAGCTTGAGCGACTCGTATTCCTCGTAGTTCCCCTCGAACCACTGGACTTTCGC
This sequence comes from uncultured bacterium, assembly GCA_964428355.1. Taxonomy (GTDB): domain Bacteria; phylum Muiribacteriota; class Ozemobacteria; order Ozemobacterales; family Ozemobacteraceae; genus CAYRYU01. The sequence goes on from CAYRYU010000048.1 coordinate 23,513, forward strand.
CCCGCCCTCGAAGACGAGCAGGTGCGTGCAGATGCGGTTGAGGAAAAAGCGGTCGTGGCTGATGACCATTATGCAGCCGCTGAAATCGCTTATCGCGTCCTCTAGCAGGCGTAGCGTTCCCACGTCGAGATCGTTGGTCGGTTCGTCGAGCAGGATCAGGTTGCATCCCGATTTCAGGATCTTCGCGAGATGGACCCGGTTCCGTTCGCCGCCGGAAAGGTTTTTCACGAGCTTCTGCTGGTCGCTTCCCTTGAACCCGAAACGGCCGCAGTAGGCCCGCGCGGGGATCTTCTGTTTCCCGAAGACGATCTCCTCGGCGTTGTCGCTGATCTCCTCGTAGACGGTCTTTTCGCCGGTGAGGATATCGCGGTGCTGGTCGACCCAGGCCATCTTGACGGTCGGTCCGATATCGATCACCCCGGAATCGGGTTTCTCGACGCCGACGATCATCTTGAACAGGGTGGTTTTTCCAGTCCCGTTCGGGCCCACGATTCCCACCACGCCACCCTTGGGAAGGTTGAAAGAAAGATCCTCGATAAGGTTCTCCTTTCCGAATCCCTTGGTGACGCCCTTGAGAACCACGACCTTGTCGCCCAGAGGAACCGAAGGCGCGATCTGGATGACGTTCTGCTCGTTCTGGCTGGCGGCCATCTCCCTTGCAACCAGCTGTTCATACTGCGAAAGGCGGGCCCTGCTGAGGTCGTGCCGGTCCGCGGTGCTCATCTTGATCCATTTCAGTTCGCGTTCGAGAGAGCGGCGGCGGGCGGATTCCTTCTTCTCCTGTTGGGCCAGGATCTCCATCTTCTGGCCGAGCCATGAGGTGTAGTTTCCCTCGAAGGGGATCCCGTGGCCGTTCTCGAGTTCGAGGATCCATTTCGTGATCTTGTCCAGGAAGTACCGGTCGTGCGTCGATATGATCACCGTTCCCGGGTAGTTTTTCAGGTAGTTTTCGATCCAGTCGATCGTTTCGGCATCGAGATGGTTCGTGGGTTCGTCGAGAAGCAACAGGTCGGGTTGCTCGAGAAGGACGCGGCAGAGAGCGACCCGGCGGCGTTCGCCTCCGGAAAGCTTGTCGACGATCATTTCGTCGGGAGGAAGAACCAGGGCGTTGGATGCCACGTTCAGGCGGGTGTCGATCTCCCAGCCGCCGCAGGCATCGATCTTTTCCTGAAGGACGCCCATGCGCTCCATGGCCTTGTCCATTTCTTCCGGGGCCATTTCACCCATCCGGTTGGAGAGGTCCTCATACTCGCGGAGCAGCTTCATGGTATCGGCAAAAGCCAACTCGAGATTCTCCCGAACGGTTTTTCCCATTTCCAGCTGGGGTTCCTGGGGGACGAAACCGACCTTCACGCCTCGGGTTGGCTCGGCCTGCCCCTGGAACTCCTTGTCGATGCCTGCCATAATCCTCAGGACCGTGGACTTTCCGGCTCCGTTCTCTCCGACGATCCCGATCTTGGCTCCCGGGAAGAAACACAGGTTGATGTCGCGCAGAACCTGCTTCTGCCCATAGAATTTGTTCAGACGAAGCATCGTGAAGATGTATTGGTCGGCCATAGCCTGCCCTCCGAAGGTGATTTCCGATCTCGATCGCAAGGATGATAGCCCATTCCAGACCCAGCCACAAGATGCAATCGAAACGTTCGCTCCCCTTCCCCCCTCCCGTTCAAGCGCGGTCATCCAATTGAACCCGGCGATACTCCATCCTGCGGCGTTGGACAAAAACCCTCCCCGAGGGTACAATAAAAGAAATACGGTCAAAATCAGCATAGAAAGGCGCGAGCAGGCATGAAAACCGGATGGGGATTTTCCGATTCGAAAGGCCGCAAGTTGGCTCTGGCGTTTTTCCTGTTCACCTCCCTTTCCCTCGCGGCAGCCTTTGCGGGAAACGGTTTTCACGACCGGTTCATGGTCGCCGCGACTCCGAGCAACCCGGACGAGGCGATGAACGCCGACCAGCCCGACGAGCCGATTCCCCTCCCAACTTCCATCCCAGGCATGGACGGGACTGGCTATGCATCGGGGCCCTACCTACCTCCCCCCCCCGACAAGGAAATGGGAAAGGTCGAGAAGCTTTTCTGGATAACCATCAAATCGGTCGCCCCCACTGTGGGCGGAACGATCGGGGCCTCGGTCGGAACGACAGCGTTTCCCGCCGCGGTGACCGCCGTGGTCGGAGCGCTGGGAATTTCTACCGCGGGAACGGGTTTCGTGGCGGCCGTGTTGATCCCCGCCAGTCCAGTCATCGGAAACGTCCTGGGGTCGGGAATCGGGGCGGGTCTTTTCTCTGCCGTTTCCAACGGAGCCTACGAAATCCGGATGCAGGCATTCAGAGGGAAACCCAAGACCGCCAAGGAACTCCTCAAATCGGTTTTTGCATCGGCTCTTGCAGATGGAGTCCTTGCCGCCGGCACCTCCGGAATGGGAGCGTGGGCGGGAAAAGCCGTCGAGCTCCCGATGAAGGAAGTCGTCCTCAAGATCCTCAAGGAAGCGGGAATGCGTTTCGCGGGTAACGTGATCCTGGAAGGAATCGCCGACGCCGCGATGAAGAACGCCTACGCCGGCCTCGCGGAACCAATGGGAGAACCGATCGTCCCTCAGCCGGTTCCCATGGCGAGTTCCAGTGAGATTCCAGCGGGAAATGGGAATTCGGAAGACGAGCTTTCGGATGGGCCCGATCCTTTCGCGGTCGCAGGGAATTCGGAACCGAACGGTGAAACCCACTCCGGTGGGGGAGGCGAAAGCTCCGAATCGGTTGGCTTCAGCAGCGAAGTCGAGCAGGCAGCATACTTCGGGGTCATTGCGGGAATTCTCTGCCAGACGTCGGGAGCGGTTCCCCGGTGTTTCCTTATGGGCCACCTCGCCAAGTCCGCGATTGCGATCCAGTTCTGGAAGAGGACCCCCGGGGTCGCCCACCCCGCCGCGCACTGAAGCCGATTCCCCCCGAAAACGCTTTCCCCTGCCACCTTTTTCCGGGGCGGGGGTCGCGTCGTTATCCGGACATCATGATCGGGGATCCCCCGAGCTAGCGGAGGACCCCCTCCCAGAAACATTCATGTCCGCCCGGACATGAGGAGACAACTCTTGCCCCGGTTGGGGGCCGAAAACGGAACGAGAAGGTAATGGCCCTGGCGACCAAGTTCGCCCTGACCGGCCATTTGATCATCGCAAACAAACAGGGCGGGGATTTCGTCGACGCACTTCGCCGCTTGCACGGTTTCCCAAATCCCCCCGACTTCCTTTCACCCAATTCGGTTGCGGAGATCACTGGGGGTTTGGTTGAGGAAAACGTCCCAAAGCTGGTCTGAGGTTCCCTGAAAAAGCACCGCACCCCCTCTGGGAGGGGGTGCGGTGTTTATTTTTGGCTTCTAGAGAGTCTTGAAGCGGAGATTCACCAGTGGCCGCTGTTTCCATGGTGGCCACCGTGGTTGCCGCCATTGTGGCTGGGAGGCAGGGGGGGCAGCCCATGACCGCCGTTGTTGTAGCCATTGTGGTGGTTGTTGCCGCCGTTGTTGTAGCCGCCGTTGTTGTTGTAGCCGCCGTTATGGTGGTACCCACCATTGTTGTAGCCATTATTGTTGTTGTAACCGCCGTTATGATTGTATCCACCGTTGTTATTCCCACCATTGTGGTAACCACCATGATTGGGAGGAGGAGGGGGGGGAGGAAAATAGCCATGATGTCCGCCGTGGTGAGGAGGGGGCGGGGGAGGAGGATGGTGGCCATGGTGATTACCGGTCAGGCCGTTGAGGATCCCGCCGATGATTCCACCGACGATCGCTCCACCGAGGGAACCGGCTCGGGTCCTTCTTTCGGCGGAAACTTCAGGGTTGTGCGCTTTCAGATCGGCCTTGTCGGGGAGATCCCGGGCAAAAGAGGGGGTTCCGACAACCATCGTTGCCATAACGGCGAGGGCAATCAAGCGTTTCATCTCTTGGTAGAACCTCCAAATTTCTTTAGGCATTTCAGGTGCCGGGGAAAGGTAAAGCAACTTCAATGCCAAGCTGACAAAACTTAACAAATCCGCTGAAGATAACTCTAAAGATTCGTTTCCAATTGTTCCCGCCCGCAAAAGCGAAAAAATTCCAGCAACCGGTGCCGGAATTTCGTTGCTCCCGCCCCAAATCCCCAGGGCCATCTTGGAGGCTCATGGGAAGAGGGTTTGCCTGCCTCACCGAAGGTGCCACTTCCGCTGGAGCCTTTTACAGAGAGGAATTCACGATCACGTCCCCAAAGTCCGGAGGAAGAAAATCAGTGAATGGCTCCGGTCATCCCCATTGGCGGGAAAGATACTCCTCAGCGGAAAGGGCCGCGGTAGCGCCGCTTCCACAGGCAACCGCAAGCTGTCTGAAAACCCCCTCGACGACGTCACCGGCCGCGAAAATGCCGGGAACACTGGTTCGCCCGCGAGAATCAGCATTGACAAACCCACCAGATCCGAGGTCGACGAGTTTACCAAGGAAGGAAGTCCGGGGAGATTGCCCCAAGGCCAGGAAAAGGGCATCGGCCTGAAGGCCAAGCGAAGAGCCATCCACAACGAGATTCACCCTTGTGAGTCGGTCATCACCTTCCACCGACACCACTTCGACCCCGGAAAGAACCTTCACTCTGGGAATGGAAGCCACCCGCGCCCTGAGAGCTGCGAAAGAAACCCCCTCGCGTTTCGGAAGCAGGAGCGTCACTCCCCTGCAGAAACGTTCGAGAATAAGGACCGAAGCGTAGGCGGCATTCCCTCCACCGAGCACGGCGACATCCCTTCCCCGGAAGAGAGCCCCGTCACACCAGGGACATACGGATACCCCCCTGCCCAGGAGTTTCCCGACCCCGGGAATCGGAGGAATCACCGGGGCGGTTCCGGTGGCGATGATCAGTGCCCGGCCCCGAAGAGCCTGCCCCCGGTCGTCGTGAACGACCTTGAAACGGTTCTCGATCGTGACGGACCGGGCCTCGGATTCAACGAGAGAAACACCCGCGCTTCGGTTCTGCCGATGGAGATTTTCAAGGAAACCCGGGCCGTCCAATCGCAGGATTCCCGGAAAATTCTCGATCTCGGGAACACCCGAAATCGAGCTTCCCCCTGGGGATCCGGTCAGCACGGCGACGGAACGTCCGCTATTGGCGGAATACAAGGCGGAGGTTCCGCCTGCGGGTCCGCCGCCAATTACCAGAAGGTCGTAATCCATGCTCAGCCGCCAGTGGGAAAATTTACCGGGCGGCCCCAATCTTTGGGAACCGGGACCGCCCAGGCTTCGATCACTTCGACTTTCCGGCGGCCTTTTCCTTCTCGTGGCCGGAGGCTCTCTCTTCGGCCTGGGGGGCAGGTTTCAACATCCCCAACTTCGCTTTCACCTTCATCACGATCTCGGAGAACACGTCCGGGTTCTTGGCCAGAAAATCCTTGGTGTTTTCCCGGCCCTGGCCCATTCTGATGTCCCCGTAGGAGTACCAGGCACCGGACTTCATAACGATCCGGCATTCCTCGGCGATATCGAGGATCTCCCCTTCCTTGCACAATCCCTTGCCGAAAGTGATGTCGAAACGCGCCTTCTTGAAGGGAGGGGAAACCTTGTTTTTCACCACCTTGACCTCGGCTGTGTATCCGACGGCTTCCTCACCCTCCTTGAGTGTTTCCTTCTTGCGGATGTCGAGGCGAACCGAAGCGAAGAATTTGAGGGCACGACCGCCAGGGGTGGTTTCGGGATTCCCGAACATCACGCCGATCTTCTCCCGGATCTGGTTGATGAAGATGCAGATGCACCCCGATTTGCTGACTACCGGGGTGAGCTTTCTCATCGCCTGGGACATCAGGCGTGCCTGCATCCCGACCGTGGCATCCCCCATATCGCCCTCGATTTCGGCTTTGCTGGTGAGGGCCGCAACGGAGTCGACCACGATCACGTCGATGGCGTTGCTTCGGACAAGCATTTCTGCAATCTCGAGAGCTTCCTCGCCGCTGCTGGGCTGGGCGATGAGCAGGTTCTCCGTATCGACTCCGAGGACCTTGGCATATCCGGGATCGAGTGCGTGCTCGACATCGATGAAAGCAGCCTGACCACCTGCCCGTTGGGCTTCGGCAACGGAATGGAGCGCAATGGTGGTTTTCCCCGAGGATTCGGGCCCGAATATCTCGACGATCCGACCGCGGGGAAGGCCGCCCACTCCGAGGGCATAATCGAGGGAAAGGGACCCCGTCGGAATGGCCTCGATCTGAAGGGCTTTCGAATCGCCCAGCTTCATTACGGCGCCCTTGCCAAACTGTTTCTCGATGTTTAGAATGGCGGTCTCGAGGGATTTCATCTTCTCAACTTGTCGTTCATTGGCTTTGTTGGCCTGGTTCTTGTTGTCGGTCACGTTATTCCTCCTGAGTAGATTTGAGAATGAGAATAGCACAGAACACCAAGGGAAGCAAAAGGCCTTCGATACGGATTCCCCGGGGATCGATCAATGTCCTGGGCCTGATGACGGGGACTTCAGGGGATGGAGTAGACGGAGCGCTCGTTCGTTTCTCGGCTTCCGGGAAGGGTACATTCCTCTGGCATCGTCATTTCCCATTCGGTCCCGAGGTTCGGAAACGCTTGAGAACGCTCATGGTGAATTGTTCCGTGGAAGATTCCTGCCTCGCCTCCGGGTACGTCGCCCGGCTCTATTCGATTGCTGTGAAGGAGTTCGAAAGGACATCGGCCGAACGGATCGATCTGCTCGCTGCTCATGGTCAGACTCTGGCACACGTTCCTCCTTCCGGCCTCGAATGGGATGGAATACCTGTTGCCGGCTCCTTGCAGGTGCTCAACGGTGGCCAGCTGGCGCAGGAAACCGGGATACCCGTCGCTTATGATTTCAGGGTCAGGGACATCGCTGTAGGGGGGCAGGGTGCGCCCCTGGTTCCCTTCGGAGATCTCGTCTTTTTCGGGGACGTTTCCCCGACCGACCTGGGGGTGCTGAACATCGGCGGGATCGCCAACCTGACCGTCATCCGGAAAGCATCAGGAACGCGGGTTACCCAGGCTTTCGACACCGGGCCCGGAAACATGCTCATGGACGCTTGGGCAAGCAAAGTCTCCAATGGGGTAATCGACTTCGATGACGACGGTCGGATGGCACGGGAGGGAACGACCTGCCGCCCCCTTCTGGATCACCTCCTTTCGGACCGTTTTTTCCACCGCCCCCCTCCCAAGTCGACTGGCCGGGATGAATTCGGTGAAAACCGACTGGAAGCCATTTTGGCAGGGGAAACCGGGTTCACCCCCCGGACGGGTTTGACCGCTTCGGACATGATGTCGACCCTGCTCGACCTGACTGTTGTTTCCATCGTCTCTTCGTTGAAGAAGTTTGTCTTTCCGGATGGCCGCCTTCCCCTGTTGATTACCGCGGGGGGAGGAGCCCTGAACAGCGAGCTGGTCTTTCGGCTCCAAAAAGAGGTTGGGAAGGACTGTCAGGTCGTTCTTTCCGATCGGTTCGGGGTCCCTGTTTTCGCGAGGGAGGCCATGGCTTTTTCGGCCCTCGGCGATTCACTGGTCAGAAACCGTTTTTCAAACGTCCCCGCCGCCACCGGCGCACGGGAACCAGTCGTCCTTGGCTCGTTCGCGCCGGGAACGAGCGGGGTCTGAGGGGAGGGTCTCTTCCCCGACCCCCTCCAAATCAGTTCTCGATCTCCAGCGCTTCAAGGGTCAGCCGAAGGTCGGGGGCTTTGATGTTGAAACCCGCGGGGGGGTTGATCGAGATCGTCTTCGTGGAAGGCCCGTAGAGGGTTGAGTTGTCGAACAGAGTCTCCCGGAAGCATTTTTCCCCTTCGGTGCTCCCGTAGGTCAATTTCATCTGGATCTTCCTGATCGGGAAATCGGAGAGATTCTGGCAATAGATCGTAATCTGGTTGAGATCGAAATCCGGGTCATTTTCCAGGAACAAGACTCTCCTCCAGGCCTTCTCGAAAGCATCGCGGAGGTGGCTGATCTGATCGTTATCCAATCGTTTCGTCTTGGAGAATTTCCCGCACAGGTTGATGACTTCCCCATAGAAGCCCCTTTGTTCCATGACGTGCGCAATTGGGATGATCCAGCTCGGATGGCCGGTCTGGAAGAATTCGTTCAATGAATCCTCCAAGGCCGCGGTCTGGGATGCATATCCGCCATCTTTGGCCCTTACGAAGGTTTCGCGCGGGGAGATTACCTTCCTGGGCCCGGAGGCTGCGATTTGGCTTTCCTGATGGAAGGGCGGCTTCACGAGAACCCCGAAATCGCACCATTCCTCGAAAGTGACCGGCTTGACCTGGTCATAAGCCCCAATTTCGGCATATCCGGTTCCATCCTGACCGAAGATCCTTCCGAGGAAGCCTTTTTCACCCTGCATCGGGAAAATGTACCCACGGTGGTTCGCGTCCCATTTCGCGGAAAAAATCGGGCCCGCTATCCCCTCGTTCACGAAGAAATTGGCTTTTCCCAACAAACGGACAGGATGCCAATAGGAGAACAGAATCGTGTCGAAGAACTCCAGCATGTCTTTGGGCAGAAACCACCTGACCAGACCCGAACCCTGCAGATCGACCGGTTTGGACTTGCGCGAAGCATGGATGGTGATGGTTCGCGAGCTTCTCCGGGGAGAGACCCTGAACTCGGCAAGATCATTCTCGATGAGCGTGGGAACGTAGTTTTCCGGAATCTGGAACTCGAATCCCTGGATTCGGATTTTGTAGGTTCTGAGGCCAATGCCTCCGGAAAGCTTCTTTTCTTCAGGGATCGCGAAGATGACATTCTCCGGAAGCTTCAGGGTGGAAACGATGTAGTTCCGGACGATGAGCGGAAGGATGATCAGGAAGAAGACCGGGATGAGGGATACAATCACTATCAGCGAGATTCGCTGCGCCGGGGTCAGGGGTTCCTCATCGGGAATCTTCCATTCCTTGGACTTCTTCGCCACATTTCCTCCAGGCAGACAGAACCGGGAAAACCGATCCGCTTCAGGTCATTCTTCCGGAATCTCCGGGTTCCCCTCGAGTTCCTGAAGGTTCATCCGGACGGAGTTGCCCAGGGGGGAGGAAGGGAACTCTGCCGTGATGGCCCGAAAAGCCGAGATCGCCTCGGAAACCCGCCCCATGGACATCAGGATCTCCCCTCTCAGGAAAAGGAGCCTGTCACCAAGCGGCCCCTTTCCCTTGCCCTCAGGGGTGGAATCCAGTAAACGAAGCCCGTCTATGAGCTTCTCAGCTTTAACGAGGTTGCTTGCATCGATGAAAAGTGTCAGGGATGAACTGGCATCAAGGTTGTCACGCAGGAAATCTCTTTCCCGTACCACCGAATCGATTTTCCCGTATTGGGGAAACTCACTTTCGATCTTGGTGTAGAGCGAAATTGCCCCGGTGATATCTTTGAGGAACTTCCGGGACTCCGCCTGGAAGAAAAGATCTTCCGCCTTCGCCTCAGCCGGCATTTCTATGCCTTTCTTCCGAAGGATCTCTTCGTAGGCATTCAGGGCGGGAAGGTAGAACCCTTTCTGGAAGTCGATGGCTGCAAGGTTCATCAACTGGTTGAAGTGGTCCCCGACGGAAAAACCTTCCTTCACCCTTTCGAGCCTTTCCCCGGTCAGCCGGAAATACTCCATGCGCAAAAGGTCGGGGGGACCGAACTCGTGAAATATCACGGGGTTCTTGACGCACACCAGGGTACCTTCCTGGCCTGGCGAAAGGCTGACCTCACGTCCTATCACAATGTTGTCCTCGCCGGAAGCTGGATAGATCTGCTTGACCTCTCCTACCCCCCGAAAAATGATGGGGGTGAAATCCTCGCCGGAGGAATAACGCGCAACGGCAAGGACCTCTGGAAGGCCATCCCCATCTAGATCACCTTTCGATAGGGAAAAGATGTCGCCACCATCGAAGTTTCCGATGACACTCATCATTCCTCCTGGTCTCTCGAGAAGGATTTGTGCAGACTCGGAATCGAGCCCGGGGCTTGGCGGACGGGCAATGAGAGTCCCGACGCCCTCCAGGGTCAATGTCAGCGAGCGGGTACCACCTGGGACGAGGGATGCTGTCGGTGAAGCGGGAAAGCAGGGAAGACAAGCTGACAGGATGATGGAAAGGACCAACTGTGCCCGTGGCACGAACCGCCCAGGTTTCATCGGTCTTCTGATTGGGGGCGAGGATAACCCGCGAGCCTTTCCAGGATCGCCGCCTCGATCTTCCCAGCGAAATCGGCTAGGGGAACGGTCTGGTTGCATCCTGATGCGGCAAGGTGGCCGCCGCCTCCGAATGAAACCGCGATCTCCTTGACGTCGAAACCTCCCCTGGAACGGAGCTCGCAAAATGACTTCCCTTCAACGCCTTCCACGAAACCGGCCCCGACCAGAACCCCCTCGATCGAGGTGAGATATCCGAAAAGCCCACAGCTGAAGACATTCTCCCAGGTTGCCCCGACTTTCTCGAGGTCGGCCCCCTGGAGGACAACCACAACCAGCCTGGGATCGGCGGCAACCCGAAGCCTGGAAAGCCCGAGCCCCAAAGCCCTGATCTCACCGAGGGTCCGGCTCGAATTCAGCCGGGCCAGGATCGGGGAGGTGTCAAGCCCTGTTTCGAGCAGCCGTGCTCCCACGAAATGGGCCGAAGAACGAAGCCTTTCATTCTGGAAAAACCTCGAATCAGTCATGAGCCCGAGATAGAGGCCCTGGGCGACTTCATTGTCGAGGGGAAACCCACCGGTCTGGAGAAGGGTGCAAACCATTTCGCAGGTGGATGAAGCCTCGGGGTCGAAAAGATTCACCTCTCCGAACATGGTGTTGCTGGCATGGTGATCGATGTTCACCAGGATGGCTCCCGCACCCTCGAGATCTTTTTCGAAGCCGGTTCTGGGGAGATCGCCCGCATCGAGGACGATTACGACGTCGTGCGTGATTTCGAGGTTGCCTGGTTTCAAGATGGGCTCGTCCTCCAAAAGGAAGGAAAAACGGGAAGGGACCGGATCGGCAAGGCCGATTTCGACCCGTTTCCCGAGTTTCCGAAGCGACTTGGCCAGACCAGCCAGCGAGCCGATCGCGTCCCCGTCGGGCCGCAGGTGCGAAATCAGCAGGAAACTCGCGCCGTCACGGACGGTTTGGGAAACCTGCGAGATCTGCCCCGGAAGATCAGTCGGAAGAGTGCTTGAGAAGTCCATCGATATCCTTGTTCATCTGGTCGAGATACCCCTTTGGGGACCCCATTTCGATCGTTGATCTCTCGAGATAATCGGCCATCAGATCGCGGATCTCGAACCAGACCGAAAGCCTCGGTTCGAAATATGTATAGTCGAGCTGAACATAGGGAGCGCTCAGGTTGGGATCTTTTGCAAGGGCTTCCTTGAGCAGGGGAACCTGAAGGGAAGATTTTCTGACCGGGAGATAGGTCGTCCGGATGCTCCATTCAGCGCCAATCTCGGTGGAGGTAAACCACTTCACGAAATCCCAGGCTCCTTTTATCTTCTCCGGGTCCCCATTGTCGAAAATGTTGATGTTGCTCCCCGAAAGGATCACGGCATTCGTGGCGGCCCCGGGAAGGGGGGCGACACCGAACTCGAACTTGATTCCGGACTCCATGTGCACCTTGCTGACGATGCTCTGGTCGATCATGGCGACATTCTGTGCCTTGAAATCATTCTGATGGTCGAACCCCATCGCTTCGACCGCGATCTTCTCCTTGACCATGTTCTGGATGAACTCCATTGCCCTCACCGCGGGAGCCTCGTTGAAGTAGCACTTCTTCCCGGAGCTGTCCACCAGCCTCCCACCATATTGGAGAACCCGGCAGAGGAACATCCACACGTTCCCCTTGTTGGTGGAGTACCCGTACCGATGTGGCTGGCCCTCGGCTTGGTTCATGAACTTCGTCAGGTGCCGGGCATAGGATGCCAGTTCGTCAAGAGTCTGTGGGGGTCGGTTAGGGTCGAGCCCTGCGGCCCTGAAGATCTCCTTGTTGTAATAGAGTACGGGAACGCTCTTGTTGAAAGGGAAGGACCACATCTTCCCGGCGTAGGTGTTGTTTTCACGGAGCACGGGAATGATGTCGGCACGGATATCCTCGGCCTCGGAGGCGATCAATTCATCGAGGCAGACGATCTTTCGGTATTTCAGGAATTTCTTGGTCAGGGTCTCGAAGTTCTGGGAGATATCAGGACCGCTCTTCGCAACGAGTGAGGCGAGAAGCTTCTTGGCAAGGGTATCGTAGCTGCCCATGCTGATGCTCTTGATGACGTAGCGGTTCTGGCTCTTGTTGTACCGGCCGACCAGGTCGTCCATGACCGTTCCGAGGGGGCCTCCCATGGCATGCCAGAAAATCACCTGGACGCGGCCTTCCTGGAGGGCCGCCGAGCCGTGTCGGTTTTCGAGTTCCTTATCGTCGAGATGGATGAAGAAGATCAACCCGAGCCAGAAGACCGTCAAGCCGGCAAGGAACCAGCGCATATCTACTCCTTCATCCCCGTCATGGCCTGAGATTCGACGAACTGTTTCTGCGCAAGGAAATACATGATCACCAACGGCATGATCGTGAACGTGGAAGCGGCCATCAAGGGCCCCCAACGGGTACCCGATTCGCTGGAGAAGTAGCTGAGGCCGACCTGGATGACGCGGAGCCTGTCATCGTTCGTCACAATCAGGGGCCAGATGAAGGCGTTCCAGTTCGCGAGGAAGGAGAAGATCCCGAGGGTTACCATCGGGGGTTTGCTCAAGGGGAGGACGACCTTCCAGTAGAATTGGAACCGCGTGCAACCATCGATCGTCGCAGCCTCGAAAAGGTCTTTGGGAAGTTGCAGGAAGAACTGCCGGAGAAAGAAGACCGAATACGCCGAAGCGACCCAGGGAACGATCAGGGATGCGTAGGTGTTGATCCATCCGATTTTCGAGAGGATGATGTAATCGGGGATCAGGAGGGCCTGTTGAGGAATCATCATCGTTCCGAGCATTGCAAGGAAAATCTTGTCCTTGAAGGGGAATTTGAAGAAAGCGAAGGCGAAAGCGGCAAGCGAGGCAAGGAACAGAGAGCTGCACGTCGTCGTGATGGAGACGAAGAAGGTATTGAGAAAGTATCTGTAGAACCGGCTGGAATCTTGTGATCTCCAGGCCTCGAAGTAGTTGTCGAACAACTCGAAAGGTTTGAAAAGCTTCTTCTTGCCGGGACCGGCGGCTCCTGGATTGGCTTTAGCCTCGTTCCACTCCCGGATCTGCTTTTCCCGGTTCTCCTTGCGGGCGGTTGCCGCGGCATCGTCAAGAAAGCGCGGGCGGGCCAGGTCGGGAAGGAACACGATCGACCGGCCGGTCTTGAGGATCTCGTCCTCGCTCTTGAAGGATGTGGCCACCATCCATAGGAAGGGGAACAGCATGAAAACCGAGCCGATGATCAGTAAGAAGTGGATCACGAAGGCGGAGCTGAAGGACAGTTTCTTGTTCATCGGTGGTTCCTCAGGAGTAATGTACCTTTTTCTCGAGGTAGAGCTTGTTGAAAAGCGTCATTCCCAGGATCATCACGAACAGGACGAAGGCAATCGCCAGGGCATACCCGAACTCGAACTTTTCAAAGGCCTTCTGATATAGATAGTAGACGATGACAACGGTGGACTTGAGGGGCCCTCCCCGCGGGGTCATCATGTAGATCTGGGAGAAAACCTGGAAAGAGCTTATCACCGACATCACGAAGACGAAGAACGTCGTCGGGGAAAGGAGGGGCCAGGTGATGTTCCGGAACCTCTGCCACGCGTTCGCGCCATCGATCAGGGAGGCCTCATAAAGATGGTTGGGAATGTTCTGGAGGCCGGCGAGGAAGATGATCACATTGTAACCGAGCCCCTTCCAGACGCTCATGAAGATGATGCAAGGCATCGCCCAGGTCGGATCCTGGAGCCAGAGCCGTGGAGCGACTCCAAAGACCGCCAGGAGCTTGTTCAGGAGACCGAACTCGGGGTGATAGATGTAGTTCCAGACGATGGCTACCGCGTTGATGGAGGTAATGACCGGAATGAAATACACCGTGCGGTAGATCCCGATGGCGGAGATGGGATTGTTGAGCAGAAGGGCGATTCCGAGCGAGCAGAAAATCGCGAGCGGCACGCTCACGACCGCATAATAGAGCGTGTTGTAGATGGATTTGTAGAACATGGGGTCGTCCATCAGGCGGGAGAAGTTCTCCAGGCCAACATATTCGGGCTCTCCGATGAGATCCCAGCTGTAGAGGCTCACGGCAAAGGAATAGAAGATGGGGAGAACGTGGAAGCACAGGAGGATCGTGAAAACCGGTAGCAGGTATCCGTAAGCTCCCCAATCGATTCGCTTTCCTTGAACCATGGCTGTTTGGTCCTTCCTGAGGGGTTGGGCGGCTGAAACTCAGCGCGAGGGGGAATCGGAAGGGGTTCCTGTGGCCGGATTCCCGAGGAGGAACTTCACGAGATTGTCGTACATCTCCGGGGTCTCATGCTTGAAGGGGGCCGGGCCGGGCTTCGCAAGGTTGATGTCGCTGTCTGGATACTGGTAATCGGTAAAGTTGCAGCACCCGATAAGGATGAGAATTCCGTTTGCCAGCTTCTCCTGGGCCATGATCGGGATCGGAGAACCCTTCGGATAGATCACCGCGTCCTGCTTCTTGTTGCCATCCTTGTTGAATGAATCGTCATCGCCCGTGATGAGCAGATCGACTCCCGCATCGGCCGCGAGGGGCTTGTTGTCACGACCTATGAGGGAACATGTCCCCCACGTGATGACTGTCTTGATGCCGGCCATTGCTGGGTGATCGCCCTTCAGGACATGGGCGAGAACTCCCCAGGGTTTGTTGGTCTTGTTGGTCTGGTCCCAGACCTGGTCATCATTGAAACGAATCACCGACCCGAGCTTCCCGAGAAGGAAGTTCAGGGTTTTCCGACCGTTCAGGTCGGCGGAGTCCCAGTCGCAGGCAACCAGCATCCGGCCACCGGCCATGAACCACTCGGTCAAGGCCGAAGCTTCGGAATCGATCAAGGGAAGCGAGGTGTCGGGAAGGATGAACAGGGAAAACTTTTTCAGCATCTCCGGGGTCAGGAGGTTGAGGGTATAGAAGACCTTGAACCCGAGCTTTTTCATGTGCTTTTCGAAGGTTTCCATCTTGTCGGAGGCCATGTTTCCGTGCGCTGCATCGACGAGGATATTGGTTCCCTTCTCTTTTGGGTCAGCTTCATTGAAAAACGCGACCGTGCGCGAGGGAATCCGTTTGGAGGGGGTTCCGCCGGTCACCCAGACCATGGCGTTGTAGGCGAACTGGGGGTGGGAATACATGAAGGAATCGTAGCTGTCATGAAGCTTGTTCAACCCGCCGCTTCCGGTCCCGTCGTCGAAGGGGGAGCTGTCTCCGAGGGCCACGACCCTGCCCTTTCCCGGCTCGGAAGCGATGACGAACGGGGCCTTCTTGTACCGGCTGTCGAGAAGCCCCACCGCCTTCACGGGGGAATCGGGAACCGCTTCGAATGTCGACCCGGCCCAGGCTCCGATTGCCCGGACTCCGAACATCACGGGGTGTTCCTTGTTGATCGGCCCCTGTAGGGGAGCTTCGTAAAGGAAGTCGCCCTTGAACTTGAACCCGAACTGGGGGCAGATCTCGTTGAGTGCCCGGACCGCATCCCAACCGTCGTTGTCGCGGTCGGCTCCGCCGTGATCACCGATCAGGAAGGCTCCGCCTCCATTGTTGACGAAATCGACGATCGCTTCGCATTCAGGCTTCCCGAAGGGGTTGTTGGGCTCGGCTAGTATCAGGGCTTCGTAGTTCGAAAGGAGTTCAGGGGTGATCTTCCCGTTGGGGGATACCTTCGAAAGGGAGTCGACCTTGAAACCATTCTCTTTCAGGAGGCCCGCAAAGTCGGAGTAGGCACCCTCGATCACCCAATCGGCATTACCCGCTTTCTGCCCATGTGTATCGTCGTAAAGAACCGCCAGGCCCTGGGCGGAGCAAGCTGCAGCACCAAAAACGACGACACACCAGGCAACAAAAACCAATGCCATTCTATTCATTCTTCTCTCCCTGGTTGAAATGCCACAAAAGTATATGAGAAAACGTTTCCCGAAGCAAGCCGGCAAAAGCCCCCAAATCGGGACACTGTTGCACCACGCCGGCAGGGGGAGGATTATCCGCAGATGACGCAGATCAGGGTGAATCTGAACGGAGTTCAAACAACGGTCGAAATCTGCGGAATCTCTGGATCAAGTGGGCACGTCGCGAGGTGTTTTCGTCATCCAAGAGGTAATCGCCCGAAAACGGAATTGGGGAAAAAGAATCCAGTTTTTTCGAAACCGTTTTCCCTTACCGGTCACTTCTTTCGGGGTGGCGGCCCAAACGGGGTGTCAGGAAGTCCCATGAGAGTGCCTCGGGGAATCGCCGGCTGGGAGGCACTCTTTCCGCCCGGGGTGGAGCCGAACGGGAGGTCGGGAAGACCGAGAACGGTGCCCGCGGGGACTGCCGGCGGCGATGCATTTTCCGCTACGCCCCGCGTTGCCGCGGTTGGAATGGAGTTCAGCTTCTCCTCGGTCATTTCGGACGGCTCGCCGGCTCCTTCTCCCTCGCTTCCTTCCGCCGAGGCCTGGGTCTCCGGAACCGCGACGTCGGCGAACTTCTCCAGGTCGCCCGCCCAAAGGGTCAGTGGCCCGCGCGAATTGGACAGGAAAAAAACCGTCGAGAGGTCAGGTGAGAACTCGAGGCTTCGCAGATTGTAAGATTCGACGACCTTGACCAGGCTCCGGACCTTCTCCGCCGGGCAGGCGGGGAAAAGCACCTGGTTCCGCTCCTGGAAGGGGAAGGGCGACTGGCGCAGGTTGTAGGTTTCATTCCAGGATGGATAGCCCGGAGGGGGCTTCACTCCGATGATCCAGAAGTTCATCATCCGGGTGTCGTATCCCAGGTTCCATTTGCCCAGACCCTCGTCATAGACGTTCTTGAACTTCCCGTCGAGATTCCTCAGGACGAAGCAGTAATCGATCGGGATGTCGATGATCCCAATCGATTGATCTGGAGGAGATCCCGGGGGGGGGGATGTCGGAGTAAGGTGCGCGGCGAAAACCGGTTTCAGATCCCAGAGGGCGCTGGGAACGCGTTGTCCACGGAGTCTCCCTTCAAGGAATAGCACCCGATCCAGGTTCCAGAACCCGACGAGTTTGAGAGTCTCGCTCGAAACGTAGGTTTGTTCGAGATCTTCGACTGCCTGTCCCACGGGGTTCAGCCGGAAGCGTCTGAGTACCGAGCCCCAGAAATCCCTGTCATCGAACTCGGCCTTGTCACGGGCCTGGCCAAGAACCTCGACGATCGCGAAAGACATGCTGTCGGGAGCCCAGAGGATCTCGCCGATGGCTCGTGGAGGCGCCATCCCTCCCGCGACCTCGAAAACGGCGGGAATGACCTTCCGTGAGGAAAGATCGATCAGATGGATCCGTTCCCCATCGGTAAAAAAGAGCTTCCGTCCATCCGGCGCCCAAAACGGATAAGCGAACTGGTAGTCACCTTCGATTCCGGATTGCTTTCCGGGAAGATCGAGCAGTTGCGATCCGGAGGCATCATAGATGAAGATTTCCCGATCGGCCGAAAACTTGTCGACGACGACTCCAGCGAGGAAACAACCTCGGGGGGACCACGCCATATCGAGAACGGTCTTCTTTCCCTCGGGGAACACCTCAGAGGTTCGACTCGCAACAAGATCGGTCACTTTGAGGGCGTCGCCCTCTGAAAATGCCAGGTATCTCCCGTCCCGATGGGCTTCAAGGTTCTCGAACAGACCGGTTCCCCTGGAAATCATGACAGTCCCGGATCCATCACGGGAAAGACGGACAAGCATGTTTGCCTTTTCGCCAAGGTCGGGACGGATGCAAACCGCCTCGCGGTTTCCGATCAAGGCAAACTCCTGCTCGGGCTGCAGGCTGACCAATCTTCCGCTGAGATTCTGGAAGCCCAGCTGGGCCTCGAAAGTGTCCTCCCGCCGTGGAAGCTGGTCACGAATCGAAAGAAGTGAGGGCCCCGAATCCAGGAGGGCGGATCTCGCCGTCCTGGGATCCCTCTTCAAAAACTGGTTAACCTTCTCGAGCAGCGCGTTGGGCCCGAGGGAATCAAGAAACACCTGGTTCTTGGTTACGAGGGTATCCTCTCCTCTGGGGGAATATTGTATCTGGATCTTGGTTTCCGGGGCGATCTTTCCCATTTTTGAAAGGTACTGGAGGTAGTTTTCCAGGAGATTGACCATGAGATTGAGCAGGGAAATCTCCTGTCCGAGAGATCGGGACCCGGAGACAGCGGCAATCGGCGTCTGGAAGACAAGCCTGACGTTGGGCGAGTTGAAGGTGATATCGCCCTCTGCCGACCGGGCGGGGCCCTGTGCGCAAAGGAGGATAACAAGGGCGGCAAGACCGAAAGCAACAAAACTAGGCCCAATCGAGAAATGCCTGGCCAAACGAAATACTGATGGTTCGTGATGTTTCATTTTTTCTCCAGAACGGGCGGGGTCACCTGCATATATCCAGCAAGGAATCATATCATGCCCAAAATTGCAAGCTGTCCTGCGCGATTCCCCTTTGCGAAAGGCGCGAAAACAAAGTCGCTAGAACGAGTTTTCCCTGAGATAGGCGCGGATTTCCTCCAGAAGCCCCTCCACGAGTTCCGAAGCGGGAAGGGTCCGGACGATCCGGCCTTTCCGGAACACCAGACCGCTGCCCTTTCCACCCGCGATCCCGAAATCCGCCTGGCGGGCTTCCCCGGGTCCGTTCACGGCACACCCCATGACCGCAACGTGGATGGGTGCCTGAATCCCCGAAAGGGCGGCACTGACCTTCCGGGCCATTTCCTGAAGGGGAACCTGGCATCGGCCGCAGGTCGGACAGGAAACGATCGTCGGCCCCGACGTCCTCAAGCCCAGACATCGAAGTATCCGAAGCCCTGTTGCAACCTCGTCGACGGAATCCCCGGTAAGGGAAACGCGGATCGTGTCACCAATCCCCTGCAGGAGCAAGGCCCCGATTCCCAGCGTGGATCTCACGATCCCGTCCTCGGGAAGGCCGGATTCGGTCACCCCGAGGTGGAGAGGATACTCGCAGGATCTGGCGACCCGCTCCACCGCTTCGATCATCGTTCGGATGTCGAAAGCCTTCACCGCGATCTTGATATCGTTGAACCCCTCCCTTTCGAGCGCGGCCACTTCCGAAAGGGCTGACTCCGCAAGGGCTTCGGGGGTGGGTCCGCCAAACTTCGCCAAAAGGGCCGGATCAAGGGAACCCGCGTTGACTCCGATCCGTATCGGGACCTTCCTCTCTGCCGCAGCATGAGCGACCGAGCGGACCTTGGATGGGTCCCGGAGATTTCCGGGGTTGATCCTGAGACCGTGAACACCGCTTTCGATCGACATGAGGGCAAGGTTGTGGTCGAAATGGATATCCGCGATCACGGGAATTGGCGACTCCGGGGCGATCCGGGAAAGAGCCCGGGCGGCGGCTTCATCCGGCACCGCGAGACGGATGATCTCGCATCCTGCTCCGGCAAGTCGCCTGATTTCCTCGAGAGTCACCTGGGCGGAGCGGGTATCGGTCTTCGTCATTGTCTGGACGGTTACCGGGGAACCGCCCCCGACCTGAACCTTTCCCAGGAAAATGGGCCTGGACTTCCGGCGGAGATTCTCGTCCAATTTCATTCCCCCAATTCCAGAAAGAGATATGTGATGTCATCCGGGAACTCCTGTTTTCCAGGGAGGGCCCCGAGATACTCCATCATCGCCGAATGGCATCCCAACATCCCTCCTGGGGCTTTTTGCGAGAGGAACTCCAAAAGGCCCTTCCCATCAGGGTCTCCGAAGGCTTTCGAAAGACCGTTGGTGGAAACCAGAAGAAACTCGCCCCCTCGGAGGCGCAGCTCGAAATAGCCGATGGGAAGGGCGCCCTCCATCCCCAACGGTTTTCCCTGCTTCATCAATGGGCGCGGCTCGGAATCGGGAGAAAACAGTATCGGAGGCGGGTTCCCCGCGCTTCCGACCAGGAGGCTCCCCGACTCGGGCTCGAGAAAGGTAACCGCGGATCGCAGCGGGGGGGTGGTGAACTTGCCAAGGACATGGTGAACCGCTTCCAGCCGTGTTTTTCGGGGGGCCGCCCGGAAGGCGGAGTACATGAGGTTCAGGGTCAGGGCTGCCTGGATCCCGTGGTGGAAGGCATCACACACGGCGATGAACGGCGCATCGCCCTCCCCGAGGCAGTCGATCAGGTCCCCCTTGATTTCCCTTGCGAGTGATGAGAACAGCCGGACCCGGTAGGCCCCGAACCTGGAAAGGCCTGGATCAGCCTGGATCTTCAGGCACATCTGCTGCGCCCATTCGACCTCACTCCGGGCTCGGTCACGCTCCACCCTGGCCTCGAGCAGCTTCAGGGTTTCGAACACCGGCGGAATCTCCTGGCACAGGCCCGCGAGAAGGCTCTTCTCCTGCAGGGAAAAGGGCAGCCGGTTTTCCTTCTGCCCAAGAAAGAGCGCACCCGCTATCTCCTTCTCACGGTGGATGGGAAGAATCAGCCGGAACCCCATGCCCTTCCATGCCTCGAAAGTCGCTGCATCGGGGGAACCGATATCCCGTTCGCTGGCCGCCAGGGCGTCCAGGTCCTCGATCGGAGGCCAGGATTCAGGTAGGGGCGGAAGGAACTCCGCTGCAGCGGGATAGCCCACTTTTAATCCCGATCTCATCACGATCAGACCGGAGGTGAAGTTCATCACCTGCCGGGATTCGGCCAGGACCTTTTGCAGGACTTCGGGCGGGGAAACCGCCTGCCGCATCATCCGAAGCATGTGCCCCAGCACCGCGGCCACGTCGAACTCCTTCTTCCCGAACATCCGGTCGACAAGCTTCACTATCAGATCCTTCAGGGGGGAGAAGACCGCTGCAATCATCAGGGTCGAGGCCACGGTCGCCCAGGTTCCGGTGATGTTGAGTAGGTTCTGCATCGCATTCTCGAACAACTCCATGGTTCCGGCAAGGATCGCGGTGAGAAGGGTGTAGACGAGCCCGATGGAGAAGATCAGGTCGATGTCGAGAAGCTTGTACCGGAGGATGGCATACGCCAACATCGCCGCCATGATGATCCCGAGGCAAGGAAAGACCCCATAGGTGTAGGAAGTGAAACCGACGAGGTACCATCTTCCGAGGGCGATGTAGACGGATCCCCCGGTGGCGGGAAGAACCAGGGCGCCGAAGAAGTACCGAAGCCGGGTCTGCTGGAAATCGGAATCCAGGCCCGCCCAGGCGGAGGAGAGGGTCCGGAGCGCGAGAAGGAGGTATCCGGCGATGATACCTTTCGCCAGGAACTCCACACGGCCGAAGGTCACCAACAGCCCGGAGGAAATGGGGTCGACAGTTGTCAGGAGCTTGTCCGTCCAGATCCAGAACAGGAGGATCAGCGTGGGAACGGCGAGGGCGGGACCCTTCCAGCCGGGGGCGAGTATCGGGGCGTTCTCCACCCTCCGTGGGAACAGGGCCGCGAAGAGCGCAAAGACATACGGCAGGATCGCGACCGGGGTGCACATCGCTTTGACGAGTACAAGGGAATACCCGCGTTGCATGATTATCAGTTCGCAGAGCGACCACAGGAAAAACAGGCCCAGCAGGACCGCGAAAGTCCGGTTGATCGAGTTTCCGGGGGATTTGAAAAAGACGAGAAGCCCCAGGAACGCATGGGTCACCATCGCCACGATGCAGAAAAGGGTGGCTACTTCCACGGAAACACTACCGGAACTTCCAGTTGGGCTGGGAAAGCCTGCTGTGAGCGGTTCTCATCGCGACCGAAGTGTCGATCGAGATGAACTCCTTGTTCTGTCTGACCCTTAGTTTGAGGCGGAGAAAGGTGATCCGCTTCCGTTTTCCCGAGTCGTTGGTCTTCATGTCGAAGGCCTGATACGTGGGCGGAATCGTGGGATCGGCCGAATAATCCTCGTAATAGGGGTTGAATATCTCTCCCTCGATGTGATCGAAGGAAAGGACCTCCAATGGCTCTGCGCCCTTTTCCTGACGGCTGAGTGAGACACCGGTCTCACCCTTCCTCAGCTCGTAGGTCACCGGGACCAGAGCGGCGTCTCCGACTTCCCCGGTTTCGGTGACCACGAACCGCGTGAATTTTATCATGTCCCCCCGCACTTCCAGGATCTCGTTCGCACAGCGGAGGTCCGCAACCAGCCTTTCGAGCTTTCGACGAACCTCGGACTGGAGCGTCAGGCGGGTCATGCCTTTCTTGACCGTCGAAAGGCCCGTCGACTGCAGGAGATACATCACCCCCCCGACAAGGACCATCAGGGACATCGCCAGAAGAAGCTCGACGAGGGTGAAACCGGATTTCTTTCCCGGGCTCATTTGTGCAACCCAACGAGAGTCACGACCTCGGCAAGCTTGTGACTCTTGGAGTCGAAAACCTTCACGATGATCTTCTTGAGTTTCGGAGGCATGGAGGAGTCGAACTTGTCGTCCACGTCCATCACCCGCCGGAAGCCCTTCACTTCGTCGGGATAGAGTTCGAACTCCCGACGGAAGGCGTTCGCATACAGGTCTTTCAAACGCTCGAAGGTCGTCTTGGCCTTTTCATCCTGGGTGATGAGATCCTGGGTAAGAAGGTCGGAGAAAACCTTCTCGAACCCCTCCTTCGACTCGAAGGCGGACTCGAAATCGATCCGGTCACGGAAAACATCCCGGAAGTTCTCGAAATCGGATTTCACGAGCTCGAAGGGAATCGCCCGAACCTCCTCGATCTTCTCCCTGGCAAGGTTGTAGGCCACGATCTGTTCGGCGTTCTCGTTGCTTCCCTGCCATCCGAACAGGAACATCTGGGCGAAGGGGTAGGCCACGAGGCTCATCAAAAAAAGGACGACGAGGATTTCGACCAGCGTGAAAGCTGCCCGAAAAAGACTCCCGGGTTTTCCCACCTCGGAGAACACCAGCATCAATCCCTCACGTCCGTCCGGATGTCGGCACATGCTACCACGTTTTCCCCTCCAATGCCAGGAAAGGGGGGGGGCACAGAACCACGTTGGAAATTCGAGTTCGCAATCAAAAGCCGGGAATGGCCAGGCCGCTTCAGGGAACGGATTGCCTCGGCGGGGTGGTTTGGAAAAACGCCACGCGGTTCTTCCCCTCCGCCTTGGATTGATAAAGGGCCTTGTCGGCTTCCTCGATGAAGCTTTCCATGCTGAGAGTCCTCCCAAGCAAGGTGGCCACTCCAATCGAAACGGTCACACCCAGGCTGGGACCGGAGAGACGATACACGGAACCTTCGATCGACCTCCGAATTCTCTCGGCCACAAGAATCGCGTCTTCCCGAGGAGTCTGAGGAAGGAGCACTGCAAGCTCCTCTCCCCCATACCGACCTGGTGTGTCGACCGCCCGGATGTTTTCGATGATCCGCTGGGCAGTTTCCTTGAGGACCAGGTCGCCGAACTGGTGACCGTAGGAATCGTTGAACTTCTTGAAATCGTCGATATCCAGCAGCAGGAGGGAAAGCTCCGACCGGTACCGGCGCGACCTGGCAAGCTCCTTTTCTAGGGTTGCGATGAAAAACCTCCGGACATACAACCTGGTCAGTCCATCTGTGATGGCTTGTTCGAACAACCGCTGCTTTTCGATGATCATGGACAGTTGGCGGCGGACCGTTTCGACGAAGCTCTTTTCGTCGGCCGAAAGCCCGCTCCGGGCAATCCTTTGGGCGGCGTCCCCTGAAAACTCGAGGTAGATTCCCCCGAATCTCGTTTCCTCGAAAAGGAGGGGAATGGCCATGATCCCGTTGTGGGATCCCTCGTTTGCGTGAAAGACCATCTCCCGCCGCTTGAGAGAATCCACCAGGACATCCCGGATCGTTGCCGAATCCCCGGTTTCCCTCGGTTCAACGAGGTAAAGATGGTCGAGGCTTTCCCCCTCGCTCAGCCAGCCGATCCCAAATCCCGCCGCACCCAGAGCGCCCATGAGGCTCTCCCCGGCGGATTCGAAAATCTCCCGGGGATTGTTGGACAGGGAAGCTTTCTGGGTAAGGTGGAAAAGCACGGTCAGTTCGGTGAGACGGTTCTTCAACCTCCTGGTCATATCGTTGAAGTTGGTCGAAAGCTGCCCGAGTTCGTCACCGCTTTCGACCGGAAGGGTCCGGGTCAAATCCCCGCTGGCGATTGCGCGAGCCCCTTCCGACAGGACCGTGATGGGGGTGAGGACACCCCTGATCAACGAGAAAACGAAAATGCCCGATCCAAGGAAGCTCAGGACAAGGGAGCCGAAGACGAACCCGTAAAGGCCCCTCACATATTTCAGGAGGCCGTTCCAGTCGACGACGGCTCCGAGGTAATATCCTTCCAGGTTCCTCCCTTTGACGAGCATCGCCAGGACAGGCCTCTCATCGTCGAACACGAGTTCGGGATCCGGCTTTTCCTGGACCTGGGCCATCTCGACCAGGGGGATGAGATTGCTCTTCAGCGACTGGGAAATCTTCGGAAGGGGCTCGGAAAGGTCTTCAGCTCGGAAAGCCAGGAAGGAAATCGGTTCCTGGGAGGTGACTGTGGTCACCAGCGTTTTCTTCAAAAACTCGAGGTCCAGGGAACCACGGTTGAGGGTCAAAATGAGGGCGAGAGGGGAACCGCCCTGGTCTATTGCTCCCGAAGCCAGCCCCTGGGGGGATGGGGAAACGACGTCGCAGAAAACCGAGACCCGACGGTCGAGACCTGGCCAGGAAATCGTCTCCACATGGCCCTTTCGCTCGGACAGATAGTTGAGGAACTCCGAGCCAAGCGTTTCGGAAAAGGTCCTATCAGGGTTTCCCAGACCCTCCGTGATTGATTCGGCCTTGACTATGGTTCTTCCGAGTTCCGAGATAAGTGCCCGGGCCGCAGGTTCACCGATCAGGGGGTCGTGGTCATATACGATCCTTCCCTCCCCGTCGACGAGATAGGCCCGCTCGATCTTCCCGTCCCGAAACAAGCCCTGAAAACGGGCGGCGATCCCCCCCGGATCCCCGGCCTGAATGGCGGGGTCGGATTTCAGGCTGCCCAGCCATAGCGCTTTCTCGATGAAGAACTCCTTGGCCGCATCGTCCAGCCGGTGGAGCTCGCGCTGGAGAAGCTGGTTCGCCCCATCCCGGAGGACTTTCTCCCGATCGAGGAAGAAATGAATCCCGAAAAAGATAAGCAGGGCCATGGGAAGAAAAAGCGAGAGACAGACCAGGCCCGAGATCTTAACCCGCAATGAAAGCCCCTCAACCAGGCTCCTCCGGAAACTCCGGAAAAAGAAAATCAAACCCGCGATCAGGAAAACCCCTCCGATTGCAAGCCCCACGTTCACCTTTCGAGCGGTTTCCTCGCGAAGCCTTCTGGAGGAAAACACCGCGAAGAGTCTCGAATCCTCCCCCTCGATAGCGGGAACGACGATGAGCCACCGATCACCATCCCGGACCGGGGAAACGGGGTTCGAACGGTACTCGTTCATCATTTTTCTGGCGATCGGCTCCAAAGATGGATAGGTGCTTTCGAGCTTCATCTCCGGAAGAAACGTTGCGTAACCCATGCAGAATTCCGGGCTCGAAGAGGGAAGCTGCGGAACGAGGTAGGAAAACCCGAATGCGGCGTCCATGGCTCCTTGGGGGATGAACACAGCGAACCCCGCCCTCGAGGAAGCCGGATTGAAAAGGAAATCCCAGAAAAACCATGCCCGTCTTGCACCGGCGGTCCCCCGCATGAGCTTTCCGGGAGAAATGACAACCTTCACACATGGGAAGTCCCGTCCCAGGCTCCGGTAAATGAGCTCGACCGCGGAGGCGTTCGTCGAAAGGAAGTCGGTTCCCGATCCTGCCCCGGAAAGGGAGACCCCCTCCGCGAACTGAGAGTATCCATCCAAAAGGAATCTCCCAAGCAGCTCGGAGCCGGTCCCGAAAAAGGAGCCGGAGGCCACGAGGGTTTCGGGGCGGAAATCCCAAAGACAGAGGCGGGAACCCGGAGGCAGCTCCTTCAAAAGGCTTTCGATTGCGCGCTTCTGACGATCGGGACGCCCCTTTCCTCCGGAAAAGGACTCCTTGAAAGTCCGGAAGATGTCCGAAAGGACCCGATCGTTGGATGTGTGGTTCCTGAAGGAAGTGAGCTCCCTGGTGAAGCTCCGGATCAGCGTCTGGAGCGAATCCTCATACCTGCTCGTCTGGAAATCGAGATGCCCTTTGACAAGTATCCCGAGCGGGAGGACGAAGAAGAAAAGAAACAAGAGAAGCCAAACCAGGCTGTTACGCAACGCTTCCCCTCCAGGGGATATCGCCCCAGTCCATCGGAAGGAATTGGAATTTTTACCCAATCCATGGTATCAGATTACTAAATCGCCAATTTATACCATTCGGAGGTCGCGCATGTCCATCCGCTACGTTTCCCTCCTCCTTGCCGTCGGACTCCTGATTTCCGGCCCTGCTTCGGCAATTTCGATCCGGGTCTTCCCCGGTGGCATACCCCTCGGGTCAGCTCAGCAACTCATGGACGAGGGAATGCGCCTGGGAAACACCCAGATGCTCCGTCAGGCCTGGGACGCTTACGAAAAAGCGGTCAAGCTCGACCCCAATTCCAGCCAGGGATACCTCGGTATGGGGCGGATCTTTTTCTACCTCTCAATGCTTGATGCTGCCGGGCCCGAAGATGTTTCGAGAGCCCAGAAACTTGCGGAGGTCGCATCAACCGGCAATCTGGCTCCAGGGGATGTCCACTATCTCCTCGGGATGGTCCTTTCCGGTAAGGGAGCCTATCTGGACGCGGTCGACGAGCTGAAGCTGGCTCTCTATTTCAATCCCGGAAACGAGTTCATCCTATGCGACCTCGCCTCGATCCATCTGACCCTTCACCAATCCGATGCAATCATCGAGCTGCTGGAGGGAAAGAACCTTCGCAGCGGGTGGGCGTATCTGAACCTGGCGATGGCCTGGCTCCAGAAAGGCGAGAAAGGAAAGGCCTGGCTCAACCTCGTTAAAGCCCAGAAACTGGGCTACACGGGCTATTGGCTTGAAAAGACGAAAACACTCATCCAGAAAGACCTCTTGATCAACGTGAAATGACCCTTTCCCCGGCCCCCCCCTCCGGGACAAACGCGCCGATTTCTTCGGGCGCGCCCCGGGGGGCATTTCGAGGGAGGCTATTCGAATATGTTCCGGTAGACGAAATAAGCCGCAAACAGGCCGAAAGCAGTGATCAGGACGGTCGTGAGAGGATTCCTGGAGTAGCTGAATTTGATGCTCTCCATGAGTGTCGGAGAATAACTGCACCATCGGATGACGTTGTCCACGTGTGACTTGTACTTCGCCACCTCGAGGTATTTGTCATTGATGAAGGCCTTGAATTCGAACTCGTGGTAACGGAACGTGATGGAGCGGTTCCCTCCAAGAACCCCATGGATGTTGCAATACCAGTCGTAGTTCTCGGGGTTCATTCCGACGAAGAAATACTCGCAGTCTAGAGTCGGGGGGACCGGCTTTTTATCGATGTATTTCGAAAGAACCATGGTCTGCATATCCTTGTAGGGAGCCCATCTCGGAAGATTGCCGTGGCCGTCCTTCAGATACTTCTCAACGGCCTCGTTCAGCGTTTTGATGTTGACCCTGCACGCCTTGGTGATTTCGTGTCCCGGATCCGCAGTGATGGTTCCGGTCCGACTGAAAAGCAAAGTCACCAGTACAAGGGCCAAAAGCCTCGAGGTTTTCTTCAAACCCATAAATCCCTCCATCCGAATCCCGTCCGGCGTCGGTCTTGAGTTCACCCGCGCCCAACAACGGTCAGGGAAAATTCCAAAAGTGTCCCGGATTCATTGCATCCCGGGCAAATCCGCAGTATCAGTTTCTTGATTTTATGTCGCAAAAAGGGTAAAATCAACCCCAATTTCATTTTCGCGCCTATAGCTCAGGTGGATAGAGCACAGGATTCCTAATCCTGGTGCCGCAGGTTCGAGTCCTGCTAGGCGCATGGAGAACCCCCGTTCCGATCTGCGTGAGCGGGGGTTTTCTATTAGGGGGATGCAAAA
>CAYRYU010000049.1:0-1153 GCA_964428355.1 uncultured bacterium
GTTTCCCAGTTGCGGGTTTCGATGGCGGTGTGCCTCCAACCCGTCTCAACGACTTTTCCGACGATGTTGTCGATCTTGATCCAGTCCCCGGGACGGATGGAGGCATCCATCTGCAGGGCAAGCCCTCCGAGCACGTTTCCCAATGTGTCCTGCATCGCAAAACCGATCACCCCGGTCAGAACCGCGGAGGTGGCGATTATTCCGTTCAGGTTCATTCCCTGGATCTCCAGGTAGTAGAGCCCCCACGCCATCATCGCGACCGCGGTAAGGATATCCTGAAGGATGCGAGGGGACTGGAACCCGACGAACGGGAGGACCCCCCGGAAAAACGAGATCGCGAAAAGGCGGAGGACCGCCAAACCCTCAATGAATAGCGCGAATCCCTTCAGGAGTCCCACCCAGTTCCCGGGACCCGGGGTCCCACCGTTTCCCAGGAGGCCTACCAGGCCGACCGCGACCAGGAAAACCTTCAGGGTGTTGAGGATTGCCGGCCGTTCGCCAGGAACACGTTTCCAGGAAAGTGCCGAGGCAAGCAGGACGAAAATGAGGACTATGCCCAGATTGGGGTGGATGCTTTCGAAGAGTCCCATCGTTTTTCGCCTTCAACCGAGCCCGCTCAATCCGGGCGGAATCGGAAGAATTCTACCACAACCGCGAAAGCCGCGGGGCGATGGAGACGAAAGAACGGATGTCTCGATCAACGGGCGCCGTAGCGGAGCAGCATGCTGAAGATCTTCCGTGACCGGTTGGCCTCGTGAGCGACTTTCAGCGGACTTCTTCCGGCGGTGTCGATCACGTTCACATCCGCCCCCGCTTTCAGGAGCATTTCGACGATCTCTTCGAATCGTGAAACGGGGATCTCTCTCGCGAAGGGCGTTTCCAGGTCGGTTCCTTCCTTCGCCGCCTCGTGGAGCGCCGTGGACCTGCGGAAATCGAGCATGTTGACTGGCGCATGGTGGAGCAGCAGGATGTCCACCACCTCGGTCTTTCCGTTCCGGGCGGCCAGATGAAGGGGAGTGTTCCCGTCGGTGTTCATGAGCCCGGTTTGCGCACCGTGGGCGAGAAGGAGCTTGACGATATCGGGAAAACCGCGCTGGGCGGCGACGTGGAGCGGCGTAGAGTTCCGGAGGTTGTCCCTGGCGTCGACTTTTGC
>CAYRYU010000049.1:1253-2767 GCA_964428355.1 uncultured bacterium
TCGAGGATGTTCTGTCTCGCGGTCTTGGTGAACTGGGCGAACATCTCCTTGAACTGCTTGGTTTCGGTAATCTTCTTGCCCTCGACCTTGATCTCCTTTGCCAGGGTCAAGGAGGCATACTCTTCGATCGCTTCGCGCCGGTAGCGCTCCTTGACAACGGTATAGGCGTTGTGCCCGATCAGGTGGGTCTCGACGATGTCAAGGAAATCCTCCGTCACGACCAGTTCCTCGTTGTTGAGGTAGACGTTCTTGATCGTGTCGCCGACGTTATGGAGGATCGCAACGAGGTAGTTGAGTATGGTTTTCGAGATTTCCTCCTCGTTGTAATCGTACATCGAGTCCTTGACCTCCTTGAGGACCATGAAGTCGTAAAGGTCGGTCAGGTGTTTGAGGAAATCCCTGGGGATCTTGCGCTTGAAATCACGGTTCTCGTCCATGAAAAACTCGAGCACGTGTCTCATCGTGATCGGGCGTTTCTTCGAGTGCTTGGAATAGAACTCGTCGAAGATCTGGTTGGACTCCCGGCCGCTGAATCCCTCGTGGCCGTCGTGTTCGGACTCGGCAAGGATGTTTTTCCGGATCTCGGGCTTGAAGTTGGCTTTGTCTTCCTTGGTCAACCAGTCGGGGATGATTCCGGAGTAGAGGTACATCTTCAGGATGAAGAAATCCGGGTCGCAGTATTTCTGGTAGGCGGAATCGTCGTCGATCCAGTCGGAAATAGTCCGCGACTCGCTTTTGATGCGCGAGGAGATGATGGTCTTCGCGAAGTTCTCCAGCACGTGGGGCATGAACCGAAGCTTTATCTGGTCGCCGAAGGTATTGATGTAGATCTTGATCTCGGTATTGAAATCGAGGACGTATGGAACCATGATTTCATGAATGCGGTCTTTCAGGGAAAGATCGACCGATGCATCGCGCTTCTTGTCGACCTCGCCGATGTTCTCGAGGTCTCCGGGGTTCATCAACACGATGAAGAGTGATTTGACCCGCTCCTCAACCTCCTGGACCTTGTGCACCTCGTCGCTGATGATGCCATGAAGGTCGAGAAACCGCTGGACGTTCCTGGCTTTGAGGTCCATCAGTGCCATGATTCCCTGGTTCGTGTTCGCGTATCCCGAGTAGAGATATTTCACCTTGTGGCTGTTTTGGAAAAACTCGTTGAGGAAAGTCTGGATCTGTTCGTTTGTGCGGACGATGTGCTTGTCGTGCTCGTCACCGGAGTTGAAGACCGATATACCGGTGCTCTGGCGCCGATCGAAGAAGTGTCTCCGAGCATGGATCATGGAGAAAACCTTCTGGACCGGAAATCGCTCCAGCAACGAGTTGAAAATGCTGGAGCAGATAGTGCACGGGTCGTCCTTGAAGACCCACTGGTACTGCTTGTGCTTGAAGAGCCGGCGTTTGAACTCACCCTCCGGAATCATGGACTTCAACATGTCGTAGCGGTAGGGGCGGGGGATCATCAGGAACGGATTGTCGTGGCTGGGACATGGAACCTCGAAAGATGAACTTCC
>CAYRYU010000049.1:2867-12461 GCA_964428355.1 uncultured bacterium
TCCCTTCCGTTTCTCAGTCCACCGTCTGTTTGGACAGTTTCCTGTCTTCCATGGTGTAAATGACCTTTTGGAACTTCATCTCGACTTCCCTGCCGTCGTCGGTCTTGGAATCGTAGTCTTCCTGGACATCGCGTGGAATCCGGCTCTCGTCTATCTCGTGGGTTTCGAGGACCACCTTTTTCCCCCAAAGGAACTCGATGCCGAGCATTGTGTTGTGGATATACTCCCTGACCAGCTCTTTCCCCTCGAAATGGTGGATGAGGTGCAGGTGACCGGTTTCGCGGGTGTGCACATCGTCGATCGTTATACTGGGAGGGTGGTAGAGATCGTCGATCATCTGTTTCTTGAAGTCCTCAGCACGACGGCTCTTGATGTAATACTCCCAGACTCCCTTCTGGCGGTTGGCGCGCCGACCCGTCACGAAGAGCTTGAACTCGTTCACGAAATCCTGGTCGATGTAGGCGTTGAGCGCCGTGAAATCCGAGTGGAAGG
Organism: uncultured bacterium; assembly: GCA_964428355.1. GTDB lineage: Bacteria > Muiribacteriota > Ozemobacteria > Ozemobacterales > Ozemobacteraceae > CAYRYU01. The sequence continues at coordinate 3,360 of CAYRYU010000049.1, forward strand.
CGCGGACGTTGTGGATGAACTCGAGGCCTTTTCCGGTCTGATGGTCGAACTTCGTCCTTCTCTGGACGTCGAGGAGTTTCTCGTAGTCGAAAGAGATCATTCCGCGGTCGGCTTTAGCCTCGAGATACTTGAACAGCCGGAGGCCGATCGCATAGGGATTGGAGCCGACGCGGGGCATCGAAACCACTCCGGCGTTGATCTTGGAGAATTCTATCTCGTGGGTACGCATCCGGGGATCCATCATGAAGAGCTTCTCGTGCCAGTAACTTGCCCAGCCTTCGTTGAGGATCTTGGTCCGGATCTGGGGTTGGAAATAGAGGGATGTCTCGCGGACGATCTGGATCACCCGCTTCATCCACTCGTTCTCGTCCTTGTTGAGTTTATCCGAGAACTCGGAGATGTACATCATGACATCGGTGGCGGGTGCCTTGGCAGCCTTGGGCCGTTTTTCATATTTTACGCTGAAATCCACGTATTTCTTGTTAACGTAGATCAGGAAAAGAGTCCGGGCGGTATCGGCCCCATGCTTCCGGTTGAGGTCATTTAGAACCTCGAGCTCCTCGATGAATTTGAAAGTGCTGACCTTCTGGACCTTCTGAAGGTATTCGTCAAAGAAGAAGTCGATTCGGCCCTGGTCGGAGGAGGCGGAAACCTTCGGGGGATCCGCGTTCAGCTGGCCGTAGAAATCGACGATGTTGTCGATGGCACGTGCGAACTCGATGACGTAATCGACCCAGCGTCCGTTCTCGTGCCTGAGCTCTTCGATAACCTGAGCGTGGGCGCGGGCCCTTCCGAGGAAGTCATCGAGCCAGGTCTTGCGGAAGAAGACGTTGTTCTGGAAGAAATCGATGTGGGCGATAACGTGATAGAAGATCATCACGTTCAGCCAGTCGGGGTTGTTGTCGTTGTAGAAAGATATGGGAGGGCGCGTGTTGATGACGGTCTCATAAGGGTTGTGGGGGTAGAGTTCGTATTTTCCCTTGTCCTGGAGGACGAAGATGTCATTCACCCAGTAATCGTACAAGGTGGGGATCATCCCCTTCGGGGACAGCTTGATCATGTCCTCGTTGGTGGTAATGAACTCCAGGGTCTCGTCGCGGAACTGGAGGCCGTTGTCCCGCGCGACGCGCTTGCATTCTTCGACGATCTGCTTAAGTTCGTTTCTTACAAGTTCCATTCGCTACTCCACCAGGGCTTTGATGCTGTTGATGAGGTCATCCTGGTTCTTCCTGGTTTCGTCCAGGACGGTTAGGCGGAGGAGGTCGGGCCTGGTTTCGAGAAGTTTGGAGTTTCCGATGTATTTTTCGACGTAGGATTGGGAGTCGCCTCCGCGGTTCCGGACGATGGTGATGCCCATGCGGTTGACGTACCCGAGCATTTTTTCGAGCTCGGGGAGTGCCTCTTTGCCGTCGGAATCGAAGTCGTCGCCGTCGGTTCCCTGGAAGACGTAGATGTTGTAATCCCGGGCCAGGTTTCCATCCTCGACGATCTTGTTGATGAGCTTGTACGCGGAGGCTATGTTCGTGCCGCCCCCGTTGTTGAGGCGATAATACTTGACGAAGTTCTCGACCTCTTTCGCCTCGGTATCGTGCAGGACGAACCGTTTCTCGACGCGTTCCTGATACTGGTAAAGGAGCCAGGAATATATCAGTACGTGTTGGGAGAGGACCACCTCCGTGGTTTCGCCATACATGGAGCCGGAATAGTCGCGGATGAAGAATACGAGCGCCTGGGATTCGTATTCCTTCTCACGGGAAACGATGCGGAAGAGAAGGTCGTCGGGGCTGATCACCAGCCTGTCGAAGGAGATATCGTCCGGATCGAAGGTTCCCAGGATCCAGTTCGTCCGGATGATGTTCTTGAGACTCTTCTTCTTTTCGAGGATCTGGCCGAATTTCCGGTTGACGTCGGTCAGCTCGTAGGTGTACCGGAACAGGGCCGACTTTTTACCCTTCTGCTGGATGTTCGGGAGGTGAAACTTTTCGGTGAGGGCTTTCCCGATGTCGAAGGCGCGGGAATCGTCGAGGTCATGGCTTTCACCCTCGCCTTCGCCGCCCTGACCGCTTCCCTGGCCTTCGCCCTCCTGCTTCAAAGGGGCCTCTCCTATGATCTCCCCTTCCTCGCCTTCACCGCTCCCACCTTCGTCGCCTCCCTGGCCGGGAACCTTGGGCCGGCTGTCGTGGTAGAATTTTTCCTCGGTCACGGTCGGGACAATGACCGACTTCTTCCCTCGGGGGCTGGCAATGCGGCCCAGGATGACCTTTTTGGGGAAGCCGTCCTTCTGGCGTTGTTCGTCCCGGTCGAGGAGTTCATCGAGTGTCTGGATACGGAGAGTCGGATCAGGATTGGGGAGGAAGATCCGGTCGTCGTATTCGTGCATCCGCTTCGGTCCGGGGGGTTCGTCAAGGCCCGCCACCAGAATGCCTCCCGCGAGGTCCCGGGCGGCCGCTTCCCTGTTATCACGGGGAACACCCGGATCGACGGCCCGCTTTCGCAGGGCCTCGAGGTTTTGGAATAGTCTCTGGTTCATGGGCTTCGGCCCTTACTTGTTGCTGTCGGGCTTGCAGTAGAATTCGAGGGTCTTGCGGGCGCAGGTCTTGCAATACTTCAGTTTCTCGATCATCACGGTGAAGAGCCTGTCGAACAGTTTCTTGTTCTCTTCATTCGTGGGATTGGCGAGGGCACCGGCGAGGCTTCCAGCCCCGGAAATGTCCGTGTTCAGCCGGTATTCCGTGACGGCTTTCTTGAGCTTCTCGTTGTCCATGAAACAGTAGTTGGGGTCCTGGGTGACGCGTCTCGCGTAGATGGCGCGGATCTGTGCCCTGTGTTGTTCGCGGGTTTCCCGGGTGTTGAGGCCGAGTCGCTGCTCGACGCCGTTAATGAAGGTCTCGTCGATCTTGAGCGGCTTTTCCTGGTTCCCTTCCCTGATCCGGACGATCTTTTCAGGGCCATCCTGGTCGTTGGAGACCACGATCATGTTGACGTAGTTCATGACCTCCTTCTTGATCGCCTCGGGATCGTTCATGTAGGCGTTGAAAATCTCTGTTTTGATCCGTTCCTTGTAGAGGCCTTCGGCGACCTCGAGAACCTTGAGATACCATTCCTGTTCCTTCTTCTCGGGAATGTTGTCGTAGATCTCGCGCCGGACGCTCTCGAAAGCGTTTCCACCGAACATGCACTCCTCTTCTTGTGTCTCATTGAGACTGAGAAGTTGCTGGATTGCCCTGCCGAGGCCGCGCTGGCCAATTCCGGAATGGCCGAACCGCTCGTTGATCTTGGACCGTTTGCTCAGTTCATCTATGATCTCGCCGAGAGTCTTGATGCTCTTCTCGCCGGCAACCTCACCGGCACCGAGATGCAGCATCTCCCTGGGGCTGAGCCTTTCGTCTTTGGGAAGGCGGGTCAGGACGACCGAGGTGGAGAGGGCGTAATTCAGATTGGGGTCTTCATGAAGGGACTTTCCGGCGACCGTGGTCTTGGTCTTGCTTCCGATCGCGATCGTCGTAAGGCTTTCCTGGAGCCGGTAATCCGTGTTGTGAGGGACGTAGAAGATCTTGCACCGGTCGTAGATCGGCGCCTGCTCCTTGTTCTCGCTGAACTTCTGGTACTCGACGATGTTGCTCGTCGCGATGATGAGGGTGTCCATCGGCCACTTGTAGGCGTTCAGTTCGATCTCCCGGTTCTGGATGACCCCGAGATAGATCTGCACGAGGTCGGTCTTGTTCTTGAACAACTCGTCGCTGAAATGGATTCCCCCGCCGGCGACGCGTGCCAGGACGCCTCTCCGGAGGTCGTATCGGTAGGGGTTGTTGGAGTCCTGGAGGTAGAGGAGCCGCTGGACCGACTCGTCTCCGACGAGGTCCGCACCCGAGGATGTGATCTTGTCCTTCGCCTGGTATTTTCCGGTGAGGGTTCCGAGGACTCCTCCGACGGGGACCGGAACGATCTCGATGAAGTCGTTCAGGATCTTCTTGACATCGTTGTTCGTAAGGGCGCGGAGGTCCTCGAGTATGTAAGCCGTGCATGCGCCGAGGGGGCGGTAATCCTTGTAGAATGTTGCGATCTCGTTGTCCTTGAACCCGAAAGACGCGAGGAACTTCTTGTTCTCCTCCCGGTCTTTGTGTAGGTTCATGGCCAAAATCACGGGGTCTTCGTAGGTCTGGGATTCGATCGAATGGATCTTCCCGTAGCTTCCGATCGCTTCGAGGCCCTTGAAGCGGAAGGTATACTTGCGGTTCTTGTCGTGGGAGAGGAAATCTCTGTAAAGTTCGCAGACCTTGTCCACGAAAAAGGTCTTGCCGTTTCCGGGTTCACCCACCAGCACGAACGCCATCTCTTTCGAAGAGCCGTTTTCGGCGGCATCCTTCACATAGGAGACGAAGCTGTTGATGAGATCGAACATCCCCACCACCGGGCGCGGGCCTTCCCGAAAAACTCCGAAATCGTAGGTGGTCTTCCCGTTGACCGTGATCTTGTCGATCTTCTTGGGATCGTCCAGGATCATCCGGGATACGAGCCGGAAAACGTTCTCGAAGCGGTGATTTCCCTCGCGGAGCTCTTTCAGATACTGATTGAGATTTCTTGCCATTCCTATTCCCCCGTTGCGAATTGGATGAAAATATCACGAGATCCTGGAAGTTTCGAATCTCCTAATGCACAATACCTTAGGGAAAGAAGTTGTGCAAGCCCGGCAGGAAACTTCTTCCAGAAACCCTTTGGGGGAAATGATGGATCACCCGTCGGTTGGGGTTTCCCGATCGGAATTCAGGGCACCGGTTTCCCTCGGTGGCCATTCCCGGTCCGGTCGAAACCCCTACACTCCTAGATGTTGGTCCAGACCTTCGTTCCGGGAGTGATCCAGGCGTTCAATGCCTTCGCCCAAATCCGCGGAATGTCAAGGTTCCCGTGGACGGTTTCGGTCAGGCGGATCTCCCTACCGTTTTTCAGGTATATCGCCACATAGTATTGGAAGCCGGTGAGTTGCGAAAAGAGGTCCGCGATCATGTCTGGAAGAATCCTGAATGGTGCCCAGGGTTCCTCGACCAGATGGATCGCGACCACCTGCTCGAAATCCGCCACCTTCCACCGTCTTCGGAAGAAAAGAATTCGCGATTGGAAATCCACCGTGCGGGTCCGAAGGTCGAGAATGTAGTGTTCGTCCACCAGGTATTTCCAGACCCAAAGAATGGTGACCAGGAAGGAGGTCGAATCGAGGAGAACGAGATACATTATCCTTGGATTGGCCGCGATCAGGCCCCACTCTTCCATTAGCAGCCAGACCGTGGAAACCAGAAAGAAGAGGCTCAATCCACCCAGGAAGAACTTCTCAAAGGTGGTTGAGATCTCGACTCGGACCTGTTCGGGGTGGGGGCACTCGAGAAGAAGGGAGGAGGTTCTGAGGTCCTGGAGTACTTGGGGCCCCTTCTCCGCGGCAACCCCTTGGAACTCGAAAGGTTCCTTTCCATCGGCCAGGATTGGCGGGAGAGCCTGGGAAAAATCCCGGCGGGGAAGGTAGGGGACATCCATCACGAGCGCGAAGTTTTTCGCCCGTTCTTCGATGCGGGCAAGTGCCCCATCGATATCCGTCCCGCCTTTTTCGGAGAAGGTGGAGAAGGGAAGTACATCCCCTGATTTGGTTACCATGACGAGCGTGAAGGCCGTGGAAAACCAGTTCAACAGGAAGGGAAACCCCTGAAGCTTCCCTCTAACCGCAATGCATGCGATTTCGTCGAAATCGAGAACCCGGCGGGTCGAAAAGAAGGGGTTCGTCCAGGTGAGAGTGACTTTTCTGTCGTTCATGTCGATCGTTCCCGTCGAACGGGTCATCAGATAGATCGCCGACGAACAGGCGAAAAGAATCAATGCATCCAGAACGATGAATTGAGGCAGGAGTTCGCTTCCGGTCGTGAGCCCAACGACCCCCACGAGACTTATCGAACCGCCCGACAAAATCAGGAAACCGAGGAAATCCTCCAGTGCACACGGTATCTGGAAATCGACGTTGGTGGCTGTAATTGGATCCCCTGTCGAGGGGGATTCATCAAGCAGGGCGGGGTCGTCGACCGCTTCCTGCGGGGGTTCTTCCGGCTCGGCAGCCCGATCCGAGGCTTTGGCCTTTTCGGAAAAATCGAAAACCCTATCGGGACGCGGACTATGGCGATTTCCCTTCAATGTCACCCCTTCCGAGGGATTGGTTTCGTCCGAAAAAATCCACTGAAGGAATGAAATGGCTCCGAAAAGGATGCACTTGACAAGGAAAAGGGCCGATTTACAGAGCAAGAAAAGGAAGACGATGTACCAGATGAGGCAAAGGATCATGAAGATGGGCACCAGCATCAGGCCAAAAGGCGGAAACGCGCTGAGAATCGCGACAATTGGGAAAGCGACAGCGAGATAACCGAAGTCCTTGGCCAGCAGACTTCCAAGATCCCATATTTTCTGGGCTTCGGAAATCTTCTCATCTTCGGGTTTTCGCGCAGTCATCATGGCCTCTGAATGAGCAATTTTCGTTCCAAGGTGAGAACGGCCACGGGAAGAGAGGAATGCCTACTCTCTTCCCGTATTCGGGCGTTGAAATGAACCCGCCATGTGTCATTCCGGTCTCAGGGGTTGGTTCTCGCATCATTCATGCCGTTTGGAATCAAATCGTGGGGGAAGGTGCAAACAGGCTTTCTGGATCGTCGGGTGATTCTTTGCGGATGATTTTTGAAAGGGCCCGTTCCCATATTCGGGGGATTTCCCGGTCTCCGTGGACCGTTTCGGAAACCGTGACCTCCCTTCCGTCGCACAGAACCAGGACCACCTTGTGGTTCCACTTCCAGGAATCAGGAAGGAGAGACAACCAGGGTTCGGGAACCAAGGAAAGGGGTTCCCACTGTTCCGTGATGATCCTGGCTCCGGCTACATGTTCGAAGGAAGCGATCCTCCTGATCGATCGCCAGAAGAGGATGCGGGAGAGGAAATTCACCGATCCCGATCGGAGGTCCAGCTCGAAATGTTGATCCAGGAGTTTTTTCCAGAGCCAGAAGAGGGTCGCCAGGAAGGAACCGGAGTCGAGCATTACCAGGTAAAGAATCCTGGGGTTATCCATGATCAATTTGTTTTGGGAATAGAGGAGCAGGACCGTGGAAACCAGGAAGAACGAAGCAATGAGGCCCAGACAGGCTTTCTCGAGCGGAGTGGATACTTCCAATCGCACTGATCCAGGCTGAGGGCTATCGAAAAGATCGGTGGAAGACCGGAGGTTCTCCAGAATCTGGGGCCCCCTCTCGGGGGTGGTTCCATGGAAATCAGCGCGGAAGACATCTGACAGAATTTCGCAGGGAGTCCCTTCCGTCCTCGTCCTGTTTTCGAGGAAAGGGATTCCCTTTTGGGCCGCGAACCACCGTCCGAACTTCTCCGCCCGGGCCAGGGTCCCGCTCAGGGTCTCTTTGGGGCTTCTTAAGAACTCGGTAAGGGGCAGGATCTCACCCCCTTTGGTGACGAGGACCACGCAAAAGCTAGAGGAAAACCAGTTCAACAGGACCGGAATTCCCGCCAGCTTGCCCTGGATGGCGACACAAGAAACATCACTCCTCGAAAGATGGAGCTCATCCCTCCGGATCATAGCCTCCCACCTGAAGCAGATCCTGCCTGGCGTGCTCTCTACGGATGTGCAGGACTTTGTGAGCCCGAAAAGCAGAAGAGACCCGAAAAACAGGATTACTCCATCCGTTCCCAACCCGACAGGAAAAAAGCGGAATTCCGCGGAGGCCCCCATTATTCCCAGGATTGCCATGAAAGTCCCCAGATACATCATCAGAATCAGGGTCTTTCCCGGACCGCACGATGAATGAATCCTGGCACACCAGGACCGAGGGAGTCGAACGCGGGCTTTCCCCGCCGCTCTTCCGACTTTTCCGGCTTCCCCTGTGATTGGGATCCAGCCAAGGCAGATTCCGATCAACGTGAATACGAAGAACAAAAGAATCAGGAGCATGAACAGGGCCGGCACGATCGTCGAAAGGAAAACGACCATGACCGTATAGGGGATGAGAATCATCCATTCCCGTTCGGAAAGGTGGATTATCGATCCTGGGGTTCCCGAATCACGGGAACCAGGATCCGGTTCGGAGTCTTTAGGATCACCCAGGATGGGGGCCGGGGTAACGAGTTCCTCAGTGGGGGCGGGTACCCGCTCATCGGCGGGTTTCGGCGAACCAACAGGTTTCATGTTTGTGCCGCTGGCTGGGGGTAGGTGGTCGATAGGTGCCGTGGCAAGAGAACGACCCATTATTGCCAACTGAATGATCCCGAAGACCAGCAGGCCCGAAACCGCGATGAAGATCCCTGAAATAAGAACCAGGAAAAGGAGATCCTGAACCAGAGTTCCGAAAAATGCCATTGCGAATGGAAGCAACAAACCGCAGAACCCTATCCCGAAAATCAGGTAGAAGACCGGTTCGTAGCTCATCCGGAAAAAATCTGCCGGTTTTTCCGGGATGCTGGCCTGCTTTTCCGATCGGGTCACCATGGCAATCTGATCCAGCATTTTCCATTCCAGGTTCCTGGTCTCCCGGGTGGGGAATTCCAGTCATGCCGAGGGGAAGAAGTTCGGGAAAAGTTTGTCGCATGGCGACATTCTGGAGCTGTTGGAGGGGCCGCCCAGGGAGATCAGTCGGCGGTCGGTGCTTTTCCTGAGAGGGTATTTTCGAGGTCGATTGCTATCCCCCTGATGACCCATGCGACGAAAGCCCCGGTTCCAACCGTCGGAAAGACCGCGGTGGCATTCCTGAGGTCCAGATCCCCGCTGGTGAAGGCTGAAAATGAAAAAAAGGCCCAGAAGAAAAGGAAAAGCTTGAGGTTGAGAACAGTGCCCTCTATCGTGGCAACGGAGTTTTTCACGAGCGCGGCCGCGCCATTGTACATATGAGCACCGAAAAAGAGTGGGAGGAAAATCCAAAGGCCGGTTCCTCCCAGGTACCAGGAGATGAAAGCCCATCCGATGAGGAGGGCTCCCCCTACTGTCTGGATGATCCAGGCCCATGCCAGAAAAAAACCCAGATGTCTGGGAATCCCCGGGAAAAACCTCCGCAGCCTGTCGTCCAGGGAGGGCGACGTGCC
>CAYRYU010000049.1:12561-31288 GCA_964428355.1 uncultured bacterium
GCCTGTCGTCCAGGGAGGGCGACGTGCCCGGGGCGGAAATGGGATCATCCAAGGCGGAACACTCCTGGTCGAACTGAGTCGGAAGAACCCTTTGGTCAATTCTGAACCGGATGGACTTTTCGTGTCAACCGAATTCTCTTGACAAAGTGTCTGAATTACAATAAGCTTAGAGTGAAAGAAACAATAAAGGAGAGCGAGATGAGCCTGAAATTCAAGATTGCAAGGGGGTCGGTCAGAGGGTGGGAACATTCGCGTGCGGGAAGAAACAACCAGGACGCGTTCGCGCTGGTTGAAGGCCGGGATTCCATCGTGGGGGTGGTTTGCGACGGATGTGGTGGTGCCCCCTTCTCCGAGGTGGGAGCGAGGCTTGGGGCCGGTCTGGCAGCGAGGCTCCTGGATGACGAATTCTCTGGCGGAACGTCAGGGGGAGGGAAGGTGCCCGAAAAGTGGGAACTGGCCGAAAAACTCGAATCCTTCCGGCGATCTTTCGAATCCCGTTTGCGGGGTTTCGTCGAGACGATGGTCTCTCCGATCCATGAGACGATCAGGGATGCATTCCTCTTCTCGCTTCTGGCGGTTTACGTCGGACCCCGATTCACCTTCGTCGCCGGGATCGGGGACGGCTGTTTTTCCTTCAATGGGGAGTCGACGATCCTGGGGCCTTTTCCTGGAAACGCCCCGCCCTACCTTGCCTACAATATTTTCCCAGAAGTGTTTCTGGGAAAGGGTTCGGAAGCAACACGGCTTCCTCACAATTCCTGCACCCCTCACCCCTCCCTCGGGCCAGGCCACCCTCCCTTTCGCTGTCAGATCCATCTACTGGTCACGACTTTCGAGGTCAAAACCCTCCTGATCGGATCGGATGGGTTCGCCGAGGTTCTGGCCGCAAAACCCCCGAATTCGCGATTGGAGAGAAAAGAGACCTTCTCGAAGCTTACGGATCTCTGCGGGGATGATGGAATCTTCGAAAATCCTGACGCCCTTCGAAGGATTCTTTTCCGGGCAAATCGGGAAATCCTTATACCCGACTGGGAAGCCAGGCAGATTCGTTCGGTTCCGGGCCTTTTCCGGGACGATGCGACCGTCCTGGTCATCCGAAGGGTATCCCCTGCGGAAAACCCGGTCGGAAAAACGGAGTCTTCGGAAACTCCCCATCTCAATTGAAAGGGCTGAATGCCGATGGAACTCCTTCTCGGAAACAGGAAGGTCAAGGTCAAGACTTCCCTGATCGTGGGCCAGGGTGGTGAAGCCGTGATCTACCGGCTCGACTCCGATACGGTCCTGAAGCTTTTCAAGGGTCCCGACCACCCGGATTTCGCAGGTCTTCCCCAGGAGCAGGAAGCCGCCCGATTACGTCTGGAGCTTCAGCAGAAGAAACTTCCGGCGTTTCCCAAGGGGCTTCCCGCCCAGGTAGTCGCACCTGAAGATCTTGCTCGGGAGCCCGTTTCCGGGATGGCAGTGGGTTTCTCGATGCGGTTCGTTCCGAAGGCTGAACTTCTCTCCAGATACTCCGAACGTCCTTTCAGGCAGGCGGGAGTTGATCCCAACTCGATTCCCCTGATCTTTGCCCGTCTCCACGATTCGGTCTCGATTCTCCACCGGCGAGGTGTATTGATCGGAGATTTCAACGATCTGAACGTCCTCGTTCGCGAACAGGATCCGTTCCTGATCGACGCGGACAGTTTCCAGTATGGAGGTTTCCCGTGTGTGGCCTACACGCTGAAGTACTCCGATTCAAAGTTGTTCGACGAACAGGGGAATGTACCGGTTTTTGTCCGACCGTACCAGGAAGATTCCGATTGGTACTCCTTTGCAGTGCTGCTGTTCCAGTGTCTCCTCTTCGTCGATCCCTTCGGTGGGGTCCACGCGCCAAAGGACCCGGGGAAAAGGGTCCCGAATGTTCTGAGGGCTTTGCGGCGGGTTCCAGTGTTCGATTCCGAGGTCAGATATCCCAAGACCGCCCTCCCCTATTGCGTTCTTCCGGATGAACTGTTGCAGTTCTTCTACCGGGTTTTCGCCCAGGGAGCGCGCGGCAGGTTCCCGGCCGATCTACTGAAAAGAATCGAATGGACAAACTGCCCCAATTGCGGTTCGGAGCATGCCCGTCCCGCGTGTCCGTTTTGCAGCGGTCCTGGCAGGAAAACGGTCACCGTGGTTGCATCCACCGGAAACCTTTTACTGGCGCACCTTTTCGAAACGCGCGGCGCACTCCTCCATGTGGGGAATCACCTGGAAAAGGCGGCCTGGATCGAAGCCAGAGATGAAGCACTCTTCCGGGAGCACGGGGAGGTGATACTTTCCGGACAGGCAGCACCCGGCATGCGATTCGCGATCTGCGGCGAGGAAACGCTGATTGGGCAGGGGAACTCGTTGGCCATCATCGGGGCAGGGAAAGTGCCCGAGGTGATTTCCGTGGACAACTGCGAGGGGGTTCCCCAATTCGCGGTTGGGGCGGGGAAAGTGTTCTTTTCACATGGGGGGTTCTTGTACCGCCGGGAATTGGTGTCAGGGATTCAAACCCGCTCGGTCGTCGGGAAGGTCCTGGCTGGGCAGACGAGATTCTGGGTGGGGTCCGTCTTCGGATTCGGTTTCTACAGGGCTTCGGATATGACCGTAGCGTTCACATTCCCGTCGGACCGCCAGGGGTTCCGTGATAAAATCGGATTCGTCAGGATCCGTGGCCAGATCGTGCAGGCGGAATGCCGGTTCTCGGATAGATTTTGCTGGTGTTTCATCTCCTCGGTCGACAACGGAAAGGAGATCCGGCGGTGCACCGTTTTCAGGGAGGACGGGACGATGATCGCCTACCAGGAGGATGAACGGTCGGAGATCGAATGGATGGCGCCACAGACAGGAAAGGTCGCTATCGGGAAACATCTCTTCTGCCTTGTCGACCAGGGGATCCTTCGTCTCGAGTTCGGGAGCGGATCGATCTTACCGGGCCGCCTCTTTTCCATCCATTCGTCGGTTCTCGAAGGCCAGGATTTCCTTGGGGCCGTTCCCGAGGGTCTGGTCATCGCTGGTTCGAAAAGGATTTCGTTGGTCCAGATCGGACGTTGATCAGTCCGGGCTCCCCCCGTGCCTCGTCCGGGCTTCCGGGGGGCGAAAGAAAGGAGAGTTCCATGACCAAAGGCAAGCGGTTTTCCAGGCTTCCCATTCCGGCTTTCCACGATTCGAGGAAGTCGTTCGAAGCGGCGTTCTCCGTGCAGGATGTCTCGAAGCTGCAGCAGGAGGCTGCGGAATGGCGACGCAGGCTCAACCTGACCGCCGTAGGCGGGGACCGGCGCAAGGTCCAACTGCTGGTCATCGACGACCAGTTCGATTTCACCTACCCCGAGGGGGCCCTCTTCGTCGCGGGAAGGTCGGGCAAGGGAGCGATGGAGGCGCAGGATCGGCTGGTAAAGTTCATTTACGAACATCTCGGTCTGATCAGCCAGATCACGTGCACGATGGACACGCACCTTCCCTTCCAGATCTTCTTTCCAAGCGCGCACCTCCTCGAGGACGGCGGGCATCCCTCACCTCACACCCTGATCAAGGCCGAGGACTACCGGGCGGGAAGGTTCCGGCCCAACCCCGCCATGGCGAAACAGCTCGGTGCGGATCCGGTCTGGCTCCAGCGCCAGTTCACGCACTACTGCGAACAGCTCGAGAAAAGCGGGAAATACGCGCTCTATCTATGGCCGTACCATTGCCTTCTGGGGTCCAACGGGCACAGGCTGGCGGGGGTCGTCGAGGAGGCAAGGTTGTTCCATGCCTTTGCCCGGGGAGCCGAGAACCGCCCGGAGATCAAGGGGGGAAACCCGCTGACGGAGCACTACTCGGTTTTCTCCCCTGAAGTGACCACCTGTTGGGACGGACAGCCCATTCCGGGTGCCCAGAAAAACACCCGCCTGATCAAGACCCTCCTGGAATCCGATGCGGTGTTGATCGCGGGCCTGGCTTCGAGCCACTGTGTCAAGGAGAGCATCGCGGATTTCATCTCCGAGATCAAAGCGCAGGACCCCAAACTCGCCGGAAAGCTCTATCTTCTCAGGGATTGCACCGCTCCGGTGGTGATCCCTGGGGGAATGGACTTCACCGATGAGGCTGAAAAAGCGATGCAGGATTTCCAGGATGCTGGAATGCACCTCGTCGACACGGCCACTCCCATCGAATCCTGGCCGGGCCTCGACATCCTGGCCTGAAGAGCTGTCAAGAAAGGAGGAATGCAACCATGAGTTCGAATTCCGTCAAAAGCATCAGGAGTCTCTTCCAGGGCGCCTTCACCGAAGGTTCACTTTCGAAGGCTTCGTTCCAGACGCTCGAGGTTCTCGATCTTGGGGCTGAGATCCAGTCGGGCCTGGGTATCTCCGTTAACGCGGTTTCCTCATCGGAAGTGGTTCTGGTGACGATCCTGGTCGACGATTCGGGCAGCATCCGGTTCAAGGCGAATGCCCAGACCGTCAGGACGGGGCACAACGAGGTGCTCAAGGCAATGATCGAATCCAAACAGGGTTCCAATATCCTGGTTCACACGTGCTACCTTAACGGGGCGGTTCTGTTCCCCTTCCTGCCGCTGATGTTGATCGACGAGGAGGAAAGGCAGCGGACGGGTCTCGTCAGGTACATGCGGAATCCGCAGGTAGTGGATATGACCTCGGCAAATTATGATCCGAACCTGGGAACTCCTCTTTACGACCAGGCCGTCGTGACACTGGCGCGGGTGCTTGCAAAGTATCGCGAGTTCAACGAGGCCGGGGTAGTCGCCAGGACGATCACCCTCCTGATCACCGATGGTGCGGACGAGCACTCCACGCGGTCGAATGCCGGCACGGTCCGGATGCTTGCGGAAGACATGCTCGGCGAGAGCCACATCATCGCAGGAATGGGTATCGACGGGGGGGGATCGGTCGATTTCCGCAAGGTTTTCAGGGAAATGGGCCTTCGCGATGAGTGGATACTGACTCCGGGAACCTCGGCCATGGAAATCAGGAAGGCGTTCCGCGTGTTTTCCCAGTCGGCGATCCGGGCAAGCCAAAATGCCCTCGCGTTTTCGAAGGCCGCGGTCTCGGGCTTCCTGGCGGGTTGAGCCCTGGCGGGCGGATTCGGTCCGGTCCGGTTTTGTCTCAGATGAATTTCCCGATGAATCCCATGAAGAGTTCGGTGATGTCGTCGAGCAGGATATAGGTTACGGGGATGAAGGTCAGGGTCAATATCGTCGACACCGTCAGACCTCCTATAACCGTGATGGCCAGCGGTTGGTAGAAATCCGAACCTGCCCCGATGCCCAGCGCGAGGGGGAACATTCCAAGAAGAGTCGTCAGGACCGTCATCAGGATTGGCCGGAGACGAATATCCCCGGATCTGACACACGCTTCGATCTTGGTCTCTCCAAGTTCCTGGCGGCGCTGGTTGATGAACTCCACAAGAATGATCCCGTTGTTGACCACGATTCCTCCGAGCATGATGATTCCTATCATGGCGGTGATGGAGAGTGCAAAACCCGAAAGCCTCAAGGAGAGAACCACCCCGATGATCGAGAGGGGCATGGTGAACATGATGATGAACGGATAGACAAAGGATTCGAACTGGGCGGCCATGATCATGTAGACCAGGGCGATTGATGCGAACAGGGCGATGAAAAGGTTTTTGAATGCCTCCATTCGCTCTTCCTCCTCGCCGCCCATGTTGATTTCGTAGCCGGGGGGAAGCTTGAATCCCTTCAGCTTTTCCTGGATGTCCAGGATGACCGCTTGGAGCGGCCGTTTCTCGATGTCGGCCTGGACCTTGATGACGCGCTTGAGATTCTTTCGTTCGATCTTGGTGAATCCCTTTTCCTCGTAGACCCGGGCAATCTGGGAGAGGTTGACGATTTTGTCCTTTTCGAGTGTCAGCTCGAGCTTCTTCAGTTTCTCGATCTCGTTCTTGTAATCGTCCGCGGCTTCGACCCGGATGTCGTATTCCTCGTTCAATTCCTTGTATTTTCCGGCAAGGAGGCCATAGACGAAGGCCCGGGTCATCCCCGCGATGGTCGAGAGGTCCGACCCCAGATCCTTGATCTTCTCACGGTCGAACTCGATCTTGACCTCGGGCCTCCCGCTTCGGACGCCGTCGTCGAGATCCTTGAGCCCCGGAACATCGCGGATGGCGGCGGCTACCTGGGGACAGATCTTCTTGATCTGCGCATAATCGTCGCCCGAAACCTCGATCTGGACAGCTTTACCGCCTTCGTGCCCACCCATCTTGGGCTCCCCGAACGTCACGTTCCTGATTCCCGGGATTTCCTGGACCTTCGGTCGAAGTGCGGTCAGGACTTCGGTCGTAGTCCGCTTCCGGTCTTCCTTGGCCTTGAGGACAACGGTGATGTTGGCTTCCCCCATTTTCGTCGAGGAGAGAATCTTGTCCACTTCGGGAACGACCTTGGTCAATCCCTCGATCCGGGCCGTGATCGCATCGGTGTTTTCGATCGATGTCCCTTCGGGGGTTTCCACCGTGATCACGAAGATTCCGCGGTCCATTTGCGGGAAGAACTCCATCGCTGGGAAGAACTTCAGGGAGATCCAGAAAACCGCGAGGGTTCCCACGAAGTATGGAAGGCGGGTGTACCACCTGGATACGATCAAACCCAGAAAAACGACGTAGACCTTTCTCAAGAATTCGAAAAGGGTATCGAAAACCAGGAAGAGGGTGTTCTTCAGCACAAACATCACCAGGTCGACCGTGAGGGCGAGAACGAGGGGGAAGGCGAGAACCCCGCCGACGACCTTCAACAGTATCGGAACCTGTTCCGGCTTGAGATACAGGACCGCGCCCAGGAGGGCTCCCGATCCCAGGAGCGTAAAAACCCAACGTCTGGAGGCCAGAAAGGTGTCATACAAGCCCTTGTAGACCGATTTGGCCAGGATCATCATGGGAACGGGTTCCACGTTCAGGAATCTGGAACACAGCATCGGGACTGTGGTGACTGCAACCAGCATCGAAGCGAGAAGTGCGTAAACGATCGTCAGGCTCATGTTGATGAAGATTTCGCCGACGAACCCGGGAACGAAGCCTATGGGGACGAACACCACGACGGTAGTCATCGTCGAGGCGAAAATCGGGAGCATCACCTCATTGGCGGCATCCACCGCATTGGTTTTCCGGTCTCGATCCTTGCGTTCCATGAAGAAACGGAAGGTGTTCTCGAGCACCACGATGGAGTTGTCGACCATCATGCCCACTCCGAGTGCGAGTCCGCCAAGGGTCATCAGGTTGAGCGTCATTCCCTTCTTAAGGAGCATGAATGGGAAGGTCATGATGACGGCAAGAGGGATGCTGAGGCCGATGATGGCAGTTGAGCGAAGGTTCTTGAGGAAGATGAAAAGGACGATGATTGCCAGGATCGATCCGTCGCGGGCGTTGGACTTGACCATCTCGATCGAGTCCCGGATGAAGTCGCTCCGGTCGTTTCCGATGGTGATTTTGAGCTTCCCGAGATACTTTGCCTCGATCTTGGGGATCAGCTTCTTCACCTCGTCGGACAGGAGGACGGGATTCGCGTCAGCCTCGCGCTTGATGGAAAGGGTGACTGCGGGTTTCCCGTCGAGCCGTGAAACAGACTCAACGTCCTTGAAGGAGTCCTCGACCCGTGCGAGTTCGGACAGGTAAACCGGCCTGCCCTGCATCTCTTTGATGATGATGTTTCCCAGAGCCTGGGGGGAAGGAGATTCGCCTTCGGAGCGGATGAGATATCGGAAATTCCCTTCGGTGATGTTCCCCACCGAGGTGTTCTGATTGTCTGTGGAGATTGCCTTGATAACGTCGTTGATGGTGAGGTTCATGGCCCTTAGCTTTTCGGGGAAGACCTTCACCCGGATCTCCCTTTCCCGTCCTCCCAGCACCTCGACGTTCGCGACCCCGCCCACTCGTTCGAAAGCTGGCCGGATCTCCTTGTCGGCGAGTTGCCTGAGAGCCTTCAGATCGTAGTCGCCGCCGAGGGACACATCCAGCACCGGCTGGGCGTTGATGTCGAGTTTCGCGACGGTGACCTGCTCGATGTCGCGGGGAAGCTCGCGTTTGGCGATGTCGACCTTCTCGCGCAGGTCAACCGCGGCAAGGTCGATGTTGGTTCCCCAGTTGAACTCCACGCTGATCCAGGAATAACCCTCGAAGGAGGTCGAGGTCACGCGCTTGATGTTCTCGACGGTGTTGACCTCCTGCTCGATCTTCCGGGTGACGATGTTTTCCATCTCGGCCGGATCGACTCCGGGATATGGTGTCTGGATGAAGGCGAGCGGAATCTCGATGTTGGGAAAGAGGTCGACGTTCAAGGTCAGGAGGGAACCGACGCCGAGAAAAGCCACTGCCGCAAGAAGCATGGTCGCCGCGACCGGCCTGTCGACGGAGATTTTCGGAATGTTCATCTTCGGGCTCCCCTAGGGTTTTCCCGTTCCGGAACCGGTTTGTGGGGGCTCGGACTTTTCGGATTCGGTTCGCTGGGGGGGTGGTTGTTCAGGCCCGGCGGGCTTGGGAATCACCACTTCGGTCCCGTCTGAAAGATTCTCCTGGCCCACAACCACGATCGGAACGGAAGGGTCGAGCCCTTCCACCTGGGCTTTGGAACCTTCCCGGGCGACAACGGTCACCTGGTTCTTCTTTCCACGCCCCTGGACGACCGAGAAAACGAAGGTCTTGCCGCTTTCGGAGACGAGCGCCTGGATCGGAACGAGTGGAACCTCGTTTGCAGTCGAGAGTACGATCTCGCCCTTGAGGAACATGTTGGCTTTCAGTTTCAACTCCGGATTTTCGACGAGGATTTTCACGAGGAACGATCGAGAGGAATCCGCATAGAGATCGACGTGAGCGATCTTCCCCTGGAAACCCCCTTCGACGGAACACGCCTGCCCCGGTTTGATACGGGCGATGATATTCTCCGGGATCCTGACCTCGATGAAAACCTTCCTCAGATCGATCACCTTTCCTGCGACAACCCCCGGGGAGATTCCTTGACCGGGGAAAACCTGACGATTGACGAAAAACCCCCCGATCGGGGCTTTGAGCGTGGCGCGCTCGAGGTTCAATCGGGCGAGATCGAGGGCGGCTTTCGCCTGCTTCACAGAACTTTTCGCGCTGGCGAATGCGGTTTCGGCAAGGTCGAACACCTTCTCGTTGATGACCTTGCGGTCGGCGAGAACCTTGTTCCGTTCGAAATCGCGCTGGGTCTCCTTCTCCTTCTGCTCCGCCATCTGGAGCGCGGCTTCCGCCTGCTGGACCGCGATCTGGAAACGCTCCTTCTCGAGAAGGACGATAGGACCGCCTTCCGTGACGGGATCCCCGTTTTCCAGAAGGATCTTGTCCACCCTTCCCGAGACATCGGATGTCACGAAGCCTTCGACGAAGGGTTTCACTTCACCGGAAAATCCGATCATGTCCCGGATGGAGCCGAAGGTGACCGGTTCGACGTTCACCGGCACCGCGGCGAAAAGAGTCGGGGAGATCAGGAAAATCGACAATGCTGCAACCAAAATCGGATGTTTCATGGCTTGACCTCCGGGGGGATGGGAGTCGACGATGCACTCGGGATCTCGTCGGGGGACCGGGGCACGGGGATTGGAAGCGGTTCGGAAGCATTCGTGAGGGGGAAGCATTCTCCTGCGTCCGGAAGTGGGATGGTGCCCGAAGCGTCGAGGACCGGGGCCGGCGCGGATGCATCCATCGGGGACATAAGCTCGACCTCTTCCGAAGCGGTTGCCAGCGCAAGCCCCGGGAGCAGGTCTGCGGTTCCCGATGCGGACGAGATATTCCGGGCGAGGTACTCCCAGTCAGCGGGAACCGGTATCGCTCCCTCGTCAAGGGTCTTGAGCCGGTCGGGCTGGTTGGTCAGGAGAAAGATTTCCGCCCCGCGGACCCGTTCGTCGTAATAGGCATTGACTGCGGTCTGGGCGGAATTCGTGAGCGTGATCTGGGCGTCGACGAGCTCCACGATCGAGGCGTCGCCGGTCTGGTAACGGGTCGCGACGACCCGCATGTTCTCGCGGCTCTGCTCGAGAGCCTTTTCTGCAAAGGCGATCCGGTTCCTCACCTCGTCGTAGTCGCCCAGTGCCTTGCTGAGCGTGGCCTTCTTGTCGTTCTCCAGCTCCTTTCGGACGAGCTTCGCCATCTCGAGGTTCTTTCGGATCCTCTCAACCTCGATGTTGAGATCACCGCTGTCAAAAACGGGCGCGGTAAGGGAAAAATAGACCGAATAGTCGCGGGTGTCGCGAAGGAGCGAAACCTCCCGCCCGTAGTTGTACTTTCCGCCCAGATTGAGTGTCGGTAGATGGGCGCTTTTCGCGGCCTGGGAAGTCTTTTCCAGGATGGCGATATCGCTTTTTGCCAGCGCAAGGTCGAGGTCACGCTCGAGGAGAAGAGCTTTCGCCTCGGAAGCGGAAATCTCGAAAAGGGGGTATTTGAGGCTTGGAGGTAGATGGAGGCGGGTCTGGGAGGGGTCATCGGCGTTCAGGAGCGCAGCAAGGTCGAACAGGAGGTTCTGGAAGGTGCTCTTTTCCTTGACCAACGAAGCCTCGATGTTGGCCTGCTGGACTTCGATGCGGAGGATGTCGTTCCTCAAGGCGAGCCCGACCTCCATGTTGATCTTCGCGATTTCCAGGAGAACGCCAATGAGACGGAGGTTTTCCTGGTTGATCTTGATGAGCTCCTGCTGCTTGAGAAGCTGGAAGAAAACCCGGGAAATCTGTTTCATGAACTCCAGTGCCGTCCGGGTTCGCACTGTCTCCGCGGCAGCCTTCTTCAGCTCGGACAGGTCGCATTGGAGGGTGTTCGCCTTTCCGAGAGCCGGGAAAGCCTGTGTCAGGCCAAGAGAATAGAGGACCGTTTTTCCCTCGAGACCTTGTATCTTCTTTTGGGCATCGTCCAGGGCAAATTTCTGGGAATCGGACAAGGAGAAATCCACGTTCGGAACGAAGCTGTTCCGAGCTTTCCGGATATCCAGGCGGGCTTCCTCGATCCTCAACGCCTTGATCTTCAACCCCAGGTTTTCTCCCAGCCCACGGTCGATGAGGGTTCCGAGGTCCCCGGAGTGAGCCGGCCGACCCGCCTGGAATCCCAAGAACAGGAGCAGGAAGATGAGCGCGGGGGAAAGGACCGGAAGGGTTTTTCTTCCGTCAGCTTTCCCAATGTGTGTTCCATGTGTGACCTTTGCTATGGCTTCATTCATTTTCCACCCCGTGAAGGAAGATTTCCAAAAGCGTGTCCAGCTCACCCTTGGTAGCTTTTATCCCTAGCTTCATCTCCCGGAAGATGAAGAAGTTGACCGAGCCCATCAACCCGAAGAGCATGACTTCAGGGTCGAGGTCCCTCAATGTCTTCTCCGAAACAGCCTTTCTGATCGCCTCCTTGAGCCGTTCGAACTCGGGGCGGCAGATCGAGACGAACCTCCGGAAAACCTCTTCCGGAAGACGTGCCTTCCGGTCTTCCATGACCGCGCAAAGATCCTTGGTGTCCCGGAAGACGCGGAAGTAGGCGTTCATGACGTTCCGGATGATCTCACGGAATCCCTGTCGAAGATCGATCGCGGAATGGAGGTGATCCCGAAGACCCATGAAATGCCGTTCCATGGCCTTGTCCAGGAGATCGTCCTTGTCCTTGAAATAACAGTAGAACGTTCCCTTCCCGAACCCGGCATCCTGGACGATCCGGTCAATCGTCGTGTTCGCATATCCGTTTTCAGCAAAAAGCCTGATGGCCACTTCGACCATCCGCTCCTGCTTCCTGAAATCCTTTTCCACACGACCTCCGGCAAGTCTGACTGACCGGTCAGTCAGAGAGGGGCAGATTCTAACCCTTTATTTTCCGCGTGTCAAGACGTCGGCGGAAAAAAAGATGATATAATTCCTCCGGAGTCCAAGAATAATGCTTCAGGAGTTTGCGATGGACAAGGAGATTCCCGAGACCGGATGTTGTCCCAGGTTCGACCCCGAGCCCTGGCAGGAGAAATTCACCGAATGGACGGGAAAAAGGTTCATCAAGGACAGCGTCTGGACCTTTTTCCATATCCCCCTCAATTTCGGGAAGGTCATCCGGCGGATGGACAGCAAAATCCGGGCATCGGGGGGGAAGATCCAGGATTGGCTGGTCCTTTCGGATCACACGTCGAGATGGAACATGGACCTCTACGCTGCGGTGGATAGAGAGATCCCGGGTGCCCGAAACGTCCCTCTTTCCGGAAAGTACTTTTCCAAGGTCTATGAAGGGCCTTTTCAGGACACAGGAAAGTGGTGCCAGGACTTCGAGTCCGATCTGAAGAGTCGGAACATGTCGGTGAGGAAATGGTACATGTGGTACACCACCTGTCCGGCCTGTGCAAAGGTATATGGGAAGAATTACGTCGTGATCCTCTCGGAGATCGAACCAACCGCAAACCATTGAAGGAGGAAATGGAAAAGAGGGTCGAGAGGTTCTTCGGCTATTCTGTTGCCCTGCTCTTTTTCCTGGTCGGGTTGATCATGCTCCTTGGTGGAATCCGCGACCTTCAGGCGAATTACCGCGCTCTTTCGTGGAGACCGACCCGGGCAAAGGTAGTGGGTTGCTTTCCGAGTGTTGAAAAGAACGTCGATGAAGATTCGAACCCGTCTGAAACCTGGAGTTTGAACTTCAAGGTGATCTACGAATATGAATTCGGGGGAAAGAGTTTCCAGGGTTCGACGCGCCGCACCAGGGACCTGGGGACGGCCGAACCGACTCCGGCACAGGTGGCTTCGATGGTTCAGGAGTTGAGGGTAAGCCTGGGCGATGGATTCGTTGCCGTGGTCAATCCCGCCTCCCCTGCGGAATCGATGGTGGAACCTTCCCTCGGCCCTCCGATCGCTTTCACCCTCCTGGGCTTTGGAATGCTGGTCCTGGTGCGTTGGGTTTTCCGCCACGTCCGGCAGGCAAAGTCTTCGGAGGAGGACCAGGAATCCGTTTGATGCAAATAAAACGACCGCCGCGAGAGGACCCCGCGACGGTCGTGGTTTTCCGAAGTTTTGTGATCAGTTCCCGTGGAGCTGGAGGAATTTCTCCCGCTCGGTGATGAGGATCTCGGCCTGGTAACCCACATCCCGATAGCATCCGTAGGAAGCCTTGAAGGATTCCGCGATGGCTTTGGCGGCCTTCAATTCCTCGGGGGTTTCGATGCTTCCGATTTCGAGACTCATGGTTTTCTGGGCTTCTCCAAGTTCCTTGATTTTCTGGGGATACAGGGGGTTGGTCCAGGGTTTGGGCATACCCGGATGCATCACGATGTTCAACCACTCGGATGTTGCGGCGGCGATGTTCATCGCGTTCGACAGCTTTCCTCCGTCAAAAGACCAGGAAGGGTTCACGAACCCGAGACACAAAACGACCACTGCCAGTGCCAACCATTTTTTCATTTCTTTCTCCTTGAACTCAGAAAATTGCGAAATCTTGTTCGCAATTTCGATACCAGGAATGGAACCCAAGAACGAAGCCCCCCGGCGACCAACGAACGGGAAAAATGTCTGATTTCCGGCAGCCGGGACGAAATCCCGGCATGTTTTTCGCGTTTCCCACTTCCCTGGGGCTGCGAGCGGAGAGGTTGCGTTGCATGGGAAGCGGAAATGAGGTAGATTGTTTTCCCGTAGGGGAGCCTTCGGAATGGCTTGGCTCCCCCACCTATTCCACCAAGTCGGCCTTGCACCGATGGTTTCGCCGAATTCCCAAAAGGGCTTCCGCAGACCGTGAAGGCCGGGGAGTCACAGCAAGATGTCACTCGAAGAGCAGATCAAAAGAAGAAGAACGTTCGCGATCATCAGCCATCCCGATGCGGGAAAAACCACGCTGACCGAAAAGATGCTCCTGTTCGGGGGTGCGATCCAGTTGGCGGGTTCGATCAAGGCCCGGAAAGCCACCCGGTATGCGACCTCCGACTGGATGGCGATCGAGCGGGAAAGAGGGATCTCGGTTACCAGCTCAGTGATGAACTTCACCTACCGGGACACCGACCTGAACCTGCTCGACACCCCCGGTCACCAGGATTTTTCGGAGGACACCTACCGGGTCCTGACCGCGGTCGACAGCGCTCTGATGGTCATTGACAGCGCGAAAGGCGTCGAGGCGCAGACCCGAAAACTGATGGAGGTCTGCCGCCTCCGCAACACGCCGATCATCACATTCATCAACAAGCTCGACCGGACGGGAATAACCCCTTTCGAGATCCTCCAGGACGTGGAAAACTCCCTCCAGATCGAGTGCGCTCCCCTTACCTGGCCGATTGGCATGGGAAGCGACTTCCGAGGAGTCTTCGATCTGCGCCGCCGGGAACTCCGGTTGTTTCGGGCCGGTACGGAATCCAGACCCGAGGATATCGTCGTGATCTCGGGCCTCGAGGATCCGCGCCTGGACCAACTCCTCGGCCCGCAAGCCGCCGACCTCCGCAGGGACGTGGAGCTCCTCGAAGGAGCCGCCGACCCGTTCGATCACGAACATTACCGTCGGGGAAACCAGACCCCGGTCTTTTTCGGAAGCGCCCTGAACAATTTCGGGGTCCAGGAGGTTCTCGATGCCGTCGTCGAGCTCGCTCCCCCACCCCAACCGCGGGCGGCACTGACAAGGGTGGTTTCACCCGAAGAGCAGAGTTTCACGGGCTTCGTATTCAAGATCCAGGCGAACATGGATCCGGCACACCGGGATCGCGTGGCGTTCCTGAGGGTGAGCTCGGGAAAATTCGTCCGCGGGCTCAAGGTCCGTCACCATCGCCTTGGCAAGGACCTGACGATCAAGGATGCGACCATGTTCATGGCCCGGGAAAGAACCAACGTCGAAGAAGCCTTCCCCGGAGATATCATCGGAATCCACAATCGTGGAACGATCAAGATCGGAGACACCCTAAGCGAGGGAGAACCTCTCCAATTCACGGGTATCCCGAGCTTTGCCCCTGAACTGTTCCGGACCGTCAGGCTTCGGAACCCCCTTCGTGCGAAACAGCTCAACACAGGGCTGAAGCAGTTGTCAGAAGAGGGGGCGGTCCAGGTTTTCAAGCCCCTGATCGGTGGCGGAGAGTTTCTTCTGGGAGCGGTCGGCTCACTCCAGTTCGACGTAACACGCGCCCGGCTGAAGGACGAGTATGGTGTAGATGCCGATTACACCCCGATGAACTTCGTCTCCGTGAGATGGCCCGTCAGCGGAGACAAGGAGAAGCTTGCCGAGTTCGTCCGCCAGCATCGTTCCTGTATGGCCTACGACACCGAGGAGCACCTGACCTACCTGGTCGAGAATCTCTGGATGTTCTCGCGGCTCGCCGAGAAGTGGCCCCAGATCGAGTTCCGGACGATTCGCGACGTGCTGCCGACGGGTTGAGGAAGGGAGAGCAACGGGTCCCCGAAACAGGTGGGAGGGGAAAATGATCTGGAAGAGAAGAGGATCGCGTTTCCAAAGAATGGAACCCGCGGGGCGCGGTCAGGATGACAAACGGTCACTGGCACTCGGGACCGATTCTGGAGGAGGCTAAGATATGGTTTTCCGAAAATCACTTTTCACCGGCACATTTGTTGCCCTCACCCTTCTGACCCTTTTGGTCTCCTGCCCGTCTCCGCTTGCGGGGGCCGATTCGCCGGAACTCCGGGAGTTCAAAATCAGGACTTTCGGCGACATCCCTCCTTTGGGGAAGATCGCCGAAAAGGCCGCCATGAAAGAGGTTCCCCTCTCCCTGGCGAAAGCAAAGAATGCGAAGCAGGTCATGGAGTTCCTCGGGCTGAAACTTTCCGGCCTCCAGAAAGAGTTCCTCGACAAGAACAAATTCTTGGTCATCCCCAAGGCTCAGACGAAGTTTTCCGGGGAGCTCAATTTCGCCCAGGGCGAACCCGACAACTGGGATGAAATGCTGGGTATGTTCGACGAAATCGGCGGCCCGACCGACGAACTCCTCAGGAAGCCCGAAAACACGCGCCTGGTCACTCCCGCGCCGTTCCTTCACGCATTCCACATCATTTTCCGAAATACCCTCGAGTTTCTCGAAAAAACCGAACTCGGCCCGATGGTTCAAGACTTCGCAGAAGGCATGAGGACTGCCGCATTGAAGCGGAAAGGGGAAGCCAAGGGCCCTCTCGCGAAAAGATTCGAGACGATCGCGGCCCAGTTCACCGTTGCATCGGTTCTTGTGAAGAACGCCTACCGCGGGGAGCTTCGGAGAGTCCCGGGCGAGGGCGAGAACCCTTCAAAGGCTCCCCTGGACGAAGACGACGCGGTGGATTCGGCAATGAAGCTCCTGGACGATTCGAAGAAGGATTTTTCCGATGAAATCTTCCAGAAGATGAAAACCGAGATCGGGAAGATCTATCAAGCCGGCGGGATCGACAATTCCCCGTTGTTTTCCGAGTATTCCAAGGACGGGGAGCTGAAGTGCGATTTCACCCAGTACAAGCCCCGGGGTCACTACAACAAGAACTCGGCTCTCAGGGCCTACTTCCGCGCCATGATGTTCCTGGGTCGAAACGCCTATTTCCTCAACACCCGGCCTGGAATCACCGATTCGATACTGATCTCGTTCCTCATGAACGAGCCCGACGCGAGCGGTACACCCCTCCTGGAAAAATGGGGAAAGGTTATGGAGTTCACGACTTTCTTCGCCGGATTCTCCGATGACCTGACTTACTCCCAGTGGCGGGAATTCCTCGCTCCCCGAATCGGAAAGGGAGGATTCGATCCGGGAAGAGCCATGGATGAAACCTTCCTGGCTTCGCTCGAGAAGGACCTCGGAACCCTACCTTCACCGAAGATCTTTTCCGAAGCCATGTGTTCACCGAAGGTAAAGGAAAAGGGGAAGCAGGCAATCCTGGACGCGGCGAAATCATTCCGGATTTTCGGCCAGAGGTTCACGTTCGACGGGTGGATCTTCGAGAAGTTGTGCGCGGGTGAAGAGAAAACCGGCATCCGGCTTCCCTCGACGCCGTCCGCCCTTTTCGTTCCCGCAGCGATGGGCGATTCAAGGGCGCAGGAGCTGGTGAAGGTGTTCCTGGGGAAACCCGACCAGGGGTTCTCCGACAAGGAGATCCAGGACTTCATGGGCGAACTCGGGAAGGTGGCCGCAGAGATCGGAAAGATCAAGGAATCCGAATGGTTTTCCAATCTCGCCGCTGTCTGGCTCAAGACTCTCGGGACACTCACAGCCAAATGGGGCGAAGGTTTTCCCCAGTACATGCAGTCACCCATGTTCCCCATAAAGCAGATCGAGGACTTCCTTGGCTCGTACTCCGAATTGAAACATGACACACTCCTTTATGCGAAGCCGAAATACGCCGAGTATGGTGACGGCGGAGACGAGGGAAAAGCCCCTCCGGTTCCCAGGGGGTTGGTGGAGCCGAACCTCCGTTTCTGGCACGAACTGCGGCGGATGATCGATTACACGCTCTCGGGGTTCGAGCGCCTGAAAATCATGGAATCGGAAAAAGAGGAATACGGGGTCCTCAACATGTTGAAGAGACACGTTGACCTCTGCATCGCCCTTTCGGAAAAGGAACTCGCAGACAAGCCGATTTCCGTCGACGAGTATGAGAAGCTTCGGACCATGAGGTTGACCCCCTGCGCTTCACCATTCGAGTCCCAGGTCTATGAAGACGAAGACCGAAGGGCTGCCCTGGTCGCGGACATCGTCACCGACCTCGAAAAGGGGAGGATCCTCTACGAAGGGACTGGGGAACCCGGCTTCCTGCTTGCCCTGATCGGAACCGAAAAGGAGTGCAGGCTTTCCTTGGGGGTTTGTTTCAACCATTTCGAGTTCACCCAGCCGATGGGGGAACGCCTCACCGACCAGGAGTGGCAGGAAAAGGTCTACAAGAGCCCCAAGGAACTTCCTCCCAAAGGCTTCTGGTATGAGGAACTGATGCTCAAGTGAAGGGGGAATCACCAACCCCGGCCAATTGTACCAGTGGAGTTCCCGAGGAGGGACCCCTGGACGAAGAAATCCTCAGAAGGCTGAAAGGGCACCTGAAACCTTTGATGGAACCGTTTCTGGTCGGACTTTCGACCGGAGCCAACCTGAGGACGGGCCTTTTTCTGTTCGTCTGCTTCCTGGCAATCATGGGAGGGCTCTGGTACTCGGCCCTCTGGGTCATTCCCATGTTCATGACCTATCTGATTATGTTCTTTGTGCGCTTTTTCCTGCCCTGGATTGCCCAGTTCACCGAATACATGTGGGGCGCGGGAAACTCCTTGTCGAACAGGCAGCTGGGTGACCTAATCTACTCCGCCCTCTTCTTCCTGGGGTTCGCCTCGACAACAGTCGGGCTGGTCATTCATTCGATGCGTCTTCAGAAGAACGCTTACGAGGACGAAGCCATTGCGGGGACACCAGGTGGGGCGTTTTCTCCCGGCCTCTGGTTTGGATTCATCCTGAGGCTGTTGTCGTGGTTCCCCTTCAAGGCGATTTCCTGCTTCAGGGCCTATGCGAACCCTGAATCCGACGAGTCGGACCGGCTCTCCCTCTACGCCCGGGTTGCCCTGGCGGTAGGCACCGGGGAACAGCCTTCGACCTTCGAACGCCTTTGGAAAGCGATGAAGAAACGCTTTCCTGATGCCTTTCCGGAGGAAAACAAGGGAAGGGTGGTTCTGATGGGGATCCTTCGCGAGCTGGGGGAAGTCGGACTGGTAAGAAGTGAAATGTTTGGAGAAGGAGACCTGTCCTCCTCGACGGTGTTCAAACCCTCGGAAACACTGCTGGAGCTCATCGAAAGGAGCCGGCTGGACCCGAAGGCATTCGGGCAGGACCCGAAGG
>CAYRYU010000049.1:31388-51201 GCA_964428355.1 uncultured bacterium
GGACCCGAAGGCATTCGGGCAGGATCGGAAAACATCAGTGGGGGCCCCGAAGACGCCCGGCCGGGACCCGGTGGGGGACCCTCGCCCAGAACCGGTCTCGGACCTTGTCGCAAATGA
Organism: uncultured bacterium; assembly: GCA_964428355.1. Taxonomy (GTDB): domain Bacteria; phylum Muiribacteriota; class Ozemobacteria; order Ozemobacterales; family Ozemobacteraceae; genus CAYRYU01. The sequence continues at coordinate 31,506 of CAYRYU010000049.1, forward strand.
GGAACCCCCTCCCCCACCCCCGCCCCGGTCGGAAACCGAGAAGGAATGACGGGCCCGGTGGGTTCAACCCGGTGGCACCCTCGACGGCGATATACTCCACGGATGAATGGGACCGGTCCTTGGGCGCAGCCTCATGGAACGAAGGAGTTCGCAAGGGTTTCGGGGTCCCCTCCTTCGAGGACTTTCAGGAAAATCGGCCCGAACCGGGAAAGCTTCCGCTCTCCCATCCCTTTGATGCCGCGAAACTCCTCCAGGTTCGGAACCGGAAGATCCGCCATGGTTTTCAGAACGGAATCGTGGAAAACCACGTAGGGAGGAAGGCCGAGTTTCCGTGCGATCAGGAGCCGAAGCCGGCGGAGAGCCTCGAATCTGGGGGAATCCGGAGCACCCTGCAAGGCGAGACGTTTTCCGCGTTTCGATGAACGTTCCTTGGGCGGAACGGGAAGCCCGAGCCGGACCGGGGAGGTTCCCTTGCATGCCTCGAAACCGGCTGGGGTCACCTTCAGGAGCGGGTATTCCCCTTCGGTCACCGCGAGGAATCCCTGAAGGACGAGCTGGTCTATCCAGGCCCTGAGAGTGGGCTCGGAGATCTCCTTCATCAGGCCGTAAACCCGGAGGTCCGCATGGCCGTTGGCCAGGATCCGATCGTCCTGTCGGCCCAGCAGGACCTTCACAACGTAGGAAGCCCCGAAGCGGTTTCCCGTGCGAAAAACCGCGCTGATGATCTTCTGGGCGGCGAGCAGTGCCTCGTCAGCCGCCAGCGCACGGGTTTCTCCAAGGCATACGTCGCAGGCAGCGCAGCCCGGGGTTTCCGGGTCATGTTGGTCGCCCTCCGGGAAACCCTCTGGTGGATAGGGCATTCCGAAATGCTCGCTGAGAAGCTGGTGCCGGCAGACCGGTGAAACCGCGAAACGTCCGATCTCCTTGAGCTGACGGTCGAGGATCCGTCTCCGTTCCGGCGAGATTTCCGCTTCCCGGGCAGAAAGCGCCCGGTGAGTCATCAGGTCGGAAAAGGAAAAAAGGAGGACGCACTCCGCGGGTTCGCCGTCCCGTCCTGCCCGCCCGGATTCCTGCTGATAATGCTCGATAGAACGGGGAGTGTTGGCGTGGACGACGAACCGGACATTCGACCGGTCGATCCCCATCCCGAATGCGATCGTCGCTATCACCACGTCCAGTCGTTCGTGGACAAAATCGTCCTGGACTCGCTTTCGGTGGGCGGCATCAAGGCCGGCATGGTATGGTGCGCAGTTGACTCCGGCCTTGGAAAGGGTTTTCGCCAAACGGTCGACTTCCTTCCGGGTCTGCGCGTAAACGATTCCGCCTTCCCCATGATGGCGATGGATCGCTTCCAGAACCTGCCTGGACTGGTCATGGCGTGGGAATGCGCGGTAGATGAGATTGGGCCTGTCCGGATGCCCAACCAGGATCTCGGGGTTCCGAAGTCCAAGCTGGGCGCAGATATCCGTCCTGACTGTGGGGGTGGCTGTGGCGGTGAACGCCATCCGGGGAACTCCGGGAACCCTTTCGAAGAGCATCCCAAGCTGCCGGTACTCGGGCCGGAATTCGTGTCCCCAGTGGGAAACGCAGTGGGCTTCGTCGACGGCGAGAAGTCCCAGGTTCCTTCCGGCGGCCTCCAACAGATCGCCCAGGACGAGGCGTTCAGGGCTCACGTAAAGCAGGCCGAGCTTTCCCGTGCGGAGTTCCCCGAACAGCCGGCTTTTTTCGGAGGCAGGCGTATGCGAATGGAGCGCTCCCGCCGTGAGCCCGTATTCGCGTGCGGAGGCGACCTGGTCGTCCATCAGTGCGATCAGGGGTGAAACGACCAGAACCAGGCCGATTCCGCATGCCGCAGGAAGCTGGTAACAAAGGCTCTTCCCTCCTCCGGTGGGGAGGACCACGAGGGCGTCCTTCCCGCCCAGGGCCGCTTCCACAGCCTCTTTCTGAAATGGCCGGAAGGATGAATACCCCCAGACCTGCTTGAGAACACCGTCCACCTTTCCGGTCATTCCATCACCGGGTTGGGACGCTGGAGAACGAAGCCTCGAGCCCGTCGACCAGAGATCGGGCCTCCACGGGGACCAACATCCCTCTCGTTTTCAGGTCCAGGAGGTAACGGACGAAACAGAAAGCCCTCATTTCAACCGTCTTGAATTCCAGTGCCAGGCGAAGGGGGGCGGGGAAATCCCGCTTAACCCAGATCCGGTGAGACTCGAGAAGGATCCACGCTTCCATCGCCATGGGCAGATTTCCTTCATCCTCGAAAGAGAGCGCCATTCCAGAAAGCTCATCCTCATACCTCTTCGAAACGGCTGTCAAACCCCGTTCATCCGCTTCCGTCATCGCGGAGTAGACCCAGGAAACCCTGTTGGCAGGATCGAAGGAAGCATTCCTTTCCGCAAGTTTCCGATACTCCTCCCCCTTTTCGAAATCCCCGGTCTTACGGATAGCTGATATACCCGCGTTCCTGAGGTGGTTTCCCCGGTCGGCTTCGGAAGGGTTCGACAGGATGAGCCTCACCCGGTCGGCTTCACGCCCGGAGCTTTCGAGGGCAAAGAGGAAATAGGCGAAGAACGCGATGGAAGTGTCCTCGGACAGCTGATGCGCGTTTCTGGAGACCTCCAATAGCGCCTCCATCAGGTCGGGATACCCCATCATCTCCTTTCCCGGGGGCTCTTCCCCTGTACGGGACGGCGAAAAAGACTCTTTTCTGTCCGCGAGCAGGCCCACCAGGGCTTTCGCACGGCTTTCCCAATCGGGAAGCGTCCTTGCCGACTGAAAAAGCTTCCTAAGAAAAGCGTCCTGCCCGGGCTTTGGAACCCTGCATCCCCGGACGAAGGATGACTGGGCAAGGATCGAGGGGGCAGAAGGGCCCCCGCATCTCCAGCCCCGGAGGAAACTGATGAACGCCGCAAAACGGGCGGAGATTCCCAGGAAGGTTCCGCGAGGTCCCGGCGATCTTGCGCTCTCATAGGACAGCGTCCAGTACAACCACTCACGCGCCCGAACGGCACACTTCTCCGGTTCCCGGATTCCGAGGAGTTCCTTTTCGAGGCTTGGCGACTTGGGGACCGGCAGGCTCGGGTGGGAACCCTTTATTGAGGAATAAACCTCCTCACGAAGATTCTCCCGGGTGAAAAAATCCGGGATTCCGTCGATGGAGTCCGCCACCAGATCCTTTTCTCCGGATTTGTAGAGCATCCAGAGGATCCCGAAAACCGCACGGAATGAACCCGGACTTTCAGCGGGGTCGAGCTTCGAGAGCTCTTCCCGGAGCCGACCGACCGCGAGTTCCCTGCAGCCTGACCAGTTCGCCTGGTTCACGAAGCTGTGCCACTCGGACCTTCCGGCAAAACAATTCAAAGAAGCCCCCTGGAGGCGTGGGGCGATCGAAGCCAGGATTTCGCGGACCTTTTCCCGGTCGCCCAGTTCCCGCCAGACAGGAATCACCTGTTGCAGCAGGCAACCAGGGTCATCGGTCCGAAATCGCTCAATGGCTGCGCGCAGCCTTTGGGTAGCATCGTTCGCAGGTGTTGCCCGAGCGACATGACCGGTCGAAAAGATCGGCAGTATTCCGATAAGGGCAATGAAAAGATTTCGCCAAGCCGATTTCATTTTTGCCTCCAGATTCACATCAGGTGAAGAGTGCTGAGATTATCGTTGAACCCGAAAAGTAGAGGACGGAAATCCCCACCATTACGGCTGCGTAGCGGTCAAGGCAATTCAACAAAAGGATCTTGAGGGTGATTCCCGAAAGCAGTCCGAGAAGGAGCTCGACGACAATTCCCATGACCGCCCGTTGGAACGGAACCCGGGAGCTCCCGACCACCGTCCGGATCATTCCAGCTTTTCCCACGTCAAACAGTGAGGAGGTTTTGAACGCTGCACCATCTCCCTGGATGATGATCTTCCCGTTTCCAAAGGGAGCGACCGCTGCGAGGATGAATGGTCCGCAAAGGTCTCCAGGGGAAGGTTTGGCGGTTCCAAGAAACCCCGGATTTCCGGGTTGCCATGGGATCGAGAAAACCCCGGGTGAGGAAACCATCATCGGGATCATCCGGATGTCCCCCATGACCGAGGCCCCCGCGGGGCGGGAATAACTCCCGAAGGGCGGTGTCCAGGGAATCGGTGCATGAAGACTGCCCCAGGTGACCAGCCCTCCTCCCCCCAGGTCGTGGATGGAGTCAACCCCGAGTCTTACACCTGCCGAAGCCAGGAGTGTCCGGAGGTGTGAGTTGACGAAATAGCGGTCCTGGCGGTCTCCCCAAGCCCAAACCGTCCCCCCCCGTTCAACGAACCGCATGTAAACGCGGATTTCTTCGGGGGAAAAAGCCTTCGATGGCAAACCCACCACTATCAGATCGGGCTTCTCGCTCTCCAGGATCTCCTCGTGGAGTCGCTCGGCGACCAACCGGCGCAGGGAAACCACCGTCGGGGACATCCGGTCTGCCGGCAGTATGAGCCTCCCGACAGTGGCGACGGTACCAAGGGTGGTGAGAAGATGCGAGTCGTCAAAACCTGGTTCCAATTCTGCTTCCAATCCGGCTTCCTGCGTGAAACTCCCGATGGGCTGCCGAACGATGGCTTCGGATTGGGCGTTCTGGTTGAACCTGTCCGGGCTGGGGGACGAATGTGTTTCATCCACCAGGACCCGGATGGTCCCGCCCAGGTCGAGGTTGAGGTTGTGCAGGATCGTGACGATCGAAAGACAGGCCATCCATGCCAGAAGGGCCTTGATTGAAGATGGGGGGCGGAGCGGAATTCCGAGTGTTCGCCCGGCTGCATTGGCACCGCCCTTCTTTCCGGAATCAGGGGCCGAGATCGTCTGATTGAGAAAATCGAGCCTGGTTCCGCGGGGGATAAGGAAGCCCAGCCCGAGGATTCCCCAGGAAAAGAGAAGACCCGCGCCGTAAAGCAGGTTCCAAGACTGGTTTCCAAAGTCGAGGTCGTGCCGGCTGAGAAGCTCCGAAACGATCATCCAGCGCATCATCAGTATGATGGAGCCGGTGGCCAGGGATTTCAAGGCGATTTTCGTGGCGGGAAAGAAACCTTTCTCAACAAGGAGCAGGAAGAAAAAGGCGAAAAGGAAGACGAGGAAAGGGAATGCAAGTGTTTTTGCCGGGTCGGCGGCCACCAGCACTCCTCCGATCCGGAAACCCCGGTCGGAAAACCCGAAATCGAGAAGGAATGTGCCCGCCAGGAGTCCCGCGCCCTGGTGAAGCAGGTGGGAAAAGCCCCAGCTGACGTGCGTGATCAGGGCCCAGAACCGTTGGCAGACCGCGGCCACGAAGATTGCCTCCGGAACCCCCCCTCTCAACCAGAGAAAGGAGATCAACACCAGCAGGAGGCCTTCGAAAAGGAGATACATCGAGGCGGGCTTCGTGAAAGGGAGGCCCGCCGGAAGCGCCGAGACCTGAACCAGGAAAACGCTTATCACGAGCGCGCAGAGAAGGAGCCGTTTCAAGGTCTTCCCTCCCTTCCAGCTACGCGGAAGAGATTTTCGAGGAAAGCACCCCGGGCGGCCATTTGCCTTTCCTCCCCCGGCGAACCTTGTCCCCTGGCCGAGAAGAAGGAATCGTCCCCGCAGGCAAGGAGCCATCCCTTTTCAAGGGTTCGCAGGGTCAGGACTGGGGTTCCATCATCCCGTGAAAGCAGCGCTTCCCCTCCCGACACGGGGACGGGGAAACGGCTCCAGAGGCTCTGTGACCAGGATCCCAGCAAAGGGTGCGCCAAGGGGACCACCTCGAAGGGCCCCTCCATCACCCTCCTGGGAAGGCCACGGGAATCTTGCTCGCAGGGGAACTGGTTCTCAGAGATCGCCTCCAATCGGAATCCGAGCCGGCGAAAGGTTTCCACGGCTCCTCTCATCCGGTGGCTCCCGATCAGGAGAAGCGTGGAACCCTCCGCGACCTGGGATCTCATCCGCTCCAACAGAGCCTGGTCCGGAACCCGATCGCAGGGGGGGAGGATCCAGAGGTGAGGACTGATCGGGGCATCCCTTTCCGGATCGAAGGTTCGCAGGCTGAACCCTGCCTGGAAAAGGCTCCCCGCAAGGAGATCGATGTCGATCGAAGAACCGTCGGACACCATTGGGGAAAGGCGGTGACGGGAAAAAGGGACCTCGAGAAATGCCGCGACCTTCCTTCCGAACAGGTCAGGAACCTTTTCACGGACGTGATCCAGAATGAATGATGCCAAAATGCTTCCGAAAAGGATCCCAAGAGGGAAGAACGGTTTTCCAACCGTCCTGTAGAGGCGCATCACGCCCATGATCAGGATGGAAACGGCGAGAAAAACGAAAAATCCGTTTCGGGGGCGGAAACCCCTGTCGATAAGCCCCAGGATCCTTCCGAGGAAGTCCAGATTTGTCACGACTTTCCCGTCCCTGAACCAGTCGGTCCCTACGAGAATCGCCCAGTAGCCTTTGCCCAGCCGCCCCCACGCTCCGTTCCAGTTCGCGGGGAAACCACCCGGTTCAGGAGTGGAATCCGAAAAACTCCAGATCAGGGGATGCGGCCCATCCGGGGAAAGAAAGAACGGGAGCCAGGATCTGCAAGGCGAGATGGAACCTCCTGATTCCGGGATCCCCCGTTCACTTCCCAGGATTGCGGAAAATCGGGGCTTTCCCACAATACGACTGCCGGATCCCGGGGAAACCGCTTGGGATGATAATCCCAGCGATGCAAGCAACCCCGCGATGGATTCGTCCCCTTTCCCGATTTGCTCGGGTTTTAGGATTCCAAGGAACCCTCCTCCTCCCGAGATGTGCGTCAGAAGCCCGCGATGCACCGTCCCATTCAGCGGCGCTGAGGAAGGAAGCGAAAGAACGATGGTCCGGCTGGAAATCCCGGAAACCGCTCCATCCGGGGCGTTCCAAGTCGCCAAATCCCCGAATTCAACCTGGAATCCGGCTTCCCCGAGCACCTGGAAGAGTTCCGAATAAGTTTCCCCGGCCCCCACCGCCCCGGTCTCATGCGCTCCAAGCGGGGCACCCCCGAGGACATGTATCGGAGGCGCTTTCGAGGGGACGACCGGGAGCGCTTCCGGTATCGCCACTCCGAAAAAAAGCCCTATCCCCAGGCCTGTCGCCAGGTGATAGGAGGTGAAGGAGGTCCCATGGGTCTGCCACTTCGAGACCGACGTCCGGTAGGCGAAATACCAACAAACGAAAGCCAGCCCCATTTCCAGCTCGCGGCTCACAAGCTCTCCAAAAATCGCGGGAAAGCTCGAAGGCAGGCCCAGCCAAAGAATGCACCAGAAGAATGGTGCGGACTCGCGGTCGAACCTTTCCACGAGGGCAAGCAGGCAGACCGCCCGAATTCCCCAAGGAACGGGAAATGCCTGGGAAAGCCCCGTGCTCATGGATGCCCAACCGACGAGAACGAGGAAGAGCATCAGGGATGGTCGCAGAAGGAACGTTGTTCCTGTAAGGATGCCCAGGACCATAGGTTCCCAGATTTCCGGAACCTCGAAAACTGCCCCAGGCATCCAGTGTGAAAGTGGCCTGATCAGCAGGAAGAGGCTTCCGATAAGGAAAAAGCTGAGGGGAACGGTGATTCCGGGGATGATTTCGGGGGGGGGGACAAGCGGTTGGAGTTGTACATTTGCCCGGTGTTTGTCAGGTCCGGGCGGCGTTTCGCCGGGACCGATGGATTCATGGGAAAGGGCGGATTCCACGATGGGGCCCGGAACTGATTCCATTCGGGTGCGAAGTTCTGACCCTTTCGCGGATCAGGTTTCCCTTCCTTTGAAGCCCTTCGCGACCACGTATACCTCGCGACTCCTCGTCAGGGACGCTTTGGGGTTGAAAGATTTCGCGAACTCGAACCGGGCCTTGATCTTCATCAGGAGGTCACGGTACTCTCCTCCCTCGAAGACCTTGGCGACGAAGTTGCCGTTCTTCTTCAGGCAGGAAGAGCACATCTCCAGGGCAATCTGGACGAGCTCGACCGAGAAAGCGGTGTCTGCGTGGTGGATCCCCGTCGTGTTCGGTGCCATGTCGCTGATGACCGCATCGTAGCCTTGAGGTGCTTGGGAGATGAGCTCCTGCCGCACAAGGGACTCCCTGATATCACCCTGCATGAGCCGGCAACCCTCGATCGGATCGATGCTCAGGAGGTCGATCCCGACGACAAGGCCCCGCGGACCGACCTCCTGGAGGGCAACCTGGCTCCAGCTTCCAGGGGCGGCCCCAAGGTCGAGTACCTTCGAGTTGCGTCCAAGGATCGCGTACTTTTCGATTATCTCCTTGAGCTTATAGGCCGCACGCGACCGGTACTGCTCCGCGTGCGCCTTTTTCAGGAAGGGATCCCGGAGGCGGTCCTTGAACCACGATTTCGTCGGCATCTGGACCTCAATTCAACGGCTGGGTTTCGAGGCGGATGTTGAAAACCCTCTGCTCGGGAAGCTGTTTGACGCCACCTTCCTCGCGAACCTTCCGGATCAGGAGGTCACGAATGTTGAGCGAGGTGACCTTCTTCCCCTTTGCAGTCTGGAGGTATTTGAAGCCGTCGCCCCCCTGGGTCAGATAGTTGTTGAACGCGACGGTGTATGCCTTGTCGGAAATGATGGGGTTCCCAGCCGCGTCGGTCAATTTCGTAATGCGCTTCATCGGCGGAAGATTAGGATCGAAGGTGAAATGGAGATTCGATGGAATGAGCGAGCCGAAGTTTCCGAGGAGATCACGTTTCAGGCCGGAGGCTTTCAGTTTGAAATTCTGGACCGCGAACTCACGGTCTTCCGCGGTGACAGGGGAAAACGGGACGGAAACCGACTCTTCGAGCATCTTGAAGAGTTCCGCTCCGGTCATTGGAACCACGTCAACGGTATTCGGAAACGGCTGCAGGAAGAAGAGATCCTCGAGCGTGATCTTCCCCTTCCCGATCGGATACCGGATTCCTCCGAAGTTCACGAACGCGAAGTCCGCTCCGGAATACTGTCTCATCGCGTCGGCGACGAAGGAGCCCAAAGGGGAATCCCCGCCCACGATTCCTCGAAAAAGGTCCACGGCAGATTCCCCAAGCACCTCTTTCATCTTTTCGTTGATGGGCGCGGCGTAGGAATCGATTATCGCCTTTATTGCGGGGTCTTCCGGAAAGTCGCTCGCGAGGAGGTTGAAATAGCGATGGGCGGCTGACGGTTTTCCGTTCGCGTCGAACCGGACCTCGATCCTTGAAACGAGGCGTCCGTCGAATCCTGAATGGATCAGGGGAATTCCATCCGGCCCGACATATTCGGGGCCCCCGCTCTGGATAGTGTGGCTATGGGCCCCAAGGATCATGTCCAGGCCCCGAACCTGCGAGGCGATGCCGCGGTCCTTTTCGATTCCCATGTGGGAAAGCAGGATCACCATGTCTGCCCCCCTCTCCCGGACCTTGGGAACCAGGTTCTGGAGAATGGGAATCGGGTCCCGGAAATCGATGTGGTTCGTGTTCTCCTGGATAGAGATGTCCTTCGTTTGCGGGGTGAGAATTCCGATCACGGCGATCCGCCGGCCCTTGGCTGGAATGACCACCCAGGGTCGGGTGGGCTCGAGCGGGCGCCCGGTTCTTTTGTCGAAAAGGTTGCAGTCAACGATAGGGAAGCCCGCGGTCGAATACACCCTCTTGAAGGCATCCGGGCCGTAGTCGAAATCGTGGTTCCCAAGGGTTCCGACGGTCGCCTTCAGCCGGCTCAGGACGTCGACCATGCAAAGGCCTTGAGTTTCGTCGCAGACGGGAGTCCCGGTGAAGAGATCCCCGCCGTCGAGAAGGATGGGGAAAGCCCCCGCTTTCAGAATCTCGAGCTTTTGACGGTCGAGTAGCGTCTTCAGGATCGCGTAACCACCGATCAACGGCTTTGGTTGGGCTTCGGAAAGGACGTCCGGGGCCGCCGCGAGGTGCCCGTGGATGTCGCCGATGTGGAAGATGACGATGTCCGGGCGCTCCCCGGCGGGGCAGATCGTTCCCAGGGCGAGGATAAGCACGGAGACGATGATGAGGGAAAACGCACTCCCAGCGGGCTTTCCCTTGGCCGGGGTGATCGGAAACGTGGGAAAAAACGGACCGTGAAGAAGACGGAAAGGGTGACGGAAAACGGGGTGCATCAGTTGTCCTCCGGGGTCTGACAGGTCAGGAAGGAAGGGTCTTGAGCATTTCCTCCGCCTTCTGGATGGTCTCGGCATCCTTGGCGAGCTTGAGGCATTGCTCGAAAGCGGCACGGGCAGCCTTGTTGTCGTTTCCCTTCGCGAGGCAGAAACCCCAGATGTAGAAAGCCTCGGAATCCTTGGGAGAGGCCTTCACGGCCCTTTGGGCAAGTTCGAGTGCTTCGGGGAACTTGCGCTTGGAGATGAGCTCCTTGGCGCGCACAAGGGCCATGGCTTCGTCATCCTCCATGACCACCTCGATGTGGTTCCGGTTGATGGAAAGAAAACTGACATCCATGTCGGTCCCGTTCCGCATGTCGTGGATCTGGGCGTTGGTTACGGGCAGGAAATCCTTCGTTGCGGTGTCGGCGTTCAGGATGTCCGTCAGCCGGCTGTTTTCGTAGAGATGGACCTCGCCCCTGATGCGGTGGTGGGCCGTGGAAATGATGACGCGAAGTTTCTCCTTGTGGGCTTTCATGTCGCTCCTCCAGAATGGGTTTTCGGTGTGCTTTTTGATGATCGACCTCAACATTCCGAGAATCGGCCTTCGGCCTGGGCGAAAACGGTTCCGTCCGGGGCCTGGACCGATCCGGTGGTGAAATGGATCCGGCTCCGGGAGCCGACCCAGTTTCCAACGACGGTAAGAGGAAATCCGATGGGCGCGGGTTTGAGGAACCTGACCCGCATGTCGGCGGTGACGACCCTCAATCCCAATTCCAGGAGGCATTGGGCCATCACTTCATCCAGGAGCGTGGAGAGAATCCCGCCATGGACGATTCCAGCGTATCCCTGGAAGCTTGGGCCCGCGACCCAGGTCACCGAACAGGAGTTGGAATCCAGCTTGGTGAAGTTCAGGTGCAACCCCTGGGGGTTGCCCTGGCCGCAGACAAAACAATGGTCGTTGTCGATAAGGGAAACCGCCCCACCGTTCCTGTCCTGGACGCGCTGCCCACCGTGCGCAAGGGTGGGAACGAGAAACTCCCGTTCCCGGGCGGCGCGGGTGGTCAGCGGGAGCCGCTCGAGAGGAATCGCCGAAACTTCCGCGAGGCGGTTCTTGAGAATCTCGGGGCCCGGGATCGGAAAACCGGTCATCATGGGATCTCCCGTGGAAAACGGAAGCGGGCCCAGGTCGTTGAGTCCGTGTTCGACCAGCTCGGGGTACCGGTGAAAGAGGTGAGGGGCGATCCCGATCGCATGGACCGGAAAGACCTTCCGTAGAGCCTCGGTCACCCGTCCGACCGCCTCGAACCCCAAAGGAGGCCTGGCCCGAAGTTCCGTGCCAGGAAGGGGCTGGAAGGGGATGACCCTTACATCCTGCAGGAACGGGTCGGCAGCGCAGAAGGCCCCCAACTCCCCGATCACGCGGAGCCGGTCTTCATCAGACTCTCCGATCCCGAGGAGGAAATCCAGGTGATAGGGAATCTCGAGCGCGTGCGCGCGTTCGATCATCTCCCGGCCCGATTTCTGGTTCCGTCCCCGGGCCTTTTCATGAGCTTCCCCGGGTTTGTCGAGGTTCCCGGGAAGAATGTCGATCCGGACCGATGCGGCAAAGGACGAAAGGGCCTGCAGTTCGTGGCGCTCCAGGAAACCGCACGAGATGACAGGGAGAAGGCGCTCGTCCAGTGCCTGCCGGCATGCCTTCTGGAGATACTCCGAAAAGGAGAAACAACCTTCACGTTTCAGCATCAACTGGATTTCGGGGAACTCCTGGGGGGCCTCTCCCGCCACCAGGACGACTTCCACTGCCCCGTTACGGGAAATCTCCCGAAACCTTGCCGACAGATCGGCAAGGGTGGGAAGCCCTTCGGATCGTTTCCCGAACGGACAGTATCCGCACGAGTATTTGCATACCCTCGTCAACTCGACGGTCGAGCTGAATATATACCCGATAACGGGTCGGTCGGTCATTTCGAAAGTGTATCACAAACCCCTCCGGGGAAAAAAGCCACAAAATCGGACTCCTATTTGTGGGTGGTTTGTGATAAAAATGTGGGAACTTTTTCGGGGTCCTCGGGTCTATCTCGATGCACCCCATCAGGAAGGTGAACTTCTAATGAAGAAATCCGGTTTTTCGGCGGCTCTTTTCTTTTGCCTCGTGAGCCTGCTTTTCATTCGGCAAACCGCCCATTGCCAGGATATGACGATCGACGCGACCGTCGACAAGAAGACGGTCCAGTTCGGGGAATCCCTGACCCTGGTCATCACCATCACCCAGAGCCTCGGAGCGGGCGGCGGAACCGGGGTAGGAGCCCCGAGGATCACAAGCATCCCGGGTTTCGACATCGCCGGGCAGCGTTCTTCACAGAACATGAGCTTTGTTAACGGCGTGGGACAGGTAACCCTGCAAACGGCCTACGAACTGGTTCCCCAAGGGCCCGGAGAACACGTAATCCCCGCCCTTTCGATCCGGGGCCCCGATGGAAAGACCCACACCACACAGCCGATTCAGATATCCGTCAAACCGCCCAGCGAGGAAAAGGAGGGCGCGGACGCAAAGGAAACCCCCGACGATCCCCCCGAGGATGAGCCCTCACGCACCAGGGAAGGATTCAGCTTCACCAGGGGTCTGATGGTGGTCGTTCTCGTCGTCGTCCTGGTAATCGGGGCAACGATGCTTTTCGCGTGGTTCCTCGGGAAGTCGACGACCCGCAACACCCGCTGGGACAAGAAAGCCCCCGCAGGGCCGTCGAAAGGAACCGCTCCCGACTATTCCACCCCGAAATCCGAAATCTCCGATGCCCACATCGTACAGGAAAATCCCAAAGTTTCACCCGAGGGTCCGAAAGCCCCTCCCCCACCCCGGCCCCCCATCGCCCGGGAGAAAATCGATTTCGAGATCGAGGTCGAAGCATTGAAAAGATCTTTCCCCGACGCCGGGATCGAGTTCTACCGGAAGTATTTCGAACTTTTCCGCAGTGCTATCCTTTCCCGTAACCATCGGCTGGAGCCGACGATGACCCCCGATGAACTCATGAAGAAGGTCCTGTCGATGCTTCCTCCGGTTCACTCCGAAAAGGTCCGGAACCTCGGCGAAGACTGGGAGTGCGTTGCCTTCGCCAACACGCGCCCGGGCCGTTCGTTTTCCGCCATCCACTCCGACACCATGGACATACTCGCAACCTTTACCCGCCAGGAGCGATGAAATGATTCCCCCCAACGACCCAAACCTGAAAAACCGCATTGAAGAGGCTGGATCAACGATCCATAAGGTCCGCCAGGAGGTTGGAAAGATACTTGTCGGGCAGAAACCCCTTCTCGATCGGCTGATCCTTGCCCTCATCACCAACGGGCACATCCTTCTCGAGGGTGTCCCCGGACTTGCAAAGACTCTGGCCATCAAGGCGCTCTCGCGAACGGTGGACACGATGTTTTCGAGAATCCAGTTCACTCCCGACCTTCTCCCCGCAGACCTGATCGGAACGCGGATCTTCGACCCCCAGAAAGCCGCCTTTTTCACCCACCAGGGCCCGATCTTCGCCCAGTTCCTCCTCGCTGACGAGATCAACCGGGCACCGGCCAAGGTCCAGAGCGCTCTCCTCGAGGCGATGGAGGAGCGGCAGGTGACGATCGAGCACGACACGTTCAAGCTGAAGGAACCCTTCCTCGTGCTCGCGACCCAGAACCCCATCGAAACCGAAGGAACCTACCAACTCTCCGAGGCCCAGGTCGACCGTTTCCTTTTCAAGGTGCTGGTGGACTATCCCGGTTTCGAGGAAGAAAGGGAAATCGTCTCGAGAATGGGGCTCAACGAGGAAAAGCACTCCCTGGACATCATCGCCCGGGTTCTCGACGGGCCCCGGGTTCTCCAGCTCCGCGACCTGTCCCGGCAGGTTTACATCGACGACAAGATCGTGGAGTATATCCTGCGACTCGTCGATGCGACAAGAAAACCCGAAGACTACCGCCTCGACATCAAGCAATACATCAGATACGGAGCCTCCCCCAGAGCTTCGATCTACCTCGCCCGTGCCTCGAGATCTTTTGCCCTGGTGAACGGGCGCCCATACGTGAAGCCCGACGACGTGAAGGCGATCCTGTTCGACGTTTTGCGTCATCGTATCATTCCTACCTACGAAGCCGAGGCCGATGAGGTCGACTCGGAGGAGATCATCCGGCGGATCTCCGACGGTGTGCCCGTGCCCTGATCGCCACTTCAGTTTCCGGAACTTCAGGAAGGAGTTGCGATGCTTCCGAAACAGCTTCTAGCCGAGATCCGAAAGATCGAGATCCGGACCCGACACCTGGTCGATTCCGTGTATTCGGGCGGATACCGGTCGGTTTTCAAGGGGCGGGGAATCGAATTCGCCGGGATCCGCGAGTATTACCGCGGGGACGAGTTCCGCTCGATCGACTGGAAGGTCACAGCACGGTCCGGTTCCCTCCACATAAGGGAATTGATGGAAGAGCGTGAGCTTCAGGTCGTGATCGCCCTCGACCTCTCCGCATCGATGGCTTTCGGGACAGGTTCCCGGGAAAAGCGGGAAACCGCAGTCGAGTTCGGTGCGGCAATGGCGATGGCGGCGGCCCGCAACAACGACCGCGTCGGAATCTGCCTCTTCACGAACGACGTGGAAAAGTACATCGCCCCCGCCAAAGGCCGGACGCACATCCTGCGCCTTATCAGGGAGCTGCTCTATTTCATTCCCAAGGAAAAATCATCCGACTTGAGGCCCGCGCTCCATTTTCTGAACAAGAGCCTCGGGCGCAGATCGGTCATTTTTTTCGTTTCCGACTGGATCGATCTGCCCCCGATCGAAAGAGAACTCAAGATCAGCTCGGTGCACCACGATTTCATAGCCGTTTCCGTCCAGGATCCAAAGGAAGAGACCCTACCCGACATGGGACTCATCGAACTCGAGGACCCGGAGACCGGGAGCGAAATGATCTGGGACACATCAGACCGGAAACTGAACGAAAAGTTCGCCGAAGCGGAGAAAACCCGAAGGAAGGCCCTTGCAGGTCTTTGCGCCAGGCTGGAGATAGACAGGATCAACCTCCGTGCCGGGGAATCGGTGATAGGACCAATCTGTCGCCTTTTCGCGGAACGGGAACACCGGTTTGCCTCAGGAAAATGAAAGGGATCGAACTATGACCGGAATCAGGGAACTCGTCAGCAGAGTCAACACTCTTCTCGTCCTGACCATGATCGGCCTCGTGCTTGGGTTGTCCCTCGCCTGGGATCGGCAACAGAGCCGGACGACACAGTCGGGCCCCGATCGTTCCGCATATGCCGCCGAACTATTGGCCCACGGAATGACACAGGAAGCCGCCGAGATCCTTCTTCAAGAGTCGAATGCCGCTCCCGGTTCGTCACGCGGGCTGAAATTGAGGAAAATCCTCGCGGACCTTTACACCGAGAAGCTCGGGGATTACGAAAAGGGCCTTGCACAGTATGTTCTTCTCCGAACCCTGGATCCCGGTCAGGCCAGTGCCACCGAAGCCGGAATCCGCCTCTGCATGGACCGCCTCGGCCGGGTGTATGACGTGCAGCGGCGTCAGATACTCGAAGAGGGAGGCAACCCCCTTCGAATCGACGTCGGAGCGTCCACCGCGGTGCGTCTTGGAAACGAAAGCGTCCTGACCTTCGGGGACATCGAAAAGAAACTCGGACAACTCGGCATTTCCCCGAAAGGTGCCCCCCGGGATGCCGTCGAAAAGATTGTCCAGGGGATGACGAGTGAGGTCCTCCTCCGGCGTGCCGCCAGGAGGTCAGGAATTCAGCGGGAACCCAGGTTCCTCGAACAGGTGCGCGCGTTCGAGGAAAACCTTGCCCTTCAGAAATACCTCGAGGAAAAGATCCTGAAAGATGTGAAAGTCGATGACCAGGCGCTCTCGCTTTTCCTCGAGAAGAACAAGGCGGAGTTCGATTCCCCCTTGCGAGTCGTCTACTCCGTTCTGGCTTTTTCGGACGAAACGGGTGCCAGGGACTTCGTGTCCGGCAAGGCAGTGGCAACCCCGCCGATGGTCCTCAAGGACCACGAAAATTCGCTGCAGGAGCAACTTCCCGCTCCACTTCGATCCGTTAAGTGGGATTCTGATCCGGTCGAGGGGAATCTCGGTCCTGTCGAATCCGAAGGGAAATGGATCGTTTACCCCATCCACCAGGTCATCCCTGCCAAGAAGACCGCTCCGGAACTTGCCAGGCAACAAGCCCGTCTGAAGCTGCTCGAGGAGAAACAGGGCGACAAGATTTCTTCAACCCTGGCCGAGCTCGCCCGCCAGGAGGAGATGAAGATCCTCAAGGACGAGATTTTCCGTTACTTCTGCCCCAATGCCTCTGATACCCAAACCGGAGGAAACGTTGGAATCCACTGAAAACAACAGGCTGAGGAAAGGCCACGCTTCAGTGGAAGCGGCGACAAAGGGGGCGCCGGTCTCTGGTCACCCCGCGAGATCGGCCTTTGGGCTATTCGGTCGCGAGCTTTTCCTCGGCGGGACCTTCCTCGGCGGGATCTTCCGCCGCGGGATCTTCCGCCGCGGATTCCTCCGCCGCGGTCGGATTCCCCTGCTCGTGGCAACCCTTGCCGGCGGCCTCCCTCCTCTTCCGCCCGGTGAGGAAATTTTCGACATCAGAGATCCCGTGCTGGTGCCATTTCCATGGCTCACTTTCATCCTGAAGGGCTTGGGCCTCGCGATCCTGGCCTGGTTGGCATTTCGCCTCGTCGCCTGGGTTTTCCGGCCGATCTCCAGGGAAAAACGGGCTCCAGAGCCCAAGGACCCCTTGAAGGAAGCGCTCGATGGTCTGGAGAGGCTCAAGCGCTCTCAGGTCTGGGCCGAGCGAAGGGTCAAGGATATTCTCGAGGTCCTGACCCGGGTTCTGAAGGTTTTCCTGAAAGACCGTTTCAGCTTGGGCCTGGGCCTTGCGGCAACCTCCGATGAACTGCTTGCGGATATGCGCCGGAACAGGGTTTCGGAAAGGCTCATGAGCACCTCTTCGGAACTTCTTGGGTTTTGCGACCGGGTCAAATATGCCAAGGGGGCTTTCGAGGGGACTTCGCTCGAGGAAATGGTCGCCCGGATCCGCCAGCTCCTTCTCGAGGAGGATTGGCGCCCATGAGATGGTTCAGCCCCGAGTTCTTGATGCTGTTGATTCTTTTCCCGATTGTCCTGGCATACAAGTATCTTCTCCAGGGCCCGCTCAGAAAGGGCGGAGTCAGGTTCCCTCCCTTCAAGGAGCTTGCAAAGGCCGGTTCGAGTTGGCGGACCAGGCTCATGTTCCTTCCTGACCTGACCAGGTTCCTCGTTCTCGTTCTTCTCGTTCTGGGTTTGATGCGTCCCCAGTTCGGGCTCGAAAGGGAGACGGTTCTCCGGCAGGGGATCGACGTCATGATCGTCCTCGATGTTTCGGGAAGCATGGCGGCGGAGGATTTCAAACCATCCAGGCTCAAAGCCGCCCAGGCAATTACGGAGAAGTTCATCAACGGCCTGAAAGACCACAGGCTTGGCCTGGTCGTATTTGCAGGTCTCTCGCTGACCCAGTGTCCCCTGACCATGGACTACGGGATTGTGACCGAACTGCTCCGCAGGGCCGATCTCCGGATGATCAAGGCTGACGGGACGGCGATCGGGGATGCGATCATCAATGCGGTGTACAAGTTCAAGAAGGGGCCCGGCGAAAAGCGGGACCAGGTGATCATCCTCCTTACCGACGGGGAGAACAACGCGGGGGTGATCGATCCGATGGAAGCGGCGAAGATCGGGGCCGACAAAGGCATCCGGATCTACACCATCGGGGTTGGCAGCCTGGAAGGGGCACCGATCCCTGTCGATACCAGGGTTGGAAAACAATATCTGACGAACAACGACGGCACGTTGTACATCCCGAAGATCGATGAAGGATTGCTCAGGGATATCGCCTTCCTGACCAAGGGCCAGTACTTCCGGGCGACCGACAACCAGGCCCTGGAGAAAATCTACGCCACCATCGCCACCCTCGAGAAGGGGAAGATCGACATCAGCCGGTCGGTTCAGTATTCCGAGCGGTTCTATTGGTTCATCGCTCCCGCTTTCGCCCTCCTGGGGCTCGAAATCTTCCTCCGGATGAAAATCTTCCCGAGGGTCTTCTGATGTTCAGGGAACCACAAAACCTTCTCCTACTGCTCGTCACAGGGGTCTGGGTCACCCTGCTTGTCAGGTCGTTCCTCGATGACCTGGCGCGGAAGCGGCTTCTTTTCTCGAGCCGCCCGATGTTCGAGAGGATCGTCGGTCACAAGCCCACGCGCAGGCCCTTCATCAAGGCTGTCATGGCCGTCGTAGCGCTCCTTTTGCTGGGAATCGCGATCGCGCGGCCCGTCGGTGACCAGACGGAAGAAAATGTCTTCGGCCAGGGCCTGGATCTCGTCGTCGGCCTCGATGTCTCCCAGTCGATGAAAGCCCCCGACATTGAGGGAAACCCGCGGCTGGAGGTTGCAAAAGCCCTTGTGACCAGGCTGATGTACGGCCTGCGGCAGGACCGCGTCGGGTTGGTGGTTTTCGCCGGGGACACCATGGTTCAATGTCCTCTGACCCTGGACAAGAACGCTTTTCTTACCTATCTCGAACGCGTGGATTCGGGCCTTCTGACCAAGCAGGGGACGAACCTCGCCCAGGCGATCGAAACCTGCATCGACCGGTTCGACTTCACCGCATCCCAATCGAAGGTCATCGTGCTCATCTCCGACGGCGAGGATCAGAACAAGGACCGCCTCGATCGCGCCATCCAGGAGGCAAAACGGAAGGGGATCCCCATCTTCACGCTCGGAATTGGGAGCCGTGAGGGAGGCTACATTCCCGAAGGTCGTGACATGTGGGGCGAGTACCGGTACAAGACGTTCAAGGGCGAGCGGGTGGTGACCAAACTCGACGACAAGGTCCTCCGCAAGATCGCCAAGGAAACCGGGGCGAAGTATTTCCGGGCCTCCGACATCGCCAGCGCAAAGGAGGTCGCCGTTTCCCTCGAAGGGCTCAAGCGCGTTTCGATCAAGGCCGGAACGCAGATGATCACCCGCGAGTTGTTCTTCCTGCCCGTTCTGGCGGCGTTCCTGATCCTTCTGATCGAATGGATGATCTCCGAACGGATTCCGTACGAGCGGGAGAAGGACCATTGGTTGAAACGGATATGAAAAGAATCGCGTTGCTTCTGATGACGATGTTGGCCGCCCCATGTTTCCCACATCCCGCCACGGACGTGAAAAAAGGGCTGGATGCCCTCTCGCAGGGCCGCCTCGAGGAGTCCGAAGCCGCACTTCACAGGGCCGATTTCGAGGAACCAGGCGATCCCAGGGTAGGCTACGACCTGGGGATAGTACTATACCGGAAAAGACAGTATGAGGATGCCGCCCGGCGTTTCGAAACGGCCGTATCCGGCACTCTCGACCCGGCGCTGAGATCCGACATTCTCCACAACCTGGGAAACGCCCGCTATCGCTCAGGGGATTTCCAGCGCGCGATCGATGCCTACAAAGCCTCCCTCGAATTGCGCGAAGAGGCCCGCACGAGGTTCAACCTGGAAGCCGCGGAGAAGCGGCTGAACGAGCTCCAGGAGGAGATGAAGAAACAGGCCCAGCAGCAGAATCAGGACCAGAAGGGTCAGGA
>CAYRYU010000050.1:0-50340 GCA_964428355.1 uncultured bacterium
ACAGTTCCAGCGGGGTTTCCAGGTCGGCTTTGAACCAGGTTTCCTGGGGGGACAAGGTGTCCTCGAGGACTGCGCCATCCTGGCTTTTCGGCCACATTCGCCCCCTCGTGGGGCTCGTGCCGGCGTTCTCTTCCTGGATGGGCTCCCCGGAAGCCCCGGGAATTCCGGAAGCTTGGTTTGGCAGGTTGTTCGGGTCGTTCTCGGACATGGTCACTCCCGGGGAAATGATATCACACTTTGCACGAGGGCCGGATTTGTTTTATGATCTAAACGCGCCGGACCAGGGTTTCCGGCAAACCGGAAAGGAAATCCCCCGAAAGTGGACATCAAGGGAAACCTCGAACGGGTTAGGGGCTCGATCGCCGACGCCGCTCGGAGGGCCGGTCGCGACCCGGCGTCGGTGAGACTCGTTGCCGTCACCAAGACCGTCGGGCCTTCCGAGATCATGGCGCTCGTCGATGCCGGCCAGAACACGATCGCCGAGGGCCGTCCCCAGGCCTTCCGCGACAAGACCCGTGAGCTGGCGGGGAAGGGAATCCGCTGGCATTTTCTTGGGTCGCTCCAGACCAACAAGGTCAAGTATGTCTATCCCGAGGCGGAGTTGGTCCATTCCGTTGACAGGCCTGAGCTGGTCGAGGAGTTCGCGAAATGGGCGGGGAAGACGGGGCGGAAATGCCCGTTCCTCCTCGAGGTCCACATTTCGGGGGAGGAAACGAAGCAGGGTTTTTCCCCTGAAGAGATCCTTCCTTTCATCGAGTCCGTGCGAAACCGCCCGGACCTGGATATCCGTGGTTTGATGGGGATGGCTCCCTTCGTCGAGGACCAGGCCCGTATCCGTTCCTCCTTCAAGCTCCTCCGCCGGCTGTTCGATGAAAGCAGGCGGTTGGCGGGAGGGGCATACGATCCGGTGGAACTTTCCATGGGTATGACCGATGATTATCCCATCGCGATCGAAGAAGGGGCGACGCTGGTCAGGATTGGCCGTGCCTTGTTCCTCGAGTCCGCCGAAAGGAGTCCTTGATAATGCTCGTTGCCTACGCGCTGGTCCAGCTTTTCCGGGTTCTCCAGATCATGGTTTTCGCGAGAGTCCTGCTTTCCTGGTTCCCGATGGAGCGGGGAAACCGATGGATCCGAAGTTTCATTGAAACCGTGGATGCCATGACAAAGCCTTTCAAGGTCGTTTTTCCGATGGGTAACGCCGCGATCGATATCGGGCCTCTTCTTTTCCTGGCTGTCGTCGAGGGCATCATCCGGATCGCCCTGCATTTCCTCGTCTGAACCGGCGACCCATGCCGACCCGGCGGGGTGCCGGGCTTCCGGGGTGGCCCCTCGTCAGTTCTCCAGGGTCTCCCGGACATGGGATTCGATGGCCGAGACCGATTCCCCGGTGCCCTGGGCGACCGATTCGGCGGGGGAAAGACGTCTTCCCAGGTTGGCCAGGATTGCCTGGATCGCAGGGTAGCCCTTTTCCTCGATGATCCAGGATACCGTCAGGAGCGCCTGACTATACATCCGCTCCGCCAGTTCCCTTGAATGGCAACGTGAAAAGGGGCCATCGAGCTTCATCAATGGGGCGAGGTGGTTTCCCCCCTCCCGGTTGGTTAAAACGTCCCGGGCCTTCTTGAGGGACAGCCCTTCCATGACTTGTGCCAATCCCTCGTTGAGCCAGGTGGGGCACGTTCCGTCGGTGAGCAGGAAGATGAGATGGTGGGTATACTCGTGGAAAATCGCCCCTGTCAGACGTTCCGCGTTTTCCAGCTCGAGGGGAACGGGCAACCGGATTTTCCCGTCATACATTCCTCCGGCCCATTGCGGTTGGTCGCTGACCTGTTCGAACGCGGGCCGGGGATAGAGAATGACCTGCGCTCTCTGGGCGGGAAAGCACCCCAGCAGATCACCGGTCTTCTGGAAGGCGTTTTCGAAGATATCCAGGATCTCCCTGATCAGATCGCGGGAGTAATTCGGCTGGAACGTGATCGCGAAGTGAACGCTCTCTTCATGTTCGAACGCCGATTCGACGTTTTCCTCCCGGTTCAGGCGCTGGAGAAGGTCGGCCGGGGGGACGTAACCGGGATCGTTCTCGACCGCGCGGTCGAGCGAATAGCGTGCCTCGACGAAGTTGCCCTTCTTGTATGCAAGCCTTCCGAGCTGATGGAAGGCCCGGGGGTGCCTGGGGTCGATCTGTACGATCCGTTCCAGGACCGTCGACGCAAGTTCGTCCTCCTCGATCTTCTGGAACGCGTTGGAAACCCTGTAAAGCGTCTCGGGATCTTTGGGGCGGAGGGCGATGATTCCTTCGCATTCCCGCTTCACCCGGTCGCTTTCCTTGAGCGCGACAAGGGTGGAAACCAGGTTGAAACGGATCTCGATGTCCTCCGGTTTCTGCGCCTTGGCTGCATCGAAATGGCGGACCGCGTCGGAAAACCGGTTGTTTTTCACGAGGAATACTCCCAGGTTGTTATGGGCGCAGGAAAGGTTGGCAAGGGCGTTCTCGTCGAAGGGATTTGCCTTGCAGGCCGCCTCGAAAGCTTTCAAGGCTCCTTCCAGGTCACCTTGCCTGGCTTTCAGTACGCCTTCCCGGTTGATGATGCGGGAATCGTCCTCGGGAGACCCGAAAAGAGAGTGCACGGGGATGATCGATGCGATGACCACGATAGCCAGGATGCGCAAAAACGACCGAAGGAAAGGAAATGGGCCGGGAATCATGCTTTCAGGTCGATTTTCAAGCCCCTGACACCGTCCGCGGGGGGAGATGGCTTCACAGGCTCATCCTCCTCGGGCTTTTCCTCTTTCTTTTTGGGTTCGGTGTCGGGCTGCTCCTTTTCTTTTTCGCTTCCCTCATCCTCTTTCCGGATCACCTTCGCTTCGGTCGCCTGCGTATTCTGGATGGTCTCCACCTTCTCCTGGTTGGCTTCCTGATTCTGTACGAGCTGCTGCTGGCCAAGCCCCATTTCCTGGTTCTTCTGGCCTTCGCGAATCCTCGTTGCGTCGTGGTTCGTCAGGAGGGTGGTCTTAATGTCGAGCGGCGTAATCGGCATACTTTAAATATATCCCTTTTTCTCATCGGCGCAAGGAAGGGAAACCCTGAGAGTATCCCAGAGAGAAGGGACTCAATCCCTTGGGGGCCTAACTGGGGAGTGTTCCCTCTGGGAAAACCCGATAGTAGGGCTCGTGAGCAAGGGCGAGCATTTCGGTGTCCCCGCTGCTGTCTCCGTAGGCGTATATCCTCGAAAAGGAACCAGGGTCGAGCAGCTCTCTCAACCGGCGGACTTTTTCCGCACCATGACAGTTGGGGGATGAAAAGGAACCGGTGAGTTTCCCCCCGAGGGCTTCAACCCGGGTCCCCAGAAGTTCCACTCCCTGGTGGATGCACCACGGGGAAAGGTAATCCTCCAATGATGCCGAGATTACGACGATCCGATGGTTCCTCGATTTGTGCCACTCCAGGCGGGCCAATCCCTCCGGTCGGAGAAGTGGGGGGATACGTTCCAGGGCGAATCTCAGGGAGGTCTGGGAAAACCCCTCGACCGTGCAGCCGGCAAAAAAGTGCCTGAAGATCCGTTCTTTGGCCGGCCCGTTTCCGATCAGACCCAGGGAATGCCCGACTATCCAGGGCGACATCAGGATTCCGCCCACCAGGGTCCGGGGAACCCCGACCGCGAAAAGGAGGAAATCCAGGAAGCTGTCCTTCGAAGTGAGGGTTCCGTCGAAATCGAAGAGCGCAAGGCCGGAGGAATCGGAGGAGGTGCCCTCAAGGGCAGCGCCATCCTGGCTATTCGGGCACATTCGCCCCGTCGTGGGGTTCGTGCCCTCAAGGGCAGCGCCATCCTGGCTATTCGGGCACATTCGCCCCGTCGTGGGGCTCGTCACTTCATTCCTTCTTGAAAGCGGGTTTCTGCCGGTGCATGCCCGCGATCAGCTCCTCGCAACGTGCGATCTGCCGGGAGCAGACAACCTTGAGATCGGGATCGCCGAACCTGTCCGGATCAAGGTCGGGGGCACGCTCCTTCAGGAGTTCCCGGAAACGGGTGCCTTCCTTGGCAAGCCACAGATTTTGTTCCCAATAGTCCCACACGTCTTCAAGATACTCCGGAAGCCAGAAGGCTCTCGAACCGGCATCGTAGATAGCACATCTCTCGAGCGGAAAGGAAGGGCGCTGATACTGGGATTCGATGAACTCCGGCGCAAGCAAACCCTCCTTCCGGAGAAGATCGGTGCCGGGAATCTTGATCCGGAGGCGGGTTTCGGGAAAAGCGATGCCGAAACGACCCTCGAAGTAGACCACGGCGGACCCAAGATAGTCGGAGAACCTCTTCCGGCAGGTTTTGTCTACCGAAAGAAGAATCTCTTCGGACCGGATTCCCCCTATCGTGAAAAAAAGAACCGAGTTAACAGAAACCCCTTCTTTCTCGACGATCTCGAGAAGCTGGTTGATCGCGAATTCCAGGCTCGTTCCCGTCGCGACCACGTCTCCGAAAACGATGTTTGCCTTGGGGCCCAGGTAGACTTTCCGGTAGGAGTTCTCGGTAATGTGCCAGTCCT
The DNA here is from genome assembly GCA_964428355.1 of uncultured bacterium. Lineage (GTDB taxonomy): Bacteria > Muiribacteriota > Ozemobacteria > Ozemobacterales > Ozemobacteraceae > CAYRYU01. Next base: position 4,543 of record CAYRYU010000050.1, read on the forward strand.
CGAGGTTCCCGCTGTTTCGGGCGCGCTGGGCGCTGATGAAAGCCGAAAAATGACGGTTCCACCCGAATGCCTCGTTGAAGGCTTCCCTCAACCCGAAGTTCAGCCCTCCACGCAGGATGTGCAGGATGGTGGTGTGGGTTTCCACCAATGGAAACGGAAGGGTGGGGGAGATCGCCTTCAAACTCGTTGAACAGGCCTTCTTCAGGGCATTCGTGTATTCTATCCCGACCAGAAAGGGGTCGTTGCAGATTGCCCGGGTCTCTGGAGTCGAAGCCACGAACCTCCGGACCGGAAAACTCGGATCGGCCGTGATTTCATGGAAGACGGAATCCCCGACCCGGGTGACGAGCTGGAGGTTGTCCATTTAGCGCGTCCGATTTTCTCCAAAGAAGTGTTCCGATTCTAGCACAATTCCGCGCCAGCGGCAATTCCAGCCTTCGGGAAAAACGGGTCCGGAGGCGGGCTCAAGCCATCGGCTTGGAAACGGGCCGGATCATGCCATCCAGCCATGCCGCTGAGATGCAGCCCAGGCCGTACATGAGGATATCTTCCATGCTGAACGAATTTCCCAGGACGATATGGGGGATGCTTCCCCGAGCAAACCCCAATCTGTCAGCAATGTGAAGATATTGGGCGGTTTCGACGAGGCATGAAAAGAGAAACACCGAGACGGCGAGAACCCGGGTTTCGAAATCCCGGATCGTTTTCAGTGCGAAGAACAAAAGGATCACCACCAGAAAGTCGCCCAGGCTTCCCCTGATGAAACGGAAAGCGGTCAGTTTCGTGGCGATCAGGATTTCGGCGAGAAAGATGCCCAGTGCCGCCGACAAACACTTCACCCGATAAGTCATGCTCTTTCTTTCTTCGTCCATCCCCAAGGGATTTTTGACATTGTCTATCAATGCGGCCCCCGATACTCGCGCGGATGCATTTCGGTTTACAAAGGAGCCGAAATGGGGTAGAAAATTAGCATGCGTTCTATTGTACGAGAGTATTCACAGGGAGCGATCATCTTCAACGAGGGGGATATCGGGAATGCGGCCTATATCCTTACCGAAGGAAGCGTCGAAATCTGCCTCGGAAGCGGTGAAAAGCGGTCCGTCCTTTCGGTCGTGACTCCGGTTTCCGTTTTCGGGGAAATGGCCCTGCTCCTGAAAGAACAGAAGCGGACCGCCACCGCGATCGCCAAGAGTTCGGCCAAGGTTGCCGAGATTGTCAGGAAGGATTTCGAGGAGTTCATCGAACAGTCCCCAAAACTCGTGAGTGCCGTTCTTTCGGCCCTTGTCGAGCGGCTGCAGAAGACAACGAGCATGGTTACGAAGGTCCCGGATCCCTTCATCGCGATTGGGGAGACCCTCCATCTTCTTCTTGTCCATACGACGAAGATGATCAAATACGACACCAAGGCGACGATGATCAAATACGACCTCTTCGTGAAGTCAGTTTCCGCCGCCCTCCTGTACGACATTTCCACTGTCACGAAAACCCTCTCCAACATGGAAACCCTGGGATTGATCGAGATCAAGGTCGATGAAAACGACAAATTGATCGATGTTGTCCGGAAACAGGACTTCCTGGAACGGGTTCGGAAGATCAGCGAGACCTTTTCCCTCCTCGGGGTGAAATGATGACTCTCCGGGAAGCCCCGGCGGGAAGACCGGCCGCCGTAATCTTCGACATGGACGGGGTTCTGGTCGATACCGAACCGGTCTACATGGAGGTCAACCTGGGGTTTTTCCGCAACCGTGGGCTCCCCTTCGAACGGTCCGAGCTCGACGAGTTCGTCGGAAGTCCGGGAACCACGATGTGGGGAAAGATCCGGAAGAGGTTTTCCCTGGCTGAGCCGGTGGAGGAGTTGATGCGGATCGAAGCGGAAGGGTTCCTTGCACATCTTCGAGGACTTCCCCGGATTCCTCCCCTTCCAGGAATTCCCGAGCTCCTCGCGAGCATCCGTGAACGCGGGTTGGGGATTGGTCTTGCCTCTTCGTCCCGAAGGCCTGTCCTGGAGCTGGTCCTCGGAAAAGCGGGGCTGAAGGAGTATTTCGAGTTCACCTCCGCCGGCGGAGAGGTCGCGAACGGGAAACCCGCCCCGGACGCATTCCTCGAGGTATCCCGGAGCTTGGGGGTCCCCCCGGGGCAGTGCATGGTCATAGAGGATTCCCGAAATGGAGTAATGGGGGCAAAGGCCGCGGGAATGTTCTGCGTCGGCTTCCGGAACCCGAATTCGGGCAACCAGGACATTTCCTCCGCAGACCTGATCATCGGGGATTTCTCTCCGGCGGCACGGAATGCCATCTGGTCTTCTTTTACGCGGCATCTTGGATCGGGAAACCCGGAAATGAAGGGAAGTCGAGCCAACCCATGACCGCAAGTTGCACGGCCTTGTGCCGCGGCGGATACCTGGTCCGGACCGCGGGGGAAACCCTCCAGTTCGGAGTTCCTCCCGAAACGATCAAGGATAGCATGAAACTCCCGGGTGGGGTTCCATCCGTGTTCATCGTGCCGCGCATCATGTTCGACCTCGAGACCGGGGTCTCGATCGCGGACATCGAGTTCCCGGTCTATTTCAACTTCTTCGTCCGGAAGGGAAAGGCCAGGATAGTTTGCGGAAAGGACCAACGCACCCGTATCGAAACCGTTCTCCGGGAAGCCCTTTTCGGGCCCGAAAGACTTGACGTTTCCGGCGAATTTGTACATGGAAAAGATTCCCCGGGATTTCCTGACCTGAAGGCCGAGATGGGCCATTTCAAGAAGATGCCCAACACCGCCACGGGAATCCTGACCCTCGAAGATATGGTTGAATTCACTCTTTTCGACGAAAGGGGAACCGCCCGTGTGGGGGATCTCGAGATCAACATCGACCCCCGGGGGGACTTGCGTGTTTTCCAGGGCGGGGAAGTGATTGCCTCGGTCGATGGAAGCCGGCCGATAATGAGCCGATGTCAGGTCCGTTTCGAAAAGGGTCAGGAGTTCCACCCACCGGTTTTCGGAATCACCACCCTCGGGGCGGGCCACGGTTTCGATCCCAATGCAAGCACCTCCGGCATCATTATCTGGGTGAACCGGCGGGGAATCATGGTTGACCCACCGGTCGGCTCCGCCGTGGAGCTCCTTCGGCTCGGTGTAAGTCCGAAATGGATCGATAAGGTCATCCTTACACATTGCCATGCCGACCATGATGCCGGGACCCTCCAGAAGATCCTTCAGGAGGGCAAGGTAGACCTTTACACCACGGCGACCATCCACGATGCTTTCATGAGGAAATCCGCAGCGCTGACCGGTATCGACCGAAAATACCTCGGCAAACTGGTGCGGTTTTTCCCTGTCCAGATCGGGAAGACGATGATCATCGACGAAGGGAGGTTCGATTTCAACTATACCCTCCATTCCATTCCCACGATCTCGATCCAGGCTTCCCACGAGGGAAAAAGCCTTGTATACAGCTCCGACACCATGAACGATCCCCAGTTCATTTCCAAGCTGCACGCCGAAGGTCTCCTCTCGGATTCCAGGCGCGACGCTCTTCTTGCCTTCCCCTGGGAAAAGGACGTCATCTTCCATGAAGCGGGGATCCCGCCCCTCCACACCCCTCTCCCTTACCTCTGCTCCCTTCCGGAAGAAACCCGGAAGCGGATGTACCTGGTCCACGTCAACCCCGATCTGATTCCCAAGGAAAGCGGATTGCGGATCGCGCCGACGGGCCTCCAGAATTCGATCGAACTCTCTTCAGGACCGCTTCCGCACGAAGATGCCATCGAAATCGTCGATGCCATCTCGCGGATCGAACTGTTCGAGGACCTCCCTTTCCGGAAGGCCCGCGATGTTCTTCTCATTTCGACCGTGAAGAAGTTCAAGGCCGACGAGGTCATCTTCAACAAGGGCGATCGGGGGGACACCTTCTACGTGGTCCTGAGGGGCCTGGTCGACATAGTTCTTGACGGAAAGACTCTGACCACCTACGGGGCGGGCGGGTTCTTCGGCGACAAGAGCCTTTTCGTCGAGGAGAATCGCACCGCATCGGCAGTTTCGAAAACCGATTCCCGGTTGTTGCGGATCGACAAGGACGACATGCTCAGCCTCATCCGTGGAACCGAGAGCGAATGGCTTCTCAGGCAGATCGCCCAGTTCCAGAACGTTGAAATGAGGCAGGTTTTACTGGGAAATTCCGTGTTCAACAACCTCTCCCCCTCCCAGCAGACCCAGCTGCACGGGTTGATCAAACCCTCCGCAAGAAGGTTCGATCCGGGGGAGACGATAATCGGTGCAGGGATCATCCCCTCACGGGCTTTCATCATCAAGTCGGGGGACGTCGATGTGTTCGATGGGGAGGTCCTTAAAGCGACCCTGTCGAAAGCTGATCTTTTCGGGGTGCGCGACATCTTCCCCGAAACGGCCCAGACCGACTCCCCTTCGTTCTCTTTCATCGCCAGGGATTCCGTCTGCCTCTACGAGATCGACCACGAGGATCTCAAGCAGTATCTGGACAGGAATCCCGGTTTCAACATCCGGCTGTTCAACCACCCATTCTGACTGCGGAACCTCCCGCATCCGGATCGGGAACCCTCAGGATGAACGTGGAACCCTTTCCAGGCAGCGATTCGGTCGAGATTTCCCCCCCCAGCCCCTCGATGGTTTGCTGGACCGCGTCCATCCCCACTCCACGGCCCGAGACGTCGCTGACAGTCGTTGCGGTCGAGAATCCCGGGCGGAAAATCAAGCCCAGGCACTCCTCGTCCGTCAGAGTCCGGGCCGAATCCCCCGTGAGGATTCCCTTGCGGACGGCACTTTCGCGCAACAAGTCGGGTTTCAGCCCCTTCCCGTCGTCGCGGACCCCGACTTCGTACCCTTGATCCGTTCTTCGGACGAACAAAGTCACCGAACCTTCCGGAGACTTTCCGACGGACCTTCTCTGCTCTTCGGTTTCGATCCCATGGTCGAAGGCATTCCTGAGAAGGTGGGTCAGGGGACCGTTCAGTTCACGGGCGAGCTGGTATGGAATTGCCGTATCTCCCCCTTCGACGGAGAAGCTTACCCGCTTTCCCAAACGGGAGATCAACCCTGGAACGATGCGGGTCGACCGCTCGAACCCTTTCAGGGCCGTTACCTTCTCCATATCCCCAGCAGCCTGGAAAAGCCTTGTCCGGCTTTCTTGGGGCATCTCGAGGGAACCGATGAGTCCCTTGAACTCGTTGACCAGAGTGGAAGAGACGTGCAGAACCGGTCCCGCGGTGGCCTGATCGTCACCCAGGATCAGGGCGGAAAGCCGTTTCGCCTCACCAACGGCAATGCAAAGCCGATCCATGTTCTCGGAAATCTCGGCTCGGGGAAAAAGGGGGGGTGATCCTTCCCTTGCCCGGTTCAGGGATGTTTCGAGAACTCCCGCGTGCTTTTCCACCTCGGACATCCCGAATCCCCCTGCGGTTCCCTTGATCGTGTGGATTCCCCGGAAAACCTCGTCGATCCGGCTTCTTGCGTCAGAGGCGCTTTCCAGTCCGTCAAGGGCTCGGTGGGACGCCTCGAGAATCCGCGTTATGTCCTCGAGGAAATCCCTGAAAAGATCCGGGGCTTCGGCGATCGCCTTGATCTGGGCGCTCTCCCGCTGGGTGGATTCGACTTTGGCGACCAGTCTCTTGTTCTCTGTGATATCTTCCAATTCCACCAGAAGGCCCTGAATCCCTTCCGGAGAGTCGACAGGGTGGTATTGGAGCCGGATCCAGCTGCCTTTGGGAAGTTCGAGCTCGGGGAAAGGGTTGAGCCGATCCATGTCGGGACTCGAAATGCCCATCAGTTTCAGTTCGAGAAAATCCCGCAAGGCTTTCCGATCCGCCTCCCTCCGTTGTGTGAGACCCAAAAGGTCCAGGAAATCGCGGCCCCGCAGGTCCTCGGTTTGAAGGATCCGTTCCGAAGCCTGTGAATACTCGGGGTTTACCCGGAGCTCTGGATTCACCGACAGGAGGCCGACGGGGACGGTGTTCATGATCCGCTTGAGTTCGGAATTCCGCGAATTCACTAGCTGGTCGAGGTGTGCCATCGTCCTGTTCATCGCATCGAGCATCAGGTTGAAAGTGCCCGCAAGTTTCCCAAGCTGCTCATCCTCATGTATGGGCATCTTCGCCGCATAATTCCCCTCGGCGATCTTCCTGATCGTCGACTCGATCTCGTCTATCAGGGTTCCACGGAAAACCTCCCGCTCGCGCAGAGCCTCGAGCTCGAATCGCAGGGAATCGGTGGTTCCCACTCCAGCCTTTCCGCAAACTCCGGCCGAGCCTGCGGAAGCGATCTCGCGGGATCTTGGGGATCCTGTTGATCCTGGGGATCCCCGGGATGGTCCTTCCGCGGCAAGCAGCTCAGCCTCCTTCAGAAGATCGGAGAGGCTCTTCTTCCCGTCGAACTCTCCTCCGAGGTCGATCCCCGTTTTCGCCGCGATCAGGACCCTCCGTGCCTGGTTCACGAAACATGCATTGCTATGAGCCTCCTCACACAAACCGCACAGCGACCCCACGGCATCCAGGGCCGCGGAAAGCTTGTCCGAATCGTATGAGGTCCGGTCGACCGGAAGTGGACCCTCAGTTTCCCGCTGGTTGATCTGACGCTGACTCTTGACGAAATCCAGCAGGATGTCGGCAGCCCTTGCTGCAAGAGGGGTGTCGCCATCCTTCGAGACCAGCTTTTTCACCAACTGGTGCGCTTTGAAAGCATCCTTATGCGATCCGACGGGCATCTTTCCGCCTCCTACCTTGACTTGCAGAATCCGATCTGGGCTTTCATGACCTTCAAACCTGCCATTCGGGCAAGCTGGTCTCTCAGACGTGCTCCCTCGTCGACCCCGTCCCCCCACTCCTGAAAGGCTTTCTCAGCCTGTACAAGGTCGATACCCTTGGTGCTGGCCTCCCCCAGCCGGACGAGGAGTTTCCACAGACGTTCGCCTTCGAGTGCGTTTCTCTCATACCAGACAACGACCTCGCCGATCGCTCCGGGAATCTCCCCGCCATCGAGGCCACCGACGAGTCGGAGGGCCCTGAAAGGGATCTGGCTTCCCCGGCCCCCAACGACCATTATGTACTTTCCATTGTCACCTATCAACCCGATGTCGCAACAGTAGCTCTCAGAGCAGTTTCGCTGGCAGTCGGAGATCGCGATCTTGATGTCGAACTTACCCGATCTCCCATACAAGGCCTTGTCAGTGGCAAGTGCGACCGAAATTGCATCGGTTCCCTGGGAGAACCTGCACAAAGTTCCGCAACATGCCCTGACGTTGCGAACCCCTTTATGGAGCACTCCGATCTTCAGACCGATCGCTTCAAGCTCCGACCGGATCTCCTCCGTCCTTTCAAGCGGCACGAGGAGGATGATCCGCTGGGCATGGGTGAGCTTCACCATTCCTGCGCCGCGGCGCGAGAGTTCAGCCAGCTTTCCCAGCTGGTCCGAAGAAAGGACCCCTGCGGGGCAGTTGACCAGGATGGCATAGGTCTGGTTGGTCTGCTTCAATCCAATTCCCCAGATGGGTTTTTCCGGTGTGTTCACTGCTCCCACCCGACCCTTCAGAAAAGGAAGCGCGATTGGTTTGAGCGCTGAATCGACCTCGAGGACTTCGATCGTCCGGAAGCAATCTCCTTCGGGGCTTTCCGATTTGACCAGGCCTTTCACCTCGAGAATCTCCCCGGCCGGGGTCGGAAGTCCGAAAAAAACAATTTCCCCGACTTTTGCCTGGCTATCGGTTCCGACCCGGATCTCGATTGTCCCAGAAAGGCTTTCCATGGTTTCGGCGAGGCCGATTGGCTCGGAATCAAGAATCACGTCTTTGAAAACCGCCATTTCGCTCATGCTCTTTCTCTTGCTCCCATCCCTCTTCGAATTTCGCTGCCCAAATGGAAAGTGCCATTATCGAATGAATAAGTAATTAAGTAAAAAAATACCACAAACCTTATAGAGAAGCAAATTCTGAGATTTGCATCTCGGCAAACCTCCCTTTCGTGAGTGTGGACCAGACGGATGGAAACAGATTATTGAACGCGGGATCTGGATCGTCTGGAAGAAAGGATTTTTGGGTAGGATCTGCTAAGATTGACCAGGGAAGTAGTTTCCCAGGGAATTTCGAGGGAGAAGAGTTTCGCGAATGAAAAGAAGGTTCATCGCCATGAGGCGCGCGGTTTGGATTTGTCTTCTGCTTGGTCTTCCTTTTCTTTTTCCCGGGTGCGGAGGCCCGGATATCCTGGGACCGGCGATTACTCTCCTTCAATCGGGCCCGCCGGCTGAAACCCCTTCCCGGGTGGCGTTCCGACTCGTCCTTCCCGGAATCTCCTCCGGAGATCACCCCCCCTCCTCCGTTCGCGCAGCGGAGGGGTTCCCGAAACACTCTCCTGCGGTGGCCGCAGGTGAGGGGAACGCTGTGTCCGTTTCATTCCGCCTGATCACTTTTGATCCCACCCAGCCGGAAAACCCGTTCCGGATTCAGACGAAAACCGTCACGGTCGGTGCGGGAGGCAAGGCGGAAGCCTCCTTCTCGGATATCCCCTGTGTTCCCATCGTGGGCCGGGTCGAAATCACGAATGGGAACGTGGGTGGATATGCCTGGTTCCACGGCGGGGCCGTTCTGGAACCTGGTCTGAACCAGGTGGATCTGGCTCCCGTCGGGAGCGGCATGGACCCGGACCTCAAAGCCTCGATCCTGCTTGCGGCCGCCGTTCAGCCCGGGCTTCTCGGCAAGCTCGGAGTGCTCCTGCCCTCCCAGCTCGAATCCGCGATTTTCGGGATCGAAAGGTCGGGAGGGGATCCGGTTTCGCAGTCCTTCGAAGCCCTCGTGAAGGAGGTCGGAACCTACGGCTCTGCAGCTTCACGTCTCGAATCGCTTCCGGATGCAACCAGACTGTCTTGCATCAAGCCGGACGGAACCTGGCAGAAGGACCGGACCCAGCTGCTGGGCGGGCTCGACCTCGGGGGGAAGGACGTTTCCCTTCTGCGGCTCGACAGGGTTTTTCTCGCGGGTTCCGACGGATTCGGCGTTGCTGGCTGGTCATCGACCGATGGGGGTTTTTCGGTCGTTTCCCGGATTGCCCTTGCGACGGGGGGAGTGACCGCCTCTTTCCTTTGCCCTGGAGCCTCTCCCCGCCTGGCATTCCTTCCCGGCGGGATGATGATCGGCGTTTTCAACCCGGTTTCGGGATTTCCGGTTTTGTACAGGTGGAACGGATCGGGAAACGCGCGGGGGGATGGGGACTGGGGCACCCATCAGGGAACCGCCTGGCGAACCCCTTTCCCGGATATCGTCGCCTCGGGGACCGGAAAACCCCGGGTGGAATTCCTTCGGGTTCTCGATAGCGAGCACTTTCTTTTCGGGGTTTTCGATCCCCGGCTTGGCCTGAGGACCTTTTCGGTGGATTCCCTCACGGGCGATGCGACGGGATACGTTTCCTCTCTTTCCTTGCGTGTTTCCGGGGTCGCTGCCAGCGGAGCGGTCCAATTGGCCTGGGATCCAATTCCTGAAGCCGACTCCTATTCGGTTTTCTGGGCAACCGCGTCTGAGGGCCTGACGGCTTCAGGAGCCGGGATCGTCGCAACGGGTTCCCCTGTGGTGGTTTCCGGACTGAAGAACGGGATTCCCCACTTCTTCATCGTCCGCGCGAATGCTCCCCAGGCGGTCATTTCGGAGAGCCTCCGGGTCATACCAATGCCTCCGAACCACACTCCTTCAGCAGAGTTTCTTGGCCCGTACCAGCTCCAGGTCAATTCGACGGGGACCTTTTTCATCCGCCCATACGATCCGGATTTCGATCAGGTTTCGGTGGAATGGCTCGGAAACGGAGGGACATGGCTTGCCACCGGGGCGACCAGCGCGATCTGGCTTTCCCCCGGAGTGCCTGGGAACATCTCCGTTTCCGCCAGGGTCACGGATTCGAACGGAGCCTCTGTCACCGCCACGATCAAGGTGAATGTCGCCTCCTTTGCAGCCTTGCCGCTTCCCCCGGCAATCCCGGTGAATGTGGCCTCGGGGGGAACGGTCATGGACACCCAGACAGGCCTGACATTCGTTTTTCCACGCGGATCGGCGGGGGAGGTCCAGGTCCAGAGGTTGACCGAAATGCCGATTCCCCCAAGAGAGGGGATGGAGGGGTTCATCCTCTCCCACACCTGTTCCGGCCCGATCGCCCTCAGGCTTCCGGCGGTGGACGACGACCACGTTAACGAGCTGCACATCTTCGGACCCGCCTTCAATCCCGACCACCGGACTACGGGGTGGAACGTGATCCCGTCATACAGATCGGACGGGACCGGCGAATACTTCGAGATTCCCCAACCGAGTTCCCAGGTTCAGCAGAGCATCCGGGCACTTTCCGGGCGCTTCCGCCCCCTGCCGGCGGGAAAGGAACAGCACACCGTTCTCTACTTCATTCTGAGACAGCGGGCGATGCGTGAACAGGAGGAGAAGGACCTGCGGAACGACGTCTACAGCCTAATCAACGGGGTGCTCGGCAACCTCCCGCCCGATATCCGTGCTGCCGCCAGCGCTACCCTCGAACTCCTGGGCGGTTTCCCTTCCGTCGTCCTTTCCTACGGAGAGGACACCAGCAGTTACGTCGGCATGGCCACCCACAACCTTCCGCTTGTGGGTTGGACCCTCTGGGAGTCCCGGAAATCGATCTTCTCTTTCTACCGGCCCTGGAACACGGATCTGACCGCCAGAATTCCCCGCCGGACAATCATTCACGAAGTGGGGCATTGCATCAACCACCTCCTGGCCGGAGACCGGTTCAACGGGATCGCTCGGAAAGCGGAACAGAACCACGGCATAGGGGACCTCTTCACGCCCCGAAAGACGATCACGGACGATTATGCATTCTTCTTCGAGCTCCTCAATCTTGACTCGGTTTCCCCGATCGGGGCGGACCCCCTTGTTTCCGGATTTCGTGCCAAGGGAATGCCGATGACGACCGCGATCTATTCCCCGAGGTATCACGATCCCCGCAAGATCGACCTTCCGAGCGTGGAAGGCTACGGCTGCACGATGATGGCCCTCGCAACTCGGGGCGGGCCAAAGGGACCGGATATCTTCGGAACTCCGACGGTTCAGCTTCCCCCGATCCTGTCCGCTTCGAGGACGTATTCGATTTTCCAGTCGGGGGCCACGAACGTGAACGAGCTTGTCGATGCCCTCCTGAGGGAACAGAAGAAAACCGTCGTCGAGGGCGATCTGGCGGGACTTCTCGGCCAGTTCGGCTGGAACTACAGGGTTTCGGGAACGGTAGTGAACAAGCGGGGAAAGCCAATCCCCGGGGTCACCCTGAAGGGTGTCCTGACGACTTCGGGGGGAAATCTTGAAACCTCCTCGGCGGAGACCGATTCTGCCGGCCAGTTCAAGGGGGACCGATTCTTCCCCGGCTCCTATTCGGTTCAATTGAGCCTGAAGAACGGGTATTATTACAATTCGCAGGGTGGAGCAAGCTCCGTATTCGTCGACTGGACGAAGCCGACGAACGAGGTGAACAATTTGTCCCCGATTCTTCTGGATATGCCCTCGATCGATTCCGTAACCCCATCGACTTTCCGAGTGGGTGACCAGATATCGGTCACGGGGACCCACTTCGATCTGATCCCGGCAGACTCGGTCAAGCTGATGCACCTTTGCTCGAATGGGACGAGCCGCGGTCTTTTCCCGAAATCGGGTTCGGTCACTTCCACGTCCCTCGAATGCGTGACCGATTTCTACGATGACCCATCTTGCGGCGATGGGACGATCTTCGTGAACTTCGGACTGGACAGCGGATCTCCATTCGCGTTCAGTACTTCCTGGCCGGTGACCATTCTGCCATCGATCACCCAGATCTTCGGGGCAGGGGTGTGCGGGCGAAACAGAGCATTGATAAAGATTCCCCCGGCCGGATCGAATGAATTCGCCTTCTTTCAAGGTGGAGAAGCCATTCTGAAAGGGTGGATTTTCGGTCCGGCCACTGGGACGGTTTCCTGCGGAACCATCGTCGAATGGAAAAAGGGCGAGGTCAAGGTCAAGCTGCCTTCCACCGGAACGGCCCTTCCGATGAGGCTGACGAACGCTTCGGGAACCGCCACCTCCGAACCCTTTGTCGGGACCGCCGTGGATATGAACCGCTGCCTTGGTTCGGTCGGTTCGATCGGACTCTCTTTCCCGGCGGGGTTCAGCCTGTGTGTCTGGGGAAACATCACCTGGAGTTCACCGGTTCTCCGGGCTTCGGGGACGGTCACTTTCCTTGGAGATGACGGGAAGCCTTACTGCGACGAGCAGACCCTGGAGTGCACCTTCGGAAACTCCATCTTCCAGGATGTGACCAGTTCGACCGTCCGGTTGGTTGTCCGGTCGAGTTATTACACCTGGGACGACAAGGGTGAAAAGCTCCCTCCCAGTTCCCGTTCAGCCAGCGTCGACATGGTCTGGAGGGCTTCATCCAATCATCCCGGAAATGACCGGATCCATTTCGACAAGGTCGAGGACTTCAACCAGTACGTCCAGTTCTTTCCTGCGACCTCTCCCTGGAACTACGCATACTGAGAACTTGTGGGAAAATCAACCGACGGAGGAAGGGATCGAGAACGAAGAATTCTCGCCACGGATGAGCCCGGATCAACACTGATTTTCCCGAAAACCAATCCGGGGCAATCCGAGAAAATCGGCTGGAAAACCAATCTTTCTCGATTTTTTCACGGCTTCTGAGGAGGTTTGTTTCAAGGGAAACCGGGGAAGAAACGGATTGGAATCTGGCTTTTCGCGCGGGAAGAAGGGGTACGCGGGGGTGCCCGGGAGGGGGTACCCTAAAGACCCAATAACTGATTTTATGTAAACACCGGGGCGGTTTTGGCGCTTGGTTTCCGCCTTTGTATGTGTTGTCCCGAAGCGCGGGACCACGGCGGACGGAGCCAGGAGAGTGTACAGCCCCGAGCCGGGGTTTTCCCTGCCCTTGGGCGAAAATTGCTGTACCCCGGTCTGCCATGGGCAACAGGGGGTACTTTTCGGGGCACTTCTGCCAAGAGATTGAAGACGGACCACTGCCCCCCCCCATTTGGAAGACGGTTTTACCGTGGGTTCGGAAAACAACCCCCGTTGCCGATGATCGAATGTGGGAGGAAAGATATCCTTGTCTTCCGAAACTGACCTCAGGAGCAGGGGGCTTTGGCTTCTCAAAGCCTGCACCCGACGGTTGATCGGGTTCCTTTCGCACCAGGATCCCCAAGTCCGGAGCGAAGGGGCCAAAGCCCTTGGGGAAATAGGGGATTCGGAGGGGGTGCTTCCACTGATCGAAGCCCTGAAGCATGAAAAGCAGGACGAGCAGATGCCTCTCGCACTCGCCCGGATCGGCGATCTGTCTGCTCTTCCCTTTCTTCTCCAGGCATTCAACCAGGCAGAGCGGGAAGCCCGCCCCAACATAGCGACCGCGCTCGGTTCCTTCAAGGACAGCCGCGCGGTGGCGAGCCTGGTATCGGGACTTGCTGATCCCGATCCGAATGTCAGGTTCAACTGCATTTCCTCTCTCGGGAAGCTCAAGGATCCCAGTGCGGTTTCGCCTCTCCTTGGATGTCTGGGAGAAGCCAACGAATGGATCTTCCTGAACGTCGTAGACTCGCTTGCCAGGATCGGGGACCACCGTGCGACCAACCCCCTGATCGCCTTCTACCTGAAAGAGGGCAACGAAAGAAAACGTGCAGCCATAATCGTGGCCCTAGGGATCATTGGGGATCTGACATCCATCCCTACCCTTTCGAAAGCCCTCAGGGATTCTGACGATCGGGTCAAGGCGAATGCCATCGAGAGTCTGCGCAGACTCGACCTTCCCAGGGAGAAGCTGCAGACACTGGTCCAGCCATTCCTCAAACATCCGAACAACCGGGTCCGTGGAAATGCCATCGTCACCATCGCCGCGATCGGAACGACCGACCTCACCTCCCTTCTGGAGTTCATGCGGGACGATTCGGACAAGTGGACCCGCGCGACCCTGGGGTATGTGCTTTCCGTGATCGATCACCCAAAAGCGATGCAGATGCTCGTTCACCTGATGAAGGACGAGGATGGCGACGTCAAGAAGAACGCGGCGCGGGGGATATTCCAGAAAGCGAAGGACGACCAGACGGACTTTCTGATCAAGCTCCTCTCCGATCCGACCCCGTTCGTCCGTCTCCAGGCGGTGCAGACGCTAGGCCGTATACGGGCCGTGGTCGGAGTTCCCTGGCTCTCGCGCCTCTTCGGGTCCGAGCGGAACTTCAAGATCCGTTCCGCGATCGTGGCCGCACTTGGGGACATCAAGGACAACTCAGCGATTGCCCTGCTTCAAAGCGCGCTCAAGGACCAGGATTCGCGGGTCCGGGCGAATGCCGTCGAGGCGATAGAGAAGCTCCTGAGAAGCGAGGGAGCCCTCGTACTGAAACCCCTGTTGGGTGACCCGGATAACCGGACGAGATCGAACGCGGCAAAAGCTCTTTTCCGGGCTGGCGACGTCACGGTCTTGACCGATCTCGAGAAGATGCTCAACGACACCGAGACTCCCACGATGCTTTCCGGAGCATACGCCCTTGGCCAGATTGGCCAATCCTTGCGGGAACTAGAGAGATCCCCCCTCTTGGAACCCCTCAAATCATCTTTGGGAGAGGTAAAATCGCAGGAACCAAAGGTGCCCGGGAAAACCGAACCTCCTCCGACGTCCGAATCCAGGCTGGAGAGTGAAGTTCCGGGAAATGAACGATTCGGGGTTCCCCAGGTCCCGCCTCCATCTGAGGGAACTCCGAAAATTCCCGCGGGAACTCCGGAAGTGTCCGCGGGAGCACAGCCCGTGTCGACCCTTCGACCCGTCCCGAAGGCGCACAATCCCCCCACCGGGACGACTCCCCCGACCGTTGGGAAGGAGGCGATGCGGGAGCAGTTCCTCGACCATTTCAACAATGGCCGTTACAAGAATGCGCTCGAATCCGCCGAAGCCTACATCGCCCAGTTCCCCTTCGACCTGATGGCGAACTTTTTCATCGGAAACCTCTACTTCCAACTCAGCAGGTTCGACGACGCCATCCGCTTCTTCAAGAAGACGACCGAGATAGATCCGTTTCATGTCCAGGCGTACAGCAACCTGGGAATCTCCTGTTATCGTTCCGGACGGATCCAGGAAGCCATCCACTATTTCAAGCAGGCTCTCAAGATCCAGCCGGATCTTTCAGTCCTCAGGTTCAACCTCGCGAACCTCCTCCTCAAGGAGAACAAGTGGGAGGAAGCCATTCTGCAATACGAGGACGGGAAACGTTATCAGAAGGCTCCGGCAAAAGTCCTCGCCAACCTCGCTTTCGCATATCAGAAGACCGGCCAGTATGAGAAGGCCATCCTGAACTACGAGGAATCGGCCCAGATCGACGCGCGCGATCCCGGGGTTTTCTACAACTGGGGCCTGATACTTGCCAGGCAGGGCAAGAAGGCCGAGGCGCAGGAGGTCCTCCACCGGGGCCTCAAATCGGTTCCTCCGGGTTCAGCGGGCCTCAAAACCCTCCGCGAACTCCTCGATCGCCTCAAGGCCTGAGGGCCAGTTCCCGGTCCGATTCGGCGATTTTTCTTTGACCGGGAAATGGCGGGTGTTAACCTTTTCTTGAACCACTGGCCGCAAATCAGATGGGAGGGGAGACATGGGAAAGAACCGTTCGATTTCGCTCTTGATCATCTTTTGTTCGATTTTGTTGGGGATCGGAATCGCCGGTTGCGGAGGCGACAGTGCGCAGGGCTTGCAGCAGCTGAAAGCCGGTGAGGAGGCGTTGGGAAAGCAGGATTCCGAAAAAGCCCTTGTTGCCTTTCAGGCTGCCGGAAAAGCCGGCCTTCAGACCGAGACATCCCGAAAAGCCCTGGAAAAAGGGATTCTCGACGCTTACCTTCAAGCCAACAAGGGGACTTACCTTCTTCTGTCGATGAGTCTTGCCGCCTTTGACGAACTCCTGAAAAACCCTTCGGAACAGATTGTGACCGAGGCAACGACGAATCTCAAGGCGCTGGAAGTCATGTCCGCCGCTCTGGCCAGGGTCACCCCGCTTCTCGACATCAAGGAGTTCCAGGAAATCGACGGAAAACTGGTCGAGGCGGTCCAGATGTTCAAGAAGGCAAACGAAGAAGTGATCCGGCTTTCAAAATCGTCCGACAAGAATCTTCAGCAGGCGGCGGGCTTTTTCGACAAGGCATCGGCTGCATACAACGGTCTGAACGATCTTCTCGGGAAAAAGGCCAAAACCTGCGGCATCGATCTGGAAAAAGTATTCAAGGACGCCGCGGGGAACTGAGCCCCAAAAGCGGTCTGCCACCCCAAAAGCAGGCTGTGGTATCTCAGAATCCGGGGACGTGATACCGAACTGGGGGAAATCCGTATCACGTCCCCGGAATCAGTCGGAGTCGGGGGGTTTGATGGTGTGGATCTCGCCCGTGATGGAAGCGGGGGAGGCGAGCGGGGGGGCAATCTGAACCGTGGGGGAGGCCGCCTTGATGGCAAAATCAGCTTCCCCGCCGGCTTCCAGTATCGTCTGATCTCCCTGGGCGGAAATCACCCGCACTTTTCCTGAGGTTACCTTGACCCGGGTCGAGTCGGGGGAAATCTCGCACGTGAAAACCGTGCCCAGGACTTCGACCGTGCAATGGGGCGTTGCGGCGGTGAAGGGCGCGACGGACTTGGTAACGCGGGAGGTCACGGTTCCTCCGTTCGCGATGAAACCGCGGGTCTGGGGGTGAAGGGTTCCCGGTCCGGAAAAGGAAAGGAGGGAACCCTCGGGAAGCCCGATCTGGGCAGATTCATTGGCATCCAGACGGACGGCTTCTTCGAGCGGAACCAGGTGGGCGCCTCCGCCCTTCGAAAGGGAATACATCGATTGAGCGGAAGTGTTTTCCAGGCCGGGGGACTGGAACTGCTGGAAGGTGGCGAACGCGGTCAAAACCCCGAATGCCGCCGCCAGGGCGAACGTGCGGAACCAGCCTTCCCAGAAAGATGGTTGGGGTTCCTGGAAACCTGAAAGGATGCGGGATTTGACCGAAATCGGGGCCTCCAGGGGAAAGGCTGACTCGTGTACCCTCATCGAGTCGGCCAGGCGCTTGATGCCTGCACAGGTCGGACAACCCGCCAGGTGTCGCTGACCCGCTTCCGACAGGGTCGCGCTCCCGGTGATCTCCTCGAGAACGGTCAAGCATTCATTTTCTGGTTTCATTTGCCTTTTCTCCGCCCTGCAACACTTTCAGACGGTTCATTATTCGAAAGAACCTCACCCGAATGGTACTTTCCGGTTCACCGGTGAGCTGGGCGATCTCCACGAAAGGAAGCTCGCGGAAGATCCTCAACTCGATCAGGACACGGGAATCGTTCGGGAGATCCGCGAGGATGTCCTTAACCGACTCCCGGCTGATCACCTCCTCGTCGGGGGAGGTGGATGGGTCAAGTTTGGCGGCCTCCGCCAGCCCCCGGATCTTGGTCGATTTCGCCCGCTCGTTGAAATATACGTTTTTCCCGATCGTAAGCAGCCAGGAGGTGAAGGGACGGGAGGAATCGAAGGATCCGAGATACTTCAGCATCCGCTCGAAGGTTTCCTGGGACAGGTCTTCGACCATGTCGGGCGGGACGCCGAGATACCGGAAAAAACCCATCAGAACCGGAATGTGTTTGTCAATCAACGCTTCCAGGCTTCGTTTGGAACCCGACCGGATCTCGTCGATCAGTCTCGCATCGACCGCTGGATCGCTTCGGGGGGTGGGGGACCCGGTCATCTGTCAACTGTTGGGGACAAAAGGTCACCTCGAAACTCCGGGGGAAGGGCAGTGTTCCTTCCCCCGGCTGATCAGGTCATGAACCGAAACTCTGGACCATGGACTGGAGGCTCGAGGCTCCCTCCCCGAGGGACTTGAGGCCCGACAGGACCAGCTGGCCCTTTTCGATCAGATCGTTGAAGTATTTCTTGGAAACCTCGAAGTTCTTCTGGAGCCGGTCGATCTCCTCGGGGGAGACAGCCTTGCCGTCGGCGGAAGCCTGGAGGGCGTCCTTTAGGGTTTTCATGTCGTTGAGGACCTGCTCGAGCTTGGCTTTGGGCTCGGCGGGGAGGCCGGACTTCAGGACCTGCTCGATCCCGGAGATTTTCGAATCGACATTGGACGCCATATCCTTGACCTTTTTCTGAAGCTCTTCGGCATTGGGGGCTTTTCCAGCGGCCTGGGGGGTTCCCTCGTCGTCGGGGTTCTGGACCGTCCGGGCTTCGGTCTGGTTGTTGGCTTCAGCCGTCTGTTTCAACAGGGTGGTGGCCTCATTCGCGGTATTTGCAACCGCTTCGACGGGGGCTTTCGCCTCGGCGACCATCCCCATCATGTTGTTACCGCCGCCCACCAACCCGCCGATGATCTTGGTGAGGAATCCGAGAATCCCACCGCCGCCACCGCCACCACCTCCGAACAGGTTGCCCAGGAGGCCGCCGGCGCCACGCACGATTCCACCGAGGGCACCGCCGATTCCACGGAACAAGCCGCCCGCGACCCGGCCGATCCCTCCCAGGATCCCGCCAAGGATTCCAGCATGGGCCTCCGTGTCCGCCAGAAGAACGGTGAAACCAAGGACCAGGCAAAGAATGATCGTTCCCTTGCGCATCTTCCTGTTCATTTTGCGACCTCCTCAAATTTCGTGTTTTTCGAACCGGTTTCTGACTGTAATACCGGGTTCACCCGAAAAACGTTCCACTTTTTCTAAAAAAAATCTCGTCCCCTCGAAAAAGTATGGAAACCCTCTTATGATCTCTATTTGGGCTTGATTTTCCGGATCCCTTCCGAAACATCGGTTCCGGTTTCCGCGAGGGGGATGATCCCCGCCATTGTGAAAACCGAGACCATCAGGCGATTCAACCCCACGAGGACGAGCTTTCCCTTGAAGTCGTCGAGAATTTTCATCGTCACATCCATGACCGAAGCCACCCCGGGGCTGTTGATGGCTTTGCACGCGGACAGGTCCAGGATGATGTACACTTTCCCGTCCTTGAGCAGTGCCCCCACTTTTTCCTGGACTTTTCGTCCCGCATCGGCGGCGAAATACCCTCCGACGCCGAGAATGGAAATCCCTTCCATTTCCTTCTGCGTCACGGTAAACGGTTCCATCAGGGCTCCTTGCGACTACAATTTTCTGAATTCCGTGGAGCGGGCCAAAATCACACCTTGGGACGTCTTCCGGAAGGGTACCACGAGGGCCTCTATTTTGTCTCCTGTTCTGGGAAGAAAAAATCCGTCCTGGGTGGGGTAGAGGACGAATTTGTCTCCGCCCTTGTCTATTACGAGAATGCCTTTGGACATTTCGTCCACCGCCTCAACTTTTCCGGAGACGGCGACAGGGCTTGCGACGAGGCCGCCCATTTTGGGGGGGCTGGTGGGGCGGGATATCAAGCCGGAAAAGGAGGCCCATCCCCATGCCGTCCAGATGATGAAAGCGGAGGCTGCCGCGACCTTCAGACGACCCACCCAGATCTGGAACCCGGTGGGCTCTTCCCGTTGCGAAGATGTGAAGGGGCGTTGTCCGCGGGGAATGGCGTAGGCGGGTTTCGGTCCCTGGCGGCGGGATTCGTCTTTCTTCCATCTCTCTTCGAGGCCTCCCTCGAGTGTCCGCAACGCATCTGTGCGCATTACTCCGGTCTGGAGAAGAGTTTCCCCGGTCTGGGTCCTGAGGCTCCTGACCAGGCGGGCGGGGTCACCCGAAAGCCTCTTTTCAAGCTTGAAGAGGGAGAAAAGATTGTCTGGCGCGGGGTTTGCCTGGTAGAGGCAGAGCCCGGCCTCGAACAGCTTGGGGGCGGGGCCGGATGCCAGGAAGTTCTCGAGGTGATCCCTGACCAGGCCGAAATCGAAATGGATCATGCAGGCGAGCGCCATTCCCTGCTTTCCCGGGTCTTTGCCGGACAACATCGCGCCCAGCGCTGATACGGCCTGTCCCAGGTCGAACTTCTGGAGGATTTTCAGGGCGGTCGCTTTCATCCTCGGATTGGGGACCGAAAGATACTTTCCTATGAAAGGGAAAACCTGGTCGGGAACGAAGGTTCCAAGATATTCGAGTGCCGCCGAAGCCAGGTTCATGTCTGCCGATTTCACGAACTGGTCTGCCGCGGGCGTGAAGCTTCCGAGTTTCAGCCTGGTCGCTGAGCGGAGGGCCACCGCCCTTAGGTCGGTGGGAACCTGTGACGAGGTGTTCAAAAGGCCCGCCAGCTCGGCCTTGACACGTGGAGCATCGGTTTCCTCCCACGAGGCGACCCTTCGGATCCTTTCCTCGGGAGTGTCCGGCGGCTTGGGTGTTGTAGCTTCCGCGGGTCGGGATGTCGAAGAAGGCTTTTCGGGGGGCTTCCCCAAGGGGATGGCGGCGGGGGGATGTGTGGAGGGAGGGGGTGCAATGAGAATCTTCCTCCATGCCTCCTTGATCGATGCATCGACCGGCCACCCGAGGGCGGCTTCGAAAGCAGCCCTGACCCCGGGTTTGGAGATGTGCCGAAGGATATCCGCCTGGAGTTCCTCATCGAGGGTTCCGCCCGCTTCGGACAGGCGTTCGGTGCATTCCTGGACGTAGCGGATGGCTTTTCTCTGAAGAATCCACTTCTGAAGGTTCTCCTGATAGGTCGAGTATCCATCTCCAAGGATCCCCGACTGTTCGATGATGCGGCAGGCTCCCTGGGCAACCTCTTTCAGGACGGCGGATTTCCTTTCCTCCGACCGTTCCGCCAGTTCCCAGAGTTGGAACGGGACCTGTGGATCGGGATTCGTTTCCACGAGCAGGCCGCCCCGCTTCAAGAGATCCGGGTTCGATTCGGCGGCGAAGAACTTCAATAGGAGCGGCTTGATTTCCTCGAACGGAAGGAAGAAACAGTTTCTGAGAGCCGCGATCTTGTCGGCGTTTTCCTTGGATAGCAACAGTGCCTGGAGGTATTCGAGGGCTTCAGCGAGGTCGATCGAGGCGAGCCCGCGTATCGCCAGGGCACGGATGCGGGGATCGGTCGAGGTGAGGAGCTTGGGAAGGAATCCTACCAGTAGATCGGGATGCCGGACGGACAGGACTTCGAGGGCGGCAAGCCTTACGCTGAGGCTTTCGGAAACCAGGAACTCGGGAAGCTTCCCGCATTTGTCGGGAGGCCAGTGAGGGGAAAACGTCCGCAGGAGGGCGGCAGCCACGAGCGGACTTTTTTCCGCCGCGATGAGTTCATCGGAGATTCCCGCGAAACGTTTCGCACCCTCCGGCGAAATCTGGGAAAGAAGGGTCAACCGTCCCCTTTCGTCGGCCTCGGAGAATCTCACTTGGAACTGGGTTTCGTCGGGAACGGAAGAGGAAACGGCTTTTTCCCCAGATAGGCGCCTCTGGACGGAAATGACGGCATAGGACAGGAGGCGTCGGCACTCCTCGTCGTCCTCCACCTTCTGGCGTTCGAGGAGAACCAGCAGTAGCGCTTCGGAAGCTCCCGATCGCAGAACACCCTCCAGGGCCGCCACGCGGTCGGACTTGTGGGGGGCGTCGAGATCTCTTCTTAGTTCAGCCTCGATCACTTAACCCAGGATCTCCCTGACCTTCCGGAGAAGGGAATCGCGGGTGTAGGGTTTCATGATCAACTGGAGCCCCTCTTCGATGACGAACTCGGTCGGGATCGCCGAAGAGGGATATCCGCTTGTGAAAAGGACCCGGATATCGGGATAGCTTCTCCTGATCTCCTCGTAAACCTCCCGGCCTCCCTTGCGGGGCATGATTACATCCAGCAGGGCGAGGTGGATGAGCCTGGAATTCTCCCGAAGAACCAGAAGGGCTTCCTCCCCGTCGGAAGCCGTCAGGACCTTGTAGCCTCCCAGTTCCAAAAGGCGTTTCCCGAGTCGCCGAAGGCCCTCGTCATCCTCCGCGAGAAGGATGGTCTCCGCTCCCCCGTTGACCTTCTCCGCATGGGACAGATGGACTTCCGAGGCCTTTTGTTCCGCGATAGGCAGATAGACCTTGAATGTGCTTCCCCGGCCGGGTTCCGAATAGGCCGTGATCATGCCGCTGTGCTGATGGACGATCCCATACACCACGGCGAGGCCGAGTCCGGTCCCCTTTTCGAGCCCCTTCGTGGTGAAAAAGGGCTCGAAGACCTTGGGAAGATCCTCGCGCTTGATGCCGGAACCAGTGTCGGAGAAGCTCAGGAGCGCGAAACGCCCGACCCGGGAGTCGGGGTGGGTTCGGGTGTATTCCTCGTCGATGAGCACGTTCTCGGTTTCGATCGTGATCTTCCCACCCGTGGGCATTGCGTCCCGGGAATTGATAGCGAAGTTCATCAGGATCTGGTCTACCTGGACCGGGTCCGCGAAGATGGTACCTAGGCGGAATCCGGGGATGAAGTGGATTTCGATGTTTTCGGGTATGATCCTCCGGAGCATCTTCATGGTTTCGGGAATCCGCAGGTTCAGATCGAGGTGCGAAGGATTGAGTACCTGTCGCCGGCTGAATGCCAGCATCTTGCGGGTGAGATCGGACCCCTTGTCGATGGCGGCAATGATCGCCTTCACCTGTTCAGCCCTCTCGGGATCTCCGGAGGCTCCCACATCGAGAAGTTCGGCATTTCCGAGGATGATCCCGAGGAGATTGTTGAAATCGTGCGCGATTCCCCCCGCCATCTGCCCTATCGCTTCCATTTTCTGGGCCTGGCGGAGCTGGGATTCGCTCCTCTGAAGGGCCTGGGTCGCTTCCTCGCGCTCGATGGCGTTTCCGATGATTTCGATGATGGTTCGTAGAAGAACCTGTTCGGTTTCTATCCATTCCCCGAGACGGCCGGTTCCAATGAAGCCGACGAAACCCGCGGTCCTACCTCCGACCGTCAGCGGAAGAAGGAGGATCGAGCGGATTCCGAGATCCTCGAGGGTGGCTTTTTCCTCGGAATCCTCGGGCGTCATGAGCGAAACGTCGGGGACCCTGATGTTCTCCTTCTGGTTGAGCCTCCGGACCCAGTTGAGAGGAAGGTTGGACGCCATCGCCCTGAACATCGAGATTTTGGAAGGGGCTCCGGGAGCCCGCCATTCGAAACAGTTTTCGGCGACCCGGCCCCGGCCCTCGAACCGGAAAAGGAAGCTGGCCGAAGCCTCCGCCAGGGTTCCGAGTTCTCCGAGCGATGCCAGAAGCGCTTCCTGGATGTCGGACGTCCAGACAAACCGGGAGGAAATCGTTGCGATGACGTGCTCGATCTCGGCGCGCCTTTTCAACGCGCCTTCGGCCTTCTTTCTTTCAGTGATGTCCTCGACGATCTGGAGGATTCCCGGAATTCCACGGCTTGCATCGGATCTCGGAATCGACTGGATTTCCAAAAACTTCTGCAGGCTGGGCTCGAAGATCTCCAGGGTGGTCGGGGAGTTGCTTTTCAATGCCTGGTAGCTCGGGCACCATTCGGGAGGCTTCTGGGTCCCGTGGAAGACTTCGTAGCACTTGACGAGACGGGTCGGGTCCTGGAGCGCGGGGAAGGTTTCACGTGCCTTGCGGTTGGCCAGGATTATGTTGAAATCCTTGTCCTGGACCGTGACGATGTCAGTGATGCTGTCGAAGGTGTTCTCCCAGTCCTGGGAGATCTGGAAAAGGCCTGCTTCGAGGGCTTTGTGCCTGGAGATGTCAGTGAGAACACCATTGAAACCACAGGGTTTGCCCTGGGACTTTACCACCCTTATTGCGGTCCGGACCCATTTGAACACCCCGGTTTTCGTCCAGATCCTGAACTCGGTGACCGAGGATTGCTCGTCGCGGCGCTGGTGGAATACCTTCCGGACAGATTCCAGATCGTCGGGAAAGATGAAGCTCTCGAATTCGGCTCCGATTACCTCCTGGACCGTGAATCCGAGCAACTTCCTCACTACGGGGCTGATGAACGAGAATTTCCCTTCCGAATCGAGGGAAAAGATGATGTCCTCGAGGTTTTCGACCAGCTCGCGGTAACGTTCCTCGCTCTTTTTCATCGCCTCCTGGACGAGACTGCGCACCAGATACCCCCAGATTGCGGCCATCAGGAGCGTCAACTGCCGGACATCCCCATCGGAGTAGTCGGAATCCTTGTTGGCGATTCCCACCACCGCGACGATCTCGTTCCCGGAAAAGATGGGAGCGGAAAGAAACCTGGCAAGACGGATGTGGCCCTTTGGAAACCCTTTCTTCAGGGGGTTGGGACGAAGGAAATCGTTGTCGATCACGGCTTTGCGCTGCCGAACCGCTTCGCTCCAAAAGCCGGTCTGCGAGAGGTGGGAGGAGGGTTTTGGGGAGCCGATCGCGCAGCCCGGGCCCAACCCCTCTGTCGAGGCCGCGAGCGTGAAGTTGCGTGTCTTCTCCTCGTATCTGAAGATGAAGCCGGCGCTGCTCGATGTCAGCCTAAGTGCCTGCTTGAGGGCGAACTCCATCAACTCCTGGGAGTCCGCCGCCTTGAACCGGGTGATCTCGATCAGGGACTGGACCCGTGCCTCGTTCTTCCGGATCTCCTCCTCGAGGGTCTTGAGGCGGGCGATATCCCTTACCTTCTCCCTCTCGATCGCCACCCTGATCGAATGGGCCAGGTCCGCACCCCGGAAGGACCCTTTGACGAGGCAATCGGAAGCGCCTTCCCGAACGGCTTCCAGCGCCGTTTTCCCGTCCCCCTGCTCCGCGAGGAGGATTACAGGGGAAGTTTTGGCGTGTTGAAGGACCTGTTGGAGAGTATCGAGACAGGATGGCCCGGGAACTCCGGGATCCACAAGGATGGCGTCGGGAACTTCACCCGACACCTGGGAGATGAAGCCCGGGATATTCGGAGAGGAAACCACCTGGAAAGCCGTCCCGTTCTTCTTCACCAGCATCTTTTCGATGCGGGCGACGTCTCGCGGGGCCCCGGAGACGAGAAAGATCCTCAATGGCGGATTCACGGTTCAGCTCCAACCCGTTGGAATTCGATGATTTCCGATCTCGGCAGTCTCCCATTGTATTTCCCGCGACCTTCCCTGTCAAACCCTCTCCCTTTCAAGGACCTTTGTGATCCAGAAGATCCCGATCGTCCCGACGATGATGTCTGTTGCCAGTCGTGCGACGAAGATCCCACGGATTCCGGACCAGCTCGCCCCAAGGATGGAAAGCGGGATCAGCAAAAGGATTACCCGTATTCCATTCAATGCGGTGGCGGATTTGGGCCGTTGGAGGCCGTTGAGGATGAACCCGCAGTACCGGTGGACCTCCATCATGCCGTATCCGAAGGAGATGGTCCTGATATACGCGACGAGGATCTCGGCGACCTGCGGGTCGCTGGTGAAAATCCAGGCGAGGTTCGGAGCGAAGAGGAAAAAGGCTCCAGAAATGAAAAGTCCGTAGAGAAGGGCGAACCAGGTGGATATTCTCTGCGCCTCCCTGATTCGGTCAAGGCGTCCCGCCCCGAAATTCTGGCTGATGAAAGGGGTGAGCGAAATGCCCAGCGCCATGGGAATGACAAATGCGAACATCTCGATCCGGGAAGCGGCTCCGCAGGCGGCGACCGCGGCATTCCCGAAACGGCTGACGAGACCCGTTACGATCGCGGAAGAGATCGGCATGAGCATCATGCTTATGATGCCCGGAATTCCGAATGCCATGATCCTCCGGCAGGTTCCCCAAAAGGATTTCAGGATTCCCGGTTCGAAGACCAGGAGACCGTGCTTCACGGAGAGAAGGCGGATGAGCCAGACGGAGGAAACCGCCTGGGAAACGACCGTCGCCAATGCCGCTCCGAAGATTCCCAAAGCGGGCAATCCCAGGAACCCGAAGATCATGATCGGATCCAAAATGCAGTTCAGGGCCGTTCCCAGGATCATGAACCGGCTGGCGGCTTTCGAGTCTCCCAGTGAAATCAGGATTCCGTTTCCCATCATCGGAAGGGACATGGTGACGGCGCCCAGATACCAGGTCCGCATGTAGTCGCCGACAAGCTGAAGGGTGGCCCCGTCCGCGCCCAGCCTGGTGAAAACGGGGTCGATGGTCAGATACCCGACGATCGACATTGCAATCGAGACCGAAACGGTCAGGCAGAACCCGTTCGAGACGAGTTCCCGGGCACCTTCCCTGTCCTGGCGACCCAGTGCGTGCGAGGTGAGAGTGGTGACCCCCGATCCGATCCCGCCCGCGATGAAGGTGAGCAGCATGACCACGGGGAAAGTGAAACCCATCGCCGCGAGCGGGAGGGTTCCCAATTTCGCAACGAACCATGTGTCGGCAAGGTTGTATGCGTTCATCGCAAAGGTCCCCGCAAGCATCGGAACGGCCATCCGTATCAGCGCCTGCTTGACATTCCCCTGGACAAGTACCGACATCCCCTGCTTCCCTGCTTCCCTGCTTCTTGCGCTTCAAGGCCGGGTCGCCTCACCCGGCGGAATTCCCGCCCGGTCAGGGCCCCGTCAGGATCAAACCCGAGGTTGCGGGATCTGCAAGGACGAAGGTCCTAAGCCTCTTGAGGTTGTTCATCACGTTCCTCCTCTCCGGGGCATTGGATGAAAAGGAGTAATCCGGTTCGGAGACGATGTTGAGGATCACCTGATGTGCGTCCGATGCGTTGTTCCGGGGATACCAGAAACTGGTCTGGTCGAGAAGGATCTTGTCCGACTGGATGAGCCCGGTACAGTCGTCGAACGCGTCGTGCCTCACCCGGTAGAAGAAGTCGATCTCCCTCTCTCCGGAAGCGATGTTGTAGAACCAGTAATACGGAGGGGTCCGCTTGAAGGCGATGTCCTTCTGGTCGGACGTGACCTTCATGTTCTGGATGTTCCCGTCACACCTCAGGATCACCGGATCTGAACCGTTGTTGTTGAGGAATACCCTGGCGATGATCTCCGCCTCGTACTCCTCCGGAAAAAGATCGACGTAGATGTTCACGAACTCGAGGTCGTACATAGGTTCGCTCGCCGGTTGGGCGCACAGGCTTCCAGGGGCCAGAAGAATGATCGCGACCGGAAGGAAAAGAAGAATCGCTCTGTTCATACCCCCTCCATCGGACGTTTTCGGGAATCAGTATACCATTTATGGCGGGCAGCGACCCCTATTGGGAATCCGGGGAGTCCTCCGGTTCTTCGGGGGAGGGGAAATCCAGTCGGACTTCCTCGCCCGAAGCGACGCCGGAAAGAACCTCGAGGAAGGAGATCCCCGTCCGGCCGGCAACTATCCGGCGCTTTTCCAGTCCCGGTTTCCCATGACCCGGGGCCGGCTTCACCCAAGCGAAGCAACCATCCTCGCCTTCCGAAGCGACCGCGGCCCTGGGGATGAAAAGACAGTCGGTGGCGATCCGGCATGCTATCTCGGCTTGGAATGTCATTCCCGGCCGCAAGGCGGGGTCCGGATCCGGAAGGTCGAGAACGACCCGGTATTCCTTCAGATAGCCCTCGGCATCGTTTCGGCCCAGCCTTTCGTTCCGGCTGATCGGGTAGAGCTCCCGGGAAGCCAGGCGGGCGGTGAAAACACGGTCAGGCAGCGCTGTGAGCGTGATCGATGCGGGATCCCCGACATGGACGAACGGATAATCGGCGGACGGAACGTACAGGATCCCCCGGAACCGGTCGAGGTTCGGGAGCTCCAGAAGCTTGTCTCCCGGGCGGACTACCTTGTTGGCCTCGATCCGGCCCATCTCGTTGTTGAGGCGGACGAAAGGCTTGTAGACGATCCCGTCGCAGGGTGCCTTCACTACCGAAAGATCGATCTTTTCTCGGAGCGTATCGATTTTCCTCTGGCCCTGCTTGACCTGGAGCTCCTTCACGTTCAACGAGGCGACCCGCTTGTTCTCGAACTCCTTCAGCGCTTCCCGGGCACGCTTGAGTTCGAGCTCCGCAAGCTCGACATTGAGCTTGGCCTTCTGCAGCTCGATCTTGGAGAAAACAATCGAATCCTCCACTACGAGCACCTTCGCCTTTGCCAGCTCCAGCTCCTTCCTCTCGACCGTCAGTCTCAGGTCGATTCCGTCGTTCTGGAGATCGAACCTGGTCTTCTCATACTCCGACTTCGCGACCTCCAGCTCCTCTTTCGCCGCTTCGAGGGAGGTCTGGAATGCCGAATCTTCGAGCCTTATCACGACGTCGCCCGCATTAACACGTTCGCCGTCTTCCAGCACGCTCTTGATCGTTACGAGGTTCGCGTCACGGATCTGGGGGGCATGGATGCTGACGCTTTCGGATGCCTCGATCTCCCCCTGGAAGACGAGTGTTTCGAAGCAGTCCCCCCTCTTCACCGGCGCGAATATCCCCTCGTCGGCATCCGAAGCCAGGGTGAGGGAAACCGGGATCAGCAGGGCCAGAACCGCTACCAACGGAAGAACCGTCCTATTCCTCATGCAACGCCTCCACGGGGTTGAGGTTGGCCGCCTCGCGGGCGGGCATGATTCCGAAGAAGACGCCCACCGAAAAGGAGATCAGGAAGGAAATGGCGATGGGCTTCACGGAAAAGGCAACGGGAATCTTCGTGAACTTGAGGATGAAAAACCCGATCCCCATTCCCAAAGCGATTCCCAGGAGACCTCCTACCAGGCAGACCATGACCGATTCGAACAGGAACTGGAAGATGATGTGGCGTCGCTTCGCCCCCAGGGCACGACGGATACCTATCTCGACACGGCGTTCGAGAACGTTCGCGAGCATGATGTTCATGATCCCGATTCCTCCGACCAGCAACGAGATCGATGCGATGCTGAGAAGGACGATGTTGAAGATCTCCTGGGTCGACTGTTGCTGGTCGAGGAGTTCCTGGGGCGAAAAGATCTTGTAGTCCCTGACCCCGTTGTGGGTGAGGCTCAGGATGCGCTCGGCCGCGTCCTTCATCCGGTTCGTCTCGATCAGACTCCGGCATTTCAGGATGATCTTGTCCAGCGCGGAGTAGACTTTCGGCGACTCGATCTTCTCGAGATAAGTCGGAAAGGGAAGCACCATGGACTTCTCGAAGATCCCATAATCCTTGGGGAAGCCCCGTTTCGACCCCTTTTTCGCGGGCCGGAATTTCCGGTCGAAGACCCCGACCACCCTGAACCAGCGTTGGTCGAGGCGGAATGTCCGGTCCAACGCTTTCTCGGGGGAAGAAAACAACTGGACCGCCATCCCCCGGCTCAGGATGGCGACGGAATTCGCATATCGGAAATCGCTCCGGTCGAAATCGCGGCCAGCGACCACGTCGAGCTGGCTGAGCTCAACGAAGTTTGCGCTGACAGCGAAAACGCTGAGCTCACCGGCCTGGAGGGGAAGGTTCGTGGTTCTGGCCTTGAACCTCGTCAGATATCCCACATCCCTCCCCGCCATTGGAAGAACCGTCTGGAGCGCCTTCACGTCCTTGAACGAGAGGCCGACGGACTCGTTGATCGATTGCGCGAGCTGGCCCCGGTCGAGGTTCCCCTCCTGGATGTGCACCAGATCAGCACCCAGAGCGTTGATGTTGTCCAGGATCTGTCGCTGAGCGCCTTCGCCGATCGTTATCATGGCGATCACGGAGGATACCCCGAAGATGATTCCCAGGAGGGCGAGGAAGCTCCGGAAGAGGTTTACCCGGAAGGAGGCTATGCTTCCCCTTATGAGGGAGGAGACTCTCATGGTTTTCTCGGCTTCACGCGGATCATGTCTTTTGAGCCCAGTTGGAGAGGCTCGAGGAGATCGGCCCGGACCACGAAGCACTTTTCCCATGCGTCCGGCCGGTGGAAATTCAGGGTGACGTCACCCAGCCGCTGTGGAAAAAAGCCGATCTTGGTCACCCGGGCGGGAATCTCCCGCCCATCGACGAAAACGGACACCGTGTCACTTTCCGCAACCTTCGAGAATTCACCTTCGGGAAGGTAGAACATGACTTCCACCCTTTTCGAGGTGACCACCGAAAGGAAATGGACTCCGGAGTTGAGATCGTCACCCTTCTGGACCTTCCTCTTCTGCTTTTCGACCAGCGGGTAGAAGAGGAAGCCCGAGGCGGGCGCGCGAACGGAATACCGGTCCTTTCCGCGGTTGAAGATTTCGAAATAGCTGTCCCAGAGCCTGATTGTCGAATCCAGCACGGTCCGGGTGCGTTCGAGGTTGTCCCGTGCGGCTGCGAGCTTGTGTTCCATCGCCCTCCTCTCGACCTCCTGAATCCGGACATCGGCTTCCATTATCCGCTGGCGGATCACCGCCAGGGTCGATTTCCTGCCAAGATCGAGGCGGGAGAGGCCTTCCTCCACCTTCGCCCGCTCGAGCTTCGAAGCGAGTTCGCTGATGGTCTTCTGGAGGCCGATCAGCGTCTCCTCGCGCTTCGCCTTGTTTTTCGACTGCTGTTGGTCGAGGTGTTCCCGGGCGCTTTCTGAAGGGAAGAAGAACCTGGCGATCACATCCCCCGAGGCGACCTGCTTGCCTTCTGGCTCGATCTCCTGGAGCTTGATTCCGGTCGAATCGGAACCCCAGAAGGGCAGCCGGAGAGAATTCTGGGGTGCGCAGAGGGGGACGAAATCCTTCGGAACGACCCTTCCCTCGTAGACTCCCGGTTCCCCTCCCCAAACCCCTATGAATGGAGTCAGCAACAGCAGGATTCCCAGTGCCGCGATCTGACGGATCCTGCCTTCAGGAATTCCTTCCCCCGGCCTCCGGTCTTTCCGGATCCGCTCTGTGGCTCCGTGGCTCTGTGGCAGGCCCATTTCCATCGAAATGGCTGTCTTTGTCCCGATCACTGGATGAGGCCGTCCTTGATCACGATGCATCGGTTCGTTGCCGCGGCAAGTTCCCGGGAATGGGTGACGATGATCACCGTGATCCCGTGATCCCGGTTGAGTTGCTGGAAGAGGGTGACGATTTCCTGGCCCACCTTTTCGTCGAGGTTTCCCGTGGGCTCGTCCGCGAGTATCAATCTTGGAGTTTTGATCAATGCCCGTGCGATGGCAACCCTCTGCCGCTCCCCTCCGCTCAACTGGTGCGGAAAATGGTCCAGCCTGTGGTCCATGCGCACCTTTCCCAGCCACTCCCGCGCCAGGTCATCGGCCCTCCGCCGGCCCAGACCGAGGAATTCCATGGGGAGTTTCACGTTGTCCAAAACCGAAAGATACTTGATCAGATGGAACCTCTGGAAAACGAAGCCGATCGAAGCGGCCCGGATCCCGGACAGGGCGTTGTCGTCGAGGGAATCGACAGTCCTGCCGTCGAGGAGATACTTCCCCGAGGTCGGTGTGTCCAGGCAGCCGATGATGTTGAGGAGAGTCGATTTGCCGGAACCGGAGGCTCCCATGACGGCGACGAGCTCCCCGGGGGCGATCCTCAGGGAAACCCCCTTCAGGACGTTGACGTCGACGATTCCAAGCTTGTAGTCCTTCCTGATGTTCTCAAGGACGACCATCGTTCACTCCCCGATCACGATCCCGAACCTGCCGGGGAGCGAGCCTGAGAGCAGGAACTCCCTGAGGCGGTTCTGCTGGAGCGATAGCAGGGAACCCGCCTCGTCGATAAGGGAATTCTCAAGCTCCCGCTGGAACCGGACTACGTCCGCAAGGGTGGAGAACCCGTTTCGGTACTTCTCGGTTTCGGCCTCGAGTTTCTTCCTCGAAAGCTCGACTACCCGCTTCTTGCTCTTCAGGACCTCCTCGAAATGCCGGATTTTCTGGAAAACCCCCATCATCTCGAATGCCAGACGTCGTTCGGAATCCCTGATCGAAAGCCGGCGCAGGTCAACCTTTATCCGGTTCTGGTCGACCAGCGCCCGGTCTGGCTCACGGGAGATCGGAACCTGGTATTCGATTCCCATTACCGACGAGTTCGGGCGTGGTGCGCCCGCTCCTTCCCGCATCCGGTAGTCGAAGAACAGGTCCAGCTGGGGCTTGGACTGGACTTTTTGATACTCGAGGGTGGTGACGGACTTTTCCAGAAGAAGCCTGTCCATCGCGAGGTCGGGGTTGTCCCCGACAAGGCTTCCCGGATTCGCGGGAGGGGTGGCGGTATCGTGGAACCGGTCGTCGTCCAGCAGCTCCTCCACCGTGAAGCCCGTGTTCAGGGCAGGGTCGAGGTCCAGGATGCGTCCGAGCTGAAGCTCGAGCTGGACGATATCGTGCCGGGCGTTTTCCACCCTGACCTGGAAATCGACCAGGTTTTCCTCGACGAGGAAGATCTCCCGCTCCGGAATCGCGCCCAGTTCGATGTCATGACGGGTATCCTCGAACTGCTTTCGGGCACGGGAAAGAGCCTGTTCCTGGATCCCGAGCGTTCTTCTGGCCAGGCAGAGCTGGAAATAGAGATTGCAGACGTCGAAAATGAAGGAGTTCAGATCGGAGCGGAACTTCGCCACCGCGATCCGCTCGTCGAGGCGGCTGAGATCGATCTCATAACCCGTGACGCGGGCTCCGAAATTCTTCATCAGGGGTTGGGTAAGGGAGAAGGTCTGGACGTTCTCGTCCTTTGCGGGCCGGCCCTGCAAATCCTTGATCTCGTTGGTGAGGCTGACCCTGGTTCCGGATTTCCCCCTCGCAGAAACCGACTGCCGCCAGGTTCTCGTCCGACGGCCCTCTTCAGACTCCTGTATCAGGGCGTTCGCGGTTGGAACGAAGATCTTCCGCGCGATCGGGACGCCGTAAGAGGCCCCTTCCCGTTCGAGTCTGCTCTTGAGCAGGCCCAGGTTTCCCGCAACCCCAAGGCGGACGCAATCGTCGAGCGTCAATCTGAGGGCTGCGGAGGGGGTTGGTTCCTCCCCGATTCCCGGAGTGGCGAACGAATGCCAGATCATCGTTACCAGCATCCCCAGGATGACGGCATTTGCTCGCAAGCTTCCCGCATTCCCGCCGCTTGTCCGAAAAAGTCCCCTCATCGACCCACCGCTTTCCTTGAGTATGGGGTCGCCAGATCATCGCGGAGTCTCTGGCCGGAATTCTGGGGCTGGCTGATCAAGATTCTGCTCTTTTCCTCATTGCATCGAAGGAAAATCCGGGCGGGCATCGATGTTGGGAACCTGGAATTGATGCTGAAGGGCGCGGGTGGCAAAAATGGGCCGAACCGAGGTCTGAAGTTCAACGGGTTCCAACCTTTGGGGATGGAGTCCGGCACACAATACCCGGATCTGGAAGACGCCGCCCCAGAAGGGCTGCCCCGTGATCGCGAACCCGATGACGTTTCTTCCAAGCTCATGCATTCTGGGCTGGGAACCCTCGCCAACCATCTTCGGGTGCGGGAATACCGTCCGGATCAACTGCCCCGTCGAATGGATGTGACTGTAGACGATGATGTTCACGGGGTTGAGGTCGGCTTCCAGCTCCATTCCCGGACCCTCGCTTGGGAAGGATGGGAAAACGAAGGAAGTGCTTTCCTTGTCGGATTTGAAGATCAGGGCGGGAAAAGATGCGCCCACGCAGAGAAACTTGAGGTCACGGGCGCTCCTCGTCATTATCAAACGGGCAGTGTTGAGGTTGTCCAGCCTGTCGTACCCCTTGAAGGAAAGCTTGGTCGTTCCAACGAGGAAATTGATGGTGGGAATGAGGATCAGAATGCCGATTGCAATAACCACCATCACTTCGACCAGGGTAAATCCTTTCCGGTCACTCATATTCCGCGACCACCACCTTCTGCAGGGTGATGAGTTCCCGGCGGAAAAGGGACAACCCGCTTCCCCCGAGCCGGACCTTGACGGTGAGGAGAAAAGCCATTTCGCGGGGTTCGACGTTCACGAGCCGTTCGAACTTGTAGTAATCCTCCGGATACGTGATCAAGGCATTGGTTCCGATAGGGAGGTCGGTAACCGGTCTGAACTCGTTCATTCCCAGGCGGGAACCAATCTCGTCGGTCACTGCCTTGTTCTTGAGATCATAGAAGCTGAAGCCCGAAAGCCAGTCCAGGGTCTCGTTGGCAAGGGAAAGCGCGATGGTCTCCAGGTAAACGTCGGTCGTTCCCCGAGTCGAACTGGTGTACAGGCCCATCAGGAACGACAGCCCAACGACCAGAAAAATGATCGTCACAAGGATCTCGGGAAAGGAAAACCCGAATCCCCTGCCCCGCCTCGGAAAACGGCTCGAGGGAATCATTGGACGCTCATCACAGCCCCCATGCGCCGGAGGAGACCTCCAACGAACGAGATGTATTCGTCGGTTCCGTTTCCCGAAAGCCTTGGCGCATCGTAAGCGATCCGGAATTTTCCGGTGGGTTGGACTGGAGCTTTGGTGCCTTCGGTGAACCAGATCCGGTCCGTCACGACGTTTCCGACAACGTTCAGATTTCCCTTCGGGCAGTAGATTCCAGAAACCAACCCCGGGAAGGAAAACCCCATGGCAACAAGGGAGGCACAAATGGGCCCGTCACTTTGGGTCCCTACGGTGAGCCTTCCACAGTCGGAAAAGAGAACGCATGGCCCATCCTCGGGATTCGCAGGTTGGAAATCCCCCTCGATAACCATCCCTTCGTTGGAATAAAGCATCCCCTTTCCGTGGAATTTCGCCCCGGCCGGGATCTGGATCGCCTTTCTGACCGAAACGAACCCCGGAAGCTTGAAATGGACGACATTTCGATCGTCCCTGTTCACAAGGGGACTCGCATAGAATTCCTGGGCTCGAGGGAAATCGTAACTTCGGAGGAATATCGATCCGAGCGGGCGGAGGTTGTTCATTCCGTCGTTTCCCAGTCGTTCGAAGGCGGGTGGACGAGGAAAACCCCCTTCGGGGACCTTGGGGGTTCTATCCCCGAAGAGATACAGATCGTGCGGACCCGTCGTCAGAACCTCCCCGCATTTCTTCTCGAGACCGGCGACCATGGCCTGGACTTCCTGTATCTCAGGGGTTTTCGCCGCCAGCTCCTCGGGAAGAAAACGCTCAACAAGAATCAGGGTTTTCTTCTCGATTTCCGTTTTCAACTTTTCATCATAACTCGTTGTCAACCACCATGTGGAACTTACCCAGAAGCGCTTCCTGAGGTCTCCCTCGAGAGTGACCGAAGGGTCGAACTCCCTCCCGTTGAAACGGAAGGTCAGGGGAAGGGGGTTCACCTCCGGGGAAAGGACCGGGAACCTCTTATAGGCTTTGGAGCATCGTGAAAAGTAGCCGAAGTAGGCTTTCTGCTTCCAGGGTGGGCAGGTGGTCATCCAGCCCTGCGGGGAATACCCAACCATGGGAAAATATTCCACCGCGAGATTCCCGGAAAAGGAATTCAGAATCTTGGGGACCAGTGCCTGGGCTTTCGGGGGAAGCTGTGCCCTGATCTTGCTTTCAATCGTCGTGGTAAGGGTGGGAAGGAGCTGGCACAATTCCGCCCACGAAAACACCACTGGTGGAGGGGGTGGGGGAATCAACCCCGCGAGCGTTTCGGGAAGGTTGAAGAAAAGTTTCCGACCTGGATCCAATAACTCTCTGGAACCGAAATAAACCTTTCCGGTCTTCCCGCCGGGGGAAGAGATTTCAACTCCGAACTTGGGGCCATTGAGGGTTTCGGCGAATCTCCCCGCGAACTCCTCGAAACCGTCCCGAATGAACAACGCGTAATCGTTCGTCAGGGTTGTCGGGTATCCCCGGGTTTCCCTTCCTTCGGGTCGGCTTCGGAGGCACGCGTGCTTGAAATCGAACTCGAAAGCGAAGCGGCTTTTCTGGGTTTGTTTTCCCCAATCCAGAGCCACGGTGAAATCGAATCTCAAAATCGCCTGGAACTCCCCCTGAAATCTCATATCCACCCTGGATCCGTTGCCCATCAGGACAGGAGGAAAGTCCCGTCGCACGTGATGGAGCCGGACGATTCCCTCGATCTTGACATTTCCACGCCCGAGAAGGTTGTCCGCGACCTCCCGGGTGAGGGGAAGGTTGTCGAGGGCGAATCGGAATGGAAGCGATCCATCAGAGGGGCCCGAGTCCGGTTCGAAGTTCGCGATTGCATGCTTGAGTTCGGAGTTTCCCTTCAATGCCTCCTTGAATCGGAACCTTCCCTCGGCCACCGCGCTTTCAGCCAAAGTGAGGGCCAAATCATCGAGCATGAAGGAAAAAGAGACATTCTTGGAATGGACGGTGAACATGAGGAACATTGCGCCGAGGATGAGAAGGACACAAACCAGCCCAACCGCCAGGGGGAAGATGAATCCGTTCCGGCCCCCAGCCGCGAAAGCGGCTGGGGAGGCTTTTCGGGTGATCAGGATCATGCTCGTCGGGGG
The DNA here is from genome assembly GCA_964428355.1 of uncultured bacterium. Taxonomy (GTDB): domain Bacteria; phylum Muiribacteriota; class Ozemobacteria; order Ozemobacterales; family Ozemobacteraceae; genus CAYRYU01. The sequence continues at coordinate 40,587 of CAYRYU010000050.1, forward strand.
GGGACGATCATTTTCCCCTCCACCAATTCAGAGCCGCATCATATCCAGCTTCGGCTGCTTTTCCGCCCAGGTAGCCACCAGTAGCACTGAAAACGGGAACCGTTACAGGGGCGGCAGGTCCACACCAGGCTCCCGCAATCCCACCGGCAGTTGAGCCAAGAATGGTTCCTACGGATCCGGCGGCACTTTTAAAGTTCGCATGTGCCGCGTCCCAGTCTCCGTAGGCGGCATTGATACCGCCCCTGACCAGATTGATGGCGCCCATCCCGGCATCGATATAATTCCTTCCAAGCGTCTTTAAAAGACTCCCGGCATATTTTCCTGATGTTTTTGCGGCATCGACAATTTTATCCGTATCTCCCGCGTATTTGAGCGCGTCATCGACCAATTTGTAGTTCAGCTTTGCGGTTGTCTCCAGAATCTTGCCTGCAACCGAATCTTTGACCTCTTTTATAGTGTCCCAGGCTTTGCCCAACCCACTTTTCTTATCTTCACCCGGTTTCTGTTCTTCACCCGGTTTCTGCTCTTCACCCGGTTTCTGCTCTTCACCCGGTTTTTGTTCTTCACCGGGAGTCTGCCCTTCACCTGGTTTCAGTTCTTCACCGGGAGTCTGCCCTTCACCTGGTTTCAGTTCTTCACCGGGAGTCTGCCCTTCGCCAGGTTTCTGTTCTTCACCGGGAGTCTGCTCTGGAGGAACATCTCCAGCGGGAAGGTCATCATAAGGAGAAATCGCTCTGGATTCGTCCGGCGGGGTACCCTCCGTCGGTGTTCCTCCTTCGGTGGGGGTGCCTTCGGTAGGGGTGCCTTCGGTGGTAGTGGTGGAGTCGGTAACGGTCGGATAATCTTCAAACACCGCGGTGGTGGCATCCTTCACCGGCTCAACATAAGGAGCATCATCGCCACCGCCCTCGAGGTCATCGCCGTCATCGCCGTCATCGCCGTCGTCGCCGTCGTCGTCATCGGCCTGGCTGTCATCTCCACCTACATCATCTTGGGCGAGAAGCGGCCTTCCCAGAGACCACTTTCCTTCATAACTTACGGGTTGAAAGGCCACCAAGGCGATGGCCAGTAAGAGCACCCACAAACAAATTCTTTCCCTCACGACTTCTCTCCTTCCCTCTTTGAATCTACTGGTCGGGAACCTCAACTTCCGTCCATTTTTTTGGTTTTCCCCGCCATCCGGGTCATTTCTGCCGACTCGAGATTGACTTCAATATACCATAGCCTTATCCGCATTCGGGGGTTACATCCAAGCTACGCTTGAAAGGAAAAAATGTTACCGGGTAAGGAAAAGAAATCCGTCCTCACGAGTCGAATTTCCGCTCGACGAACATTCCAAATGCGTAATATCATGGTGATGACTTTTTTCCGGGATTGGAGGAAATAATGAAATCTTCAGCGTTTTGGGGATTCACATCCCTGTTGGTCCTCTTCCTCGCAGTGGAGACGATTCTCCCCGGCATGGATTTGGGGAAGTCGCTCAAATTCGGAAAAGCGGAAGTTTTCTTCACCTCCACGGTCAAGGAAGACGAAGCCCGCAAGTTGGGTGATTTCCTGGAAAAATACGGGTTCTTTCCTGACCGGGAAGTCTCCATCCAATTGACCAGGGAGGGCCCCGTCTACTTTCTCCGGTTCCCGGTAAAAAAAGACCTGGAAAAGGACTTGTCTTTCATCCGGACGATCCAGTACCTGATCACGCGGATCTCTCGGAAGGTTTTCGCTGATGCGGAGGTCAGAGCCTGCCTTTGCGATCCAGAGTTGAAAACCCTTTTGACCGTCTCGGGTGCAGGGAAACTCATGGAATTCGGAAAAGGTGAACTATTCTATTCCCCGGGAGTAACCGATCAGGAGGCCAAACGTCTGGGGGAATACCTGGTAAAAGAGGAATTTTTCGACGAAAGGGAAAAAACCGTTCAGATTTTCAAACTTAGGGGAGGTTATGCATTCCGAATGGTTTTCACCTCCGATGGCCCCCCCAAACTCGAACATCTGAAGAACTTCCGGAACCTTGCCCTTAACCTCACTTCAGATGTCTTCGGAGGCAAGCTGGTCGACATCCACCTCTGCGACGCAAGTTTCGAGACGAGAAAAGTCGTCTTGGGGCTCGGGGAAATGCTTGCAGTCAAGAATTCCAAGCTCTTTTTCGGCAGGACGGTCGGAAGGAAGCTCGCCGAAAAACTCCGGGATTTCCTGGATTCTTCCAAATTCTTCGATGGTCCCCCCCAAGCCCTTTCCCTGGAAAGAAGAAAAAAAGCCCTGATCTTACGGATCAAATGTAGGGAGGGCGCGGAAAAAGATCCGAACTTCCTCTCGACCGTGAAGATTCTCCGCAACGAGATTGCCGCCAGGGTTTTCGGAGGAGCACCGGTTGAACTCCAGATTTGCGATCAGTATTTCCTTCCCCGAAAGACTCTTCCCCCGGAACCCCAAAAAAAGTGAAACGTATCTTTTCTTTCAGTCGGCCAGGATAGCGGCTTCCCTGGGAACCCCATGGATTCCGGTTCCGGCTTGATTCTAAGCCTTCTCTTCGTGTGGTCGGGTTTTGGAAAAGACCTCTGAGCCCGCGGCCCGTGGATGAGCCTTCCTGATCGCTGCGGCGCCAGCCGTGCAGAATCACTCCTGGTCAGCGGACCGGATGCCGAAGATCAGGCCGGTCTTGGTTCCACCGTCGAGGATCCAGTCCCTGCACGCTTTTTGAAGTTCCCGTGTGAGACCGTTCCAAAGGTTTTGCTGCTTGGGGATGTTCCCCCCGGGTTTGCCTCCGGAACCGTATCCATGCTTGAAGGAGAACTCGACGATCCCGGGCTTCAGCTCACCGCTCAGCCACCATACCGAGAACGTGACCTCTGCAGTTGTCCCGTTTTCCAACCCGATGGCCCCCGGCTTGAACGTCAACTCACGGACGGTAATCTTGCGGACCCGGGTGACCGGCTCATTTTTTCCGATGTCCAACTTCTTCAGACCGGGAAATATCCTTCGGTAATCCTTCATTTTTCCACCAATGTCGGCCTCGAATCCGACAGTTCCCGAAATCGAAAACAACCGGCGGATCGCGGATTTCCCCACCACGAAGTCTTCCTCGACCTTGGTCTCACCCTTGAAGTCCCTGGCGGGGGTGATCAAGTGCACCATTCCGGACAGCAGGTCCGGTGAACGGTATTTTAACGTCATTTCGCATTTCCGTCTGGCAATTCGCGACTTGAGGTCCTCTTCATCGTCACACCGTTTGCGAAGAGTATATCCACCCCGGTAAAGCAGGAAACCCGGAGTATCGAAAAACGACACATATCGAGTGTCTTTTTTTCCGGGGAAAGGGCGGTTGTTCTTGACCTTCAACCCCTGCCTTTCGGCGGTCGCGACAACCAGATCCCAGAACTTCTCCAGATCCGCCATCAGATCGGGGAAACTTTCGGGGCGCAGGAGGAACTTGACCTCCCGGCTTTCAACCTCCTCACCGGAATCCACCCGCCCAAGGGTACAGGCCAATATGCCGAGCAAAAGGATGGAAAAGAGAACGCGCCTTCGTTTTCCGATCATGACTCCCTCCCGGACCAAACGCCCCACAGGCATCGCTGGAAACTCCCCCGAAGCGCAGGGGCTTTCGCATTCCGGCGTCCTAACGACCCCAGGTCGAAAAAGGCTTCCTGGCCAGGTTGGAATTGAAATACTTCGGATCCCCGGTCACTTCCCGGTCGATCCAGTCTGGGAGGTCGACCTTCTGATGCTCGTCCTGAAGTTCCACCTCGGCGACGATCAACCCCAGGTTATCCCCGAGGAACTCGTCCACTTCCCATGTCACCGGCCCGGATGCGATCTTGGAACGGCTCTTCTCGATCAACGGCTTTTCGCAAAGGTTGGTGAGCATTTCCCGGGCTTCGGCAACGGGAATTTCATACTCGTACTCCGAGCGGGTCATCCCCACCGCGACGCCCTTGATTGTCAGAAACCCCTTGTCATCGATCGTTCGGACTCGGACCGTCCGCTCCTTGACCGTCGACAAATACCCCTGCCGGTAGGCAACGCCTTTCGCCAGCTTGCGCCAGGCATTGCCCTTAACCAGGAATTTCCGTTCGATCTCTTTTCCCATGATTGTCATCCCCTTCCGTTAAAATCGGTGGTTGCAGCGGCTCGAAACTCGGGTGGGGTCTTTTCCGTCCATCGCCATTTCCTTTTCTTGCCCGGATCTTTTGGGCTCGTTACCCTGCGGAAGAAGTCTATCACATACCCACTTTTGATGAGGAAGTGCCGGTTGTTCCAAAACGGTGGGAAACATTTCCGTTTCCTGGACAACGAATCCGTTTTTCAGACAGAATGGAATCTGGTATGGTGTGGGAATGACATAACGACTGGAGGATCAGATGAAGCGCTTCGACCACAAGGGAATGATGATCATTCCAAACCCGCTCGAGGAGTTCGTCACGGGAATCCACGAGGTTGCCGTGATCAAGGAGGGATTCTGCCCCAACGGTCATCAGCTGATAAACCCGCGGACGAGTTTCAACGGACTTCCTGGAATCCTCCTGAAGGTCGGGAAGGGGGAAAAATCGGGGCACGTGGCGATCAGTCCCATTTTTGGGGACAAGACCCGGGTTTCCATCGATATCGACCTCGTTTCCCAGGAACTCGTGGAGTTGTCATGCCCGACCTGCGGGGCTGTGTTGCCCGTTCATTCGGCCTGTTCCTGCGGAGGAGACATCGTTTCGATCTTTCTCGCTCCCCAAGCCGATTTTTCCAACTGCATCGGTTTGTGCAACCGGATCGACTGTCACAACGGGAAGCTGATCGAAGCGGGAAAACTCATATCGATGAACCTGGAAGAGGTCTCCTGAGCTTAACCGCAAGACTGGAAAGCTTGGTCCCGATGATCGGTTCCAAGCCCCGTTTCATCGTTGTGGGCGGCGGGCGTTTGCCGGGTTTCGGGTTCAGATCGAGAGATCGGAACTCCGGCGGCGGTAATCGGTATCCTGGGCGAACAACAAGTCGGCCACGTCGATTGCTATCTGCAGCTCCTCGTTGGTGGGCACCACCAGGATCGCGGTGGGCGAAAAGGTGTGGGAGACGAGCCCTTCTTTCGATCCATGGGATTTGTTCAGATCGTAATCCATGAAAATCCCGATATTTTCGAGGCGATGGCAGATCCGTTCTCGCATCTTGATGCCGTTCTGGCCGATTCCGCCAGTGAAAATGAGGATATCGACCTTCACGAGGTTGGCCATGTACGAGCCGATGTACTTCCGGACATGGTAGGCATAGACGTCGAGGGCTTCCTGGGCTTTGGTGTTTCCCGTTTCCGCTGCGCTTTCCAGATCGCGTAGATCGTTGGAAAGCTCGGAAAGGCCGAGCAATCCGCTCTTTTTGTTGAGCATGGTGTTGAGATCTTTGGAGGAGTATCCACGGTCCTGGAGATAAAGGACGATCGCAGGGTCGATGTCGCCGCAACGGGTGCCCATCAGCAAACCCTCGAGGGGGGTGAACCCCATCGAGGTGTCTACGGAACGGCCGTTTTCGATTGCCGTGACCGACGCCCCGTTCCCAAGGTGGCAGGAGATAACGTTCGTATTCTCGTGGGACCGTTTCATCAGGGTGAGAGCGCGGGAAGAAACATACCTGTGGCTCGTTCCATGGAATCCGTAGCGTCGGATCTTGAATTTCTCGTACATCTGGCGCGGAAGACCGTAGAGGTATGCGGCCGGAGGCATGGTCTGGTGGAAGGCGGTGTCGAAGACCGCAACGTTCTTGACATTGGGTAACAGTTCCATGGCCTCCCGGATACCCGTCAAATTCGGGGGATTGTGCAGAGGAGCAAGTTCCGAAAACTCCTGGACAGCTTTCAGGACGTCTTCGTCAATGATCACGGACGCCGCATATTTGTCCCCTCCGTGTACGACACGGTGACCGATACCGCTGATATCCTCGAGGGACTTCAGGAATCCGGTGCGTCCGTCTGTCATCGCCTTCGAGACCAGGCCCATCGCCACCTTGTGGTTCGGGACCTCTTCCTCGGTCTCGAAACGACCCTTGTCGGAGTTCTGAAGGATTCGCCCTTTCTTCTCACCGATCCTTTCCACGATTCCCCGGCCGATGCTGATTCGATGGGGCATCCGGAAAACCTCGTATTTCAGGGAGGAGCTGCCGCAGTTCAAAACCAGAATATATCTCTCCAGTTCTTTTTCCATACCTTCATCTCCTTGGGGAATGGGTTTAAAATATTCCCTCCCAACGGCTCGAGTCAAGTGAAATCGGGCACTTTGGTTGGCTTTTCGGGGAAAAGGGAGGGGGGGCCGAAACACTCTCGTGCGGGAGCCGTAAGGGCGGGGAAAGTGAAAAGAGTTTGTTTTTCCCTCGGAAATCGCGACGGGGTCGATCGGGAGAGAAAAAAAGCCTGCCTTCAAGGAAGGCAGGCTAGTGGGGGAGAATATCCAACCTTGTTCGATTTCACCAGGCTTACGTTCCTTCCGGAAGGTTCGTTACCAAAAACATTGAAGAATCTCCAAAAGAAAAACGACCGCCAGGTGGCGGTCGTCAGGGATGCGAACTGTAGGCGAAAAGACCGATTCAGTCGTCGACCACTACGGCGGTGGCCATATACCGACGGTACTCGGCGGCACTGAGGACGATATCGGGGAACTCCCCGCTGACCCAATAACGGCGGCCATCGGGTGATTCACGCCACTCGCCGTCGAGCAGGTTGACCTGCCGTCCGCCGATATTGGCAACCTTCTTCTTCGTCCGGGAAAGGTTCTGGAACTGACCTTCGAGCGCTTTGAGGGCGGGCTCCAGGTCGCCCCGCTTTTCAAGGGTGACTTCGAACCGGACTTTGTCGATAAGGCGGGAAAGCAGGCCGGCCTCGACCGACTGGGCCTTTTCGGTGACCTCTTTCAGGTCGGCTCCGGAGTTCACAATCTGGCCCAGGAGCTGGTGCTCTTTTTGGGAAAGGACGGAGGATTCGGCGAACCCCTGGTCAGGCTCGAGGATTCCGAGTTGTTCATACTGACGACCGAGTGCCAAAAAATCGTCAACCAAGCCTGCAAAAGAAATCTGGGAAAAAACGACAACGGCCAGGAGGGCCAATGCTACAGCTTTTCTTTCAATCACAGAACTTCTCCCCCAACGTTTTCAAATTTAGCTGCAAGATCCATACCATTGACTGCGCCTGGAAAGGCGCATTGCAGGCTCGCACTTTTTTGCGAACCGGAAAAGTGCTAAAATATCAGCGAAGGAGTGCCCATTCTTTGCACAAGACAAAACCTCTTCTCATACTGAGATTGCAGACCCACAACATAGTCAGCTTCGGTGCCCTCCTGGGAGCCTGTCCCAACACCCTCCTCGACCGCTTCGAGGTCGTCCTGTGGCGGATACGGGAGCCTCTCCCTCCCACCCTTGGAAAACGCCCTGCCATGATTGCGTTCTCCTTCATGATGCCGCACGTGGAAGGAGCCCGGAAGGACGTGCAAATGATCCGTTCGGGGTATTCCGAGTCACGGCATCCTCCTTTCCTGGTCGCTGGTGGTACACAGGTGACCGCGGATCCTGAAGGATCGCTGGCTGTGGGGTTCGACGCGGTACTTCCCGGCGAAGGGGAGAATTCCTTCCCGCGGCTGTTGGAGTCGTGGTCGGAAGGCCTGGAGATATCCGGAATTCTGCCTTCTCCTGGCCGAACGGTACTGGATGATTTTCCGGGTTTCCATCCCCTGATCGGGTATCTTCCGCCGATCGAGATGAGCCGCGGGTGCAGGTATGGTTGCGCCTACTGCGTGGTGCCGTTCCTGTACGGCGGTACCATCCGGCACAGGAGCGTCAAGAAGATCCTGGAAATAGCATCGGAATACCTGAAGCTCAACGAGCGGAGACGGCGAGTGAAGTTTCTCGCCTCCAACGCATTTGCCTATGGGTCGGAAGACGGGCACACCCCGAACCTGGAGGCCATTTCCTCCCTGTTACACGGTTTGCGGGAGGTTGGGGTCCGGGAGATCAGCCTGGGGTCGTTTCCGGGTGAGGTCAGGCCGGATTTCGTCACGCGGGAGGTTCTCGAGATAGTAAAGCCCTTCATCACCAACCGGACGATCGTGATGGGTGTCCAATCCGGGTCCGACAGGGCTCTCAGGTCGATGGGACGCGGACACAGCCGCGAACAGGCGGTTGAAGCCATCCGCTTGCTGCGTGAGTTCGGATATACTCCCCACGTGGATTTCATAATCGGACTTCCGGGGGAAACCCAGAAAGACCAGCTGGAGCTGTTGACTTTCATGGAAGAGTTGGTGAATACTTACTCCATTCGTATCCACATGCACACCTTCATGCCCCTGCCCGGCGCCCGGTGGGGGGACAAGGTTGCAGCCGCCATCCGCCCCGTGGCCCGTGAGCGGTTGAAGGCCCTGTCCCGGGCGAAGGTTCTTGACGGATGGTGGGAAAACCAGATCGCCTATAGTCGGAGAAAGCTGTGAAGAGGAAACTCCTGTCCCGGAAGCCGGTTTCGGGGCCGCAACCGTCCTGGTTCGTCAGGAACTACCACCGTTTGTACAAGTGGGGAGTCTGGACGGGGTTCTTCCTGATCCTCTATCTTTTTTCAAACTTCCTTTCCCTGATCTTTCTGACGTTCATCCTGACTTTTTCGATCAACTCCCTGGTCAATTTTCTCGGCCAGAGATTCAACAAACCCCGTCTCTGGATCATCGTCTCCGTCTACTCGGTCCTTGGAATCTCTCTCGTAGGGTTCGGAATGGTGGTCTTCCCGAAGGTCTACCAGGAAGGGAAGACGTTCACGCGGGAAATCCCTGAGGCGAAGGACAAACTGATCGCCTCGATAAGGGAAATCATGGCCGACGAGAATTATTCCCAGTTCATCGAAGGGATCGGCATCGAAGACGCGATCAAGGAAAAGTCCGGGCCCGTCGTCCAGGGTCTGACCAATTTTGTCCAAAGCCTGCTCCGGATCTCCTTCCATTTCATCCTTTCGGTGATCTTCAGCTTCATCATCCTCTGGGATTACGACCGGCTGCGCAAGGATGTCAAGGGATTGAAGGAAACGCGCTTCCACAGGGTCTACCGGATTCTTTCCCCAAAACTCGCCCAGTTCGCGGATATTCTGGGAAAGGCATTCGAGGCCCAGATCATGATAGCGATGTTGAACACCCTTCTCACCCTGATCGGATTATGGTTCCTGGGAATTCCCTCCAAATTCCTTCTCAGTGTCCTGGTTTTCTTCTGCAGTTTCGTGCCCGTTCTGGGGGTTTTCCTTTCCAGCGTTCCGATCTGCCTGCTGGCATACAAGACCGATGGTTTCGTGCTCGCTTTCTATGCGATCATCCTGATCACGATCATCCACTTCATCGAAGCCTACATTCTCAACCCCAGGATCGTGGGAGGCCACCTCTCCCTCCATCCCTTCGTTGCGGTCAGCATCCTCGTTTTTTCCGAGTACTGCTTCGGCGTCTGGGGCTTGCTTCTCGGCGTTCCCTGCTCCGTTTTCCTCTACCAGTCATTTGTCCTCAGGCCTTTGAAAGGGTGCGTGGTCGAACCCGAGAGTCCCCAGAAAAATGTTCCCGTTGTGGCTTGACTGCGGGGAACGACCATGGTACAATGAGATAACGTTGGGGAGTCGTCTAATGGTAGGACTGCAGACTCTGGATCTGCCTGTTGGGGTTCGAGTCCCTGCTCCCCAGCCAGATTGGCCCCATGGTGTAACCGGCTAACACGCAGCCCTCTCAAGGCTGAGAGCGCGGGTTCGAGTCCCGCTGGGGCTACCGGAAGAGAG
>CAYRYU010000051.1:0-1778 GCA_964428355.1 uncultured bacterium
ATGGCCCCGGAAGAGTCTATGACAGCCGACCGAACACCGTTGGAATTCGACCTGGCTGAGGTTTCCGACCAGAGGAGAACGCCGGTGGCACCATGATACTTGGCTACACGAACGGCGGAGACATCGATCGCAAGCTGCAGGTATCGCCCGCGTGGAACCACATGGGCCATGACAATGTCACCGTTCCCATCTGCGGCCATGATCGAGGCAGATGATTCCGTTGGGGTTCGCCAGAGTTCGGAACCCTCCGGACTGTACTTCACCAAGTGACTAGAGCCGTCGAGTGAAAACTCACTGACAAAGAGATTCCCGGCTGCATCGGCGGCGATGCCGGAGAAAAGGGTGTTTCCCCTTGGCTTTTCCCACGATACCACTCCCGACACCAACCCCACCTTGCGTATGCCCTCTTCCGCATCATGACGAATGTAGATGCTGTCCCCGGACAAGAGGATTTGGGCAATGAATTGCTGGGTGCCCTTCGGATCGTACAACTTCGTGAAGGAAGGAGGGATGGTCTCTTCCAGACGGACCACGAGGCCCGTCGATCTGACATTGGGTAAGTCGATATCCTCGGCGGGCCACTCTTGACATCCTCCGAGATAGTGGCCCTTATACCAAACCCCGCCGGCAAACCCCTCCTTCCAATGGCTGTAGTAACGCCCTCTGGACTGGATGTTCCCGCTGGTATCCCATTGGACAAGGAAAGCATCTTCGTCTCCGCAGGCGGGGAAATCATCCGTCCCGTTACTTTGGGTCTTTCCCCCCATGAGAACGTTGGTCCCGTTGAAAAGAAGGTGGGTCACCCCCCCAATCGGAAGTCGCTTCTCCCATTGTGGCGTCGGCGGAGCGTCCTCGAAAAGAGCCGTCAGAACCATCGATGAATTGAGTCGGAACCTGAGTGTGTCGGGTTCTGATGTCTCGATGATGAAAACTTCTTTGAAACCGCGAAAGCGCTTCGTTCCCTGGGGAATGCCTTTAACGGTCAATTCCGTGCCCTTGGCTACCCTGGATTTTGTAGCATCGGGCGAAACCTGAATCGTGCCCGCGCCTTCGGGTTCAATCAGAATGGCGAGAGACACGGTGTTCAGGACCTCATCACGAAATCGCTCCACCGCCAAGTCATACCGGGTGGTCGCACCAAGATCCAGATCGCTGGCAAGGGTGGTCAGCCTTTGGGCCAATCCAGACCTCAAGGATGCGAAATCCGTGGTGTTGCTTGCCAATCTCAGGATAGTCTCCGCAAGTAGATCATTGGTTGTGGAAGCTCCGACCGGATCGACAACCAGAACGTTCTGGCCCTCCTTGAGATCGATCGCTCCACGAAAGGAGGAGGACTGACCGATTTTCCCGTTTGCAATATCGACGGTTCCAACCACCGTGGTCAGAAAGAGTGAACTGAATGTGGCAACGGCAGTGCCATCGACAACGGGAACTGTTTGGACCAAAGCGGTTGTCCGCGCCTCCGGCTTGTTGAAGTTGATGAGAATGAGGGTCAAGGTCACGGTCGGAGATGCGGTTCCCTCACCGTCCGCAAGAATTGAAGCCGACGGATTGGCTGAAACCGGACTTCCAATCTGGAAGACCACATGAGCGGGCCTGGCAGCCTGCTCAGCTGGCCCGGACCCCTCGATAACAGGTCCGGAAGTGTTGGGGTGGAAAGAGCATCCGGTCGTGAGAGCCAACCAGACGATGGTTAGGGGGAAAAAAACCAGGAAAACAGCGGTTCTACAATTCATGCTTCAACTCCTTCAATGGCAAGGGTTTCGGATTCCAAAGGC
>CAYRYU010000051.1:1878-40782 GCA_964428355.1 uncultured bacterium
GTTTTGTAGGAAGTCGTCTGAAGGAGTTCGAAATCCTCGGGAGGGACCTGTCCGGTTCTGCAAAAGCCCGCGGAAACCCTTTTGGGTTGGCAAACCTCGAGGGGAATGTTTCTCGCGGTCCAGGAGGTTTCTTTGGACCACTCGGCATTCTGGACCCCTTTGTGAGTATCCGTGAAGTAATTTGCCGATTTGTTCGAAAGCCGGATCGATACAATCATTTTCGACACCGGATCAACCTCCCCTTCGACATGGATGACCAGGGTGTCCCGGGTACGCCCGTGAAGGACTTCTTTGGTCTTGTCGAGTTTCCGGTCGAACACGAAGCGATTTCCTTCCCATTTCAATGTGTCGCAGAACATTCCGTCGAGGTTGGCCTGGTCGAGGCAATCATGGGATTTGCTTTCGGGAGGCTTTTTCTCGTGGGTGTCAAGGGTTTGGAAATTCCCCCTGATATCGGCGAAGATCCGGGTCGTTTTGTGGAGGGCGGCCATGAGGTCCCCGTCATCCTGGACGGGCTTTTCCGTTCCGGACCTCCCTGAACGGACAAGGATCCCACCGAGGTCGAGGCCGATCTCGATGGTGATCGGTGTTCCCTGGTTCAGGAATCTGGAAATGTTGTTGGAAATCCTTGAAAGATCAGCCATTTTCAGGGTGAATCTTCCGTTCTTCAAAGGAACCGGGGGAAGGAGGAAATTCTCAATGACTCCCCCTTCGCCCACCTGTGAAAAGACGATCATCCTGAGTTCCGAATCAGGGTGGGGAGTCGAGTTGCCGGAACCTCCATTCAGGAGGTCATGACGGGCAACCGTTCCGGACAGCTTCTCCTTGTCGAAGGATATTTCCCCGATCGAAATCCGGGGAATGCTCAATTCCATAAGCCTTTCACAGCTTTTGAGCGCAATGGGAATGAGCCTTTTCGCCTGGCTTTCAACGGCCATCCGGCTCAGGATCCCGGGCCGATCCTCCCAGTTGTTGTCATCGAGCCAGGACTGGTTGTACATGATCAGGCTTCCCATCTCATCCTGGACCGAGAAGTTCTTCAAAGCGCCGCCTTCAGGTTTCGGGGCTTTGAAATCGGGAAGGTCGAAGACGAAACCATCCCAGTTCAGGTCCTTGATCTTCCCCGAACTGGTCTGGAATGGAACCGTATCTGACGAGAAGAAATGGCTGTTGACATGTCGGGCCACCGCCTTGAAAAGCTCGCTGGGGATATGGGCGGCTTCGATTGCCCTCGAAATCTCCGGATTCGCGACGGGGCCATCCTTGCACGCCCCGATGATTCCGAGGTCGCTCGACATTATGAACTCGTAGGCATCGGCTCGCATGTCATCCGCAAACCAGCTTCCCTTCGCTGGATGGGAATCGTTTCTGACATGGGCGGGGACGGTCATGTCGCAAAGGAGATGCATGGTCTGTCCGATGCTTCTCCAGGCTTTCGCGAAATTTTCCCCGGCCTTTTCACCCCTGATTCCCTTTTCGAGGGAGTCCTGGCCTTTCTTCCAACTGTATGGGTTGTCGGGATGTGAAAGAGCCCAGATCATGGCATCGGTCTTTGGGTTGGGTTCCCCCATTGCAGCTTTCCAGGATTCGATTTTGTCCGCGGTAAAATTTTCGTCGGTCGGGAGATCCGTGAAATAGGATTGTCCCTTCCCTTCAACGGGATTGTAGAAATGCCGCCAGGACATGTACTTTTCAGGCTCGTCGGCGGTGAAGCCTCCATCGATGATCCAAGCAGAAAAGGTTTTCGAATTTGGGGTTTCGATGCGGTCGAGGTCTGCCACGGTTTGTCCGCATGAAAGGATGTCGGAGCCGCGGACCTTGAAGAGTCCTTTGGTCCACTCCCCAGTGAGATCGTCTGCCGAGGTCAAGCCCTTGATCCCGAGTTTTTCCTTGTCGGGGTAGAAATCATACCGTTTCAGGACGGGGTCCTCCAGGGCGGCCTGGCGGAATTTTTCGAGCGCGATCGTGTTGAGCAGCCGATGGGCCCCTCCCTTTATCGATCCGGGTTCTGCATCGAGATCCTTGTTGTCGAAGGCGGGAAGCTGCATGGGTGAGAGAAAAAGGAGCAGCAGGATCGTCCCGAGGGCAAGTCCCCGCTTCCGGGAAGTTTGAATTCCCTTCATTGGAGACCGGTGGACGTGAGTAACCAGAGTCGGGAAAGACGCCATTTTTCCAGCCACCTTTCAAAATCACAAAAAAATCGAGGGAATGATAACCGATTTTTGGTTACCGGGGAATCCTATGATGTGGCGTATGAAACATCCGTCTCCGGGAAAAGGTATAATGTTACGGAGGATGCAAGGGATGACTGAACGGATACCAGGAACGTCGCGGAAAGGGTTCATTTTTCCCGTCGCGATCGGCCTGGTCTGCATCATGGCGATCCTGGGATGGATGTATCTCTCGCATACCATCCAGTCCAAGCACACGTCCTTTTCCTTCCTGCTCGACAACATCGCTTTTTCGATCGCGGAAAGCGCGGCGGCGGAAGGCCGATTGTATCTCAGCAAGCGGATCAACTCGGACCCGGAGCTGCAGGAGTTCGTCGCGGGCATGCAACCACGATCGGCTCCCAGGGAAGGGAAACTGCCTCTCCAGATCAATCTCGAGATCCTTCCGCGAACCTCCGAAATCGGGACCAACCTCCTCGGGATCGGGAATCTGCAGATCGAGGGGGAGATGAGCCTCCACGATATCCAGCGTGAGTTCCCGCCTCAAAAACTGGGGACCGGTGAGGAAACCGACCTGAGCTTTGAAGGCGAGTTCCAAGCCGTACTCCGGTTCGATTTCGTCGTGACGTTGAAATGGGGAAGCCGTATCCAGAAAAGCCGCTTCGTTTTCGAGTTCGACTTCAAGCACGCCTGCCTGAGAAGCCCTTCCCAGGGGCGGGAGAACCGGGGATATCCATCCTCGGCCACGAACGATTACGTCCTTTTCGTGCGGGATTGTTGCGGGGAGTTCGGGGAAAAGTTCGCCCAGACACTCAACAGTCCGCAGTTCCTCATCGATCTGGAAACCCCCCGGGAAGGAAAGGTCTTCCTGGGAGCGGAAAACCTGGCAAATGTCGACAGCAACGTCTTTTTCAATCTCCCGGGCACCCTCGCTCCAATGATTCCCCAACCGCCGGCCACGATAGTTTTCACATGGATGGAGCTTTGCCAGTTGCTTCCGAAGCTGACCTCGTCGATCGAGTCCGAGATCCGGGCGCAAATTCCCGCGAGCGCCCGAAGCAAGGTTTCCGAGATCCTCAACTCCTTTTCCGGGAACCTTTCGGTGGAATACGCGCCCATGATGGGTGATCAACCCGGGGGCTGGCTTGCCACCGCCAGTCCCTGGAAACGGAATGCCTATGTCAACTATTTCAAACGGTGCCAGTCAGCCTGCGAGCGGTTCCCCGAGCTTCGGCCCAAGAGCAACCCGTTTCCGTTCTCGCTGAGGTTCAACGGCAAGGAGTATGACCCAACGGTCATCCTCGAAGGGAACATCCGGAAGCGCTTCTGGGTGACCTCGACCTGGTGGCTGACATCCAGCTATAGCGATGGAATGAAAAAGTCGATCGAGAAGAAATCCCTTTCGTTGATCGAGAGATTCCTTCCCGAAGAGCTGGAACGGCTCTCCCCCGAGGTCCAGGAGATCCACCTGACTATCGCCGAGCTCGAGAAAAAATACGGCGAGATCCTCAGTACCGGTCCACATGACCAGTACCTTTTCGGGGAGGCCACCTCCAAGGTCAAAGATGCCAGCTTTCCCCTCCCTCCCCTTCAGAAACGTTTGGGCAGCGGGGGTTTCAACTCGTTCCGGCCTTTCGGGTCCTTTTTCGTCCGGAGTTACCTGTTCGACACCGCGGCCGATTTGATGGCCAGCCCGCTTTTCTCTCTCGACGACCAGGGGGTTCCGCACATCAACCTCCTCGGCCTGATCTCGGTCAAGGAATCTTTCAGGATTCCCGCGGGGACAAGATTCCACGGCAGGGGGATGCTGTATTCCTACGGAGATATCAACGTCGAAGGCAGTTTCGGCCCCGCTTCACCCGAAGACGGGCCATGCATAGTCATGACGGACAGCGGAAGGATCATCGCCAACTCGGTCGACGAGGGTGAGATCACGGCTTCCCTCATCGCCCTCAACTACAGCTATCCCCGGGAGGTTTCGGGAATCCTATGCCCCACCGGGATACTGAATGTCAGAGGAAACGTCGTCGTGGACCGCCTTTTCTTCACCGAAGGGACGCCCTTTTCCCCGCAACCCGGGGGGAGGTACCATATCGCTTATGATGCCCAACGGCTTTCCGGGACGATGCCTGAGTCGTACGTTTCCTATGTCGGAGCACTCGTCAGGCGTATGGGCTCCACGATGAGCGTCCAGTGATGCGATTCCGGAAATCCGCTCCATTTTCGGCATCGCAACGGGGGTTCTCGGTCCTTGAAATCCTCCTTGCGATAACGTTCCTTTCCGTGGCCCTGCTTTTCCTGGTAAACATGAACACTTTTTCGGGCCGCGGGACGATGGACGTCTATTTCGAAAGCATGGCCCTTTCACTGACCTACGAGACTCTCGAGTGGGTGTCGGCGTTCAGTTACTATGATCTCCAGAAAGAGCCCGTTCTGGACGAGATCCGCAAACGGGTGGGCCTGGGCGGTTTCACGCCCGTCACGGATATCTCTTTGAGCGAAGGCGGGCTGCTGACCTATCCCGAGGACTATTACCGTTTCGAGCGCATGGTCCAGCTCGAAACCAAGGACAAGACGGTCATGGTCACGGTCCGGGTCCGCCTCCGGAAGGAGGAGCTGTCGCTGTTCCGCAGGGAGGAGATAACGCTCCAGAAGCTGGTGGTGGCTGATTATGAGTAGGAGGGGTTTCACCCTGATCGAGGTCATGGTCGTGATCGTCATCGGTTCGATGCTTCTCATTCCCATGGTCAACTTCTTCATCGGGTCCAGGAAGATCTCCTACAAGGGTTATGACCGGCTCGAGAACCTCAACACCGCACGCCTTCTGATCGAGAAGTGTTCCCGGGATCTCAAATTCCTTTGCGGAACCGCTTCCTTTCCTGGAATCCTCACCGAAGGCGCTGGAGACGGCAAATCCTACGTTTTTCTGGCGTTTCCCGACGAAGGAGGGGGGGTGGATCTCAAGGCCGCAGAAAACCCCGTCAATCTCATCGCCTATACCTTCGATCCGGCAAAACGGACCGTTCGCCGGACGGTGATCACCCATCCGATGATGGTCGGAGGGAACTCCCCGATCCGGACCCAGGAAATAGGCAACAACGTCATCGGATTCGAGATCGGCCAGTGGTTCCTCTGGGGCCGGTTCTACAACATCCGAGTAAAATGCGTCGGTCCCCATCCCCAGCGAGAGGAGTACATCGAACTCCAGACCTCGGTCCGGTCGGTTTTCGAAGCCCGCGCATTGAACCATCTCTTCCAGATCCCGAACCTCTCGGCGGAACCGATAATGCCGAAAAGATGAACGCGATCGAGAAAGGCATCCTGGCGGATCTTCAAGCACCCATAAGGTCGCTTAGAATCTCTGCCCTCGAAAGGGCGATCGTTCTCGGGAACTCTCCGGAGCTCCTGGAAGCGCTCAAGGCGAGACAGGTGTGGGAAGACGGTGTCGAGTGCGTTCTTCTCCTGGAATGGGCGGTGGAAGCGATTTCGGAACCCATCGAAAATGCTTCCTGGGGTGTCGTTTCCGGCGAACGTTTTCTCCTGGTCGATTCGCAGGAATCGCTTTCCAAGGTCTATCATGCCGCATCGGGGCCGAAACGTCTCCGGATCCTCGGGCACCTCCCCATAGACTGGATAGGCTCTTTGGCTGAATGGTCGTTCGAGGAGTTCCAGAAGGAGACGCTTCCCCCGGTAAAAGCCGGTCTCATCAGGACTTTTGCGGCAAAGTGGCCCCGGGAGCGGTTGCTGGGTCTCGAATCGGTGCTGGACGGCAAGATGGGGTTCCTTGTCGCCCTTGCGGCACTCGAGGTCCTGAGCCTGGAAGCCCCCTCGGCACTAACATCGAGGCTTCCCGTCCTACTGGAATCTGTGGATCCCCGGATCCGTTCCCTTGCGGTCAGGGCTCTTGCGCTGATCGCCCCCGAAGAGGGGAAGGAGCATCTCGAAGCCCTTTTCCTCTGCCCCGACCGGTACCAGAAGATTTCGGGGCTCAGGGACTGCCTCTCCCTTCCGTTCCCTTTCCTCAAGCCGCTTCTGTTGAAATTCATCTCGGTGGAAAAGGATCTGGAACTGATAAAGATGGCCGGGCCGGTGCTTCTTGGAAACCCTGATCCAGAGATGCCCTTCCTGCTATCCGGGTTCATCGAAACCTCGCCCCCGGAGAAGGCGGAATATTTGCGGGAAGTGGTTGCCGAGATCTGCCGTCTGGTCGAGGATGCCGGAATGCTGGGTGGAGCGTGGGAAAAATACGCCCTCCAGCTCCAGGAATCGCTCAGACGAAAGTCGCTGATGCGCCTGGTCCAGCAGTTGATGCACAAGGTCGGGGCGGAGGAACCGCAGGAAGCCGAGGAGGCCAGGGCGGCTCTCGCAAGGCTGGCAAACCGTCCCTTCGTCGCGGAACTCCTGGAGGGGGCTCTCGAACGTCCAGCAAATGCCACGATCCATGCCTCCATCAGGGAAATCCTGAACAAGCGTGCGGTTCCCGCCAAGGCCTCTGAACTGCCGGCTGCTGAGCGGTTCATGGCTCTTCCGGAAGCTGAACGATGCCGCTTCCTGGCGGGTCTGACGATCGACGACCGCGACAAGGCTGCGGGAATCATCGGAGGGATTCTTTCGTCGGGTGACGATTCCCGCGACATCCTTCGGGCGGCAGTGAAGGCCGCAAAAAGGCTCCAAATCAGGGGATACTGGGAGCGATGCTTCCAGCTGGCGAACAATTCGCACGACGGCCTTGCCTCGGAGGCCCTCGAATACATGGATTCCGAGAGCAGCGACCGGCTGCTTCCTTTCCTGGGGAGGTTCCTCAAATCCCCCAAGGTGAAGGTGAGGGCCGCCGCCCTGCGGATCCTGGGGAAACATGATCCCCTCCAGGGGGTCTCGATGTTGCTGACCATCCTCAGGACCGCCCCCCCTGCCGAAAAGGCGGTCGCCTTCAAGGCGATGATACATTTCGATTTCGTCCTCGTGCGCGAGGAGCTGGCCGGATTCCTCGCTTCCCCGATCGGCCAGGACTTTCTTCCGGATGGAGTTTCACTGTTCCAGGCCAACCCCGATTCGGAGAACCTCCGGATCCTCTTCCGTCTGGAAAGGAAGGTCCGGTCGGACTCCCAGGCAATCGTCGCGGCGGCGCGGGAGGAGATTGCCCGGAATCTCGTATCCCTGGGGTTGTTCACGCCCGAACAGATGGCGCAGCTCCGGAATTCGATCGAGGAACAGTGGAAAGCGGCCGAAGCCAGCCGGGCATCCGCAACCCCCAGGCTCTCCAAACCGCCTCGCGCCCTCGGATATACGACCCCCGATGGAAGTGAAGGAAAGACCATCCTTGAATCCGCGGCTTCCCTTTTGCTTCCCACGATCGGTGTAGTGGGCGCGATCCTCGTGCTCCTGGTGACCGCCAGGTTCTTTTTCGTGAGCCCTTCAAAGGGGAACCAGGCCGGAAAGCAACCCGCTGGGCGGATTTTCTCTCCACCTCTCTTCGGAAAGAGAAATCCGTCCGTTTCGGGGGCGAAAGTTGCCCCTGGCGAAAATCCAGGGATTTCGGGAATCGGTGAGGCCACCCCGAAGATCCTGACCGTGACGTCTCGGGACCGGATCCTTCCGCGTTTCGTGGTCCGGCCGGGGGAACGGTGAGGTTTTTGCTCCCCGTGTTTTCGTGGCTGGAGGGATTTTTCGCAAGGTTCTTCCGAAGGATACGGGCGGGGGTGATACTGGCTGTTCTGATGCCGGTTTTTTCCGCAACTGCCTCCGACGATGTCACCTGGGAAAAGGGCTACACCGGCGGCGCGGGTGGGTTTTCCAACCCTGCGGTGGAGAATGTCCCCGAGGTATTCGGCCGGATCACTTCGGAAACCTCGAGACTGCGGTTTTTCAGGAGAAGTCCGAACGGAGAGGTGCTCGTTCCCGACATCTATTCCGTCTCCCGGGAGCAGGCCGCCATGGATGGAATTGCCCAGAAAGCCGGTTTCAAGGGGCCTTTTGCCATGTCGAACCATTTCCAGTCCGCCAAACTGATCTCCAACTCCTCAGGATCATGTCCCCTGTTCCTTTTCACTGCCGGGGACAAGCCGGGGCGGACGGCCCACCTCTTCCTGGCCGGGGTCTGGGCCGAAACCGTGGGAATCGGCTCGGAAAGCGTTCGCCTTGGGTCGGTTCTCAGGAAGTTCGAAGTCAGCCGCGGGGACTTCTGGCATGCGGGAGGGATGGATGTGTCTGGGAAAATTCTTGCTTTTCCACTTGAAGCCTTGAGCCGGAACCCGGTTGATTCCAGGATCGTGTTCTACTCCATTCAGGACCCCTTCAACCCTGTCAAGTTGGGCCTGGAAATCGAGATTCCCGGTTCCCATTGCATGGCGGTTGCGATGACGCGGCTCGAAGACGGGCATTTTCTGCTCGTTTCCTTCTGGAAAACGTTCGATTTCTTCCTTTCCCGCTCCAGACGGATCGAGGAGGGCTTTTTCCCGGTTGCCTCCGTTCCCTGCCCTGAAGCCCACCCGAGCACTCCCGGGGCGCTACCCCCCATCAGCGGGGGCTTCCAGAACATCAGTCTGATCAACGACCGGGACGGCCGGATCTTCCTTGTGGGCGCTTTTAATCCCCTTGTCACCTCGCCGGTCCTGAGCGGGGACAACGTTCTCAGTTTGTTCCAGGTCCGTTTTTCGCGGAACGGTGGAAAGGTTGAACTGGTTCCCGTCCAGGAAATGAAGTGTGATTGCGGTCCGGGCGACTGGTATGGGAACTTCAACGCGGGCGCCACCGTTTCAGCGGTTGATTCCGGGCATCTGGCCTGTTTCGCCGTCTACCACTGGCTGGTGGACCGGGATTTCATCTCCTGCTCCCTATTCTCGAGCGATCCGATTTCCCATTGACCTGGAAGCCCTCTTCGCCCGGCAAAAGGGGTCCTAGACCCCGGTTTCGAAAAACAGAAAGACCGGGATGGACAAACCGGTCCAGGTAAGGATATCCTTTTCCCGGTGCCTGGGTTGACCCTCCCATTCCGGAGGGAGTTGTATCCATCAACCGCGAGCAAGAGCGGATTTCGGGAGAGAAACATGGATTCATTCCAGATTGACAAGCGGGTGGTCGACGGGATCGTCGTTTATTCGGTGAAGGGATACTTCTCATCGGACGCGGGGAATGAAATCTACGATTCGCTCGATGGCTTTCACGCCCAGGGGATCAAGGTCTACGTCCTGGATTTCAGCGATTGCCAGGTGATAAACAGCACCGGAATTTCCGTTTTGCTCGACATCCACGTCCGGGTTCGCGAGGACTGGAAGCATGAGCTCTACTTCGACGGGCTGAACGAGGTCTATTTCCAAACCCTCCGGATGACGGGGCTGATGACGAATGAGGACCGGTTTCTCCTGCATCAGAAGTATCCGAATCTGAAAAAGAGCGCGGCTCCCAAGCCGTTCAAACTCAGGCTCTGAAGATCCCCCTTCCATTGCCCTGATGTAAAGATCCTGGTTTTTGGGGGTCGCTCAGGGGTATCATCTTCCCACAGAGAGGATCGGGTTGCCCGACAACCCGGTTTTTGGCCCTTTGCTCTCCAATATCATCAGGAGGTTGAAGCGGGGTGGGGAAGGTTCGCATCGAGGTTCTTGCTTGGTCCTTGTTCGTCATGTTTCTTGGAGTAAACCTGATTTTGGGGTGCCGGCTTGGGGGAAACTATGGAGCCGGCGAGGTTGGCCCCCAGACAGGTGGCCAAGGGGAATCCGATGGCCAAACGGGCGGCTCCGCGAGCCTTCAGGTCGTGATTTCCCTTCCAAGCCCTGGAACCCAAGGTGTCAGCGCAACGAGGGCTCCGGCGGTTCTTGCGGATGAAACTGCCTCCCCGTCCGTGGCGTTCGGAATCACGCTGCTGGATTCTTCGAAAACCGACAATCCGGCAACAAGGGTTTCGAAAACCATTCAGGTAGATGCCAAGGGTCAGGCATCGGCGACTTTTTCCGGTTTTCCCGTCTTCCCTGTTCTGGTTCGGGCGATAGTGAGCGGAGGCAAGATAGGAAGCTTCACGGATTTCCAAGGTGCCCTCGACCTCAAGAACGGAACCAACACCATCGTCCTCGAACCGACGGGGTTGCGCAGCCGTGGGGATGTCCTTGCGGTGGTGATCGACCGTCTTTCGGCCTCGGGAACGCTCCTCGCCCTGGCTCCCGTTCCACTCGTCGCCGGGGTCGCCTCCCTGGTCTCCGGTATCGACCTCGCTCAACCTGCCGTCTACGATATAGCGTTCGCCCATGTGGCAAACGCGATCAGCAATGGTACCGCCTTCACCCCTGATGTGAGCCTGCTGATCGGCGCGCCCACCGGAACCGATATTGCCAGGCTCCTTTGCGTGAACAGCGGGCCCACACCGGTCGGTGAGGAAGGAAATGCCGACGTGACGACGCGTTATCAGCAGATCGGGGTCGAGGAGATCCGGATCCACGATTACTACGGCCCTCTCGACATGGCCACCATCTACCGGGACCATTCGGCCGATCCCGCATCCGCCTCTTCATACGACTTCAGCGTAAGCGACCAGTATTACCGGAAGATTGTCGACGGAGGGTTCAAGGTCTATTTCCGGATAGGTGATTCGTACAACCCCGGTGCCGGCTACCCTGTTCCGGCGCAACGGAGGCCGACGAACTACGTGAACTACATCAAAGCCGCGATCGAGGTGGTCCGGCATTACGACGACCCTGCCAGGTGGGGAAGACGGCCGATCGACAAGGTCGAAATCTGGAACGAGCCTGACTTCATCCAGTTCTGGGACGGATCGGTAATCGAGTTCATCAACTTCTTCGCATCCTCCGCGGTTGCTTTGAAAGCTGCTTTCCCCAACCTCGAGATCGGAGGCCCCGGATTCACCCAGAACGCGGCAAACACCAGTTCCGGCCGCGCACAGCTCGAGGCATTCCTGGGGGAGATCTCCCGCCGGTCAGTTCCGCTCGATTTCTTCTCCTGGCACATGTATTCCAACGATCCCGCCCAGTTTGCGAGCGCGGCAGCATTTTTCCGAAGCCGGCTGGACGCCTACGGATACACGGCAACCGCCATCCACAACACTGAGTATCATACGGACACCTATGGGGTGGACGATGTCGAGGCGTTGAAGTTGCGCGCCATGGGAAAGGGAGCAGCCCTGGTAACCGCGACCTGGATCGAGTTCCAGAAGGCTGGAATGGCCCAGGCCTGCTTCTTCCGCGGAAACGACACAAACATCAATGTTCCCTCGTTCTATGGGCTCTGTTATGCCGACGGGAAACTCAAGAAGACAGGGGATGCGTTCGGGTTGTGGAGTGTCATGTGCGATTATCCGAAACGTCTGGAACTGGTCGCCTCGTCATCCGGAGTGGCCAGTTTCTCGGTGCTCGCGGGAAGCCGCTCCGATGGGGGGATGGCATTGCTCGTGGCCAACTTCGGGAAAACTCCGCGGACCTGGAGCCCAACCGTGGCTTCCGGAAGCGATCTTCTTGGAGGCTTCAGCATTACGCTTCGGACCGTGAGCGACACCTCATCCGGGATCCAGACACCGGTTGTTTCGCTGCCGATTACCTCCCCGGAATACTCGGTTCAGCTCCTGACCCTGGCGAACAAGTGAAATCCGGTACCGGGGGGGGGGAAATTTGTAACCTTGGCCCCTGAAGCGCAAAAAGAGTAATTGAAGCCGCATTTTTCGTGTTAATGGAGGAAACTATGCGAGGGAAGCTGATTGCCCTTCAATTGATCGTCCTTTCCGGTTTTCTGTTTTCCGCCGCCGATTCGGTTCACGCGAAGAGCGCGTTGGACCTTCTCAAACAGCACAAGATCACGGGGGAATCCGGAGCTTCGTCTTCAGGATCGACGGCGGGGAAACCCGCATCATCCGAAAAAACTGACGGTTTCACCGTCGGTTACTACATCGAGCCCTCGACCGACGGGATCAACACAATCGACTTCGACGGGCTGAAAAAAATCGGGATAACCGATATCTACGTGAGGGCCACGACCGACGGCAGCTGCGGCGTGAAGTATACCGGGCTTCCGCAGTGGAAGAAACGTGCCGATGCCGCAGGCTTGAGGATCCACGCCTGGGTCTGGGATGGCTTCTACGGGAACTATGCCAAAGCCGTTGCTGAAATGGGAATCAACATTCTCATCGACATGGAAACATACAACATGACCAGCAAGCTGAGCCAGCTGAAGAACATCAGGGAAAATTCCCCGGGGAAGATCTTCACCGTCTGCGCCAAAGCCGAAGGTTTGGACGGTTCGCAGGAGTATGCCAAGGTCAGCCAATACTGTGACTACATCAGCCCCATGTTGTACAAGGGAGATTACGGTCTTACCCTGGAAAGCATGAAGTCTTTCGCCAAGAAACAGGGTGAAAAATACCCCATCGTGATGTCACTTGAAACCTACGAGTCGGACCGGAACCCCGTGCCCAAAAGCACCGCCTCGATACTTGCCGAGATCGAAGCCGTTCGACCCTACTGCAAGGGAGTGATCCTGTTCCGATACGGAAACGTTTCGAAATTTGCCGGCGGTGTGCCCAATGTTTCCGGCTCCTCTTCCTCATCGAACAAAAAGGATGAAACGACCACATCTTCCTCGAATTCGACGACCCTGAAGCGTGTTCCCCAGGATGACACTTCCCAGGACAAGGAACTCGTGAAGAACCTTCAAAGGGCCTTGCAGGAAAATGGTTATTACGTCGATCTGCCCATCGACGGCTGGTTCGGCCCCGAAACCGAGGAAGCGGTAAAGGCTTTTCAGAAAGCCCAGGGTCTGGAAGAAACCGGCGAGGCGGATGGTGCTCTCCAGAAAAAGCTGGAGGGTGGTTCGTCGGCGAGCCTGAAAGAGGTTCCCCAGGACGACACGACCCAGGACAGGGAACTCGTGAAGGAGCTTCAAAAGAACCTTCAGGACAACGGATTCTATATCAATCTTCCCATCGACGGCTGGTTCGGTCCCGAGACCGCGGAAGCCGTGAAGGCCTTTCAGAAGGAACATGGCATGGAAACCACCGGTGTCGCCGATGCGGCCTGTCAGAAAAAACTGAGTTCCCCCAAGAAGACCTCATCGTCTTCATCTTCTTCATCCTCTTCGTCCTCTTCATCCGCCGTTTCCGGGAACATCCAGGCAAAGATCGACGCTCTCGGGAAGGAGGAGGCGAAGTTCGAGGACAGGCAGAATGTCTGCTCCGATGGCGATCAGATGCAGCGTCTCGGATACGGGGACTGCTGGGCAGACGCAGAATGGCTGTATGACAGACTCTCCGCGATGGGGGTAAAGGTCCGGATAATGGCGTATCAGGGCGGAGGGTCAGGTGTGGGTTACCGCCACACCTGGATCCAGATCAATACCGGAAACGGCTGGAAAGAGTGGCCGTACAAGGCTTACAAATCGCAGCATTTCGGAGATGTGAACTGCGGGACTCCTTATGTCCTGATCGGCCCGGGACAAAAGAAAGCCGATATCCTGAGCACCGGCTACTGAGCTTTCGCAAATAAGAGGCATAGGAATGGCTTCATGCCGCTCCTGTGCCTCCTGCTTTCGGCTGCCCTTCCCGCGGACCGTCCCCCCGGGCTTTCACCCCGGTGAAGGGCGGTCTCAGAAATCGATCTTCCGGGCGGCGGCAACGGTTTCCGAGAGCTTCTTTTCCGCGGTTTCAGGACCCGCCCCGAGCATTGGTTGGGCGGAAAGGAAGACTGGATCAGGGATTCCAATGAAGCCGAGCATCGTCCGGAGGGTGGGCTCCAGCATGTCCATGGCTTTTGCGGGGCCCTCCGAGTAATCGCCGCCCCTGGAGTTCGCCACGATGACCCGCTTCCCCTTTGCAAGACCTTCCGGTCCGGTTTCGGTGTAGCGGAAAAGGTGGCGGGGCTGGATGATTACGTCGAAGTAGTGCTTCAGAACATACGGTATCCCGAAATTCCACATCGGAGTGCTGATCAAGACGATGTCGGCGGCCTTGAAACGCTCTACCTGCCGGAGGATCGGCTCCCAGGCCGGACGGGTCTCCTCATCCAGTTCCTTTCCGCTGAGAAGCCGGTATTTTCCGTCGGTCGCTTTCAGAGTGATAGGGGGAAGGTCCTCGGCGAAAAGATCGAGTGTGTCCACCTTTCCGTCGGGATGAAGTTCCCTGAAGCGGTTCAGGACCTCTCGGGAGATCTTGAGTGTGTTCGAAACTTCCCCGCGTGGGGAGGCGATTATATGCAGCAGGGTTTTCATGGTTTTCCTCCTTCGGTTTTTTCGTGTCGATCATCGGGCCGAGACTGAACCATCCGATTCCTCGAGCCCACGGCCGAGTTTCCGGCACAACCCGGCGAGGGCGGCTTGTTCGGACGCGGTCAGAATGGACATCACATTACGGATTCCGCGAACGTGGTCGGGAAGTATGCTCTCGAACAGGGAATGCCCGGATTGCGTCAGGGCGACAGGGCGTTTTCTCCGGTCCGGGGTCGGGAAGCGCTTCACCAGGCCGTCCCGTTCGAGGTTGTCGATAACCGTTGTCAGGTTTCCGGCGGTTTTCAGGATCTTCCTTCCGAGTTCCCCCGGTGTCAGCGGCCCCAGATGGAAGAGCGCATCAAGAACCGCGAACTGGCTCTCGGTCAACCCCGCCGCTTCCATGGCGGCCCTGGTGTACCGCCCAACGCTTCCGGCAGCCCTGATCAGCTTGATGAAGGTATCGAGCGCCTGGACATCCAGCGGGTCACCGAAGAAATGCGTTCCCATGTAGAACTCCTTTAATATTAAAATATTCAAATTCGAAATAAAGTCAAGGAGTTGGGTTGCGTTTGGAAGAAGATCGCTCCGGATGGTGGTTCTATCCGACCCTGTTGGTGCGTTCCAGGAAATCGATCGCATTGATCGTCGAGGCGATGCAGACCCCGCCGATCGATTCGGCTTTCAGAGCCAGTTCGGAAGGGAACCTGGAAAGGTCTCCGGTGGCTTTCACTTCACGGAGGGTTCGCAGGTCGGAGGAGAAAATCCTGGAATAGCTTGCGGTTTTTTCCGGAAAGAGGTCGAAACCCGCGTGGATGCGCACCCAGAGATTTCCCATGGCCATTTCTTCCTGGTTCCCGTAGGGGGTATTTCCCTTGTAGTGGGCGGTTCCCAGGGTCATCGAGAAAAGGATGACAGAAAACCTCATGCGCCCGGTTTCCAGGTGATCGGCAACCCCCAGCTTTCGTGAAAACAACGATTCGACGAGGAAAACCACGGGATCGTGCGAGTTTTTTTCCCCGGAAATCGGCTCCAGCGGACAGAAAAATGCGGATGGGGTTTTCTCGGCGGGTTCGGACGATTGCAGGAGGTTTTCCAAGATCAGCTCGGGTATCCTCTGGGTGGGGACGCTCACGACATTCGGGTGGGTGGGGTTCGTTTCAGGGTTCCTGACGGCAAGCAGGATGCGGTCGTCGAGTGAGAACGGGGAATCCTCGGAAGAATCGATGATGGAAAGCGCAATGACCGGGGCGCCGGAGATCCTCGGGTGGATGGGCATCAGGGGAACACTCCGAAAAAGTGATGGCTCCATGCGGAGTATATCGGTGGGGGGGCGGGCAGGTCAAGGTTTCTTGAAGTCCTGAAGGAAAGGGAATATCATCGGTCACACTACTTCGGGGGGGATCTCGGGGAAAAGGGGAATCGCTTTGGACGGAAACCGTCACCCAGTGCCTGGAACAATTCGTGCCGCGATCGCGGTCGTGATACGGGAAGGGCGTGTTCTTGTCCAGAGGCGACTTCGTCGCGGCAGGAAGGTTTTCGAGTTCCCGGGAGGGAAATGCGAGCCTGGCGAAGGTTTCCTCGAAGCCGCCCAACGTGAACTCTGCGAGGAAACGGGGCTGACCGGAACCCGACCGATCGGGGAGCCGGTTTCCTTTGGAGGAGGGGAAGGTTTTTCCCTGGCATTCGTTCCTCTTCTTCTCGAGTCGGCTGCGGAGCCCTACCAGACCGATCCGCGGCGGGAGCAGGAGTTCCACTGGTTCAGCCCCGAGGAGATACCCCTTGCCGATTTTCATTCCGCCGACCGACGGTTCATCGAGGAGAGGCTTCCCGGGCTTTGCGGTGGCAAGGTGTGAGCGAAGCATCCGGTCCGCTCAACCCCGGGGGTGCTGTCGGGCGGAAGGGCGGCCAGGAGTTCACGAGCGGGAGCATTCCCAAACAGCTCCTGGCGTTCTCTCTCCCGATGCTCGTGGGAAGCACCCTCCAGACAGCCTACAACCTCGTCAACGCCTATTGGGTGGGAAAAGGGCTCGGAACGCAGGCTCTGGCGGCGATTACCGTGAGTTTCCCCGTCTTTTTCCTGTTGATGGCGATTTCGGGGGGGATCTCGCAGGCATCCGCCATCCTGATCTCCCAATCGTTCGGTGCGGGGGACCAGCAGAAGGTTCGCCGGATCATGCACAATTCCATCCTGATGAACCTGTTCGTCGCTGTCGGCTGTCTCGCGGCAGGGGTATTCGGCATCGAGTTCCTGCTCCGGATGATGAAGACCCCGGAAGAAGTTTTTCCGCTCGCTCTGGGATACATGAGGATCTTCGTCTGGACGATTCCGGGGGTATTCGGTCTGTTTCTTTTGGGCTCCGCTCTAAGGGGGGTGGGGGATTCCCGGACCCCGGTCCTCTTCCAGGCGGCGGGACTGGTTTTGAACACGGTTCTGGACCCGGTTTTGATGTTCGGGTGGATGGGAATGCCGCGGTTGGGCTTGAATGGAGCGGCGGTAGTGACCGTTCTGACCCCCATCCTTTCGTGTCTGGGGATGACGTGGTATCTCCTGAGAGTCGGTCACCTGGTCGCGCCGGATCTGCGGGGGTTCGCCTTCGATCGGAAGTTGTGCTCGCTGATCCTCAAGATCGGGGTTCCGACGATGATCCAGCAAGCCCTCGTCTCGCTGGGGATGGTCATCCTGCTCGGTCTCGTCAACGGTTTCGGGACCGTCGCGGCGGCGGCTTTCGGCACCGCGATGCGGATCGACCAGTTCGCGGTCCTTCCCGCAATGACGATCAGCATGGCCGTGGCGAGCATGGCGGGCCAGAATATCGGGGCAGGAAAGTTCGACCGGGTCCGGAGGATATTCTGGTGGGCCCTTGGAATCGGGTGCGGGCTCACGGGAATCGCGACCTTTCTGGCGGTCGTCTTTCCGGAAAACGTGGTCCGGCTTTTCGTCGACGATCCGCAGGTTGTCTCCATGGGGGTTAGCTACCTCCGGATAGTGGGGCCGGGATACCTCCTCTTCACCATCATGTTCGTGGGAAACGGGGTGATCAACGGTTCGGGCCACACCCTCATGACGACCTTCATTTCCATGGTCGCCTCGTGGTTCGTCCGTTTGCCGCTCGCGGCCTTCCTTTCGACCCGGATGGGAAGGGTCGAAGGGATCTGGTGGGCGATCATGGCCGGCTTCGCCACCGGGATGGCGATCAGCGTCCTGTACTTCCTTTCAGGGAAATGGCAAAAGCCGGTAGCTTCCGGAAAATGAGGGACTCTTCGATCAGAAGCGGCGGAGGGACTGTTCGAAGGTGAGCCCAAGGAAATACTCCCGTCTCTTGGCGAGTTTTCCGAAATCCGAATCCTTCCATCCGAAATCCGATTCGCGGATGACTGCGGCGACGTGGTCGGTGAACTTGTACCGGAGCGCGAGGGTCCCGTCATACATCCGGATCCGGTCGGAATCGGCCGAAGCGAAGAAGTCGAGAGTCGATGAGAGTTCCCAGTGGTCACGGAAGGGTCTCACGAACTCGTATCCGAGGTTGAGGCCGGTGTTTGATGGGCTTCCCTTCATCGAGAAGCGCTTCATGTACCCTATCCCCGCGAGGATTTTTGCACGTTCGGCGGGCTCCCAGAAGATGCCTCCGACGGCCTTTCCGAAGAATGGGTGGCGTTTCCCCTTCACGTCGGGGTCCTTGATCGTGCCCACCAGGTCCATTTGCCCGAACTTCTGGAGGTTCCGGGGAAGGACCGACTTGGTTTCGTATCGCGCCGTGGCGGCAACGTTGTCCACCATCTTCAACTTGTTGAACTCGAAGGAAGTGGCCCGGCCGCGGAGAATCAGGTCGTACCCGGGATGGTCGAAGATGGTCTCGTGCTGAACCGACAGGTTCTGCTGGCGTTTGCGGATTCCCACGAGGCCGGGAATGTCGCTTCCGCGGTAGACGGCGGAGGGGTCGGTATATTGATACTTCCCTGCCGCACCTTCGAAGTTGAATTTGCTGAACGAGACGTCGATGTTGGTTTTTCCATATGTGATCGTCTTGCGGCCGGTCGACCTGGCCAGGGAAGCCCTGTCGGCCCCGTCGGTGTGGACCGCGAAATGCCTGATCAGGAGCTCGTTGAACCGTTCCGCCCGGACTGTCTTGGGGGATGGAGGAAGCAGCCCAAGTCCGCCTTTGGCGAGGAACTCGACCGTGGCGACGCGGTACCGGTCTCCGGGCTTGAAGCGCCGATCGTTCACGATGATACTGCCGCGGTGTTCCCTTACCCCGGCGAAGGACAGGCCTCGGTCGTTGACCAGAGGCGAGTTCCGGCGTTTCCAAAGGCCCGCGAGCTGCGTGCCGGTTATCTCAACGAGGGCAACGCGGTCGGGAAAGGGGAACCATTTCCGGATGTTCCATTCGGAGACCGGTTCCTCTGCTGCCTGATCGGGCAGAGCCCCTGAATGGATGAACGCCACTTCGGCTTGCAGTTCGCATCTGAGGGCGTCCAGAAGAACGGTGGGGAACGCTCGGGATTCGGAGGGGGAGAGTGTCCCGGTGGATGAGCCCAGCTTATGACGTGTGTCGGCTTCGATGGAAGCGACGGTCTCGACGAACTCCGGGTCACCTGGGTTGATTGTCGCGATCGGATGGGGTTCGACGGACATCTTGAGGCGGTTTTCAGTCCTTTCGGCGGTTACCGAACCGAGGATCTTTCCGGGGTGGAAACTCCAGGCCATCCCTCTTCCGTCGACAAGCCTGTATTCCATGCTGACGTCGTCCAGGACTTCCTCGGCCCCCATCTGGTTGGTGATGACGAGGTCGACCCAGGGTGACTCCTTGAGAATGCGCTGGCCCGTTGGGAACCTAACCGTTCCCAACACCAGGGTGAAATCGGCATCTCCGGCTTCCTTTCTCGCTGCTGCCAGGCCCGCGACCGGGTCGGTGATCACCAGATCCGGGTTCCACCCCGGCCAGTCGGAAATGACGGCAGGGTCGATGATTCCCATTATGAGAACGGTGCGGTTTCCCTGCTGCAACTTGATCCAGGGCTTGAAGCGCTCACCCAGAGCGGAATTCTTGGAAGAATCGAGATTCGAAAGGATCAGGGGAAAAGACGGAGCCGAACCCGTCAAAAGGGCGGAACCCCCGAAAAAATCGTGCGGTCCCGGAGCCATGGCATCGAAACCGCACTTCTCCATGAGACGGAGGATTCCCGCCCCTCCGTCGGAAACGCTGAACGCGGAAGGTCCGAGCATGTTTCCGCATGACAGGAAAAGCGTTCCGGGAAATCGTTGCCTCGCGGCCTCCACCGCGGCCTTCCCCCCTCCGAGCGGGCCGCCCCCCATTCCCTGAAGCCGTCCCTGGACGGACCCCTGATAGACGATCCGGATGGGGTCCGGGAAAGCCGTCTCGGGGGGAAGAAGAGGAGCCGCATTCGTGAATGCGCCCGCGAAGATAAGGAAAAGGACCGTCAGGACCTCGACTGCAGCGGATTTTCTCATTTCTTTGGAACCTCTCTTTGTTGAGGAAGATGATACCAGAATTCCGGGATATTCGGGGCCCGTTTCCGGGAAACTGGAATCATGCTATCCTGAAAGAGAGAGGGGATTGGAGAGGATTCCGCCGGAGGTCATGGGGCTTCGAAAAAGGGTCCCAGGTGATCCGGATTCCCCGAACGGGGCGGTCTGCTGCCTCGGAGTGGAGGAAAAATGAGGATTTTCGGAAGGCATTCCCAATTTTGGCGCTTGATTGTACCAGTGATTCTTTTGTCTTGGGCATGCGGCTGCCAGTTTTTCGGGGGTGGGGAGATCGGCCCCGGCTTCCAGGGGACGGACCCCACATCGGGCCCGGCGGATGTCCGCATGGTGATTATTGTTCCTGGGCAGGGAACTGTCAGCGGAAACCGGGTTCCGTTAGTCGAGGGGGTGCAGGGTGGTGCTCAGGTAACGTTCCGGCTCATCCTGGTAAACGTCGGGAACCCGGACCGACCGACAACCTCTCTCTCGAAGACCGTCACCCTTTCTGCTGGCGAAACCTCCGTCACCGTATCTTTCCAGGCGGTTCCCGCCCAGACCGTTATCGGGGAAGCGGAGTTTGCCGGGTGCAGTATTTCCGGGCAAACCGTTTTCCACGGGGCGGTCGACCTCGTTGCAGGGGTGAACGATCTTCCCATCGCACCGATGGGGTCGGGGCTCGCCCCGGACATCACGGCCAAGGTCGTCCGGATGGTCGCTGAAACACCTGATCTGATAAGGTCCGCAAAGCCGCAGCTTGCGACTTTCGTTAAAACCGCGCAGGGACAGGTTGCCACGGCTTCATTCCCGAACTTCTACCAGGAGGTCCTGGAAAAGTTCGTGAACGATCCTGTCGCTCTCGATCAGAATAGCGTCCTGATCCTGAAAAAGAGCCCGGATGAAACGACCCTGATCGCGACCGGCAGCGCAAGGTGGGAAAAGACCCCGGTCCAGATCCTCGGCGGGAAGGTGGGCGTCCCCTCTGGGTTGCTCGTGGCCGGCATCCTGCGCCACGGTCTTTCCCGCGATCCCATCGTGGCATGGCAAACCGCCGATCGGAGCGGGTTTGCGCTGACCCGGCTCGAGCCAGGCACGGGAAACCTCGTCTCATACCTCACCGGCTCAGGCGGGGGGTTCCGCTTCCAGGACCAGGCGGTGGTTCTTTCCGATGGGGCCGTGATCATCGGCGGGGTTCTGAACGGACAGCCCGTGGTTTTCAGATGGGACGGACAGACCGACTCGGTAGCGGACCGGAGCCTGACGGGAGGCGGAATCGTCTGGTACCGTCTGCTTTCCGGGTTCCCCCAGTCGGAGACTCTCGCCTGCCGCTTCCTGGAATACGACGGTTCCTCGGGCAAGCCCCGCATCATCTGCCAGTTTTCCGCTCCCGATGCCCAGCTGATGAAACTATTCGCGTTCGACCCCGAGTCGGGTGCTGACACGACACTCTCGATCACGGGTCCGGAATTTCCGCTCTGGGCGCAGACTGGAAGCGGCTCCGCCTTGCTGGGCTGGGTCCCTCCCGATGGCGTCCATCGTTTCACGTTGTACTGGGAGAAAGGTCTGACACTGGCAACCGCCACCGCCCCGCGGCTGGAAAATGCCTCCCTCCCCTCGCTTCTCACCGGCCTCGAGAACGGCGCATCGTATACCTTCATGGTAACCGGCCATGCCACCGCGGGTGAGGTGATAGCCAGGTCGAGGCAGGTCACCGCCGCGCCCGTTGCGGACGATTCCCCGCTCGTGTTCCAGAGCTACCAGCTAGCCTCGGGAACTATCGAGGTGGGCGGACTTTCCGGCCTGGGGATACGGTTCGTCCAATCCAACGAGATGTCCGAGCGGTTCGAGGTGACCGGGCCCAACCCGATCAAGCCGGGTTCGATCCTGGTCGGGTATGAGAACGGCGGCTACATGAAGCGGGTGGTGGAGTTCGCCACCCAGCCCGGGCCGAACGGAACGACCTACGTGGACTGTCGCACCGCCAGCGCTTCGATCACGGACGTCTTCAGCGAGGGACGGTTCGTTTTCGAGGGCCCCGCCTCGCAGTTGAATGCCCGATCCGTCGCGGGCCTGAGCGTTCGCGACCCCAACTATTCGCGGAAAATGAGTTTCCTCTCCCGGGGCACCGGTCCAAGGCCCAGGATCTCGCCGGAAGTGTCCTTTGCGAACGGCTTGATCACGTTCGACCTCGAAAAGTTCGATTTCAACCCCAAGATCACGATGAATTACGAGGTTTCCTGGGGGACACTGACCCAGTTCGAGTTCCGGGTCGACGGGCCCACCTCGATCCGGACCAAGATGACCGTCAAGATCGCTCCCGATGAGGAGCAGGGCCAGTTTCCCCTGGTCGAGAAAACCCTCTGGCCCAAGGACGAGATTCCCTTCCTGATCGGTCCGGTTCCATGCACATGGGCCAAGGAAGCGAAGCTGACCATGGGGTATGAAGTCCAGGGTGAGATCGACATCGTCCAGACCTGGGATGCGACCCTCAATTGCAACATCGGGGCCAATTATCTCAACGAGACCGGTTGGGACGGGCAAGCCTTCGCGCGGCTCGACCGCTCCAGCAGCTGGGATCTAAACCTGAAGGGGTCCTTTTCGTCCGGTGCGCAGGTGGAACTCGGGACCTCGTTCAAGATGGGCGGGGTATTCGGACCGACTCTGAAGCTCTCCCCGAACCTCACTTCAAAACTCGGGTACAATACCGCGAAACCCTGGCTCCTGGAAGCCCAGCTCGAGACGGGGGCGAGCGGGAAACTCGGCCTGGTGCTCGAGCCCTGGGGATACAAGCTCGCATCCTATGACAAGGGGTTCAACCTCCTCGGGCCCTACACGCTAGCGAGCCAGACCCTGGACATGAACTCGACTCCGACGGTTTCGATCCTCTCCGGACCGGCGGAGGTGGCGAACACCGTTGTCGACGAGGGGAGGGGTGCCCGCATCGTTTCGACCTACCCATCCCTGATCAAGGTGTTGGCAACCGACACGGGGATTTTCGCCGGAGTCGAGAAGGTTCGGGTCTGCCTCGACGATCCGGAGAAGGTCATGTACGAAATCGGTTGGACCGAACCCCCGGAGGGGTTGGCGCCCCTCCAGGGACGGCTTCCGCCCGGGCCCCACACCCTGTATTTCTTTGCGCTGGACAAGGCCGGGGCGACCTCGCCCGTAGCGATCCATTCCGTTTCCGGGGTTTCCGTGTTTCCATCAACCGCGACGAGCCGGTGGTCTGGGAGCGGCCCGATAAAGGAGGAGTTCCAATACTCGACGGCGGAATCTGACTTTTCGCCGGATCCCTATTATGCGGGTATGGAATGGGCATTGAAATGGCCCGCCCTCAACAGGACCGTTCCCCTCAAAAACGGTGCTTACCGGTCGTTCCATTCGAACGGGAAGCTCGCCGCCAAAGGAGAGTTCACCCGCAGTTTCCGGTCGGGGGACTGGGAGTTCCACCTTTGGTCGGGGGAGCTGGAAACCGCGTTCAAGGCGACATATTCAAGTTCCGGGCAGGACCTGGGGAAGCTTACGGGTCTGAAGGTCTGGAGGAACATCTACGACGGCTCCGGAGTCCTGCAGTTCGCGAGCCTGACGCGGGAGCTGAAGCCGACAGGGGACGGCCAGTGCCTTATCGATCTCCAGATCGAGGACATCCTGATGTCCATGAACTACCAGATCCTTGCCACGACCGCCTGGTCATATACCGCCAATCCCCCCTCGGCGGGAAACGTCGATCCCGCGTTCGAAGCAGGGGAGATCATTCTCGGGAAGAAAAACGGCTCCTGGACCGAGCAGCTTCACTCGAAAAGCAAATGGGAGGGATACTACGCCTCCGGGGTCAGGACCGGATGGTGGTATCTGAAGGGAACCGACACCCCGGAGAACGCCTCCTCTTGGGTACCCATCCAGGATCTCCTTTACGACGGTTCCGGGGGAATCCTTGAAACCGTCGATTACTACTATTCCGGAGGGCTCACCCTCTGGAGCAGCAAGAGAAGGACGCTTGCCGACGGCAGTTACGAAACCTGGCAAAAAAGTATCGGAGGAATGTATTACCGGCGGTTTTCCGCTGCAGGGGTACTTCTCGAAGGTCCCACGTGGATTCCCGACTGAGCGGAAGCGAAGCAATCCCTCTGGTTTGATCCACTTTCAAAGATGGGTTTGGAATTTTTCGCAAAACCATCGATCTTCCCTCGATAGATCACCACACAGGTACCAAGGACACTAAGACCACAAAGAGAGGTTCTCGCTTTCCGGAAACCTCGTTGTAGGCCCGGTGACCCCACCGGGCGAAATCCCGGAGGCCTGTTGCGTAACCCTTGAGTCAAGTATCACGTCCCCAGAATGGGCTTCGACCTTCTCCGAAATGTGCCGATATATCAGGAAAAAGGGTTTCCAGGCACACAAGGAGGAAACATGTCCAAGTCTATGGATGCCGTCTATTCGATCGGCCCTTCCATTCATATCTTCGGAAAAGCGGGGGAACCGGGTCATTCGGATGCCTTTCCGACCGCGATGCGGGCACTGTTCCGGTTCCTGGTCTGCACTATGATCATGTGGCTGCTCGGATTCCAACCCGTCCATGCCGGAGCCCTAGACTGGCTGAAAGGCCGGAAGAGTCCAAGCCGGCCGGCGGCCCGTGAGCAGACGGTCCAGGTTGGTCAGACCGTCCAGCTGGCACGACCGGCCCAGGGGGAAGGCGTTCTGCCGGATTTTTTCTCCGCTGAAAACGGTCCGGATATGACCGGTAAGGGGATGAACCTCGTCAAATTCACCGAGACCCACTGGACAAACCTCAGGAAAAAAATAGAAGAGGTGACTCTGGCGATCACGGGAAAGATCCAGGACAAGAAGACCGCGGACATCACGGGAAAACTTTCGATCATCGTGGTGCAGGTCTCCCGGGAGATGCTCAAGAGCTCGGCGAGCGGGATCTACGGACTCCAGGAGCTGAACCGCAATGTCGAGCGTCTGGTCGAGGATCTGGGCAGGATCGTGACCGCTCCCAACCAGGAAACCATGGATAACCTGGATCGGGCCATCGCGAAGGTGGCGGAAGCCAACCGTGCGATGGGGCAGAGCACCAGGTCCTACCTTTCGGCGGCGGAATCGCTGATCGGGATCGGTGCGGAATCCTATCAGACGCTTGAACTCATTCCAAGCCTTTCGATTCCCGCCCTGGACGTCTATCTCCAGGGTTCGAAACAGCTCATGCGCCAGGTCCAGTCGAACGGAGAAGCGCTCAAGGGGCTCCTTCTGAACGTAATTAACAGTGCGGAGCAGGTTTCCGCCGGGCTCGAGCTCATGTCGTCGACGGTCAAATCCACGCTCCGGTTCTCGGACCATTTCGCGTTCAAACAGTATCCGCTCATCAATCTTCCGGTTCCCTCCCGGGAAAAGCTCTTTGCCCAGATCGGAGGGATCAAGAACACGGTGAAGGGTGTCGACAACACCCTTTCGATCGGCGATTCCCAGGTCAAGAACTCGGCCCAGCAACTGACCCACCTGTTCCAGGGTGCGATATCCAAGATGAAGGATGCCTTGAAGTTCCAGGACCCGGTCGATCCGAATTCCGGGAGCTTCGCCCAGATCTCCAACTATGCCCTCAACCAGGTGAATGGCCTGTTCCAGCGGTTGAAGGAAAACGTCGCGGAGATGAAGATGCAGATGGCAAAACAGTTCCGGGCCGACCCTGCCGGGAATTCCCCCAGGATCAGCATGGAAACCAGGGAAGAGTCGCAGATCCGCCGTTCGGCCGCTGCCTCCACCGATAAGCTGCCCCTATACCTTCTCGGCGAAGGTGTTGGGAACAGGAACGCTCCTTCCGACCCGATGGTCCTTCCTGAGAAATCCCAGGGGGAGACGATGGTCCTTTTTTCCGAGGGGAAATCCCGGAACGTCTTGGGAGACAGGCCGGGAAGAACCTCGCCATCCCTCGGCGACACTTCCGGGACGCGCCTTCCTGACAGTTTCATTCCCGACGAGATGAGAATCCTGCAGCGGGAGTTGGGGGGGAAGGTCTCCGTGAGCGGGCTTTCCCCGAAACAGAGTCAATCTCTCGAGGAGCCCGGGATCGACGGGGACCAGTTCTCCCAGGGTCTGCCCGACGACCCTCGGAACCCCGAGGGGATGGCCCGTTTCCAGTCCGACTCCAGCCTGGAGAAGGCCGTCATCGACGAGTCCGGCGACGGTTCTTCCCGGGAGTTCGAGTTGCTGAGGATGGATACTCCTCCTTCGACCACTTCCGAAGGCGCGGATCTGATCCCCCTCCTGCGACTCGATGAACCTGATTCGGAAAAGGAGTGACCGAGGCGGTTGCCCCGATCGCGAAACCCGGCAGGTTCGGTTCCGGTCGGGCGAAGTTCCGAAATGACACATACAGGCTGGCCGAGCTCCTTCCCCGGCGATCTCTCCGGATCCTTCTGGGAGTTTTCCTGATCGTGGCCGGGTGCGCAATGGCTCAACCCGAAGCTGTGGCTTTCCTGACCGATGTGGAAGGGAGCAGGTCCACTCTCGAGGACTTCCTCCGAAAGCATCCCGCCTTCTTTCTGGGCAAGGACGGGCGTTTCCATCTCCGGGACGGGTGGATCTTCGTCCATGGGGGAGATTGTCTGGACCGGTTTCCGGGAGAGCGTGAGGTGGTGGGGGAACTGCTCCGTCTGGATGAGGAAAGCCCTGGGCGGGTGGTCCTGATCGCGGGAAACCGTGACGTGAA
Organism: uncultured bacterium; assembly: GCA_964428355.1. GTDB lineage: Bacteria > Muiribacteriota > Ozemobacteria > Ozemobacterales > Ozemobacteraceae > CAYRYU01. The sequence continues at coordinate 28,436 of CAYRYU010000051.1, forward strand.
CAAGCTCAGGTTGCCCCTTGAGGTCTCGGAGGGCGCGATGAAGCGCGAGCCACCGAGAAACGCAGCGGATTTTCATTCCTGGTGCGCGGCTTCGAATCTTCGGGACTGCCCATCCGCACGGCTCCGTTGGATATTGGCCAGGACGATGGGCGCGCCCGATGCCTTCGAACTGCGACGAAAAGCGGTTTCGGAAGAGGATGGAAACGATGCTGCGACCGTTCCCGACGATTCCGTCGTACAAAGTTACCTGGAGGATGCCCGGCCGGGCGGACTCATTCACAGGCTCTTGAGGCGCTCGCGCCTTATGTTCAGGTGGAAGGGGACCTTGTTCGTTCACGCCGGGATTCCCCTGGCCGCCCTCTGCCACATACCGGGAAAACCTGATCGGGCGGTGAATCTCGATGAATGGTGCGCGGGGTTGAACCGTTGGTATCTCGACCGGATCGACGGCTGGGAAAAGGACCTCGCGAAGCTTCCGGAAGGAGGCGTGGGGGGTGACTTTCCCGGAGAAGCCCTGATCCGCTACAGCGAGAAGTTCGGAGCGGGCCCCACCAACCCGTTCAGCGTTCTTTACGGGCGGGAAACGGATTCCGAAGGAAAGGTCGCGCTCCCTGCACCGGGAGTGATCGAGTGGCTCCAAGGTCAGGGAATCCGGCGGCTCGTGGTGGGTCACACCCCCAGCGGGCACTTTCCCGTGATCTTGCGTACCACAGACCGGAACTTCGAGATGCTGGTCGGTGATACCTCATACGACCCCTGGCCCGACAAAGGTCCTCTGATCTCGCTGGAGGGGCCCGAGGGGCTTGTGACCAGCATCCAGGGGAGCGTTCAGATCGCTTCGGGGCCTGCGCGGGAAATCCGGTTGAGTTCCAGGATCGGGGACCCGGGGCCACTTGGACAACCCACAAAAAATGGGGAGATAGCCATTGCCCCGATTGGCGGATGCTGGGTGACCTTTGGCCTCGACCCGGGGTTCAGGGTGCGTTATCGGATGCTGGGGGAAAAAGACCTTTAGGTGAGCCCACCTCTGATGCCAATCAGACGTAGGCGTCGATGAAATTCCCCAGGGTCTGAACCCACTGGGCGCTGTTTTGGGATGGCCCTGAAATGAGGGCCGTGAGCACCTTCGTGGTCGAGGCGGTTTCCTTCGCGATGCTCTTGGAAAACTGGTAGGAAACCTTCCGCGCGGTAGAAAAATCGGAAAGGACCTGATGCATCTTCCTGACCGACCCCTGGCGCTGTGATTGCAGAAGGCTCGATTCCGCCGCCTTCGACCCGGAGGAGCGGACCGCGGCTTCGAGCTTGTTGTTCGTGTGAGCAGCCTGAACCTCCGCCTTGGTTTCACTCGCGGAAGCGGCGGCTTGTCGGGAAATAGCTATCCGCTCAGTCTGCATCGGTCATCCGTCCTTGGATCGATTTTCGTTCCTTCACTTAAAATATATGGGAAAAAGCGGTCCTTGGCAACTGTGTTCGAATGCAAAGCAAACCCAGGAGTGAAGAGGGACAAGGACAGATCCTGACGAACATCCGCGTACGTCAAAGAACTTGCGAAATGTGGGCAAAAACCTTAAGATGACTCCCCGTACGATGGAAAAGGAACAGAAGAAGTCGAAAAAGGTTCCCAAAGTCGCGAGTTGGGAAGCGTTCCTCGTTTCCCTGTATGCTCCGCTTCCAGCCCTCAGGGAAATGGCCGTCCTGGAGCTTCCTGTCTGGGCTTCCTTCGGGCGTGACGTCCGGGACCTCCTCCTGATTTCCCTGAAGGACGAGAATGCGATCGTTTCCCGTGCGGCCGCGGTCGTGATCGGGAGGCTCCGTCTTTCGACCCCGGATATTCTGGAGGGTCTGGAGCGCTGTCTCGCCTCCCAGGACGATCTCCTCCGCAGGACGATCGTGACGACCCTCTCCCGCCTGGGACCCGTCGCGATTCCTTACCTGATAAGGCTCCTGGGGGATCGTGACTCGTTCGCCAGGCAGTTTTCGGGAGTCGCACTCCGACAGATCGGAAAGGACAGCATTCCTGCGTTGGTCGAAGCTTTGACGGACGAAAACCTCCGGCGGTGTTCCGCCGATGTCCTCGTCGAACTGGGGGACGTTGCGGTGCCCCACGTCCTGAAACTCGTCGATCACGAGGTTCCCGAGGTCCGGTTCACCGCTCTGGATATCCTCGAAAGGGTCGGTCCCGTCGTCATTCCCGGGCTTATCGGCCAGATCAGGCAGAGCGGGAGCGGAAACGAGATGGCGGGGGATGCCCTGGTCCGTTTCGGCCAGGATGCCATTCCGGAGCTGGTCAAGACTCTCCAGGACAAGGAAGTGAACACCCGGTGCTGGGCCGCCGCCCTCCTCGTCCGTATCGGAATTCCCGCCATTCCCGCGCTTATCGGGCAGTTGAACGAGAAGAACGTCAGCATTTCCTGGCTGGCGAGCAAAGCGCTTGTACAGATCGGACCCTCCGCGATTCCGCATCTGATCGACTGGTTGGGGACGACCACCCGTTCCATCCGCTGGATCATCTCGGACGTCCTGATCCAGTTGGGGGAGGAATCGATGCATGCCCTCGAGCGCGCACTCCGGGATCCAAATCCCGTCATCAGGGAAACAGCCGCGTTTTCCCTGGGGGAGATGGGGCACGTCGGATGGGCGGCCCTTCCCGCGCTCAAGGAGCTGGTAAAGGTGGAAAAAGATTCCCATATCCGGGAAGTCGCGTCGCGCTCGGTCGACAAGCTCCACCTTTACGACTGATCCTGGCCCGGTCGATTTCCTCCCGGTCCCGACGAGGGTTGCCACCGAGTCACAGAGACACGGAGAAAACCCCATCTTCCCTGGTGGAATCCCAGGAGGGTTTGAGAATCAGGATTTCTCCTGGATTTTCTCGTTGAAGAGCGTGGCCCGGTTCCGGCCGCTTCTTTTCGATTCGTACATCGCCATATCCGCTTTCTTCACGAGGTCCAGTTTCTCCTTGGAATGAGCGGGAAAAGAGGCTACACCGAGGCTGACGGTCACGCGAAGGGCCTTTTCCCGATAGGGGACCTCGACCGCCTCGACGCTGGTCCGGATCCGCTCGGCAACCCGGAGCGCTTCCTGTGGGCCGGTTTCGGGGAGGATCGTGGCGAACTCCTCCCCTCCGTACCGGGCGGGGATGTCCGCGCCTCGCAAGCTCTGCTTGAGGATTCGTGCGGTAATCGCGAGAACCTGGTCGCCGAGCTGGTGACCGTAGGTGTCGTTGAAGGATTTGAAATGGTCGATGTCGAGAAGGATGAGAGAGAAACTGGCGTCGTACCGTCTGGCCCGCTTGATCTCGTTGTCGAGGGCGAGTTGGAAGTAACGGTGAACGAAGAGTTTTGTCAGTCCATCCGTGACCGCCAGCTCGTACAGACGGGATTTTTCGAGGCTGAGAGCCATCTGGGAGGCCAGGGTGGAGGCGAGCCAGACCTCGGCCGGGGAGAAATCCCCCTCCATTCTGTCGAAAAGGCAGAGAACGCCAGTGGATTTTCCCTCGATCAGAAGCGGAACGAACAGGGCGGACCTGATATCAAGTGGAAATTCCGGACCGAAGGGGTGCAGAGGTCCCCCTGCCGACCTCAGGCCGGAAACCGGGTTTTTCTGCTGGAACGCCCTTCCAGCAAGACCATCCTCGGGGGAAATCCGGATCGGTTTTGCCCCGGAACCGGAAAAGACGATCGAAGACATCGTTTCCACGAGGACTCCCTCCTCCTCGTTGATCAGGAGCACGTTTCCCCAGGATGCCTGGAGGGCTTCAACCGATTTGACCAGGATGTTCCTCAGGATCTCCTCTGTCGTGTTGGAGAAAGTGACCTTCTGGGAGACCTCGTAAAGGGTTCCCAGCTCGAAAACCTTCTGCTGGAGCTGCCTGTGGCTCTTGTCCAGCTCCCCGACCATTTCGTTGAAGGAGCCGACGAGAGTCTTGATCTCGTTGCCCCCTCCGAGTTCCGGAATCCGCATGGATAGGTCGCCCGCTGCGATCTTTCCCGCGGCATCGCTCAGTCTGGTGACTGGAAGGCTTACCGATCGGGCGAAAAGGAAGCTGAGAACCAGGGTCAGAATGACCAGCATCGCCCCGATCGTCACGGTTCTCCTGATGACCGTCATACGGAAACGTTGAAGGGTGTTCAGGTCGCGACTGGCGTCGATCACTCCCACGACCGTTCCGTCCCTCTTCGTAACGGGGTAGAAACAGCCCTGCCAGAATCCGTAGGCATCCTCGTAGGTTCCGCTGTCGGTTGGGGTGCCTCCCCAGGCGCGTTTCAGCTCCTCCGAAACCGAAAGGATCGGATAATCGAGGCAGAAACCGTTCCCGAGGTCTTCCCCGTCCGCTATGTGGAGGCACTTCCCCCCCGAAAACCTGTAAACTCCGAGCCAGGAGAGATTGTAGTCGACGGTGAAGCGGTGGAGATGCCGTCGTAGCTCTTCGTAGTAGGGATCCCGGAGCGAGCGGAGGCGGTCGATGCGTTCGGGGTCGATCGTCTGGGAAACCGTTCCCGCCAGTGCGTGCAGGGCGATCTCCATCTCGGTTCCAAAATCGTGTGCGGACTGGATGTACACCCCGACTCCGGTCGCCACGACGCTGAGAACCGAAATCATCCCGAAGAGCAGGGCAAGTCTCCATTTCATTGAACCCGGCATGTCCGCTCCTTCAGGGTTCCAGCCGGGTATGAACCCGGACCGGTTTGCCTAACGGGTCGAAAACGATGATTCGCGAGTTGAGGATGTCGCAGACGAAGACTTCCCTGGGATTCTCGAGGACGCAGATCCCGAAGAGCTGGCAAGGGCCGCTTCCTGGGGGAGTGAGTGCCCGTTGGAACCGGAACTCACTGTCGAAAACGGAGACCCGGCCGGTGGAAAGCTCGGTGCAGTAGAGGTTTCCCTCGCGGTCGAAGGCCGCGACCTGGGGAAACCGTACCAACCCGGGCTCCTCCCCGGATTCGGCAACCACCCGCCGGAACGTTCCGTCCGGGCCGAAAAGCTGGAGGCGGCTGTTGAATGCGTCGACCACCAGGAGGTTCCCATCGGGTGTCAGGCGTGTGTCGTTTGGGTAGAAAAGGAAACCCGGGTCGAAACCATAGGTCGCGATAGTCCCGATCAGGTTTGCGGAGGAATCCAGGCAGACCAGGCAGTTCTTCCGGATATCCCCGATGTAGAGTGATCCGTCGGGGTGGATCATGATGTTGCGTGGATCGACAGTGGGGCCGGTCTCACCCGTCCAGGTCGTCCTGCCGGTCAGATTGCCGTCGTAGTCGAACCTCATGACTTCGGCTACTGCGAGCTCTTTCTTTTCCTGGGGTGAGTGGGAAATCCCGAGGCTTCGCTGGTTGGCGACGACAATCCCCCTGGAATCCGCGTCGAGGCCCCAAAGGTTGGAGAAATCGGGGTGGGTGAAGATGAGCCTTCGTTTCATCGTTCGGTCGGCCACCATCACCCGCTCGCCGCGGTAATCGAAGATCACGAGCGAATTCCCATCCGAACCCGGCCGCACCAGCCTCGGTCTCCGCAGTTCCAGATCCTCTCCGCAGCCGACGGAGAAAGCCAGAGAGGCAAGCGTCAGGATGGCAAAAACTGTAACCCCTCTCATTTTTCTCCCGTTCCGAAAGTTTTTCCTCGAACATGTTACCCTGAAATTCCCCAAAACCCAAGAGCCGTAATCCTTTCGCCGGACTGTTGGAGGCAAAACCCTTCCTGCCATCGTGGCGAAAAATCCGTTTTCCGGGAACGCCGTTAGATGTATCGGGGAATGTTAATTTCGTTTGACCGGTGTGTGGGGTTTGCGCCGGAGACGGGAGTGGGGTACAATCGTCCAACGACTGGCACTTTCGCTCACAGCTTTCCCTTCAGCGGGAAGGAAACATGAAAGGAGTCTCGGTGTGAAGAAAATCCTCTTGGCGGTTCTCGGAGTTTTCCTCGGGGTGCAGGTTCTGCATGCGATGACTGCGGGGGAAGTCCTCCAGGGGGTCGAAAACCGGTATATCGGGAAGACCTCCCAGGCTGATGTGAAGATGATCCTGACCGATCCCTCCGGCAAAGCCCGGACCCGGACCCTCACCATTTACAGGCGAAAAGCCGATAACGATAACAAGGACAACTTCATTCATTTCCTCTCGCCCCCCGACATCAAGGACACCACCTACCTGGTCAATGAAAAGAACCGTGAAAAGCTCAAGTGGATCTACCTGTCGGCGTTCAAGAACGTCCGGAAGATCGTGGCGACCGATTACGGCGTGGCATTCGTCTCCAGCGACTTCACCTATGAGGACATGGACGATATCCATGCCTCCGACTACGAGTGTTCGAACCTGGTCGAGGAGAAGCTGGGCGATGCCGACGTGTATTCGATCGAGTGCAAGAAGAAGGACGCGAACACCAGCTATTCGAGGGTCATCATGAAGGTCGCGAAGGACAAGATGGTCACCCTCAAGGCACTCATGTATGACAAGGGCGATCCCCAGAAGCAGATCAAGGAGATGGAATCCAAGCGTATCGAGAAGATCAAGGAGATCTGGACTCCAATGGAGGTCACGATCAAGGACCTCCGGAAGAACACTTCCACGACTCTCGAGACCTCCAAGGTGGAATATGACCTGAACCTCGATGCCGAGACCTTCACCGAGAGGAACATGAAAAAATAGTCCTCGGAGGCAACCGATTCGGGTTTTCGGCACCAGGCTGACCTGTGCCCTGATCATGGTTTTCGCCGCATTCTGCGGTGGGGTTCCCGCCGTTTCGGAGGAATCGGTCACGCGGCCGACCATTTCCGGCTTTCACTTCTGGCGATACAACAAGTTCTCTTCCTACGACCAGTTGCGGGTGAACTTCGAGCGGGAATATGGGAAAAACCGCAAACTTTTCGCGAGCATGAACGGCCTCTACTATCAGGAGGACGACAACAAGTCCTGGACCGCGTTCTGCGGGGAAACCTATTACAAGTTCAGGGTCGGACCTTTCGATTACAAACTGGGTCTCCTGACCGAAACGATCGGAAGCGGGGACAAGGTGTCGTTCGTCGACAAGATCAACTCCCGGCGTTACTACAGCGGATTGGCCAACGACTACAACAGGGACAAGAAGGAAGTCCCCGCGGTAAAGGTCACCTACTACTTCAACAAGAAGCGGAACGTCGAGATCCACTATCTTCCCGTTTTCCAGGCCAGCGAGATGCCCAGCATCTACGGAAAATGGGCCACCGCCTTCCAGCAGGTGGTCGCCCTGGATCTTCTGCTGGGCGGGGCCTATCTCCAGAGGGAGAAGGACACGAGGCTGAGGGAGCAGTATCACATCGCCTACAATTCGAGTTTCAAACGATATGAAATACGGTATCATTATCTCCGGATGAAGGAACGGATCCCCGTCATCGAACTCTACCGCACGGGATACTACAAATGGACCTACCCACTGGACGAAACCTACGCAATAGACGGCAACGTCACGCTGACGAAGGAATTCCTGATGCGGTTCGAGCTCGCCTACACGATCGACAAGACCTACTCGACGTTCGCCAACAAGCGGGTCGGGTATCATTTCCGGAGCGACCAGTACAACATGCTCCTGGGCACCGACCACACCTTCAAGAACAACATGTATGTGAACCTCCAGGGCCTGATGTCCCATATCGCGGACATGAAGGACAAGACCCCGCTGCAGGTTGCCCCGACCGAGTACATGGCCTCTCTCCAGATGCGGAAGGGTTTCAAGAGCGAGACCCTGTTCGTCGAGTTCAACGCCTACTCGAATCTCACGACCGGGGAATACGTCCTGACCCCTCAGATACAGCTTCAACGTGGCGACTATCTGAAACTGGTCGCGGGGGTCCACTACAACGGTCGCTCGACCGACCGGCTCGGGCCGATCGGCCAGTTCGACAAGAACAACACGCCGTTCTTCGAGACCCAGGTTCTTTTCTGAGGCCCGCAGCCCTGATTTCCGGGCTGGCGGTCATCGCACTGATACTCGTCGGCCTCCCTGCCCTGATCGGGCAGGAAATCAAGGCCAATCTGCGGTTCTCGCATTGGACGCACGACCAGCACCGGATCGAATGTGCAAGGTGCCATGTCGCCCCTCCTCCGTCCGAACCCGAGCCCGCCCATCTTCCGGGTGGGTGGGTTCCCCTGCGGCCCTCACGGGTAGTGAGCGGGTTCGAACCCCTCGGGGCCACGGATAGCGCTGAGATCGCCTCTGCCACGGCGGTTCCCGGCTTCGGCCGGCCCCCGGAAAAGACCTGCCTCTCGTGCCACTCCCGGACCAGGAAATCCCGTGACTGCGGTCTCTGCCACTTCGGAAAGCCCGGAACCACGGTCCGGATCAGGAAGCGGATCATGAAGGGAGCGGTCTTCCCCCACGACAAGCACTCCAAGGAGGATTGCCTGGCCTGCCATCCCAAGGTGACCGACTGGGAAAACCTGGACGGGACGATGCAGGACACCTCCATGAAGGGGTGTCTCTCTTGCCACAACGGTCTGAAGGCGAAGAAGAACTGCACGATGTGCCACCAGAAGACCCCGCGTCCGAAGGACCACACGCGGAATTACGAAAGGAAACACGGGATCGCCTACAGGTCCGATCCCCAGAGCTGCCGGGCCTGCCATGAAGATTCGAGCTGTCTGGCATGCCACGCCACCCGTCCCCGCGATCACACCCTTGCCTGGGTGAGCCGGCGGCATGGTTTCAGCGCGCTTTCCAACCCCGACCGGTGCGCGGCATGCCATGGGGACAAAAACGTCTGCCGCCGCTGCCACCCCAACCGCTGATCCCGGTCCTTTCCTCCGCCCGGTTCAGGCTTTTCCCGAGCGACGTGCCATGCTGGGGGGGAGTCGATGCCGATTGAAGCCCGGGCTTCGTTTGGGAGAGCCTCGGACTTTTCCGCGGCACCCCGTGGGAGCGCGAGTGGATCGCTCGTTGCGACGAGGACGAGAGTTCGGGTATAATCGATCCCGGGGATTGGAGGGAGCGTGTTTCAGGAAAACGAGATCATCCAGGATCTTGCCTCGCCGGAAAAGTCGCTCAGACTGCTGGCCATCGAGATCTGCTGGACCCAGGGTGATTCCGAGACCGTTTTGACCGCCCTGAACGGACGGCAGCTGTACGAAGAGGACCCTGAATGTCGCCAGATGCTGGAACGGGCGGTCAGCGCGGTCAGGCGAAGACTTGCCGGAACCGGGCTCCAGGCCATCCCGACCGATCCGGATGCCTTCCTGGCTTTTTTCGCATCCGCCCAACCCGGGTTGAAGCTCGAAAGCCTGGCGGAAATCTCGCCCTCCCTCGTCCGAAAGCTGGTTCCCCATGCCGTTTCCCTTCTCGAGGCCGAGAAGGATCCCCTCGTCAGCGCCGGGATAGTCAGGGCTTTCGGCCGCCAGTGGCCGCGGGACAGCGTCCAGCAGCTTGCCAACCGCCTGGGCGCGCCCAACCTTTCCCTCCGCGTTGCGGTTCTGGAGGCCCTGACCCATATCGCACCCGAGAGCCTCCAAAGGAGTCTTCCCAAGCTCCTGATGAACAAGGATCCGCGGATCCGGACGCTCGCGATCCGGGGGTTGGCCAAGATCGACATCGAGGAAACGGTCGCCCATCTCGACCACCTTCTTTCGACGGGGGAACCCGCCGCCAAACTGACCGCCATCCAATCCTGTTTTTTCATTCCGTTCGAGGTCGTAAAACCGGTACTACTCAAATTCCTCGCTACGGAAACGGTCCCCGGGCTTCTCCAGCGGGCCGGAGTCCTGTTCGAGACGAATCCCGACATCGAGGTGCCCTACCGCCTCTGGGAACTGATCGAGACCCTACCTTCTTCCCGGCGGGACGTGATCCAACCGATTTTCCAGGGCGCCTGCGTTGCCATCAAAAAGTCCGGCATCCTCGAGGAGCCCTCGGAGACTTTCATCAACCGCCTCAAGGAATGGATCGACCGCCGGCGCGCTGCATCGCTCGTTCAGACCGTGACCGCCGCGATCGAACGCGGCGAACAGTTGCCTGCGGAGCTCGACGCGGCAGTTTCCAAAGCCCTTGGAACCGAATCCGGGCGGAATGCGTTCAAGCAGGCGCTCGAATGGCCGTTGACCGAGGGGACAAAGAACCTGATCCGCGAGGCACTCGGCCTTACGCAAAGCCCGACCGGTGAAGGGGCTGGTTCCGCCGCCGTGAGCCCTTCCCCCGCGAGCCCCAGACCTTCTTCCACAAGTGCCACGGCTGCAAGTACATCGGGGCCCCCCTCATCAGGACCCTCTCTGGTTTCTTCAGCGAAGGAGCAGGCAGTGGACCTCCCCCAGGACCTCATAGGCCATTTCCAGAGCCTGGATTCCCTGCGCAGGGGGAGGTTCATCGGGTTCCTCAAAAAAGAGGATGCAAAACGGGCAAAGCCTCTTCTCCAGTTTGTCGCGGAAGCGAAGGACACCCCTCCGGATCAGCTTGCCGCACTCCTGAGGGCCGGTGTCCGACTCGTGGTGGGAGAATTCACCGGGCTCGCGGGAAAATCCCTCAGATCGGAAGACCCCGGGCTTGTCAGCGCTGCCATCGAGTATCAGGGATGCTTCGATTCGGACAACTTCTTCCCGCTTCTGGGGTCGTTCCTTCAGTCCAAGAACGCAAGAATCAAGGGGTCCGCCCTGAAGGTGCTGCAACAGTATGACCATTCCCAGGCCCTGTCGATAGTGAAAGCCATGTTGGGAAGCCACCAGGAGGACCAGCGGGAAGCCGCCTTTGCCTGCCTGATGAGCTTCGATTTCACGCTTGTACGGCCGATTCTCGTGGAGTATCTGCTTGGAAATCCCTCATCGCGGGAAATCGACCATTGCATGTGCCTTTTCCAGGCCAACCCGGATCCGGGAAATCTCTATGAGCTTTTTCGTCTCGAGAAGAAACTCGTCCACCCGGAAACTGAGAAAGCCGCCGCGGCCCGGGCCGCGAACGAGAAGTTCCTGACCGAATCCGGCCAGGTGAAAGCCGCCGACGCCCCGCGGAGAATGGGGGAGTACCAGGAACGATTCCGTCGGGAGCAGGAGAAGAGCGCAAGGCCGCTTCCGGAATACTCCCTGAAAAAATTGAGTGCCAATGCCTCCCCTGAATGGATGGAAACTCTCGGGACATGGGTCGCGGGCGCCATGGGCAAGATTCCCGGCAAGGTCGCCGCGGCAGGGGCAGGGGTTTTCCTGTTGATAGTGGTTCTCCTGATAATGTCCTTCGGTGGCAGGCCTCCGGAGGTTGCTGCTCCCGAGCCCCAGGTCACGGTGACCGCCACCCGGTCGGTGCGTCGGGCAGCGGTGGCCTCGTCGGGCACCCGGCTCGAGGGTAGCGTCGAGGAGATGCCTCCTCCCGCGGCGGATCTGTTCGTTGCCCAGGAGAAGGTGAACGCGGAGAAGAACATGGCGGGTCGTGCTGAGCGGGCTGCTGCGAGCGAGGAGGTCGCCAAGAAGCTCGCGGAGAAATCCAGGCGCCCTGACGCTGCCTGGGGTGAGGGAACCCCGGGTGAGGGAGAGCCCTGAGTTTCTCCTCCTCCGTTTTTGTGGTATCTTCAATCTGGAAGAGTTGAAGAAAGAAGTCTTCCGCCGACTCCGGTTCTCTATCTCAGAGGACGATGGAGGGGCGGAGGAACGAGCGGAAGGAGCGCGGGGCCATGGCATTTTCCCTCAACACTCTGGAATCCGACCGGTCCGTCGTGATCGAGATCAAGGGCTATTTCGACGGAGTGGCCGGACAGAGCCTTGACGCCGCGGTCGATGCCCTCGCCCGCAAAGGGAAAACCGGGGTGATACTCGATTTCGGTCCGTGCGATATCATCAACAGCATGGGGGTGGCGGCCCTTCTGGACATCCTTTTGAAGGTCACGGAGGATTTCAAGGGAAAGGTCGTTTTTTGCGGTCTCGACACCCTGAAGCGAAACGTCTTCAAGATCGCGGGCCTTTTCTCCGTCGCACCCGAAGCTCCCGACCGCGCCCAGGCCGAAAAGCTCGTTTCCGCCTGACCCGCGATCCGCGTCCGGGGAGGGCGAAACCGCCCGCAAGCCAGAAGGATTTGCCACAGAGCGCACAGAGGCCACAGAGACCATACACCGTTGCGTCTCTGAGTTCTCAGAAGCTGGCGAAAACTCGCGAAAGATTCGTTTTGCCACGGGTTTTCCAGGATGTCCACGGATGGGATTTTGCGAAAATCAGTGTTGATCAGTGGCGGGAATTCTTCGGTCTCGTTCCCTTCCTCCGTCGGTTGATTTTTCCGAAGGTTCTCTGAGACCTTTGTGGAAGCTCCGATCGGGAACTCGGGCAGGTTTCGAATCTCGCTTCGGACTTTCCGAATCTGGCTTACTCCTGCAGGGTGGTGAAGTTCCAGGAGGGGTGGTTGAGGCATCCGGCCATGAA
>CAYRYU010000051.1:40882-50110 GCA_964428355.1 uncultured bacterium
ACTCCTGCAGGGTGGTGAAGTTCCAGGAGGGGTGGTTGAGGCATCCGGCCATGAACGAGCTCGAGACAGTCGTGGAGATGTCGAGCGAGGTCGCATTCTTCACCTTGGCGGCGTTCTCCTCGTCGAATACCGTCAGCTTTACCGACAGAAGTGGAACCGCGGGATTTGCCCTGGTGACGTAAACCTTGAACTGTACGTCCTGGATTCCCTTGAACCTGACAAGGACGTTAGACGAGGTCGTCCGCGTGAGGATGCGGGAGTTCTTGTCGAAGTTGTAGGAAATCTGTTCCACCGGGGTCCCGCTTTTTCCGTCCACTGTTTCGAAGGTATAACGGAAGAAGGTGAGCCCATCCTTCGAAACCTGGATTGGAGCGGAATTCTGCCCCTGGACCGCGCCCATGTCGAACCTGATCGGGTCGCGCCGAAGTTCTTTCATGATCTTGATCGGGTCTTGCGGGGAAAACCTCGGGCAGGCCGCGGCGAAGTCGCGCCGGAGGTAGTTGATCGCAAGCCTGGCTTCCTGAAGCTGGTTGAGGTTGACCGTTCCGATGAACCAGTAGGACTGCATGAGGCTCATGAGCTTGAACACCATCAGGACTGCCATGCTGGAAATGAGCACCGAAACCAGCAGTTCGGGGATCGTGAAGGCCCGGGCGAGTCGTTTCATGGTCGTCAGTATCCCCTCCTTTCGTCGCCAACGAGGGTGGAAAGCACGACCTTCTTCGCCCTGACGGGGTCGGTAAGATGCGCAGGAGGCTGGTTCTCGTTCCACAGGACGGTCACCGTCACCTGGTAGAGGTATTCCCCGTGGGGAACACCCGTTCCGGTCACGGGGACGATGTCGATGTGCCGGAAGAAGTACATTCCCTTGTACTGGTCTGGATAATCGACTTTTGAGGAGAGGTCCCCGGCCCATTTTGGGTTCGTTGATGTCGGGTAGAGGGCGCTGTTTCCCGTCCCCGGATCGACCAGGGAGCCGCTCATCTTTGTCAGCGTCTCGATGGTCTTCTGTGTAAGCGGGGTGGACTGGATCCATTCAGTGGTTTCCTGGGCGATCTCGAGCGCCCTGAGGTAGTTGATCGCCTTGCATGTGTCCGACCTGGTGGAGATGTACAACCAGAGGAGGGGGATGCTCAGGACAGCTCCCGCCGTGATCGCCAGGACGGCCTCGATTATCCCCCATCCGCGTCGTCGCAGACCGTCAGTCGATCCTCCATTTTCGCGGGGCTTTTTTACCATGACGCGTCTCCCGCGTTGATGCTGAACATCGTCCTGACCTGACCGATGCTGACCCGGAAGGGATCGGAGGGGGCGAAAAGGCGGGGATCATGCTCGATCAGGAGTTCCCTTCCGATCCCGCGGTTGTTGAAATCGATCGGGAGGTAATCGACGACGAGGTTTCCCAGTATATGAACGTCCTTGTTGTTGCAGCAGAACATGTAGGGACGCTTCGCCCCCGCTCCAAGGGCAAGTGCGACCAGGGATGCCTCGATCTTCACCGACTGACCCGCGGAGGTGACCTCGAAATTCCCGTGGGTAAGGTAGATCTTGGCCGAGTCCCCGCTTCCCGGGTCCATGCGCTGGAAATTCCCGATCCGGCAGTTCCCGTTGACCACGACGATCACGCCCCGACCCCGAAAGAGGTTGACGCCCGACAGGTCGAGATCGCCCTTGTTGACCTGCATCTGTCCGTCGAGGTCGAGAATCTTCCGGCCTGACCCGTCGAGCACGGTTCTTTCCCGGACGAGGTCGGCCCCGGTATCGAACTCGAATGCGTCCATCAGGGGATCATTGGCGGGATAGATGTCGGCACCAGGAACCTTCGACCCGTATTGTTCCGGTTCGGGGCGGGGCTTGGTCTCCTTTGGGAAGAAGAACCTGTTGATCGGGAACTCTTCCACCGCGCGGCTCATGAGCCATTTCTCGTTCCCGGAAAACTTGGGGATCTCGCGGTTCTGGAAGTCATCCTGCTTTCCCTTCCTCGCGAAATGAAGCGGAAGGGGAGGCATTTCGACCTGGATGTCGCTTCCCAGGCAGTTCATGGTGGTCACGAACGGGTCGAAATAGGCGATCTTGAAGAACCGAACATACGCCTGACCCTCGATCATCGTAGCGGTGTTCCGCTTCTCCCCGAAAAAAGCGGGCATCCGTCCCCCCAGGATTCGCCAGTTGTTATAATCCTGGTACTCCGTGAAATAGCTTGCCACACCATTGAAAGGGTAATGTCCCATAGCCGAATCGGCCTTGTTGTCCGGGAAAAGGTGCATGTAGTCCGTGTACCCGTACTTGTATTCCCAGCTGTCCATGCATGTCTGGATCAGAGCCTTGAACGCGGTCGAGCCGGGGTAGTTGTTCCTGTTCGCGAGGTAGTCCTGGGCGATCGGGTAGGCGGTGGAGTTCTGGTTGGTCGATCCCTGGGCCTTGAGGGAAGCTTCGCCGATCGTGACCCGGTAATATTCCCGCAACTGGGAGACCGGGAAGAAATCATCCATTTTGAAGTTGCCCGCCAGGGATGAGAACTTGATGGGAGACTGGGTGATCCAGAACATTTTCCCCATCGTGGAGGAGCTGTCCAGGAGCGGAGCTTTGCCTGGGAAGCCGACCGAACCCTGTGCGAACCCTGACAGGAGCTGTGAATCCTGCACGAAATCGACGTCCAACAGGATCGGGGGGAGGGAACCGTTCGCGCCAGGCGCGAGTTCCCCTGAGGGAAACTCGAGGCACTGCGGATAATCGCGGTTTCCCAGATAGATCCAGGAGTAGGTCTTTTTGCTGGCAAGCCCTTCGACCCTGAGACGCCGGTTCCGATCGTTGTAGTCCGGTACGAATCCCTTCACGAAAAGCGCGTATTTGTCGAGGAAATCCTGGAGGTTGACCAGCTTGATTTCCCGCCGTTCCTTTGCCTCCATCAGGTAGTTCCCCCCCGCCGAGGCCCGAGCCTGGACCTCGATGAAGCCGGAATAGGAGACGGGGTTGGTGTTGGAGCGTTCGAGGAAGACCAGCTTGATCCTGCCCTCCACCTTCACCTTGAACCCGCGCAAAGTTCCGGCGATGGCGTTTATCGCGGGAAGGGCGCCCGGAGGGAAGTCCACGGTCTTTTTCCAGGGGCCGCCCGCAAGGGGATCCTTCTCGGCGAAAACGCTCCGGAATGTTTTCCACATGGGGGATGCATACAGGTTGGCCTGGTAGCGCAGGATTCCCAGGATCTCGGCAGTTCCACCCTGGGCGAGAATCAGGAGACGGTTCTGGTCGACCGTCCGGGAAAGCTGCTCGACAGCGTCCCGTTTGAAGGACGAGATGCTGAAAGCCAGGATTCCGACGAGGAGCAGGGAGGAAAGGACGATGTAGATCAGGAATCCTCTCCTCCTGGTTTCTCCACCAACGGACATCTTCATGTCAGAATTCTACCATCTCCCACTCCTCTTGTCAGTCCAACCTGCCCGGAAAAGGAAAGGGACGCCCGGTTCCGGGCGTCCTTTTCGTTGAACCGTGTGGGAACTCCCCGGGAGGGGAGCGATCGGTCAATCGGTCTCCGCTTCGTTGTCGGTGGGAGGAGTGCTGTTGGGTGGTTCCTCCCCGGTGTCGTCGTCGTCCTTGGGCGGCGTGCTGTTGGGTCCGTTCTCGTCATCGTCGTTCCCGCCGCCGATGAAGGAGCCGTTCGCGTCGTTGGAAGCCGTGGGGTTCTCATCCCCGTTCGAAACTCCGGTTCCTGCATCTTGGCCGGAAGGGGTGGAAGCGTCGTTCGACGTGGTGGTGGTCGTAACAGCCGGTTCGGGAGACCCTGCGGCCGAGGAAGTGGGCGTGCCAGCAGTCTGGGTCTTGTCGTCGGACCCGAACCAGCCCTTGACCGTGCTCCAGCCGGATTTTATCTTGTCCCAATACGAGGTGGCGTTGTTCCATCCGTCCTTGGCCTTGTTGACGTAATCCTGGGCCTTCTTCCCGTCGGAGCCCATCGCGCCGAGGCCCGCGCTGACCTTGTCGATCCAGCTCGCCTTCCCGTTCGTAGCCGTGTTCAACGCCGTGATGGCGGCGGAGCCCGAACTGGCGTATGAACCGGCCTGGGCATAACCGGAAACGTAGCCCTTGACCGCCGAGGTCACGACATTGAAGAAGTCCTTGTCGTCGGTTGCCCCCTTCTGGCCCATTTCGTAGAGGGTCTTTCCGGCTGAGTCGAGGGCCGATGCCACGGCATACAATACTTTTCCAATTGTGGCAAGGAACGCCCCCGCTCCGAAAAGCCAGCTGGTTGCCAGGCCGACGGCGATCAAGCCGACTCCAACCAGTTTCAGGGTCTGGGCGATCTCCTGGAGACTCTTTCCGGTCTCCATCAGGGCTTTCTGGAGCTCGGCCTTCGCCCCCGCCGTCTGGTTGATCGTGCTCTTCATGCCCGTTCCGGCGGAGACCGCGGCGTCGTGCGTCCCCTTGTTATCCTGGGTCTGCTGGTTCGCCTGGGCGCTCTTTTCCTTCGCCTCGCGGATTTTCTGGTTGGCATCCTCGATCTTGTCCTTGTAATAGTTCCAGCTCTTGCCCTTGAGCCAGCTTCCGATTCCAAGGACGAACTTCTTGACGGAACTGAGCTTCACTTCCTCCATGGCCTGGACTTTCGCGTTGCCCTCCGTCATCGTGGTAGCGGCGTTGTCCATGGTTGCGGAGGAGTCGTTTCCTTCGGCCCAGAGCGCGGCTTCGTAAATCATCGGGTTGAAAACCAGGAAAAAGGCGAGAACAAAAGAAAGGACCGGTCTTCGTATTCTCATGGCAACCTCCCCTATTAGGTAAATTTTGTTTTCTCTTTCCAATCTACCATGACGTGAATCACGGTCGATTTGTAATATTTAAAAACCTCTCACTCTCCCGGGCCGGGACCGGCTTCTCCTGACCCGAGGAACCCGGCATCGGGATTGCCGGCATCAGGATTTCCCGCTTCGGGCTGGTCGCCCAACGGAACATTTCCGCTGGAAATTGCCGCTTCCGAGGATACGATTGCTGGAACGGAACCCGTGAGCTGCGTGGCGGGGGTTTCCGGAACCGAGGATGCCGGAACCGGCGTTTTCGAAGAGGGCCGTTCGGCATCGGGTTGGAGAGGATTCCCGTTGTCCGGAATATATCCGACGCTCAGAGGTGAAAACGATAATGGGAAAACTCCACTCGGGGAAAGCACGATTCCCGAACCTGCGCTCAGGGAGCCGGATGCGGGGGAAGTGGAATGCTTCCAGGAAATCGCGCCATCCGCAACCCAGATCGCGGCCGAAGAGGTCGCGGCGGCAATGTGGAGGCGGGTCCCGCGAAGGCTTGCCGTCCCCTGTGGAAGGGAGATTTTGAATCCCTTCTCAACTTTGGAGAATAGAAAATCCCCACGGCATTCTGGAATCTCCATTCCTCCGGGGACGAGCCTTATGACGGAGGTGCCAGTGACCGCGATCAACCCACCGGACTGGAGACGGATCACGAAGGCCCCCGGATCAAACATGGCCACTGTGCTTCCGGGAGGAAGCGGTGTGGGGTTTCTTACCGAACGCTCCAGGGCCGGGTTTCCCGCCGAACGGACCACGGGGGTACCGGCAATGCAGATCACATGGGGCGGTATGGTTGTCGGAGGGGAGACCTTTTCCTGGGCAGGGGGCGTGGCTGGGGGTTGGAAAGCGTGGAAGGCGATCCCTCCCCCAATCAGGAGGAGAATCGAGCCCAGCAACAGCATTTTCCAAAGGAAATCCCGCGGACCGGATGGGGATGAATCCTGGGGGATCCGGTGGCGGAGGGAATCCCTGAACCTTGCCAGTTCAGCCTGGTCGGGTTCCAGGGAGGAGATGGCGCGGAAAAGCCGTTCCTGGCGCTCGAGAGCTTTCCGACAGGTTGGGCATCGGGCGATGTGGGTTCGCGCCGATTCGGCCGAAGGACCGGAATCGGGCATGGGACCCTCATCGAGGCATCGAAGGAGTTCGTTACAGTCCATTCGCTTCCATTTCCTCCCGCAGACGCCGAAGGCATTTCGAGATCATGTTCCGGAGAGTTCCCCCCGCGAGACCCGTTATGGTCGAGATCTCGTTGTAATCGAGGTGTTCCACCACCCTGAGGAGAAGAACCGAACGCTCTGTGGGAGTCAGGCTGCCTAGAATCCGTCCCAGGTCTTCGGGGATCGGCTCAGGCTTGGGGTTGCCACCCACCCTTTCGGAAAATTGGACTGTCTGGGGGTTCCGGTTCCTCTTTCTGAGGAGGTCGAGGCAGTGGTTGTGGGCGATGGCATACAGCCATGGGGCGACCCTGTACCCCCGGATCGAGTGCATTTCGCGATGGGCCTTCAGGAAAATGTCCTGTGCCGCTTCTTCGGCGAGTTCCACCGAACCAAGTATAAAACGGGCTTTCCGGATGATCTTTCCCGAGAAGAGTTCCACGAGCTTCCCGAAGGCGCGCTCTTCACGGGTTTTCAACCCCGCGAGCAGTTCCTCCTCGCCAGGGAAGGGCCGTGAGGAACGCTCTTGCGAAGTCGTTTCCGAAAGTCTCTGGCCCTCTCCACCCCTGGGCTGTTCATCCGTCATGTTCTTTTCCGAAAGAGAACTTTCAAGTTGCGGCCACCCCTGGATTACAGTTTATCACAGACGCCAAAAAACATGCGGATCAGGAGAGCTGGTGCCCCTGGGCGGGCAATGGTCGGGCCGGATCGTTCACCTCCAGAACAGATGACGTTCGAATTTCCCGTTCTGTCACATCGATCTTTTCCCTGACCAGGTGATTGGATTATAATGTGACGGGATTCCGGAAATCCCGAGGTTCCTCGAGAGACTGGGAGGGCTTCAGATGTTACGGGGAAAGACGACCTGGGCAATCACCGCTCTATTTGCAACATTTCTGGTTCTCGCCAATCATGCAGGTTCGGCCGAACTCGAGGGGACTCGAAACAGGATCGCCGGTACCGGGAAGGGCCTTTCGGGCTCTTTGCCCGATGGTTACTGGGGCTTCATCTTGCGCCTCCCCCGCCGTCTGCTCGAGGATCCCGCCAATCTCGCCACGGGATTTGCTTTTCAGCTCCTGGAACTGGTTGCCCCGGTTCCGAAGCCTCCGGAAATGGGCCGGACTGATGATTTTCGCCATTTCTACGGGATATGCTGGCGTGGAAAGCCCTCCGACAACCTGGCTTTCGCCCGCCAGATGGGATACGAATACGTTTTCTACCAGGTTGGGATGGAAAAAGACCCACTGGCCGCAGGGATGAACTTCTTCATCGAGTCGCCGGAAATGACCCTGTCGGAGATTCCCGTCGAAATCGACATAGGAGCTGACATTCCCAAGGAACGCCGCGAATCTTACGAATCCGATTGTTGCTGGAAAAGCCTGGATCCATTTCCGGGCAACCTTGCCACAGGGTGGCCCCGGAACGAAACCAGATTCACCGTGAACTTCGATTTCCAGCAACGGCGCGTGATCGATCGGAAGGTGGCATGGGCACTCGCTGTGGCGAAAGCCATCCAGGAAGCCAATCCCCGGTTCCATTTCGCCGGGTTCGCATGGGATGAAGCCAACCTTCACGGGGAATTCTGGAGCCATCCGCACAGCAGGTCTTCCAGACAAATTGTTGGGACCGGAGCGGGTCTTCCCGCCGGCAATCCGGACAATCGCGGCGATTCTTCAGATCTCCAGGATCTGGCCGAGGTTCTTCGGAACCCCTTCGACCTGGCGGGGATGGCGGGAAAGGTCGAAAACCTCACCTATCACCCCACCCTGGGGCCTTCGTTACATTCCCTTATCACGACGATCGACCCGAAAGCCTCATTCCACGTTCCGATCAGTTACTGGACAGGGTCGGACTCCGCGCTCCTCCATCCCGGGATCACCCACGAATTCTCCACCGTAACAGACGGCCTGGCAGCCTACTATTCGGGGATCCTCCGAAAGGCGAGATCGGAACTGAATCCGCAGGCAAAGTGGATCGTCGAGCCCTATTTCGTTTTCAGCCATTGGGTGAGACCGGTCGAAAGACGTTCCGACGCTGATCTTCTCGTTCCCGATATGCTTTGCCAGGAGCGCGCCGGGACCGAGTTCGTCGATGACGAACGGATCTTCGCTTCGGGAAGGTTTCTCCGAAACCGCGTCGGGATAACCTCACCTGACTCCGCCGATGAAGGGATGAACCGGTTGATGGCGGCGAAAGCCGCGGTCAACGGAGCGTGGTTCAACTGGTACGGAAGGTTCGGAGGGTCCCGGGAGGGGAACATGCCGAACTACCAGAACATCGGAGAAGTTCCCGCCTGGTACAAATTGATCCGCGTGGTTCCCAATTGGGACAACCTGACGGGGGTTCCTCTTTCCGAGCGATCCTGGGACGGGAAGCTCTATCGAAGCGCGAACAGCCAGATCTCGGAACAACTCGTCTGCACGCGGCATCCCGTTTCCCGAAAGCTTTTCGTGGTCTTCCGGGCAAAATTCGCCGCGGTCCGGTTGTTCCCTGGGGAAAGGGTGGTTTCGGTCCGGCGGACCGACCCGTTGTTCCGCGAGGCCGAGGATGGGGTTTCCGACCTTGGCTTCAGCCGCCTGGGCATCTGGAGCACGGGGAGGACGCGTCTGGAAGCCTGCTACGTCGTCACGCTCGCACGTTGAACTCCAGGCAAGGTCAGCGGCTCCCCACTATCAGGAGGACTGGTTCTATTTGCGGATTTCCTTGGCTTTCTCGAGATCTTCCGGAGTCATCGACTTCCGGAACTCCGCCAGGGCGGCTTTGGCCCGGCTGGCAAGTTCATCGTCGTCAGCGTGGGAGGCCGCCCGATTCACCCAGTAGTATCCTTCCGCGGGATTCGCGGACCTCCCTGGAAAACCATTGAAAAGCAGGACACCCAGGTTGAATTCCGCGCGGCCATAGCCATTTTCTGCGGCGGATTCGAGATTCTCCACGGCTTTCCGGAAATCCCGGGCAGTTCCCAGGCCGATCGCATACCAGGTTCCTCTCAGGAACAGGGCGCGCGGTTCTCCCCCTCCGGCGGCATCGTTCACGAAGTTCCAGGCTTCCCTCAGATCCTTTTGGATGCAGATGCCTTTTGCGTAGCATTCTGCGATGAACACCTTCGCCATGGGATCACCCCGGTCGGAGGCTTTTCTGGCCTTTCCAAAGGAGCCTCTCAGAACCCGCTTGTCGCTGAACTCCTGGAAGGTGTCCATCAGATTCGCAGCCGAAACGACTCCGGCCAGAAGAAACATCAAACCTGCGAGCAAGGCCTTTCTCATTTTTCCCTCCATGCGCTT
>CAYRYU010000052.1:0-49044 GCA_964428355.1 uncultured bacterium
TCGTGCGGTCGCCTCAGTTCTCGAACCGCTTGAACCGCTCCCACATCCGGTTCGCCTCCTTGGTCGCCTGGGCTTTCATGTAGAAGGCTTTTGCACGGAGGTAGTAGCGCTTCGCATCCTCGCTCTCTCCTTTGAGCGAATGTTCCTCGGCCATGTTGGAGAACTTGTTTGCGAGCTGCAGGTAGATCTCCTCGCTCGACTCCTTCTCCCCCTTCATTTCCGAATGATCCTTGATCCCGAAGACGTTTGCCTTCCTGAGATAGATATCCAGAAGGTAGAGCAGAAGAGCGAGGATCGCGAGCCAGGGCCAGAGTGGCAGGTAAAGGGTGGCTTCCACCGCGGGGCCGGCTGAAAACCCCGCCATCTGGTCGAGGGAATCGAGGATCTCGCCTCCCGTCTTGTCGGCTATGCTCCTCAGGAGTTCGTTGTTAACACGTCCGGGCATGTATTCCCGGGACTCGTTGACAGCGACGAGTGACGCCCCCACCAGGACCGCGCCGTCGGTGAAAACCCCGCAGGTGTAGATGCCGGGGGCGATCTTTTCCGGAGTCGCCATGTATCTGCCGTCCTTGTCCGGGTTGAGCATGTACGTTTTTCGCTGTCTTCCGGCATCTTCCAGTTCGATGTAGCGCAACGGCTCCTTGAGCTCCGGACCCGGATTCACGGAAATCGAAACGTCGCTTCCCTTCTGGACCGTCGAGACCGCGAACTTCTCTTTTGCGCCCGAACACAGGTCCTTTACCGTCTGGCGAAGGAGCTTTCCGAACCCGTTCCATCCCGCCCAGCTCTTCGTCCAGTTCGGGAGCAGGTCCGAGGTGAAGGCGACCGTCCTCCCCAGGCCATACCGCCAATAGGCCATGACGGGGTCTCCCCGGTTGCTGGTCAGGATGAGAGCCGCGGCGGGCTTTTTCTGGGTGACCACCAGCCCTTCGATGAAGGGAATCTCCTCCTGGGATATTCCGCGGGCAATGGTAGTGGAATTGGAAAGGACCGGTTGGAAAGCCTCCTCGATGTAGGGTGGTCCCGAAATCCGCTTGAACTCTTTCTTGAAAACGTTGGGAAGGTCGGCGAAGTCGAGGCTCCGGTAAAATTCGCCCCCGGTCTCACGGGCGATGGTCTCGAGGTTGTCCTCGTTGCAGTCGTATCCGGCCGCAACAGTTGTCACTTTGATTCCGGCATTCCGGAAATCGTCGAAAAGCGGCTCGCATTGCGGAAAATCCGCTGGAACGCCGTCGGAGAGCATTATCACGTTCTTCATCGGGAACGGCTGGTCGCGCAGGGCAATGATGGACTGGACCAGGGGGAGGGAATAGATGGTGCCACCGTTGGGAAAGCACCTGTCGAGCAATCCCCCGACAGCGTCGGGATCCTCGATCTGTTGAAGGGTGAGGACCCAGTATGGGAGATGGTTGAAAAGGACGATTCCGACGTGCTGGCCCTTGCAAAGCTTCAGGATTTCCTTTGTAGCGACCAGGAGATACTGCCACCCCCGGCCGTTCATGCTTCCCGAACAGTCGAGAACGAGGATCAGCGCCAACCCCGCGTTCACGGTGCGGCGGGGCATCTTGACGGGCATGACCTCCTCGACCGGGGTGTCGGTCCATTCGCCCATCCCGAAAGAGTTCGGCCCGCCCAACATCATGAGGCCGGTCCCATCCTGGACGGCTTCCTTGAATTCCTGCAGTTCGGTGTCCTTGAAGGCCGCACGGGGAATGTTGTTGAGGACGACACAGGGGTATTTCCGGATCTCGTCCTTGAAATTCCTTGGCCAGGTGCTTGGAGTGCAGCTCGCGAACTCGATCTTCTCCGCGGCGAGGGCTTCGCGGAGAAACTGGCCTTCCCCTTCGTTGTTCTCGAACACCAGGACTTTCGGGATAGGCTTCACGCGCACGGTTTCGAACATCCGGGCTATCTGGTACTTTGCCCGGGAGTCCGCCACCTTGATCGTGAAAACCACGGTCCCCACCTTGGCCGCCTTGAAAGAGACCGTCTGGGCGCTCAACCCGGGAGGAACGGATACCTGCTGTTTCTGGACGGTCCCGTCGGTCCCGTTCACCTCGATGTTGATGGGCCCTCCTGCGGGAAAGGAGATCAGCAGCTGGGCTTTGGTTTCCTCTCCCACGAACACCTGGTCTGGAAAGTTCGTTTTGAGGACGACCGGGGATTCCGATGGAGGGACGGTATCCAATGGAAGAACTGAAACCGGTATGTTGCCGTCCGCGATCGTCTCGATTTCCCTGCCGACGGTTCCGTGGTTGTCCCGTCCGTCGGAGAGAAGGATGATCCGGCCCCGCTGGCCGGCTGGAACTTGACGGAACGCTTCCCCAAGGGCCGAACCCAGGTCGGAATCGGCTGATTTCTGGGTTTCCGCCAGGAACAGATCGATCGCCTGATCGTTGAGAGTGCCCTTCCAGCGGCGCTCGACCGGATTGACGATCGTCGTCCCCCGGTCGAATGCGACAACGCGGGCCTCGACATCCCTTGGGAATGTCGCGATGAGCTTGGATACGGAACGAAGGGCATCCCGCTTCGCTTTCTGGGCAACGGAAGGGGAAACATCGAGGGCGAAAACGACCCGGGAGGTTTCGTGAACGGTCTGGGTGGGAATCTTGGGATCGAGAAGCGCCACCGCGAGAAGCAGAAGGATGGTGAGTTTCAGGAAACCCAGGATACGCTTTCCAGAAGCGGTGATGAAGACCGGCGTCCTTATCCAGAGCAGGGACATCAGGAGTGCCGGAACCACCCAGAGCAGGCCGGTCAGGTCACCGAAGACGATCATCGGGTTGCTTTCACTCCTTTTCAGGTCCGTCTCATGAAAAGGTACCATTCCCCGAGGAAAACCACGAATGCAACGCTGAGGATCGTCTGCCAGGGGCTCGAGGATTGCTCCTTCAGGGAACGGCCGGTATTCTGCGCCTGGGTCGGTTTTCGCGCCTGAGCGGGCTTGAGGGCGGCTTCCGAGGGACTCTGGAGGTTGACCGCGACCTTCACCCCGGGTTTCCGCGGAACATCATGGAACCCTGCGGTTGCGGGGGGATGGGCCTTCCAAAGGGCGCTCAACCCGGGATGGCCGACGAGATACGAGAATCGGGGAAAGTCGTCCTTCAGAAGGTACTCGGTCAGGTTGTACAATAAGACCGGCAGGAAGATGCTTGTGGTTAGCGTGTCGTTATCGGGGTCAAGAGCCAGCCAGAGGTGGGGAATACGCTTCCCGGACGAGAGGGCGATCTCTTCCGCCAGAAGGGTGCCCTCGATGCTTTCCACGAGAGGGATACCGGGGAGTTCACCCGGGTTGAGCGCTTCCGGGGGGACTTCGTCCCAATTCAGGTACTTCAGGATGGGGTGATCACCCTCCCAGGGAAGGATTTCCCCCGACCTTACCTTGCCGGGCCTCGGGAGGAAGGAACATGTGGGCAACGAGCGGGCTTCGGGGGGAAGAGACCCTTTGGCCAGGAAGGCTCCGGCCTCGCTCGCCAGGTTTCCCGGTCCGAAGGGAACGAACTCCACAAGCGGGAGCGCTTTCTGAAGGCGGAACAGGATGGAATCACGAGGGGCTTCGAGGAAAACGCGGGGTTTCAGCCCCGGATCACAGAAGAACCACCGGTCATCAGCCCTCGAAAAATTGTTCGGGGATGGAGCCTCGAGAGTGATGACGCAGTTCTTCACCGGTACCGGAGGAAGAGTCAGGTTCGTCCTTTCATTGGGGGCAAGCGTGACGGCCCTGGGATAACCCGGTGGGGAGAGCTTTTCCACGGAAAGAGTGACCGAGGAAAACCGGGAACAGTTGTTCATCAGACCCACCGTTGGAATGAGGCTTCCCGTTCCCGGATCGAGCCCGGCTTCTCCCTCGACGATGGCGACGTTGTCGCTTTCCTTGCCGAAGGTTTCCACCGTTATTGCCGTCTGGGGCATGAAATTGGAGGGGAGGAAGAGGTCGAGGGTATCCGTCAGCACGAACACCTCATCGGGGCTTAGGCCCTCGAGGTCGCGGAGCATCCGGATCACTTTTTCTGCGGACGGGGTCGACGAGTGGGTGGGGCGGAGGCTTGCAAGTGCGCCACTGACAAGGTTCCCCTGGTCGGTGAGGGGGACCACGAGGTCGAGCCGGTCGCCAAGTGAGTACAGGGCGGTCCGGCCCGAATGCCGGGAAAGGCCGGTCGCACGGTTCCGGGCGGCTTCGAACCTGGAAGGCGAAACATCTCCCGCCTGCATGGAACCGGACACATCGAGGATGATAACGCGGTTGAGCCCTCCTCCGAAAAGGCCGGTGGGACGGGCGCACGCAAGGGTCACGAGGCTGAGTGCAAGGATCTGGAGTATCAGGAAGAGGGAGTTCTGGAAACGTTGGAGGAACGAGTTGGGTTTGACCCGGGAGAGGACGACCTTCCAGAGCAGATTTGTGGGAACCGCCCTCCTGACCGGTTTCGATTTGAGAAAATAGAGGGCCAGGATCGGGATGAGCAAGCCGAACAACGAGAGGAAAAGCGGGTTCAGGAAGGTGATCACGCTTTTCCGCCCGAACATTCGAAGAGATTCAGCAGGGTGGATTCGAACGGACTGCTCGTGATGCCCCGGAAATACCTCATGCCCTGGGACGCGAGGAATCTCTTGAGTTCCTCGAGGACCTCCCCCAGGACCTCCTCATAGATGGTCAAGACCTGCTTGTTTACGGACAGGGAAACCTTCGATTGGTCCTCGGAGTCGATAAGGTCGACCAGTCCTGCGATGTCGGGGTTCATTTCTTCCGGGGAAAGAATCTGGACGAAGTTGACCTCGAATCGCCGGTAGGCCAGACGTTTGAGCCCTGAGTACATCTCGGGGCCGAACATCCCGTCGCTCAGGATGAAAACGACTCCGGGGCGTTTGTTCTTTACGAGGAAGTGCGTGATGATTTCCTCGAAAGACCCGGTCTTCCCCTGCGGCTGCTTGTTTTCCAGGAACCCCATGAGCCTATGGATGTGGCCTTTCTTGAACCCGGCATCCGAAACGGTGTCGAGGGTTTGGGAGAAGGTGAAGATCCGGGCTATGTCCTGATGCTGCATTGCGATGTAGGAAATTGCCGCCGCCAGCTTTCGGGCGAAATCGAACTTGCCGGGGCTTCCGGCGTTCATGGAGGATGAGGTGTCGAGAAGGATAGAAACGGTCAGGTCCTCCTCGTTGTGGAACTTCTTGATGTACAGTTTTTCCAGGCGGCCGTAGAGGTTCCAGTCGATGAACCGGAGGTCGTCCCCCGGGAGATATTCCTTGTACTCCGCGAACTCGGCGGACGAGCCCCGGTTCGGGCTTTTTCGGTGGCCGATCTTTTCGCCGCGGAAATGCCGTTTGGTGATGATGCTGAGAAGCTTGAGGCTCTTGAAAAATTTCAAGTCGAACAGCATCTGGTCAGTTTTCCGAGGGTTTGAAGAAATCCTTCAGATATGTCCTGAAGGTTGGCGGGACGCGGTTGCTGCCGCAGAAATCATCGATCTCGCGGCTCCTGGCGATCGCCTCCTGCTC
Source organism: uncultured bacterium (assembly GCA_964428355.1). Taxonomy (GTDB): domain Bacteria; phylum Muiribacteriota; class Ozemobacteria; order Ozemobacterales; family Ozemobacteraceae; genus CAYRYU01. The sequence continues at coordinate 5,497 of CAYRYU010000052.1, forward strand.
GATGTTCAACTTGATCTTGTCCTTGTCGGTCAGGAGGGTGCCCTTTTCGAAATCGCTCAAAAGCTGGGGTTTGGAAGAAACATCGTCCTCCTTGAACTTGTCTGGTGCCTTGTTTCCGGCTTTGGCTTGTTGACCCTTGAGTTTCTTCAGAAGTTCCTTGGGATCCTGGGTCAGCTTCCCGCCTGCGCCCTTTCCTGCACCCCCCTTTCCGTTCGGGCCCTGTTGAGGTTTCTGCCATGGCTGATCGGTCAAGGGATTCGGGATCGGGTTGCTCCGATTCCGCGGGTCGCTGGGCTTGTCATCTCCCCCCGAGGCATCGGGATTCTTTTCATCGCTTCCGTTCTTTCCGTCGTTGCCATCGGGATTTTCAAGGTCTTTGGCGAGCTTGTCGAGTTCCTTGCCGAGCTTTTCCGCCGCCTCCTGGAACCCGCCGGGGTTTTTGAGGTTGTTCTTCATGTCCTGAAGGGCTTGCCTCATCCCTTCCATACCGCTCTTGGGGAGTTGATCGAGGGCTTTGGAGAGAGCTTTCTCCATCGTTCCACCGGGGTCGAGGTTGCCTTGTCCGTTGGACCCGGGATTCGCTCCAGGCGATTGCCCCCCGGGTTTGTCTCCGCTTCCCTGGCCCTTTTCAGGTTCCTTGCCCTGCCCGGTTCCCTTTCCCTTCCCTTCGCCCTGCCCGCCTTTGCCATCGCCCTTTCCCGGGGATTCTTTTCCGTCTTTTCCCTCGCCCTTTCCGTCCCCTTTTCCGGGGGTTTCACCCTTTCCCTCACCTTTGCCGTCGTCTTTTCCTTCCCCCTTTCCGGGGCCGGATTTCTGGCCTTCCCCCTTCCCCTCTTCCTTCCCGCCGGGGCAATTCTGGCCAAGCGAGGAGGCTTGTTTGGATGCCTGGGAAATCTTGCTTTGGCACATGGAATTCCCAAGGTCGCTCATCTTGGAATCGGTCTGGAGTTCCTTGCCGGCCTTCTTCAAGGCTTCGCACTTCTTGCAGTTCTCGATCTGTTTCTGGAGCGCCTGGTCGAGGTTGTCACAAGCCTGCTGCTGTTTCTCGAGGTTCTGGAGTTCCCGGGAAAGCTCGTCGGTCGCCTTTCCCAGCTCGGAGGGTTTGTCAAGGCTGTCCTTCATTTTCTGCAGCGAATCCTGGACACCCGAGGTTTCCCCGCCGGATTTCCCTGGAGAAGATTGGGATTTCAGGCCGTCTATCGCTTCCTGGAGGGTTTTTGCGAGGTTCTGCCGTTGTCCGTCCGACAAACCCTTTTCGAACTGGCGGGCCATTTCTCCCGCCTGGCGGGCTGCTTTTCCGGTTTCACCATTCGACAGGGATTTCCCGCATTCGGACGTCTGGCTGTTCTTTTGAAGGGTCTCCCCCAGCTTCTGCAGCGATTTCCCCGGGGAGTTTTTTCCCAGCGTCTCCTGCATTCCCTTGGCGGCTTCCTGTTTCGCCTGATCACCTACGGCTTTCTTGAGTTCCTCGAGTTCCTTCTGCAGTTGCTCCTTCTTCGGGGTTTCATCTGGCAGCCGCTCCAATGCCTTTTGTATGGGAGGGACCTTGAAAATCGGGGGCGGAACGTAGCGGAAAGGGTTCCAGAAGTTCAGAATGAGGAGGCTGAAAAGAAAAAGGAGAAAGGCCGCAATTTCGATCTTGTCCCGCTTTCCATTTTCGGGAAAGGAAATCGACCTGGCTTTCCGGTCCGCATCGTCGGCAAGTTCGGCCACTATCGGGTTGGTCTGCTCTTGGGATTGGAACTCCTGGGCCGTTGTCAGGATATCCTTGAACCCGTAATCCTGATCGAAGATCCTGGCGACTTTTGGAATCTCGTAATTGTTGGGGAGGTTGCGCAATACCGTCAGGATTATTCCGGCCTGGAGGAATGAAAGAATGAACAGCATCCAGGAAAAGGACCAGATGCACCAACCCAGGAGAACGATGGAAAAGATTCCTGCGATGCGGATTCCAAGGCGCGTGTTCCGGGCCTTGTCCGTGTTTTCGAGATGGGATTTCCCCTGCCCGAGCATCCCCACGAAGAATCGCATTCCCGCATTGTATGCCATTCTCTGAAGGAGGGTCAATGGATATTGTTGCCCTCCGCACTCCTCTATCCTGATAGGCTAGAATTAAAAACGATTTGGTCGGGAAACGGATTCACGGTTTGGAAAAAAAAACTCGGGAACCCCTTGAAAATGGAACCGGAACGGTATAAATTCCAAACGCGGTTGTTGCCGCGACATTTTTTCAAATCATAAGGGGGATGTTCGGAATGAAAACCAGGTTCCTTGCTGTGATAGTGCTGGTCGCTGTCCTCAGCGTTCCCACGACCGTTTTGGCGAAGAGTTCCTTCTGGAAGATGAGCGACTGGTTCCGCAAGCAGAATCATTCGACCACGGTCACCGGAAGCATCGACTCCGTTGACGGCCGGAAGATCATGTTCAAGACCGACGATGGCCAGGTTCTTCAGCTTACCGGCCGGAAAGCCGAGAAGCTCGCTGAGCACCGCGGCGCAGTCCTTCGGGTATTCGGAAACGTCCGGAAGCCCGATGCGAAGTTTCCCTCCGGGGGAATCGAAGTCCGGAACTTCCGGGTCACCGAAGAAGCCAGACCCGTTGCCGCGGCCCCGGTCGAAGAACCCACTCCCGCCCCGGCTCCCGAACCCGTGATGGAACCGGAACCCGAGCCTGCCCCCGCTCCCGAACCCATCGCTGAACCCGTTCCCGAGCCCGAACCCGCTCCCGAACCCGTTGTCGAATCCGCTCCGATCCCCGGGGAAAGCGGCGGATATGAAGGAAAGACCACTGAATACAAGGTCGAGAAGGGCGATACTCTCGCCAAGATCTCCAAGAAAGTCTACGGATCCACCAAAAAGTGGAAGAAGATCGCCGAAGCCAACAAAATCTCCAATCCCAAGGCCCTCAAGGTCGGAATGACCCTTCAGATTCCCGAATAACAGGAAATTGAAGAGCCCCCGGAAGATTTCCGGGGGTTTTTCTTTTCCCCAAAGGGAATTTTTGCTAACATTTTGAAGGCGGGATTGGTACCTCGTCGGGGCAAGGCCGCCAGGCAAGAGAGGGATCTTCTACATGGATGTCCAGAAATTGCTCAGCATCGACGAATCGGGAGCCGTTGGTGAATTCAAACGGCGTCTGATGGCGGTTTTCAACTACCAACGGTTCATCCTTCTTCTTTGGGGCTCCAGAATCCGGGAGGAGTGTGGAAACGACCACCAGATCAGGCTGGTCATCATCGGACCGGAGATCAACCGATATAGAAAGAAACGCATTTTGGAGACTCTGGTTTCCGTAGAGGATGAATTCGAGGTCTTTTTCCAGGTTTCGATCTTTCCCGAAGAGGGCTTCGAAAAGCTCAAACGAATTGAGCGTCGACTGCCCTTCGATATAGAAAGAGAGGGGATTCCGATATGATGGAGGAACATCGCAAGCTTGCAATCGCGGAGGAAATGGAACGGGCAGGGCAAGCCAACCGCGCGGCCTGGATCCTGGCGGAGAACCGGCTTTACAACGATGCGATTTCCCGCCTTTCCCTTGCCCTTCACTTCCATATTCGTGCCTTGCTCATTTCGATCGACCGGGAGCCAAGGAACGAGGAAGCTGCCCTGAAGCTTTTCTGCCGTCACTTCGTAAAAACGGCGCAGTTTCCCCACGAAGCCGCGTGCCTGTTTTCGAAGATGGTCAAATTCCGTGAGGAAGCCGACTACAATCCTGCCTGTCTCTGGGAGGAAACCGAAATCACCGATCTCGTTCCCCAGGTTGGAAATGTCTGCCAGAAGATCGTTGCCAGGCTGAAAACCGAAGGGCTCTACTGAACCATCGGATGTTCCCCCGCCCCGGATTGGGGAGTTTCTACCCCTGACCGTGCGAAGCAGGGGGAAATTCAAATTCCTCCTGACGCTTCGGGGTCGAGGAGCCAAAATGTTTCCCTCTCAAGAGCGAGGGCTCCCGCCGGCAGGTCGGGGACCTCACCCGAGAGAACCTTCCCCACCATCGGGGCTTTTCTTTTTCCCGTCACCAGGAAGACGATTTTCTTCGCCGCAAGGAGTGCCTTCCAGGTAAGGGAGTATCTGGTTCCCGCTGGGTGAGGAAGGTGGAAAGCCCGGAAGAACGCCTTGTCATCAAAACCCTGGTTCCAGTCGGAACCCGGGAAAAGGGAAGCGGTGTGCCCGTCCTCCCCCAGCCCAAGAAGGGCGAGGTCGAGGGTCGGGGTATCCTTTTCACGTGTTGGAAAGCGTGCAACGAATTCCTGAAGGAAATGCAAAACAGTTTTCTCCGGATTCTCGGGAAAAACCTTGACCGGAAGGAAAAGTCTTTCTTCAAGGCCACCGTGTGAAAAGAGGGCGCGGCGAATCATCCGTGCATTGCAGTCAGGATGATTGGAGTGGACATTTCGTTCATCAGTTTGAACGAACCGAACATCGGATATCTTTGTCAGACAAGACAGTTTCGACCCCAGAAGACAATAAACCGGGTCGGGAGTCGTGCCCCCCGAAAGGGCGACAATGATCTTCTCGTTTTCGGCCTCCCGGGTGGCGAGCCTCTCCTGGATCAAATCCGAAAGGAACTGGGAAGCTCCTTTCGCAAAGGTGCCACGTGCACTCGTAACGTGCACAACTGCGGGGCACGGGAACCTAGCGGTCATCTTTCCTGTCTTTCAGCGTTCCGCGGATCCCAGAGGCCGCCATTTTCGACCATCAGCTTGAATGAGTTGATCTGCGGCTTCCGGCCCCTTGGAGTTGGCGGGATACTCGTGCAACTTGTTGAGACCCGGTTGGTGCCATCCTTCAAGTATGGGATCGACGAATCCCCACGCGCTTTCAATCTCTTCACTGGAAAGAAACAACGAGGGATTTCCGTTCAGGGCGTCAAGAAGAAGCCTTTCATAGGCATCGGGCCGGAAGGACCCAAAGCTCGTCTGATACGAAAAATCCATCGCGGTTTCGGAAAGTTTCAAGGTCATTCCGGGTTCCTTCGAGTTCATCGAAAGGTGGATTCCGTCATTGGGCTGGACGCGGATCACAAGGTGATTGGGTTTGACCTCTCCCGCCTGGGGTGGAAAAAGATTGATGGGAGTCTTCTTGAAAAAGACAGCGATCTCCGTTGCAGCTGAAGAAAGGCGCTTTCCTGCCCTGAGGTAGAATGGAACGCCTGCCCAGCGCCAGGAATCTACGAAGACGCGCAATGCGGTGTAGGTTTCGGTCTGGGAGTCTGGGGCGACTCCCTGTTCATCAGTGTATGCACGCAATGGCCCTGATGCATCCGATCCGGAGAAGTATTGAGCCCTGACGGTGTTTGCCGGAGTTTCGGCCGGTTTGATCGGATGAAGCGCGGCGAGCACCTTCCTCTTTTCCATGCGGATACTTTCCAACCGGTGGCTGAGGGGCGGTTCCATCGCGGTCAGGCAAAGAACCTGGAGAAGGTGGTTCTGCACTACGTCCCTCATTATTCCAGTCGCGTCGAAGAATGGGCCCCGGGTCCCGATCCCGATCCTTTCCGCAAAGCTGATCTGGACGTGATCGATGAACTGCCTGTTCCAGACTGGTTCGAAAAAGGTGTTCGCGAAACGGAACACGAGGATGTTCTGGACGGCTTCCTTTCCCAGGTAATGGTCGATTCTCAGGACCCGGTCCTCCCCTGCGACCTTCGTCACGAGAGAATTCAACTCCCGGGATGTGATGAGGCTCGTTCCAAATGGCTTTTCCAGCAGCAGCCGGGATGGGCATCGCGGAGTCGAACCAGGGTCGAAGAATGACGGCAGGGCGAAAAGGAAAGCAGGGACCTGCGCGGGGGGGACGGCAAGATAGAAAAGCCGGGCCGGTGCCGCTCCCCGAGACTCCAAATCTTCCAGTCTCTTTTGGAAATGAGGGGGATCTTCCGGAGAGGATGGGTCGAACGGAATGAAATGGATCCTCTCTCGCAGCCTCTCCAAGCCGTTCTTCGAAAGGGAGCCCTGCGCCCGGAATTCGGGGTGCCCATCTTCGAGGGTATGGAAAAGCGCTTCCCGGGTCGTTGGTTTTCTCCCTGTCAGAATCAGGTGGAGATCGGAGGGAAGCGCGTTGCACGCCGCCAGCCGGCAGACCGCGGGAATCAGTTTTCGCCTCGAAAGATCTCCTGTTCCCCCAAAGATGACCAGGGAGGAAACACATTGGATCGTCATCGCGGTTTTTCCACGGGATGGCCGCCGAAAGCGTTTCGGAGAGACGCGAGAAACCTGTTGGGAAAAGCATTTTCCTGTCTCGATGAAAACCTTTCGAAAAGTGCCGCTGCGAAAACGGGGAGGGGAATTCCGCGCCTGATGCCTTCTTCGAGAGTCCAGCGGCACTCCCCCGAATCGGCGACGGTGCCCCGAAGGCTTTCCAGGCGAGGGTCCTTTCGGAAGATCGTTTCAGCCAGCTCGAGAAGCCACGACCGAACCACGCTGCCCTGGTTCCAAAGATGGGAGACCTTCTCCAGGTCGAGGTTCATTCCGCTTTCCCGAAGAAGGTGGAATCCCTCCGCATAGGCCTGCATCATTCCATACTCCACCGCATTGTGGACCATCTTCACGAAATGACCCGATCCGGGGCCGCCCATTCTTTCCCACCCACCCGGCGGAGCGAGCGTGGACAAGACCGGTGCCAGACCGCTTATGTCCTTTTCGCTTCCCCCGACCATCAGGCAGTAACCCTTCTCGAGTCCCCAGATGCCCCCGCTTGTTCCGACATCCACGAAACCGATCCCGCGTTGGAAAAACCTCTCCGCCATCCGGACAGTGTCCCGCGAATCCGAGTTGCCCCCGTCAATGGCGATATCACCCGGTTCGAGGATATCCAGTAAAGAGCCCAGTGTGTTGTAAGTCTGTTCGCCCGCGGGAACCATGACCCAAACGACGCGGGGGGAAGAAAGTCCCTTCCTGAAAGATGCGAGTTCCTCCGCCCACAGGGCTCCCGCGGCTTCCGCCTCCGACTTTCTGGAGGTGGTTCGAGCGGTGCAGAAAACTTCGTGGCCTCCCGCTACAAGGCGCTTGACCATGTTCATTCCCATTTTCCCAAGGCCGACAAAACCGAGTTTCATGCGCTTTCTCCCATATCTATCAGGATCTCATTCCCCAGCGGGAACGTCTTCGAAGGAAACCGCCTCTTCGGCTTGTTCGGCCTCCGAATCGTTTGCGGGAGAATTGGCGAGCGAATCCTCCGAGGAAACCGAAGCGGTCAGCGAACCCAGAGGAACCAGTTTTTCGATTCCAGGAACCAACCGTGCTCCGAAGGAGATTGCCAGGTCGGACACGTCAACTGATTTCTTCTCGACGATCTTCACGACCAAGGGCAGTGCGGGATGAAGGAGGGGGCCGAACCTCACGAGGCTTTCGACCGCAATGTTTCGCCAGTCGATCCGCTTTTCCTCGAGGAACTTCCTGAAGCCCGGGATCCGCTCCTTGCCCTGCTCGATGAACGAAACCAGCGCGCGGGCGACGGCCTGCCTGATTTTCAGATCGGGCTCTTTCAGGGAATCGATCAACGCGGGAACTGCCGCGAATGCCTGGTTGCCCAATCCCCCCAGGATCCTTGCCGCTCTCGCCCTGAGAGAGCCCCATCGGGGATTCTTCAGGATCCCGACGAGGTCATCCTGCGTGTCGCGGGCCAGGGGGCCGAGTTTCTCCGAGAGGTCCAGGGCGGCCCGGACAAGTCGGGCATTTGGACGTTTCAAAAGGCCCCTGATGTCAGGGACTGCGGCTTTTCCCATGCCAAGCAGTTTCGAGAAGGCGGATCGGGCTCTTCCTTTGTCCTTGTCCAGCAAGCCTGTTGCAACCGCGTTTTCCAGGCCGGGCGGGAACGCGGGCATTGGGGAAGCCTCCGCCGGGGAGGTGGCGGAACCCGGGGTGGCGGGAGGCGGCTGAACTTCCGAAACTGCCGGGTAATTCTCGATTTCCTGGGACATGGAAGCTGCAAAGGATCCCGTTCCGGAAAGCCCGAAAACGAACGCAGCAAGGCAGAACAAGACCAGCCTCCCGGAAAATGGATCGTTATCTTTCATTGCGAAGCCCCCTCCCCAAAACCTGAGGAAAATCCACACTTTCGAGGAACCCCATGGTACTTCCAAACGATGGTCAATGCAACCGGAGAAACCCACCCCTGCAATGATTCATTTGGAATTGGGGAATCATTTTTTTCCCGCCCCCCTGGATTTTGGGGAGAGTTTGTGTTATCTTCCCCAATCAAAGGGGAAGTCCCCATATCATACGGAGGAATACATGAAAAACGTCGAATTGACCGTCGAAGGCAACATCCTGACCATCAAGGTCGATCTCACCAAGGATTTCGGTGCTTCCTCATCCGGGAAATCACTCCTCATCGCAACCACCGAGGGGAACTACTCTCTTCCCGGCCGGGATGAAAAAATCGGCCTGAACGTCTACAGAAAAAAGTAACGATTCTCCCCCCTGGGGAAAATCGAACCCCGAACTTCGGTTACGAAGGGGACCTTATCAGGCCCCCTTCCGAAGCAAACAGCCTCATCCTCCAGCCGGTCGTGGGTTGTCCCCACGGACGTTGCCTGTTCTGCGGAGCATATCGTGGTATCCGGTTCCGCGTTCGCTCTCCGGAGGATTTCTCCCGACATCTGGCATGGGCTGAATCTGTTTTCGGGTCGTCCCATCCGCGTGTCTTTCTTGCGGATGGCGATTTGATGGTTCTTTCCGCGGAAAGAATCCGGGAGATCCTTTCGGCAGTGAAAGGGGTTTTCCCCTCAGCCCGCCGTTTCTCGGCTTATGCCGGGGGGGCGGGTTTGATGGGAAAATCCCTTTCCGACCTTTCCCGGCTTCATGGGATCGGGCTGAACACTCTTTACCTTGGCCTGGAAAGCGGGGACGAGGAGACGTTGCGCGCGGTCGGAAAGGGGTGCACTGCCGCGGAGATGGTCGCGGGAGTCACCCGGGCACAGACCTCGGGGATCCGTGTCTCCGCAATCGTCCTCCTGGGACTTGCAGGAAAGCCGGGCTCACGCAGGCATGCCGAGCGAACCGCGGAAGTTCTCAACATGATGCAACCAAGGATTTTGAATTTCCTCACTTTGATGCTCGTCCCCGGGACGGAGTTGCACAAGGCAGCATCGGATGGCACTTTTCATCCCCTCGAACCCCAAGAGACCCTCCGGGAACTCCACGGGATCATTTCGGCTTTGTCCATGAAGGGAACAGTGGTCCGGGCGAATCATGCCTCCACGTTCCTTCCTCTCGAGGGGACGCTTCCCCGCGACAGGGACCGCCTCCTGACGGAAATCGAGGATTCGCTTTCGGGTCGGGTCCCTCTGGTTCCCGATTTCTTGAGGGGTTTATGAGGGGGGGGCAGGCTGTCGGCCTCGGCGGGTTTTTGCTCGCGGCGAGTCTTTTCCTCCCGCTTTTCGCCCATGCCCAGGCGAGCCCGTCGGCCTGTACAAGAGGCGTCGATGCCAGGGGATCGGGAACGGAACCCTACAACTTCAGGGTCATCGACGGACGCCTGTTTGCTGGGGGAAGCCTTTTCAACCCCGAAACCCACAAGAATTCCGTTGCGAAAGTCTCGCGCCTCCTGGCTTTTCTCAAGGCCCGCGGCGTGAGGACGATCATCCAGTTGCATGTTCCCTCGGGGGGCGATCGCGAATCGGAAATACTTGCCGCGGAGGTTTCCAAATCGGGGATTGCTCTTTTGAAAAATCGGATGACCTCCGATCTTGTCCCCGACGCCAGTGGAACCGCCCGGATTCTCGAAGCGATCGACAGGGGGGCCTACGTTCACTGCTTGTGGGGTTGCGACCGGACGGGGGCTATAATCGCGAAGTATCTGCGCATTCGAAAAGGGTTTTCAGGAGAAGAGGCATGGAAAGCCATCCTGACGGGGGGAACCCATGCGGGGCCCATCGGTGGTTTCAAAAAGAAGCCGGCATATGGAAATCTTGTTCTCTACTTCTGGCCCGAGGTTGTCCACGAAAATCGGGAAGTCTGCGAGCTATATCACCTGGGGTTTGAGGGGGAAACGGCCCAATCGCCCCGAGGGAATTGAAAAAGGAAAACGGGATCTCCCTTCCCTTCCCTTCCCTTCCCTTCCCTCCACTTGCCCTCGAGCACCGTATCGTTCCATCCCTTTTCAACCAGTGAAACAGAGGGCCAAAACTTGATTACCCGGTCGGAGGGGGTTGATCGGATGGGGCACCGGGTTCTCCCGGGCCGGGAGAATCGGGGGAGATTGGTTCCGGGGGTGGGGAACCTTCAGGGGGCGGGGGAGCCCCTTGATCAATAGCCGCCTCAGTGGGTTGGGGAGGGGCCAAAGGAGGTTCGACCTGGGAAACCGTTTCTGGGGAAACATCTCCTGAAGCCGGGTTTCCGGTGGAGGCGGATGACATCTCCGCTGTCGGCCCAGGTGGCGGGCCGGGCTTTCTCCGGATTTTTGCCATTATCGACCCGATAATCGACTGGAGCTTGCCTTTCAAGCCTTGGGGAGGGGCGACCGAAGCTTGTCCTTGCGCTTCCGGGGCCGGGGGGGGCTGTGTTCCGGGAGAAGCTTCCGGGGCCGGGGCCGGCGTCGCGCTGCCCTCCGCGTTTTGGGGTGCACCGGACAGCGTTTCGAGAGCGCGTGCGGCTTCCTGCCGGGCTTTGGCTTTTTTCCGCGCTGAGTCAGCTCCTGCAACGATGACGCCGACCAGGATCAGGCCATAAAGCCAGTTCTTTTTCAGGTAGATCGTCCAATAAAGGGTCGAGGCCCCTGCGGGAGGATTCCTTTTGGGGGATCGCGCTATATCTGCATGTTTGAGGGCTTTCGCAAGATCAGGCTTCTTGGAATAGGCCCAAAAATGTGCCAACCCAAGGTTTCCCCATGGGTTCTTTTCCTGCCCTTCCGTTCCAATGAGGGAATCACCTACTCTCTTTACCATCTGGTAGTTGATCGCCTTTTCTTGAAGGAGGCATTGGATTTTCATTTCCATTCCCCGGGGGAGCTCCTCGAGTTTAGGGTTTTCCCCAAGAAACGCTTGCAGTTCCGCCCATTTTTTATCGTTGAAAAGGCTTTCCGCCTCGGTGAGCTTTTCGTCGGAAGGTGGTTCCCCTTCTCCGACGGTTTCGGATGCAGTTTCCTCGGGAGGAGATGCCTCGGTTTCGGAGGCATTTACCACTGCCATTGCCGGTGCGGAGGCCACTTTCGGGGCCGAGGCGATCGAGGCGGTTGCAGATGCCTTCGAGGAAGCGGTTTGCGAGGCGGAGGCAACGGTGGATTGTGCGGGTTTCGGTTTCGGATTTGCGGATGCAGCCGCAGAAACGGGTGCGGTTGCCTTTACGGTGCCTGAGGCGGAAGTGGCTTTTGGGTCTCCTGCCGGCTTTCCCTGACCCGGCTTGGCGTCCGGGCCTGGTTGGTTTTTCGCAAGGGAAACAGCAGGAGACCCCGTCTGAGTTGAGCTTGCGATGGCTTTGGGTGCCGAACCGATCGGTGTTGAGCCCGTCGATGGGGGGGATGCACTGCTGGAATGTGATTCGGTGGCGGGTTTTTTTCCTTCAGGGAAGAAATGAAAGCCCGGCGGGAGCAAAGGAAACGAAGCTGGGAAAACTGCGGATGCAATCGAAGGGAAGGGATACGGAAACAGTGACGATGGAGACTTTCCTCCTTTTTCGGGAAGATGGGTTTGGGAGGCGGGAGGGACGATCGTTCTCACCACGGGTGGTTTGAAAATATCGCTGGGCCCGGGCTTGGGAATATTGGGATAGATCGTCGAGGGTGGGGGAAGCGAATCGAGGAGCCTTTTGGGGTCGACGTGGCCTCCGAAAACTTCTACCGTCCCCCAAACCAGGAAAAAGAGCAGGAAAAATGACAATAGTCCACGGTTGCTGATTGGATTGCCAAGGGGTACTATTGCCATCATTCCCTTTCCCGGGATCTTGACATTCTGTCCCGGAACTGGACGGCGAGCCTGTCGCACCGCTCGTTTTCCGGGTGGCCTGCGTGGCCTTTGATCCAATGCCATTCCAGATCGTGGGTTTTCGAAAGGGTGATCAGGCGTTCCCATAGTTCCCGATTCTTGACGGGCTCTTTGGAGCTTGTTCGCCAACCGTTAACCTGCCATTTTTCCACCCATTTCTGGTTGAAGGCTTTCGCGAGATACTGGCTGTCGGTCGTCACGATGACGTGACAGGGCTCCTTGAGGGCCTCGATCGCGGAGATGCATCCCAAAAGTTCCATCCGGTTGTTTGTGGTGTGGGGTTCCCCGCCGCTGAGCTCCTTTTCGGTACCATGGCATCGGAGAATCGCTCCCCATCCTCCCGGACCGGGGTTTCCGCTGCACGCGCCGTCACAAAACACTTCAACGAATTTTTTCTGATTTTTGGGGTTCAATTCTGCATCCTTTCACGTCATTCAGCTGACCAGACGTCGTTCATGGGGGTAGCGGAGTCCTCCCCCCCGGCAATGAAGACCCGGCCATCCAACACCGCGGCAGGGGCGGATGTCCTTCTTTGGAAATGGATCGTGGTCGGGGTCTCGTCCGGAAGGATCCGGAACCAGTTGATCCCGTCACCGGTGTTCCAGACATCGTTGAGAAAAGCGTCCCACCCGAACGAGTCGACTCCGGAACCACCGAAGAACCAGAGTTTGTCTCTGAAAATGACGAAACCCATTCCGCATCGTGGGGTGAAAGAGGCATTGGCGGTCGATCTCAGCCATAGATCGCCGTTGGTGGAGTACCAGACGTCGTTGAGATTCCCGAGGGCACCCGATTCGGTTTCCCCATACCCCCCCCAGATCCACATTTTTCCCGCGATGGTGCCGCAAGCGGCCTTGAATCTGGGCGGATAAACCGATGTTCTGGCTCTTTCCAGCCAGGTCACGCCATCCGAACTGGTCCATGCATCCTGAAGGTAGACCTCCCCCCCATCCTGGGCGATGGTTTTCCCGGCGAACATCCAGAGGTTCCCCTCGAAAACCATCATGCAATGGTAACCCCTTGCCCAGAAGGCGGCTGAAGAGTTTTCCCGGACCCAGGTCGTTCCATCCAGGGTACTCCAGACGTCATCGATGAAATCCGTTCCGGTGGTGCTCGCCACTTCACCGCCCGTCAGCCAGAGTTTCCCGCCGAAAACGCTGCAGGCATGGCCCGCCCTCTGGGAAAACCGGGTGGTCCCCGGGGTCGGGTTATCCGAAAGAACCTGGGTCCAGGTTTTTCCATCGGGAGAGCTCCAGACATCGTTCAACAACCCACCGTCGTTCCCGCCGATCAACCAGAGCTTTCCCGAGAATGCGGTAAGGGTGTGGCCGACTCTCTGCGTGAACTGGCTTCCCGTGGGCGAAGACGGGATATCCTCCTGCCAGACTGTCCCTTCGAGGGTGACGGTGGAAAAGGTCCAGGAAACCGGTGCAGCGAGTGAGTTTCCCGAGGTGTCCCGGGCCGCGGTGGTTATCCTGACGGTATAGGTTGTCGAGGCAAGAAGAGGGGAAGAGGATTGGAATGACAATGTCCGGGATGTCCAGGAAAAGCTCCCGGTTCGCTCCACCCCGTTTTCGAGGAGAGAGAAGGCACCTTCGACGGAGGTTTGATCCATGTCTTTGGAAAATGAGAAGACGATCGGTGTCAGGGTGCCCACGTTAACTGCTCCACGGGCGGGGTTTTCACTTCCCGAAACCAAGGTTGGCCGGGTTTCCGTTTTGAAACCGGTCTGGAAATCCTGGGACAGATTCACGCCGAAAAGATTCCGTGCCCCGGAGGAAATCCGGGCGGAATAGACCTGGGCATATTCGAGCGGTGTTCCGAACGTTGCCTCCAGGCGCGTTCCACCGGAAGCCCAGCCGAAAGTCGGGGAGGCGGCAGCCGGAGGAATCAGCTGAAAAGCGTCCTCGGTGACGCTTGCGGCCATCGGTTGATCGAAATCGAACCGTATCGGGGTCGATCTCGGCACCTCCAGAGATCCCGCAACGGGAGTGACCGAAATCACCCTGGGCGGGCTGATGGTCTGGCATGTGAAGGAAAATTCCCGGTCGCTCCCAAGGCCCAGACCGTTTTGGTCGAGGGTTCCGGAGGAGATCGTCGAAAAGTACTTCCTGCCGCTTTCGAAGCCGATTCCGTAGGTTACCGTTGCCGTCCGGTTGTCCGGAGACCACGTGATTGTCGGGCTTCCCAGGGGTGCCGGGGAAACCAGGAGGCCGAATGTTCCCGTGGCGACAGGGTTGTTGAAGGTGACGGAAAGAGCCGTGATGACGGAGACCTCGAGGGAACCCGAAGCGGGAAATACGTCCAAAAGAGCAAAGGGCGGGGGAGGGACCGTCCGGAAGGAAAAAATGGAGTTCGTCCCCATCGGATTTCCAAGTAGATCGTGGGCTGTTCCCCCTATTACGACGGTTACTGATGCCCCGTAGGGAAGGGGGGCCGCCGGGGTGAAAGTCATGGTCGCTCCCGACCAGGATATTGAACCCGCCTTCTGGACTCCCGAGGCAATCAGGGAAAATGCCGCCAGAACCGAGTCTTTATCCATTTCGCGGGAAAAGACCAGTTGGAAGACCGTGTTGGTGGCGATGTCAACAGCTCCTGAAGAAGGGACTGCAGAACCCGGAAGGATAGTCGGCCGGGCGATGGTCCGGAACCCGAACTGGAAGGGAGTGACCATGGGAATGCCGAACGTATTGGCCGCGGATGAAGCCAGGAGGACCTCGATCCGCTGGTCGAATGGAAGAGGTAGCGGAAAAGAAACGGTAAGGAGAGTTCCGTCGCCAGACCAGGAAAAAGTCGGACTCGCCGCAGGAACCGGGGTTACGGTCAGTGCTTCCAGGGTCGCCAGCGGGTCCATCGCCTGGCCGAAACCGAGGATAACCTGGGAATCACAGGGAACATCAACTGTTTCCGGGGTGGGCAGAACCGAAATGACTCCCGGGGGAGGGATAAGGGTGGTTGTGAAGGTCGCAACAAAAGGGGATGGAATCTGGGAACCAAAAACATCGTGTGTGGCGGTCCCGATTTTGAGAAGATAACCGGTACCGTTTCCCCAACTCCTGTCGGATAGGAGCGACAATCGGCGGTTCGCATCGGACCATGCCAGAGAGGTCGTTCCCGGATGGGGAGGAATGATCGAAAAGTCGAGGGTCGGGGTCGAAACGGGATTTGAAAAAACGATCTCGAGGTGCTGATCGAGCGGAACGCTGACGCTGCCAGGCTCGGGAATCATTTGGACAACCTGGAACAACGGGTTGGGAACGGTCGAAAAGGACCACCCGGTGTTCGGCGACAACGCGTTTCCGAGGACATCGCGAGCGGTCGTGGCGACGTTGACGCTGACGGTTGAAGAACCTGGGAGGGGAAGCGTCGGAGTGAAGGTCATCTGGGATCCTGCCCAGGAGAAGGTTCCCGAAATCGGATCCGGTCCGCTTCGGAGGGAAAAGGCGGCCTCGGTGGAAGTTGGATCCATGGGGCGGGAAAACACCATTCCCACTTTCGTGGATGTTGCGACCCCGGCCGCCTCCCTCGCTGGGACCTCGGAGCCCTGAATGATTTTTGGGGCAGCGAGAGTATGGAATTCCGACCTGAACTCCTGGGCGAGAGCGGTTCCGGCCATGCTCCGGGCAGAAGTGGCGATCACGATCGAATGGCTTGCATCGAAAGCGAGGGATCCGGGAAAGAAAACGGAGAGGAGATTGTTCCCTGCATTCCATGAGAATCCCTTGCCCCCTGATGGGACCGGGCTTATGGCGAATGCGGTTTCCACCGAAGCGGTCGCCATTCCCTGATCGAATGTCAGCGAAACCGTTGTGCCGGTACCGATATCGGAGGATTTGTCGGTGGGAGAGATCGAAAGGACCACAGGAGCGGAAATGGTAACCGTCGTGAATGAGAATGTTCCGGCGTCCTGGAGTGGGATTCCTGCGCTATCGCGGGTGGCCGGCCCGATCCGGAAACGGTAGGTCGTTCCTGCATCCAGTTGGGCGGGGGAAACAATGGAAAGATGCCGGTTCCCCTCCGACCATGTTGTGCTGGGAGCCCCCGGAAAAGGTGGCGAGACCTCGAATGCAAGTGTGGAAGTCGCTACCGCGCTCGAAAAGAAAACTTCCAGGGATGTGTCCAGGGGTATTCCGGTGCCTCCGGAGGCGGGTTCGCAGGCAAGGATTCTGAAAGAAGGATTGGCCGCGGTGGAGAAAACCGATTCGAAGGGTTCGGGAATGGGATTTCCATGGAGGTCCGCGGCGGTGGAAGCGATCCGAAGAGTGAAGCTTGCGGAACCCGCCAATGGGAGGGTGGGGGTGAAGAGCAGGGTGAAACCGGACCATTGGATGGTCCCCGGAACCGGGTCCTCTCCTGTCCACAACCCGAAGGCTTTTCGGACGGAATCCCCATCCATCGCCTTGGAAAATGAAACCCGGGTGACCGTGGTCGTCGCCGCGCCCACCGAGTGGTCGGAGGGGAACTCGCTTCCCGGGACGACATACGGGGGGTATTCGGTAAAGAAAGCCGACTCGAACCGCTCGCCTATGGAAAGCCCCTCGATGTCCCGTGCCCCGGTCGAAATGGCTATCGAATGCCGGGTTCCGAATGGGAGGGGGTGGAATGTGACTCGCAGGAGTTGGGGGGAAGGCCAGGAAAACACCGCGGACCCCGGATTAGGTGCCAGGGAGAAGGCTGACTCCACAGAAGTCGTGTTCATCACTTTGTCAAAAGAGACTTCGACCGGGCTGGAAATCTCCTGGTCTGATGCCTGGTCGGGAGGAGAAACCGAGATCACCCTCGGCGGGATTTTCGCACGTGTAGTGAAAGAAAAAGAGAAATCGGCTCCCAGGTGCATTCCAAGCAGGTCTGAAGAGGTAGAGCCCAGCGTGATCCGGTATGTTGTCGAACCATCCCAGCCCCCCTCCGGAGCGAGGATCAGAGTCCTGTTCCCGTTGCTCCAGGATCTCCCGGTGATGCCCGACGGTGTCGGGGCAATCCCGATCAGGACCGTTTCAGTGGCCATGCTCTTGGAAAAGTTGACCGAAACGAGGTTTCCAAAGGGCACCATGGGATCCCCATCAACCGGAAGCGTCGAATCGACGGTCGGGGGAAGGAGGGAGATCGTAGTAAAGGAAAACGTCGTGTCGGCACCCAGAGGGATTCCGAGGATGTCGCGAGAGGATCCTGAAATCCTTACCAGATGCTTCTTGCCGTAGGGGAGAGGATTGACAGGGGTGAAGACAGGCGAGTTCGGGGATGGCCAATTCCAGGATCCGGCCAGTGGTCCTGAATCATTCGAAACGGTGACACCAGATTCCAGGTTCAAAGGTTCCATTTCACGGGAAAACGCGAGCCGGATTGAGGTGCCCGTCGAGATGTCGGTCGCTCCTGATGCCGGTGAACATGAAAAGAAGAGGACCTCCGGTCTCGGAATTGTCGTGAAAAGGCTGGTGAAGGTGGAAACCAGGGAGAACCCGGATGAATCCCGCGCCCCCGTTCCGATCTTGATCAGATACTCGGTTCCAAAACCCAGGTTGCCTGGAAACGCCGCTTCCAGGGTCTGCCCGGAATTCTTCCAGACAAAGGTCGGGGAGGCGGGAGGTTGGGGAACCAGCGAGAAAGCCGCTTCGACCGATGCGGAGTCCATGCTTTTGGAAAAGGTCAAGGAGATGGTCTGGGATCCCATGATTTCCGTCGCCCCGTTCGTCGGGCTGACCAGTGTCACTACAGGGTTTGGCCTCGCTTCGGTCCGGAACCTGAAGCTCAGCGAACCTACGAGTTGGGTGCCAAAAAGGTCCCGGGTTCCGGTTCCGAATGTTACCGAATACCAGGTGTCCTGAACCCAGACGATTGCGGGATGAAATTTCAAGACACGGCCCGAATCGGCCCAGGAAATGGTAAATCCAGGGCCTGGGGAGGGCACGATAGTCATCTCGAGGGTTTCGGGGGAAATGGAAGCGCTGAACCTGAATTCCAGCTCGCTTTCCAGGGACACCCCGGTCTCGTCAGCCTTCGGGGATGTCGATGAGACCATGGGCGCATCGTCCGACGCGGTCTGGAAAGACCAGGAAAATGCATTGGAAATGGGAATTCCCGTGATGTCACAAGCCGATTTCCCGATCTCGACGGAATAGCTCGTTCCCGGCCTCAGGAAACCCGCTGGAGAAAAAGTCATCGTTGCACCGCTCCAGGAGAAATCTCCGGAAACCCTGCTGCCGGCCTGGAGCAGGGAAAAGGCATCCTGCGATGCATCCCTGTCCATTTCACGTGTGAACTGAACCGACACCGTAGAATTGGTCGCAATACCGGACGAGCCAATCCCGGGAAACACCTGGGATGCAACCACCGAAGGGGGAATCCGGGTGGTGAAAGCGAAAGACACCGGTATGCCCATTTCCACGCCATCCAAAGCCCTGACGGATGAGGCCACGAACACCCGGTAGGTCGTTCCCAAGGCCAAAGGAAGGGCGAAGGTCAGGGATACCGTTGTCGATGAACCATCCCACGAGAAAGCGGGGAGGCTTGGAGGGGCAGGGGAAAGGGCGATTCCCTTTTCGACGGATCCGGGATCCATCTCGCGGTCGAAGATCAGCTGGATAGTCTGGAAAGGTGGAACCTCGGTCGTTCCGTCGAAAGGATTGGATGAAACGATGCGCGGAGCGGCCTTTGCACCGGTGGTGAATGCGTATGCGAAACTCCGGGTTGTCCGATTCCCGCTCGCGTCGGAGATTCCGGAAGAAAGCTCGACCAGGTATAGGGTTCCTGCCGAAAGGTTGCCGGGAAAACCCATACTCAGACGGCTTCCATTTCCTGACCAGGTTCTGGAAACCACGCCATCGGGGGCGGGGAAGACCGAAACAGAAACCGAATCGGGGTCCACGGATTCGGAGAAATCGATTTCTATCGTCGTGTTTCGCGGGACCGATACCGCCCCTGATGCGGGCGAAACGGCGGAAATCGCGGGCGGGGATACATCCGCAGTATCGAAAAGGAATTCCAGTCCGCCCGAAAGCGGGTTTCCGGCGAAATCCCTTACGGAAGGGTCGATCCGGCAGGAATACCTTGTCGATTCGGCAAGGGGGGGAGACCAGGAGACCTCGAACAGGTTTCCTTCCTGAAGCCACCTTCCTCGTGGGGTTCCTGGAGGGGCCGGGGTCAGGGAAACGGGGATTTCGAGGCTGGAATGATCGATGGGTTCATCGAACTCGAGCGTCAGGCTCGCGGAAGGCGGGAACCCGCTGCTTCCGTCTTCGGGATAGGTTCTGATGAGGGCTGGTGGAAGCGAATCGGCTGTCCGGAACCTGAAGGTGGAAACCCCTGTCAGGTGCGTTCCCAGGAGTGAAAGGGAATCGCTTCCCACCCAGACGGTGTAGGAGGTGAAATTCCCGAGAAGGGCGGAAAACGAGATCGAAAGCGAGGTTTCCGAGGCACTCCATGAAAAAGAAGGTTCGCCGGGCGGGGTGGGGGAGATCCCGAGAGAGTTTTCCACCGACTTCACGTTCATCGGAAGGCTGAAGTCAAGACGGATCGGGGAATTCCGGGGGACCCCCGTGGAATCAGCCTTGGGCGAGGTTTCCGATAAAACCGGGGCGGGTTGGTTCCGGGTGATGAATGAAAAAAGGGTCGGGACTCCAAGGGAAAGGCCGCTCAGGTCAGCGGCTTCGGAGGAAACCCGGACCCAGCATTCCGAGAGGACCGGCCAGTTATCAGGTCTTGTGACGGTCAGGAAATTGCCCGCCTCATTCCAGGTCCAATTGGGGAAGAGCAGCGGAGGTGAGGCAGTGATGCAGGCCTGGACTGCCGCCTTGTTCATTGGCTCCGAGAAGGTGAAGGCAATCGAGGTGTTGAGAGGAACCTTTGAAGCTCCCGAGGCGGGATAGTGGGAAACGATCCGCGGGGGGGTCCAGTCACCGGTTGGGAAGCGGAAAAATGTGATGCCACCGATGGGAAGACCTCCCGAGTCGCGGGCAAGGGCGGAAAAACTTGCCACAATGAGGGAATTCTCGGGGAAGGTGGAAGGCCATGAAAGATGCAACACCCGGAAGGCCGATTCCCACGTGAAAATCGGCGCTCCGAGAGACGAAGGGGCTACCCCCAATGCTTTCCGGACGGAGGTTGGATCCATCGTCCGGTCGAAGACGAAGGCGATGGCCGAAGTTGAGGCGGTGATGATCGTTCCCGAAGGCGGAGTCGTGGAAATGATGGTGGGACCTGACTGTGCGATCGTTGAAAAGGACAAGCTCCGTGCCTTGGTGAGCCGATTTCCCGCCAGATCCGCGCAACCGGTTCCGATTTCCACGGTTATCCGTGCTGGGGCAGGCCAGGCAGGGTCCGGGACGATCGTGAGGAAGTCCCCAGTCGGACTCCACTGGAAAGAATGGCTTGCCGGCCCGGGAAGGACGAGGGTGATTCCCGTGGCCACGGAAAGCTGGTCCATTGCCTCGGAGAAAGCGATGCTGACGGCGGAGTTGTTGGGGACATTGATCGAGCCTTCCCCCGGCGACATGCTGGTAACGGAAGGGGGCGTCGTATCGGAATGGGGATTCGAAGGGGGGTGGAAAAGAAAAAGAGTTTTCCCGGTTAGGGAACGGCCCCTCGAATCGCGAGCAGAAACGGAAAAGGAAGCCGTAATGGTGATTCCGCCAGGGATCGGGTCGTTCCAGGAGATGTGAAGGTCCCGGTCATCGTTGGTCCAGGAATGGTTGAAGGCGGAAAACGCCGGTGGGGAAATTGCCAATGCACCCAGGACCGACCCCGTATCCATCTCGCGATCGAACCGGAAGATGACGGCTTTCAGTGGAACATCCAGGAGCCGCTCCGCCAAAGGATCGGTTTCCAGGATCGAGGGCCCCGGGTCGTCGGCCGTGGTGAAGGTCATCCGGAAAGGGTGTTCCAGATGCAGTCCTGAAAGGTCCGATGCACCGGTTCCGATCTCGATCAGGTAAGCCTGAGAGGAATTCCAGCATCCACCCGGGCGAAAGGAAAAAACCGTCGAGTCATCGTTCCATGTGAAGGAGGAAGGCGTTGTCGGGGATGGGGTGATTACGAGGGCGTTTTCCACCGAGGGTCTGGCCATGGGTTGCGAGAAGAAGATGACGATGTTTTCGAAGGGCGGGATCGGGGAGACGGAACTTGTGGGAGACGCCGTCACTACACGGGGATGGGCCGGGACGGCCGTTTGGGAGGCTACCGAAAGCATGCCTTCGAGAAGGAAGGTCGGTCCGCCGTCGTGGGAAAGGGTCAGTGTCCAGTAGATTTTCCCGGGGCACTGGGCGGGAGTCTTGCCCGCAAAGGGAAGCCCGACGGTTCCCGAAGCCCCAGGCCCCTCTCGGGCGATATCCACGCAAGAGGATCGGAGGAGGGAAATCTTCTCGCTCGAGCCACCTGTTATCGCCAGGTTTCTGGTCGAGGAGGAACCTGCGGGGTCGAAAACGGCAACCGGAAAAGAAGGATGTGAGCGAAGGACCAGATCGAATGAGTTGCGGGCGGGCTCTGACGACCCTCCCAAGGGAGCCTTGAAACCTCCTGTCAGGAAAAGATCCTGCGCGAAAAGTCCGCTGGTTGAGGGGATCATCAGCGACGGGCTGGCAAAAAAGGAAGGTCCCTGAAAACCTTTGATCGTGTCGTTGCCTGGGTTGCTTCGGACGAGGACCCACGTGCCGGTCCGGAACGAGTCCAGGGAAATGGAAAAACGGCCCGGCTCCAAAGGAGGGCCCAGGAGAAACCAGCCCCCGGAAAGGGTTTTCAGCGCGATCCTGATCTCGCTGCCGCTTTCGGGAAGTATGCCTGCAGGAAGGGCGAAATCGATTCGTGCGGGTTTGACCAGGAGGGAATCCCCTTCCGGGACTCTGAGTTCGAATCCATCGGTGATGGCTGTCCATCCCGGAGGAACGCCGCCCGCCAGGAATGGAATGGGGTGCAGAAGGATCGAAGCGTCGCGGTTCGTTTCGAAACATCCAGCCGGAAGCCTGATCCGGAAAGCTCCCGTTTGGAAGTCCTCCGCCTGGGTTGTGGAGAATGTTCTGATGACCGTCGGGTCAGTGGATTCCAGGGAACCGGTTTGGGGAATCCCCCCTCCTCCTCCGAACAATCGGCATCCCACGATCGCGATCAGGCCCCAGAAAACCGCAAGAAGGGCATACCGCGAAAAGGCCGGGTCGTTCTTCCTGGGAGGGGAGGGGCTGGGGCTCATGGAGACCTCGGGACGATCATGTGCCCCTCGGCGACGATCACTCCGCTTTTCAAGGTATGGTAGGGAACCATCTCGACGGTCACCGGGTCTCCACCGATCAACATCGGCAGGGACGCCGCGTATTCCACGCGAAAAACCTTGTCATCGGACTTCAGGAAGATGATTCCCTGGCCCGGGCTTTTTTCCACGGTCGCGGTCAACCGGCACATCCGGCCCATCCGGAAGGTGTCGGGAATTCCCCTGTCCCTGATCTTGTCGGGCTCGGAATCCAGCGGATGCTGTCCCGGGCCTGCTTCGGCGGGGCGTTTTCCACCCGTGGAAACGGATGCTCCGGGAATGCGGACCATGGGAAGCACTCCCAGGACGATGATGGCAAGTACAAGAAAAATGAAGGGGAGGCGGAGCGTCCAGTCGTCGGGAGGGCGGGGGGCGGTGACCTTTTCGGCTGCCGAGGAAGCCATGTTGCGGGTTTCACGGCTTCGGATCGCGCTTCTCACCCTCGAGACCGAATAGGGTTTCGGGGCCGACGGAACCTGCACGATCGGGGAAGGCGGTCTCGGGGTCGGAGCTTTTTCAGAGGCAGGAATACCGGCAGCGAGGGGTTCCGCGCGGCCAGGCCGGCTTTCCGGGGGTTTCTCGGCCTCCCGGGCGGAAGGGGGCGGTGAAACGGGGATTGGCTGCGGTTCAGGAGCGGGTGCGGGCGGCGGGGTGGAGGGTTGGGGTGCGGAAGGCGGAGGAGGGGGTTCCTCGAGCATCCCAAGTCTGAGAAGGATGTCGAAGAGGTCCATCCGTGCCTGTGCGATTAGGAGTCTGATGGCGGGTTTGGTGTTCCCCTGGAGCCGGTCGAGGTGAGCCAGGATTTTCGGGCCGGGGTTGGAGAGGAGGGCAACGAGAATCTGCCTCGCTATTGCGGCCTCCTCCTCGATTTCCAGGAGGGAGACCAGGCGTCCGCAGGCGATCTCGATGGGAAGGAGCATCAGGCAACTGACGCCCTGCGCCCGGGAGGCGGCTTCGGAGGACCGTGCGAGCCTGTCGATCTCCTCGAGAGCCCGCTTCTGATCGTTCTTGATCGCCCACTTGATCGCTCTAGCCCGAAGAAGCGGATCCTGGCTTCCCAGGAGCTTCGGAAGGAAGTCCTGGAGCCTCGATCTGTCGATCTTCTCCATGAGCCTGACGGCCACGGCCTGGACCGCGGGGTCGGGGAAATTGAGGCCGCCCTCTGCGAGCGTGAGGTCATCCCGGGTCGGACCGCACCTGAAGAGGGCGTTCAATGCTGCCGCCCTGACCCCGGGCGCGCCGTACTGGGCTTCTTCGCGAACCCACGCGGCGAGAGGGCCGAACCCATCCGGTTCGATGCCCCGAAGTTTCCCGATCTTCTCGGGGTCGGGGAGGTCTTTGGGGGTTGGAGCCTGGGTTTCTTTGGGTTTCTCTTCGGGGAAAAAGACCGCGAGGCTTTGGAAGACGTCCTCGGTCGAGGGATTGAGCGAAAGTTTCTGGATGAACTCGCGGACTTCCGGCGTGGTGACGTTCTTTGCGAGCCAGTCGACCATCCCCTCGCGGCGTTTCCCTGTGGCGACGGCGATCTGGATTTCCAGATTGGCAAGGAACTTCTTCAGCCTTTCCTTCCGCCACCTTTCGAGGATGGCGGTGGGATCGGCCTGCTTGGGATCGAGGATCTGGGCGTCCGACAGAGCCCCACAGACCGCGCGATACATGGCGTTGAGGGCTTTCGAGTTTCCGGGGGTTGCCCCATCCATGAGGTCGAGAAGGCGCAAAGCCGATTCCACCTCGGGGTTGGAGGCGAGTAGTATCTCGCACCCCTTCAGCACCTGGGGTTCCTGCTCCTCTTCGAGAAGGGTGAAGACGTAATCCCGGACTTTGGGGAAGGGGAACCTGAACGCGATCGAGATGCCCTCCATGCGTTCCTCGCTTTTCCGCGAGGCCAGAAGTTCTGATAGATGGGCTTCCGCTTCCTCGGGGTCGATCTTCTGGAGGGCGGACACTGCCCGCCCGCGGACGAGGGGCTCCTCGGAAGCCAGCAGGTCGGGGAGGGCGGCTTCCAGGTCAGCCGGGGAGAGTGCCTCGAGCGAGTCCACGAAAACGAGGGCGAGAGTGGACCGGCAGGCCTTGAGCCACGTCCGGATGAACCCGGCATCCCCCTTTTCGCCATGCTTCATCAGGAAGGAGGCAACGGGGGGCCTCAGTTCCTCCGGGATCGCATCAGGGTTGCGGCGGATGACCTCCTGCATGAGCGGGATTTCCGCCCGAGAAGGGGCCAGAAGGCGCGCTCGGTCGAGGCTTTCCGGTTCCAGCTTTTCCCCGGTGGGGGGCTGCTCGGCAGGTTCCCCCGTGGATGTCACCGGGCGGGAAGGGGCTCCGAGACGGGTCGAAATCCTCGCAACGGCCTGCGCCGCGAAGAAGGAGACTTCCCTGTCTTTTGCTTCGACCAGGGCTTTGAGTTTCTCGAGCGTGACGGGGTCGCGGGAAACCTTTGCGAGCTGGACGATGGCTCCGATGACCTGGTTCTTCCTGTCGGACCCGAGTCTTTCCCGCAGCTCGGTTTCGGAAAGGCCCTGGATCACCGTTTCAATCTGGCCCGGGCTTCCCCTTCGTCGGCGAAGAAGTCACCGATCGAGGAAAGGCCTGCGAGGGTGAAGGCGTCCCTTGTAAGGGGGGAAAGCCTGCAAAAGGCGATCGGGATTTCCCGGAAATCCAGGATCGAATCGCAGATATCGAGTATTGCCCCGATTCCGACGCTGTTGACGTGGAGCGTATCGGTGAAATCGAAAAGGACCACCTCGATGCCTTCCAGGACCTGGAGCTTCATCATCCGCTGCATTTCAGCCCCGCCCTCGTCGTTGAGATACCCCCGGGGGCGGATCACCATCCAGTTCCGGTCAACCCAGATGCGGCATTCGGGAGGCTTTTCCGCAGTGGTTCCCTTTTCCATGGGACATATTCTACCCCTCGGATGGGAAGAATCGCAAGGGGGGGAGGCGGTTGCGGCGGCCGGGGCCTACCGGCTTTCAGTCAGGGCTGCAGGCTCAATCTCGGGAGGTTGATCTGACCCTCGGCCGTTGCAGTGACCTTCTTTTTGCCATGGGATCTCACGATGTGGGGGGTGATGAAAATGATCAGTTCCGTGCGGATTTCCTTCGTCGTCTTCTTCTGGAAGAGCTTGCCGATTCCAGGAAGGTCGGCGAAATAGGGGACCTTGGAAATCGTGTCGCTTTTGTCGGTCTTGATCATCCCGCCGATGACGATCGTGTTGTTGTTCTTGATGATTACCTGCGTCTGGGCGCTCCTGTTGCTTAGGTTCGGCGTCGAGTTGCCCCCCAATGAAGTGAAGCCCAGGACGCTGCTGATCGTGGGGGTGATGTCCAGGAAAACCTCGTCGTTCCCGGTGACCGATGGGGTGACATTGAGGGTGATATTGGCGTTGGCCTGGGAAATCGTGTTCGAAACCTGTCCGGTCTCGGCGTTAACGGTGGAGGCGGAAACATAAGGGATCGCCTGTCCGACGGTGATGTTGGCGGTCCTGTTGTTGAGAGTCGTTATGACCGGATTGCTGAGTACCTTCGCGAAAGAGTGGGTCTTGAGCATGGCGAGGAGGGCGCGGAACTGGTTCACGTTCAGGCTTCCGAAGCGGAACACCCCGGTTCCACCGGCATCGGAGGTTTCGGGGGCGATGGACATGTCGAAAACGTTTTCCGTTGTTCCCGCGATGGGGATCTGCTTCTGCCAGTTGATTCCGAGGCGCTCTTCTTCGTTCAGATCGAGCTCGTAGATGTGTGCGTCGATGGTGACCTGGATCGGCGCCACATCGAGTTTTTCGATCAGCTCACGGATCTTCTCGAGATCGCCCGGTTCGGCGGAAACCAGGAGGATGTCCTGTCTTCCAGTCCCGGCACCTCCTGCTGCGCCTGCCTGGGATGCCTGGTTCGACGAGAGTGGGGTTACCCGGGCATTGGGTGCGACCATTCCGATTGGGCCCGCGCCTCCTCCCCCGATCAGGGTCGTGGCATCGATGTAGTCGAGGTAGAAGACCTCGGTGAATGCGCGGGGAGCTTCTATCTGAGCTTCCGCTACATCCCAGAAGGGTAGTCGCTGCTTTATATCCTGGATCGTCTTGTAGGTGGCCCGAACCTCGATCGAGTTCTGACGCCGGTCGATTGCGGAGGTTTCACGTGGAGCGTTCAGGATTCCCTTTATCAGCGTGTCGACGGTTTCCGCCGCAGTGTTCCTGATGAAAAAGGTCGCCGCGACAAGGGGTGCGTTGGCGGGCATGAAGATCCTCAGGATCTGCCCTTCCCATGAGAATTCCAGGTTCTGCGTCCTAAGGAGGGTGTTGAAAGCCTCTTCGAGGGAGATGTTGCTGAAAGTCAGCGAAATCGTTCCCGTTATCGTCGGGTCGATCATGAGGTTCAGCTTCGCGATCTGGGCAAGGCTTCGAAAAGCATCCCGGATATCCTGGTCACGAAAATCGAGCGTTATGGTCTGGTCGACGCCGGGAGGGAGCGTCAAACCGACCGGGGTGAGCATTTTCACGTTTGCGCTGGATGGATCAGGTGCGGGGGCGGCTTGGGGGTTGGGGGACAACAAGGTCATCGGTTGGGCACCCGTAATTGGGGGCGGATTTCCACCGGTTCTCCCCGCTCCTCCTTGTGGTGGAGGATTGGCCATCTGGAACTGCGGTTTGGAAAAGGTTTCCGATGGTTCGATGTTCCAGGGTGAGAGGCTTTCGACCTGGACCGGTTCGGTTTTCGTTCCAGGAGCGATGGCGCGGATCCTCGTTCCATCCCCGATGTTCGCCCATCCCACATCCCGGGCCAATGACCGTGAAATCGGGTGGGCCGCTTCCGGAAACCCGATCGGAATCTGCGTGGACCCCTGGGAATTCTTGTTTGCGGAAGCTTGGGGTTGCGAAAGCTGCGAACTGACCGATGGAGCCTGGATCGCCCCTCTTTTCCGGGAGTTTTCCAGCTGGACCCACCCAGCAGAGGGGGTGACGCGTTTCCGCGGCTTCGCGTGAACGCTCTGGAACGTTCCCTGCGCGAGGAGAAGTCCCGCAAGGATTGCGCAAGCGACGAACTTTCTGAATTCGGGGTTCAAGCTTCCTCCGAAGGACGATGAGTCAATTCGGATATCGGCAGCAATGTGGAAATGCTTGAGATTGCGGGGCGGGAACGGGGAAAATCATTCCCCTTCCTGGGAAGGTTCCTTGTTCATTTCCTGCAATAGGAACTTCCCGGCTTCGCTGAGTCGGTTCTTCTCCGGAATGGAGCGGAAAGACGATGCGAGGGAAGGAAAAGCCCGGGGGAAGAGCTTCTCGAAATCGGATTTTGCCCGCGATGCCCAGACGGTCTTTGCCGCCCCTTCGAATTGGAAGGTCCGAAAAAGCCAGAGGTAGCCGTCCGGGGCTTCGGGGTTGAGCTCGATCATTCTCTTGAAGACCGTCTCGGCTTCAAGAAAAAGGCTGTATTTCCAGCAGGCGAATCCCAGGAAAACCAGTTCCCTTGGATCTTCCATTTGAGGCACTTCTGGAAGGGTTTTCCAGACATCGAAAACTGACTGATAATCGGTCGAAAACACGGGAAGTGAACCCGAAAGCAGCAGGAGAAGAAGAAAGGCACCGCGCTTGAAACCGGGGGAACCGGAAAAAGCGGCTTTCATAGACCGGCGGGTTTCAACAAGAGGCAGGTGGTTTGAACGTAGGTGTCGTTGCCGTTTGCGTCCTTGATCTTGAGCGTGATCGAAGCCTTGATGGGGGAGATCTCGGAACTCGAAAGCTCATAGAGCTCCAGGACTTTCAAGGTGTAAGGCTTGACGGTAACATCATTCGAAGTGCTGGGGGTCAGAAACAGGTCGAATGGAGTTTCCTTGACTTCAAGCTCCGGGAGGGGTTGATCGAGTTTTGTGGTGTAGACTATCGAAACAGCCTTGATCCAGGAGGGGACTCCGGTCTGGACCTTGAGGGAAACAGCGGTGGTGGGGAGCGTTACCGTTCCTGAAGCGGAAGCTGCGACCGAATAATCCGTCACCTCGAGTTGGTATGGTTCGACCTTGTCGACGGTTATCACCACGGCGGGATACACGGTCTTTTCGATGCAACCGGTGAGGAACAACAAAAAAAACAGCGCGGTCGGAAAGAGAATGCTCCTTTTCAGCATACCTCGTGAAATCGGAAGAGAAGGGGGATTTGCTTAGGTTTAATTTGTCTTCAGAAGCGTGTCGGTCAAGATTGGGGCACCTTCGGAACTGACCTGGACCGTCCAACCGTTCTTTGGGATGAAATAGGTTCCTGAAGCGTCTTCGAGGGTTATCAAAGACTTCCCGATCTTCTTGATGGTCTTTTCCTCGTATTTTTCCCCTTCCCGGACCAGCCTTTGTTTGAGGATTGCCACCGTTTCTTTGGAGGTTTCGATGGTTCCGGTGAAGGGCGCGGACAAGACCGTGAAGATCTTCACGGGAACCTCCTCTTCTGGATTCTCCGTATTTGCCGGTTTCCCCGCTGCTGCTCTCATCGCCGCGAAGGGGGAGGTTTCGAAGGGGTTTCTTCGAAGGTTCCGGAATGCGAAGAGAACCGGATCGCCATCGAGCGGCGTGGGGGTGCTTGCCACTTCGACCGGGGCGGATGCCGGGTTGGCCTCGTCCGGCGGAACCTCGGGGGTTTCGGAGGCAAGGGCCTCGGAAGGGGCGTTCTCGGGCTCCGACGCGGTTGTTGAAGCCGCTGGTGGCGAGATTGGGCCGGTCGGCCTGGTGATCTCGAGATCATCGAGATTCACGGCCTGGGGAGGTTTCTTCGGTTTTTTCTGCGGTTTGGGCCGGTTTTTCAACCAGTTGTGACCCATCACCACGGAAAGGATGATGAGGCTGAAAAAAAAGAATTTTCCCCCGTTCATACCATCAGCCCTCCGGGGGCGGGGTTTCCGCCGGGTGCGGTTGTTCTTCGGGAACGACGAAAGCGGTGGGGTTCAAATCGAATTTGAAGGCTCCACTGGCGTCAGGAACAAGGGGAGGAAGATCGAGGAATATCAATCTCGGATGGTTTTCCATCGTCCTCAGGAAGATTCCTAGCTGGGCAAGATCTCCGGAAAAGGCAATTCTGACTGGATATTCTTCATAAACGAGCGACTCGAAGGTCTTCGGAATCATCGGCATGGGGTTGATGCTCTTGATGTCGAGACCCGCTTCTTTGGCGAGTTTCCGAAGGTCCTGCAAAAAGATCGGGGCTTCATTTTTCTTGTAGCAGATTTTCTCCAGCTCGGCCTGTTTCTTCTTCAGTTCCTCGACCTCGAGTTTCAGCTCCTCCTTGTTTTCCACCGCAGTTTCCAATTCCCGCATCTGCCCTTGGACGTCTTTTTGCTTTTTCCGTTCCTTTTCCAGAAGCACCTTTTTGGGGGAGTAGAAGAATTTCCAGCCGAAGAAAACGATGGCCAGCAGGACAACAACCGGCTGGGCGGCCATTTTGGGCTCCTGCTTGGCCTTTGCGAGCCATTCCGTCAGGCTGAATTCTTCCATACCCATCCGCCTTCTTAAGGATTTTCCGTGGGGGGCTCGGGTGACTCGGATTCTCCATCCTGTGGAGGAGTTGGGGGTGCGGGTGGTGGGGGTTCCTGGACTTCCACATTCACCGAGAATCTGATGAAATACTTCTGCTCATCGATGGGAACTTCCTCCGACGATTCGAGGGTTGGGCGCTTGAAGAACGACCCGGCTCCCAGGAACTTGAGATACTCGAAGACCCGGTCGGATGTGTCGGTCTGGCCCTGTATCTTAAGGGACCGGGTTTCCCCGTTCTTCGTCAGGGCAGCGCTGGTGATGAATATCTGGCTGGGAGTTGCACTTGCGAGGTCGAGAAGCATTTCCGAAATGGGAAAACGGGCTTTCTTCAATTCACCGGGAAGACCGGATTCCTTCTCGAGCCTCTCCTTGTCAGACCGAAGTTGGGTTACTTCCTCGTTGGAGCTTCTGAGTTCCGCGAGCTTCTGGTTCATCTTCACGACGTCGGCCTTGACACCGGTCAGGTCCTGGTTGATTTTAACGACGGGAAAAGCCATGAGAAGAAGAAGGAAGGCTCCAAGAAGGCCTGCGAGAATCCGGAGCTTCTGCTCGTTCAGTTCGAGGCTGATTCCGAGCCGCTGCATGATCCCTCCGCTGAACTTCGAACTGACCTGGGAGAAATCGATGCTTTGCTTCCGGCGATTTGGGAAGAGGATGTCCATGAAGTTGATGAATCTGGCTTCGCCCTTGTATTGGGAGATTCCGACGGCCGCGGCCAGAGCCGGAGTGTCGTTCTCCAGCCTTTCCTTTGGGAAGTTGACCTTGTCCACCGGAAGGTCCTTGAACGGTGCCGCCATTTCGACGGGGACTTCCAGGCTCTCCTGGATGAACTCCTTGAAATTCTTCATGGTCGCGGTTCCACCGGAAAGAACGATCTTGTTGATTCCCGATTCCCCGAATTGGGAGACGTAGAAGCTGATCGAGAGCTGGATATGCTGGAAGATCTTCTCGACGGTGGAAAAGACCTTCTCGGCGGCGAACTTCTCCGGACCTTTGAGGTTCTTGATTTCGTCGGGTGGAAGAACGCCGATCTTGTGCTTGAGGTCTGCCGCTTCATCTATCGTGTTGAAGGTCACCTTCGCCCCGTCGACCTCGCCCCCGGCGAAGATGGCATCGGTGATGGTTTCTCCGGCCATGTTGATGTCCCGGTAGAAGTTGAAAACCCCGTTTTTGTAAACCAGTATCGAAGTCGTTTTGTGGCCGCAATGTATCACGGCAACCCGGGTGTCCTGGCCCTGGGGTGGCACGATCTGATGGGAGATTCCCAGCTCGAACGCCTGGGGAAGAGTAAGGATTCCCTCATTGCTGAGGCCACCGCCCTTGAGGTTATCCGTGATTATGCCCACGATATCCTTCTGAAGTGCCCCCACCATCACCTGGGTCATTGCCTTCTCGTCTTTTACGGAATTGCCGACGATGGTGTTTCCGAGGACGGCATTTTCCATCGAGAAGGGCATCTGCTTGGTGGCCTCCGCATTGATCGAGGCTTGCAGGGCTTCCGGTTCGGGGACCGGGGGCACTTCGATATACCGGATGGTGACGGGGCGGCCCGAGGCAAGAGTCACCGCCCGTTTGGTCTGGATCTGATTGTCGTACAAAAGCTCGGTAAGGTGTTTGGTCAGGAACTTCTGGAGCTTGGAGATCGCGTCCTTCTCGATGTCCTCGCGGCTCATCTTCTCTTTTTCTTCGGGTTTCAGCATGTGAACGAACTGGGGAATGGGGAGCAGCGCAAGGGCCTTCAGGACCGGTTTCCCGTCCTCGCCCTTGGCGACATGGGCGAACTTGAGCGAGTAGTTTCCGATATCCACGGAAACGAACGGCTCGAATTCGTTCTTTTCAGCCATGATTTTTTTCCTGAGGCAAAATTCTTCCCCCTATCCTAAGTTTATCGACAATCACCCCAAAATTCCAACGAATCCCGCAGTGTTCGGATTTTGAGGCTGGCTCCAGATGTGGGGAAAATTTACCTGGAATAATTCCGCGGCTTGAGTTGCCCCAAATTCTGCAGGACGTGACCTGATTTTCGATTGGTGTTCTGATAGAGCTGGGGGGGGCTCATATGGGTGATTCCATTTCCTCAGAATGATGGGGCGGAAACCTTGTTTTCCAGGGGCCGGGATTAAGGCGGAACCGCCTTTCGAAACATTTGACCCTTGACGATAGGTTTATTGGAACTTATATTGCCATCGAACCGAAACGCGGGAGGAGAAGAAGTATGAAAATCGCCAACAGAAAGTCGGGTTTCACCCTGATGGAAATCATGGTGGTCATCATCGTCATCGCCGTTCTGGCCTCGGTCGCAGGTCCCATGATCAGCTCCATCACTGAACAGGGCCGCACCTCAGCCACCAAGTCCAAGATGGCCAGTCTTCGAAGTGCGCTAATGACCTACAACGGTGACGTCGGAAGGTATCCCTACGTTGGAAACACCGCCAATGCAAGTACAAAAACTGCCTACGATGCGGCGTGGAAACTTGAGGATAATGGAGGCGATTACTTCGGATTCAACCAGGATGGTGACAGTGTCATGATGTGCGCCACCTTTAAGTGTACTGAAATGGGCATCACCAACTATAAGAAGCGGTGGAAGGGCCCCTACATGAGTTCCGATGCGAGCGATTTCATGTATGATTCGTGGGGAACCCGCCTGAAGTATTTCTACTACAACAGGGGGTTGTACCTGAGCTCGGCGGGCCCCCAGCAGGCCCACGAAGCCGTTGTCAACACATTTTTCAACGCTGATTATAGTGACGACGATTTCTATCTCATGATCGTAAAAACCAAATTCTGAGTTTTATCCGGGGGAATGGAAGTTTCTCCATCTCCCCCGGAGATCGAAGGAAAAGCGGCCTTCATTGCTCGTAGTCGGGCGGAAATTCAGAACTCCTCCGATACCCCCGAATCTCTCGAGCGGATTTTCATCGCCCCTTGGCCAACTCACCGTTTTTCTTGAAGGTTGAAAGGAGGAAGGTCATGGACGGTGTTCTCGTTCGTGCATGCGCCACCTTAACCACCGTTTTCCTCGCCGACCCCGTCGAGGAGTCGTCGGTTCCTTCCTCCACCTCATCTTCCAAAGCTCCAAGGGAAAACCTGCCCGAAGGGAATTCGGGCAAGACTCTCATCATCATTCCAGCCTTCAACGAGGAGGGCAATCTTCCCCTTGTGGCGGCCGACCTGGGCCCCTGGGTCGATTCGGCCCTTGTCATTGACGACGGTTCGACTGACCGGACGGCGGAAGTCGCCCAAGCGCTGGGGTTTCGGGTGGTCAGGCTGCCTTTCAACCTCGGGATCGGGGGCGCGATGCAGACCGGTTTCCGATATGCGCTGAGACACGGATATGAGCGGGCGGTTCAGTTCGACGGAGACCACCAGCACCGGGCCGATCAGCTTTCCAACATCCTCAATCCCGTCATCACCGGGGAGGCCGATCTTGCGATAGGTTCACGGGTCCTGGCGGGAGGTTACCGTTTTCCCTTCCTGCGGAGACTTGGCAGTGTCTGGTTTTCATTCCTCCTGAAACTCCTTGGCCTGCTTGGAGTGACGGACCCCACCTCAGGTTTCAGGTGTTACGGGGGAAAGGCGATCAAGTTCTTCGTCGACAACTATCCTGATGATTATCCCGAGGTTGAATCCACCCTCCTTGCGGCGAAAAAAGGGTTGAAGGTCGCCGACGTTCCGGCCGAGATGCGGTGCAGGAAACTGGGCAGCTCTTCCATCGATTCGGTAAATGCGGTATACTACATGATCAAGGTTACCCTTGCCCTGATCGTCGGATTTCTGAAAAGGGTTTGAGGCCGAATTTTGATGGATCTGGTGAACTTCGTTTCCTTCCTTCTCGGATTTTCCATCTTCTTTTCCGTGATACTGCTGATCAGGAAAGGCCGGTTGAAGGAGAAATACTCGATCCTCTGGCTGATAGCGGGCTTTTTCATCTGCATTTTTTCGATTTCCCGAAGGTTCCTCGAATGGATTTCCTTTTCCATAGGGATCTATTACCCTCCCACGCTCCTTTTCCTCGCGGGCGTGCTTTTTCTCGTGGTCATCAATATCTCCTTCTCGGTCACCATTTCGGAGCTTTCCACCAAGATCGAGGTTCTTGCCCAGCGATTGGCCCTCCTGGAGGGGAAAGACCGCTGACATCGGAATCGTCGGCTTTCGAATGCAGGTTTTCCCCAGGAATCCACCTTTTCAACAACATTGGTTTGGCAACCCGGGAAATCACGGACCGGATGCGAAGATTCGACCCTGATTGGTCGTTTCTGCCGACGTTCTCCCCGGGGGGCAGTCGGGATAATCGTTTTGCACCACGGCTGTGGAACCGGATCAAAGATGAGGTCCTGATGTTCGAGTTATGATAGCATTTCCGCGTATGGTACTTTCGCCTCCTTTTCACGTTAAAATCCCCGGAAAAGGAAGAATTGCAGGATGAGCCCCCAGGCAGGTTTCATGAGCCCACCTAAAAAGGTTTTCGCCGTTCTGATTTTTGGCATCCTTCTTTTTTTGGGGTTTTCCTGGTTCTTTGCCCAGGTTGAAAGCCAATATCCCTGGTTCGGTCGGTATCCCGAAACGGATCCGGATGCAATGCTATATTTCCGCTGGCTGGAGCAGTCCCTCCTTCAAGGGAAAAGACTGGAAGTTGATACCTATTCATCTTTTCCTTTCGATTACCAGATCCGGCTTGCACCCCTTCCTCTCGATCTTTATTATCATCTGGCGACCTGGATATTCGTCCTTTTCCCGGGATTCTCCGGATCTCCGGAAGAAGTCCTGGGTGTATTGCCTCCGATCTTGGGTACGTTGATCATTTTCTTCATCCTATGGTTTTCCTGGAAAAGATCGAAGAGCGTTGGTCTGACAGCCTGCATCGCATTCGCGTGTATTCCCCAAAATTGGCAGATCGGAACAAACAGGTACATGTTGCTCGATCACCATTTCCTTGAAGTTTTCTGGATATGGGCATGGCTCTTCCTCACATGGCGGTTTCTTGAAACGTCGGGAGGGTGGAACCTAATCGGTGCGGGGGTTGCATGCGCGGGGTTGCTCCTTTCATGGGTTGCCGCACCGCTGTTCTTTTTTCTCGTGATGGTTTATTGCCTGGTCTCCGGGTTCCTCGAAAGGGCTTGGCTTGGGAGGCTTCTCGAGATATCCGGGGACGGTATGCTCATCGGATCGGGCCTTGTTGGCTTGTATGTGTGGTTGAACCCCGAGCGTTGTGGTTCAACCGGTCTGAGCGATTTCGGGTGGGTTCAGCCTTCGATGGTAGGTTTGGCGGGAATCCTGCTGAGGGGCTTCTTTTGGTTCGAAGCACGTTGGAAAGGCTCTGGCCGAAGGATTACAATCTTTTTCCTTACTTCAGTTCTCGTCCTGTCTGGGATACTGCTCATGGTTTTCCCAAGGCCCTTCCTGGAAGCAAGGGACTTCCTCTTCCGGAAAGACCCGGTGGTGGCCAGTATCGGCGAAACCCAACCGATGGCTCATCTGGGCGGTGGGCCGATAGGGTGGAGTTCCATCTTTGGTATCGTGAAGAATCTGGGAATTCTCTCATTCTTTTTTCCCCTGGTTCTCTTCCTTTCGCCGAAACGGATCTTCCATGAAGAGGGGGCCTTCTTCCGTGATTGGTGCTTCGTCTTCGTGCTGATGACAGCTTGCCAGTTGCGTTTTGGGCGTTGGTTGAATGCCGGGTCCGGCTTGATCAACGGGGTGATCCTTTTCGAGATTTTCCAGTTTTACCGGTCCAGATTGTCCCGCGATTGGGAGGTCGGTAAACTCTGTCTGGTGTTTCTTCCCTTGATGCTTGTTCACAACGGTTGGTCATTCGAAGCCGTTTCCGGAAGAACGGGTGGAGATCAAACCCAAAGCGAAGCCTTGGAATGGTTGCGACAGAACTCCCCAGCCACCTCGGGGTATTCCGATGCGGGAAAACCGGAATATGGCGTTCTTTCCTTCTGGGACCGGGGGAACATGATCGCCTATTACTCACAGAGACCGGTTGTGGTCGGAAACAACATCATCGGAATTCGTCGAATGGCGGAGATTTTTGCTTCCACTGATGAAGAGCAGGCTTTTGAGTCGTGCAAGAAATACGGTGTAAAGTATATCTATCTTCCGGCTTCAATGTCTGAAGAGCGGAATTTCGGGACGATGCACCAGATCCTGGAAGCCATTCCTGAAAATCAAGCCCATTACTCGATTTTCGATGGGTTCACCCCGAAGAATTGCACTCCATATCACAGCTCTCTTCATTCCTGGTTGATGATGTTCCAGGGTGTCAAACCCAATGAGAATTTCAAAAAGCCCTCCAGCCACTTTCGGATGATTTACAGCTCGAAAGTTACTCCGTTCGAACCATTTCCGGAGGTCACAATTTTCGAGGTTGTCCGGGGCGCGGTAATCAAGGGATCGGCCGACCCAGGAACCTTTGTCGAGATCTCCCTTCCCATGAAGGTCGATTCTGTGAAGACCGGTTATAGGGGAATTCGGGCGGTTGAAACTGATGGAACTTTCGAGTTTCGAGTTCCCTATGCCACTGGAACGAAGAAAGGGAGGATAATCACCAACCAGTATGTCGGCCTCCATTTTTTCCGAAAAGGCGAAGAGCAAAATCCCTTGCTGGAGATTTCCGAGGATGATGTTCAGGAAGGCGGTTCGATAAAGGTTCCCTGAGATGTTCTCTAAGCGGTCGAAGCGGGTTTTCTGGCCGCGATTCCAACGTCCAGGAAAGTCAGAAAAGGCCATTTTCGTTTCCAGAGGGAAGCAAGACCCTGGGAATCCTCCATTGAAGGGGAAGGAAAAGCCTTTCCACGCAGGAAACAGAGAATTTTCCACAAAAGCGAGGGTCTCGACCAATCTCCAAATGAGAAAACCGGATCAAGCCCTGATTTCAAAAATAAACGCCGCAGCTCCCGACAGGAAAACTGGGTTTCCCAGCCTGGAATCCATCGCCCCGCCGCTTGAAGAATCTGCTTCAATATTGTGTATATGTGGAAAGTCTGGGGGACATCGGCAGCAACAATCCCTCCCTCACGACATACTCTTTTCTGTTCCACCAGGAGGAGTTCGGGGTTGCGAAAGTGTTCCAACAATCCTTGGGAAAAAACGATGTCGAAAGTTTCTGCGGGAAAGGGAAGGTGAAAAGCATCTCCACAAACATGATTGAGGGTGGTCCGGTGATTTCCCGCTATTTTACGGCACGTGAGGAGAGGGGGAAGAAGAAAGTCCAGGACTGTTACCTCTGCCCCCAGACTTGCCAAAAACACGGCATCCCTCCCGGTTCCTGCGCCGACCTCGAGGATTTTTTTCCCCGTTATCGGGGAAAGGAATTCGAGGGCTTTGATGATCCTGGGGTTGGCTGGAATCGAAAGCCGATTCTGCCAGGCCGAGTGGTATTCCTCCCAGGTCCGTTCGGTCACCTTTCCTTGCCCCGAGGATACCCTCATGCTCTTCTTTGGGTCATTTCATCTGCATGACGATGGAGAAGAGGGGTAGGAAGACGGAGAGTGCGATGCCGCCGATGATGATGCCCATCACGACGGTCAGGATGGGGGTCAGTGCGGATGTGAGGCCGTCGAGAGCTTCTGCGGTCTCCATATCGTAGAAATCGGCGACCTTCTCGAGCATCTTGTCGAGGTTTCCCGAGTTCTCGCCCACTTCCATCATTTTCTGGACCATCGGAGGAAACAGGTTGTTTCCCTTGATCGTCGATGCCAGGCGGTTTCCCTGCTGAACCCCGATCGCCATCTTGTCGACCAGCTCTTCGAGAAGCCGGTTTCCCATCACGGAACCGGTGATCTTCAAGGCGTTGAGGATCGGGACCCCCGCGCCGAGAAGCGAACAGAAAGTGCGCGAAAAGCGGCTGATGGCAACTTTTTTCGTAATATCACCGACAATGGGAGCGGAAACTGAAACTTT
Source organism: uncultured bacterium (assembly GCA_964428355.1). Classification (GTDB taxonomy): domain Bacteria; phylum Muiribacteriota; class Ozemobacteria; order Ozemobacterales; family Ozemobacteraceae; genus CAYRYU01. Next base: position 43,064 of record CAYRYU010000052.1, read on the forward strand.
GGCCATCAGGGTCTGCCCCAGTTCGGTCTGCAGGAAGATATAGATGACGGCGATCACCCCCAACGTGCCCGCGCCCACCATGATGTAATTCTCGCGAAGCGAGTCGGAAAGGAAGATGAGGAACTTGGTGAGGGCCGGAAGTTCCGCCTTCATTTTCTTGAACAGTTTCGTGAAGTTGGGGAAGATCTTCACCAGCAGGAAGATGACGCAGGCGAACGCGAGCACCAGCTGGATCACGGGCATCATCAACGCGCCCTTGACCTTGGCCCGCATCTTGGCATCCGATTCGGCGAAGCTGGCCAACCGCTTCAGAACCGAGTCGAGCATTCCGCCGGCTTCACCGGCCTCGACCATGTTGCAGAAGATCTTGTTGAAAACTTTGGGGAATTTCCTGAGAGCGCTCGAAAAAGACTGTCCCGACCGGAGGTCTTTTCCGCATTTGTCAAGGATGTCGCGAAAGTAGGGGTTTTCAGTCTGGTCGATCATGATCCCCATGGCGTCGACCAGGGGAATCGCCGATCCGATAAGCGTCGAAAGCTGGACGATGAATACCATCAACTCCTTGCTCGAAACGCTTCCCCCCATGGAAAACCCGAATGCGCCGCCTTCTTTCTGGGCAGTCGCCTTGACCAGGTAGAACCCCTTGTCGGAGAGAAGCCCGGCCAGTTTCTGGAGGCTTTCCGCCTCGAGCGTGGTTTTCAGGATTTCACCTTTGGCGTTCTTTACTTCACAATCGTATTTCGGCATTGCGACCTCTCATTCAATCGGCTCTTGCGAGGGCGAAGACCTCGTCGGGGGTTGTAAGGCCCTGGGTGAACTTCATTACGGCGTCCTGTTTCAAAGGGATCATCCCACTTTCGATCGCGGCATGCAAGAGGTCGTCTCCGGCCGCTTTCTGGATTATCAGGCGGCGGATCTTTTCGCTGGTATACATGACCTCGTGGATGCCTACCCTCCCTTTGTATCCGCTTTGGCCGCACTTGTCACATCCTTTTCCACGGTAATAGGTTCCGTTGATCGTCTCGGGGGGAAGGCCGAGATTTTGCAGGACCTCTGGTGTGATGTTGGGATCGACATCCTTGCAGGTCTTGCAGATCCGGCGGGCGAGGCGTTGGGAGACGACGCAGAGCATGGCGGCGGAAACTAGGAAGGGTTCGACTCCCATGTCGATGAGGCGGGTGGCGGAGCTGGGGGCATCGTTCGTGTGCAGCGTCGCAAAAACGAGGTGGCCCGTTAGGGCGGCTTCGATCGCGATCGTGGCGGTCTCCTCGTCGCGGATTTCTCCTAGCATGATGACGTCCGGGTCCTGACGGAGGAAGGCGCGCAGGACAGTCGAAAAATCGAGGTTGATCTCCGGCCGGACCTGTACCTGGTTGATCAGCTTCAACTTGTACTCGACGGGGTTTTCGACGGTACAGATGTTCATGTCGATCCCCTTGATCGCGTTGAGACAAGCGTAAAGGGTGGTGGTCTTTCCCGATCCGGTCGGGCCGGTGACGAGGATGATTCCGTTGGGGGCATCGATGGACTTCTTGACGAGCTTGTAATTGGATGGGGTGAATCCCATGTTTTCGAGTTCGACCTGGACGTTCGACTTGTCCAGGATCCGCATGCAGACCTTTTCTCCGTAGGCGACCGGAATCGTGTTGACGCGGAAGTCGATCGGCTTGTCCATGATAGTCATCTGAATGCGGCCGTCCTGGGGGATACGACGTTCGGAGATATCCATGCCCGAAAGGATCTTCAAACGTGAGACGGCGGATGCCTGCGCCTCGGGCTGAAGTGTCATTGCAACCATCAGGGTGCCGTCGATGCGGAACCTGACGCGCAGTTCCCCTTCGTCGGGCTCGATATGGATGTCGGAAGCCCCTTTCTGGACGGCCTGGTTGAGAATCAGGTTGACAAGTTTGATGATGGGGGTTTCCTCGCTTGCCTTCTTGAGACCATCGAGTTCACCAGCATTCGGGGAAGCCCCATCCGCCCCCATGTTCGCGAGGGCGTCAGCCATCGCTCCGGCGACGTATAGCTTGTCGAGTGTTTCCTGGATCTGGGTTTCAGAGCAGATCGACCGGACGACTTCACAGTTGTTCTGGAACTGGATCTCGTCGATGATGAAAACGTCGAGGGGGTCGGCCATTCCGATCATCAGGCTTTTCGTGTCGAAGCTGATCGGAACCAGCATGTGTTTTCGGGCGATCTTTTCGGGGACCATCTTGAGGACTTCGGGCTTGATCTCCAGGTTCGTGAGATTCACGAAAGGGACCTTGAGCTGTTTGCCAAGGATGGGAAGGAGTTTCTCCTCCGAAAGGTATCCGAGTTCGATCAGGACCTGTCCGAGGCGCTTTCCACGCTTCTTTTGCTCCGCGAGGCCGATGTTGAGCTCTTTTTCCGTGATGTGACCGGCCTCGATCAACATTTCCCCGATTTTCTTCCGCTTGAACATTGGTTACACCGAATATACCACAGAAAAAACCCTCACTTCGCGGCTTCCCAGTATTTTCTCCGGGCTTCCATATAGTGGGGGTTGAGCCTTATCGCAATCCGGAACTCCTCCATCGCCTCGTCGTTGAGGCCCTTTTTCCTCAGGAGCATTCCAAGGTGGTAGTGTAGATCGGCGAATTCGGGGTGATCCTTGAGGATGCGGCGGTATTCCCTTTCCGCCTGGTCGAGGAGGCCCAGATCGGTGAAAATCAGACCGAAATCAACTGTGACACCGCTAGGCCCGAGTCGGTTTTCCAGGTGATCCTCGATCACCCTGCGGTACTCCGCCATCGCCTTGTTGAAGACCCCTTGGTCCTGGAAAATCCGTCCGATGTAGTATCGCGCAGCGGCATACTTGGGGTTGATGGCCAGAGCATTGAGAAAGCTTGTCTGGGCTTTGTCCAGGACACGGTTTTCGTAGAAAATCAACCCGATGTTGAAGTGGGCGTCGGCGAACCTGGGGTTGAGATGCAGGACCGACTCGTAGGCCGCCACCGCCTGGTCCTTGTCGCCCATGGCCTTGTAGGCGTGCCCGAGGTGGCCGTAGAAAACGGGGTTTTTGGGGTTCTGGTTGATGGCCTTGACGAAGCAGAAAGAGGCTTTGTCGAACTGGCCCTTCAGGAAAAAGGCGTTTCCAAGGGAAAACAAAGTCTCCGCGTGATTGGGGTGATCGCGCAGAAAGCGGATACATGCGTCAACCACTTCGTCGAGAAGTGATTCTTCGTAGAATGTCGAGTTTGCCATGGCATTTGGCCCGAATGGGTTGTCATAAATCTACGCTTTTCCGGGGGTATATTTCAAGCTCGGTCAGGTTACCGGCTTGTCGATCGGGGAAGTCCCGGGTCGATCCCATCGTCCGAAAGGGAAGGTCGGAAGTGAGGGCCGAAACAGAGGGCCGAAACGAAAGGCGGGGGGGTCAGGTTTCGGAGAGGGCGGCCTTAACGTCGCGGCCCAGCTTGGTGCGGGCCTCGAAGCGGCGGAAGTTCTTCCGGTCTGTGCAGTAGACGTGCAGGACTTCCACACCTTCGAAGTTGCGTTTCCGGATCGCCTCGGTCATGTCGAGGAAAAGAGGTGCGAGGAACTTGATCCCGGCGTCGGTTTCGAACTCCTCTTTCGGGTGGAACCGGAACTTGAAGATGATCCCGTTGTCCCTGCGGAAGATGTCGATCTCGGGCTCTTCGAGGATCTTGCTCCGGGCGATGAAGGCCCTGGTCTGGAAAAACTGCTCCCGTTCGTAGTCTACGTATAGATCGACCCCCCAGATGTAGGGGTTCCGGAACACGCAGAGCGGAAAAATCGGTGACAGGAACCGTTTCATGAAATCGACCAGTTCGAAGTTGTACTGGTCGGACGGGATCAGGATGGAGAGGGCTCCATTCCGGAGTTCGAACTGGCCGCCGTCCGAAAAATCGCCTTCGATGGCCTCGACCCTTTCAGGCTTCTCGAGGTTCAAAAGGATTTTTTTTGCCCGGTCGTTGAGGTGATCGAACTCCTGGTCGGGCTGGTCGGTGTACCTCACTCCGACCCGTGAGAGGGGCATGGTGATCATCGCCTCGAGGACCGTGGCGAAGATTTCCCGCTCCTTGCGCGTGCTGAAAAAAGCGTACTTTTCGAAAATCTCGGTTGATTCGCTCATTTCTGGACCGGCTCCGACCTGCAGAACACCATCGTGATGTCATCCTCGTGAGAGGTCGCTTTCTTGAATCGGTTCATTTCCCCGATTACCTGATAGACCAATTCCTGGGATTTTTTTGACATCCCCTTCTCGAGGATCTGGCGCAAACCTTCGGTTCCCAGTCTGCGGCGTTGGGAGTCGAAGATGTCCGTGAGGCCGTCTGAGTAGAAGAAGATCCCGTCGCCCGGGATCAGGTCGACCTTCTGGTCGACGTAATCGGTTTCCTTGTCTGGGAAAAGGCCGAGGGGTATCCCGACTTCGAAGGAAATCTCCTCGACGAAGCCGGTTCTGGTGCGGAGCACCATGGGTTTGCAATGGCCCGCGCTCGCCAGGGTGATTTCGGTGGAATTGGCGGTGAAGATCGCACTGAGCATGGTCGCGAAGAGACCGCCCATCTGTTCCTTCGCGAGTTGTTGCGAAAGGAAGGAGAGCAGCGCCCCCGGGGAATCGAACCGGTCCGCCATCGCCCGCACCAGGGTCTGGATCTTCGAAAGGAAAAGGGCCGCGGGAAGGCCTTTTCCGGAAACATCAGCCAGGGTCACCAGGAGCCTGTCTCCCGAAAGGGGAACCAGGTCGAAATAGTCTCCCGAAATCTCGTAGCAGGGAGAGCATAGACCGTAGATGTCGTAACCCGAAAGCGGAGGGGATGAGGCGGGAAGGGATTCCATCTGGACCTTCTTCGCGATCTCGACCTCATGGACGAGCCGGGCCTGGGAGACCTTTTCCTGGAACAACAGGTGGTTCTCGAGAAAAACCGCGATGTGAGGGTTGAACAGGGCCGCAAGCACGCGCTCGTTCTGGTCAAGGGGGCGGTTTCCCGGGGGGAGGTACACCACCAACCCAAGGATGTTGTTCCAGACCTGAAGGGGAAGGACCGGGATGGAAAAAACCGCCGATCCGGACTTGGGAGGAAGGTTGAAAGACTTCCACTCGGCGGAGGAAAGGGCTTCGAGATCGATTTCCCTCTTGAGGAAGGCGGAAACCTCTTCGATCAGCGGATCTGCGGCATCGAGGGGGGTCATTCGTCCGCCCAGATTGCTTTTGGAGCCGATCTCGAACTTCATTCCCCTGCGGTCCTTGAGGAAAACGAGGATGGAGAACCCCGGAAATATCTCGTGGGCGAGTGAGAGAGCGACTTTCAACTGCCTGGGGATGTCGATCGAATAGTTGATGAAGCTGAGAAGATGGGTTATCCGTTCGAGGGTTGCCCACCGCTCCTTGATCTTGGCGAGATTCCTTTCAAGCATGGAGATCGCGGCGTCAGGGGAGAAGATGATGTCGGAAAGGTCGAACCGGAGGCTCTCGTCGAGGCCATCGTCTTTTGGCCGGGGTTGGATCTGCTTCAACGCATGCCACCAGAAGGAGACGATCCCGAGGAAGAGGGAGAAGAAAACGAGTGCCCCAAGGGAAATCATCGGCCCCCAGTGGAATTTCTCGCCCTGGGGAAGGAAACTCATCTGGTGGGAGATCCCGATCGCAACGCAGGCTATGCAGAGCGCGAGGATGACGCCCGGATGTGATTTGAAGAATGCAACCATTTTCTTGCTCGGAAAAAGCTTTCGGAAATTGAAGTGCCAGAGAAATATCTGGAAGGTCATAGGAAATGTACTTCAGGACCCTTCCGACGTCAACCGCCCCGGGTGAACCCTGAAATTGCGATGGAGGGCGAAAATTCAGAGCGAATCAGGTTTCCTGAAAACCACCGTGGTGATTCGGGATCACTCGTCGGTGGCAACCCCTCCTTCAGACGTTTTATGGGGGGGCCCGGGGACCTGTCGCCCAAGGATGGCGACGTGTCCCGTTTTCGCCCGGATGGGGGCGCCTA
>CAYRYU010000053.1:0-13348 GCA_964428355.1 uncultured bacterium
GTCACGTTTTCGCCCGGATGGGGGCGCCTCAGCCGGCGAAGCTTTTCGGGACCTGTCCGCTGAACGACCGTGGCGATGGCGTCCACGCCTTTGAGAGGGCGACAGAAGACAAGGTAGGGGGTGCCACGGTGAACGACCGTTAGGCTCGTCCCCTGAAGGGTGGCGGCCGCGACGTCCACCACGACACGGACTTGGGGATTCCGTGGCTCCCGCCCGGGGCAACCCGGAAACAGCGGTCGCAGGAACAGCCCGTCACCCGGCGGGTTGCCGCGAAGGCTGGTGACCACGGCGCGGCGCATCACCCCCGCATTGGAGAAGAGCATGTTCAGGAACGAAACGGGGGTTCCCTGATTATCGGTCCGGAATCCCCCGAACGTCATGAGGGGGTCCCCTCCGACCTCGAGGCTCTGGAGACGGTTGATGAGGGGGGAAACGTTCGACTCGAGGCCTTCGATGCCGCCGAGCTGGAGTTCGGCCGGGATGAGGATCGTCTTCTCCGTCTTCGCAACGTCGAATCCCGCCTTCTTGAGCGTGGGTCGGATCAGGGAGAAGAAGAGCGCCTCCGTCGACCGCTCCCGGTCCGCCGCGAAGGATGTGCGGGTAAAGGTGGTTCCGTCCCGTCGGATCAGCATGTGGCCGACGAGACCGAGAGGCTCAAGTTCTTTCAGGAAATCCTCCAGCTGGCGGTTGGACCGGATTTCATCGAGGCGGTGATCCTGGACCAGTTCTCCCAGGCGGATCTCGAGTTCGGCAAGTGTGGTTGCGGAGATCTGTTCCAGGCTGGCCACCCGGCGTTCAAGGCGGTTCTCAAGTTCCTGCCGGACCGACTGGGAAAGACGGTGGATCTGGCGGACATTGGCGATCATCATGGTGATCAACGGAACCCCCCCAAGCACCGCAGTGGCAATCAAGAACTTGGTTCCGAGGGAGACCTGAGGGACGGGGAGCAGGGGGCGCTGGGGAAGCAGTACCAAAGCGAGAAGGATGATCAGTCCTACCAATGCGGCCTGGACCAGGAAAAGGAGGAACTTCGCTTCCAACCATCCCTCCCCGGAGCGGCTCACCCCCGCGGTCATCACCAGATCGGCGTCTGCCCTCCAGAAGCCCGAAAGGTAGAAGAAGTCACCGGACGAGTAGTAAGGGGTCCCCAGGCGGAGGTTGCCCACCAGCCCGTGTAGAAGCCCCGGCGGGATCTCCCCCCCCCGGACCGCCTCTCCGGATGACTGCCAGAAAGCTCCCAGCACGCTCTGGTGCCTTTTCCGGGCCCCGATGAACCGCTCGACTTCCCAGCCCGGGCGGGCACGGTGCAGAGGAACGATGCTGATGACGACCCCCGATCGGGGCTTAAGAGGCGACAGGGCCAGAAGGTGGGTCCGGGCGTCCCAGAGCACTTCGATGGGGGCTTCCCAACATCCCTTCAGCCAGGACAGCCGCGTCAGGTCCCCCATCCGCGCCCTGAACAGGCCCTCCGCCAGTAGACGATCCCGATCCGTGACCCGTTCCGGCCTGGAAATGGCCCGCAATGCACCTTCCCAGCTCCGCCGACCTTCTGCAGGCCCTCTTCCCCCGGTTGGAACGATCAACTGTCCGTCGGGACCGAAGAAGAGATGGCGGGAAGTGCGGGGAAAGCGCCTTTGGAGGCTGCGGAGCAGGAGGCGGGCTGTGTCGGGTGCCAGCGGCTTTCCCCGGAGGGCTGTCGAGGATTCACGGGTCCATCGGTCGAAGGCGTCCCGCAGGATTGCCGAGCGGTCAGAGTCGCGGATGAACTCCTGCATCAGGAGGCTGACCCGATCCCTATCGGTCCGGTCGAGGTCGGCCTGGATTCCCGTGCGGATCTCCCCAAAAAGGTTGAAGAGGAGACCGAGCGGAAGAAGGATAGCCAGGAGGAAGAACAACGTTCGCCAGGCTCGGGAAAGGGGTCCGGCGACTTCGGCGGGAGGGGTCCCCGAAACCCTCTCCTGCGAAGGCCGCAGGAGAGGGGACATCTCGGAGATCGTCATTTCGGCTCCCCAAAGGATTTCGGGCTGCAATCCAGAACCCCGTTCCCGGGGGCGGGCAGTGCAGAAACCCCAGGGTGGGACGAGCCCCGGGAGTCCCGCTTCCCAGGATTCCGCCAGGAGTTCTCAAACATGGCGGGATTCCAGACTACAGTCCTCTTCCGTGGGACCTGTCCTGGCGGGCATCCGAACGGAACCATGGCACGTTGCATCTGGCGGGTCTTCGCTTGACTCAAGATGGTCTCTCATCCAGATGGTACGCCGTTTCCTGGTTCTTATCAATGTAATCCCGAAATTCTTTGATGAACCGGCAGGAGTATCGGGAGAATCCGGGAGCCCCGCGGACTTGGAGTCACCTCCGCGTGGCCCCTTCCACCATAGTCATGGCCCTTGGGGTTTCCGGAGGGTGGGGGCAGGAGCCAGACAGGGCAACTCCTGATCCGAAGACGTTCGGAGCTCGGAACCCTAGAAGAGTCCTGCCTCGAACATCCCGGAGAACCAGGCCTGATGGGCAATCATTCCCATCCCGATGGCAACCGCGAACCGGGGCGCATTCTCGATCTCCTGTACGCCGGCAACCGCCGCAGGAACGATACTCTCGAGGGGGTTCCCAAGGACCACCGGCCAGCCAAGTCCTTCGCTGAGGTTGTTTCGGAACTCCTCATCGCATGCCGGGGCGCCGGAGACAAGGATCCGGTCGAGCTTCTCAACCTTGCTTTGCTCCCGGAAGTAATCATAGGAGCGCCGGGCTTCCTGCCCGGTGTTGCGGGCAAGGTCCTTGGTGGGGTCGTTGACCATGCTGCGGATGAATATCAACCCGCCCTCTCTGACCGAGGATATGCTTGCTGTCTGGGCTCCGATATGGATGATTCCAGTCACCCCGCCGGGAGAGCCAAGACGGCCGATGCTGTTCTCGTATGCCTTGGTCGTGCCCAGAGCGTCGACCGAGAAGTTCGGGTTGGGAATCCCGGCGTCCTCCATGATTCCCCAAAACGTGTCCAGGATGGATCTTTCGGCCATGATCAGAAACACCATCTTGCTCTTCGAGGCCCTCTGGGGATTTCCCCGGATCCTGGGCCTTTCCCCGATGAGCTTGGCCGCGAAGATGAAGGATTCGGGATCGCAGTAGGTTTGCGCTTCGCTCTGCAGGTGTTTTCGGAACTCCTGGTTCGAGAGCTCGGGAATTGCCGCGAATCGGGTGGTGGTCAGGACCCCGGGAATGGCTACGCAGACATGATCATACCGCGGGTTCCAGGTGAGGCGTGGGTTCATTGAACGCAGTGCGTCCACGATAGCGGCACGATCGATAACGCCATCCCGGCTTATTGCAGGTTTTGGGAATGAGACGCACTCGTGGTGGGTCAGGCGGAGATCGTTTTCCCCGGCGCTGAATCGGACGACCTTGATGGATGAAGAGCCGATGTCGATTCCCAGGAACTGCTCGTGATCATTCGTTCGGGTCATGGTTTATTCTCCTATTTGCGGTCATTTCGGTCAACCTGGCGCGATGCCAGGAATTGAGATTCCCTTGCACGCCTTCCGGACCGGAACGATCCGGTTGACGGAGATGGGCGGATGCGAGGAAATCCCGGGAAACGGGACGCTTTCCGGTCCGTGTGGCCCGGCAACACCCCGAACGGTATGCCAGCCACTCACCCGCTCGGTATTTTCCCGAACAGGCCACAAAACCTGAGAGTTCCCCCTCCGTTGGGAGGGCGACCCTCAGAACGGCTCCGGTGACACCGGCAGCATTGAAAAAGCTGAACCGGCTTTCAACCTAAATTGTACCAGCGGTCCCCTGGTCGGTCAAGGGGGCCCGAAAGGAAAATCGAAGGCATGAATCCGAAGAGCCTACTTTGAGGCATCCGCCCGGAAAACTGCAAGGGCATCTTCTTGGGACGGGTAGTTCGTGTAGATGTTCAAAAAGCCCGTCAACTGGAAGATCTTCCTGATGTTGTCGGGCATTCCAACCAACATGAGTCTTCCCTGTTGCGGCTGGACCCTCCGTGAAACCTGCAGAAGGATCCGCAAGCCTCCGCTCGTGATGAACTCGAGATGTGACAGGTCGAGGATCATGCGAAGGAACCCCTTGTCGGCGAGACCGGTCAGTTTCTGCTCTAGAACTGGTGATGTGTCGGTATCCAACCTCCCTGACAAACCCAAAACGGCAATCGAATCGACGAATTTCTCTGTGATTTCCATTGGTTTCCCCTCCTGGAGCGCTTGCTCGAGATTGTCCCCCTGCCCAAGGAATTTCTTGATGCGGAGAAGATTCTTCCCGTTCCTACGCTCATAATCGACCGAATCTGAAAGACGCTTGACGAGGTGGATGCCCAGCCCTCCGATCTCCCTTTCCTCAAGCACGGAGTCGAGGATGACCTTCCGTTTGGCGAGGGGGTCGAACGGGGCTCCATCATCCTCGATCACGGCCAGGAAAGCACCTCCGACGATTCCTGAATGGAGGACGATCTCGTGCGGCTCATCGGCAGGAAAGGCATGCCTGATCACATTCGAAAGGCACTCTTCGATCACCACGGGGATTTCCTCGAACGAGGAAGCGGGGAAAAGGGTGCCATGGAAGATCCGGCCGAGGAAATCATAGACCCTGGGGAGTTCCCTGGTCGAGTTTTGTATGCGTATATTCTGGAACCCCGCCCGGTTCTCCTCGTTCATATCGGGAGAAAACCGGACCGCCATGACCATGATGTCGTCCTCCTGGGAAGAACCCACCGCGAAGCCCGCAACCTCCCCACAGACCTTTCCGACGAGGGCGTCGGGAGTGGAGGTCCGGTCGAAGGTCTCCAGGCATCTCCTCAAACGGGTTTCACCGAACAGCTCCTTTTGGGGGTTGAGGGCTTCGGTAACCCCATCGGTGAAAAGCAGGAGGAAATCCCCTTCCTCGAGCCTTGTCGATCCGGTCCCGAAAACAGGCTGGGTCACAGCGCCCAGGGGAATTCCACCCGCGGGGAGCTCTTCCAGCCCGCGGGACCTGAGGATGAACGGTGGATTGTGCCCTGCAAGGGCGAATTCGAGGGCTCCCGAGCTGGTATCGAGAATTCCGCAGAAGACGGTAACGAACATCCCGAGGTCGTTGTCCCGGAAAAGGTCCTGGTTCGTTCTGGCCAGGATCTCACTTGGAGCGAGGCCCTGCCTGCCGTAGGTTTTCAGGAGGGTGGTCGCCCGGGCCATGAAGAACGATGCGGGAATTCCCTTCCCGGAAACGTCCCCGACGAGAATGAGCATCCGGGTCTCGGATGGAAAGGCGAAATCAAAGAAATCGCCCCCCACGCCTCTTGCGGGTTGCAGGTGGGCGAATACCCGGACCAAATCCGAATCCACGTGAGGGGGAAACCTCTTCGGAAGAATGCTCCGCTGGATATGGCGGGCGATACGGATTTCGCTGTCGATCTTCTCCCGCATCGCGGTGCTCTTCCTCAGCTCGGATACGTGGTGCTCGAGGGAACGGTGCATGTTTAGCAGGGACTCGGAAACCGCGCCAATCTCGTCCTGGTGGGTTTCCGCAATCCGGCCCAAGCCCTCGATGATCTCCGGAACCGCGCCGAAGTCGCTCTCGATCCAGGTCTTCGTGAATGCAGAAAGGCGCCGGAGGTGCCCGGATGCCTGCCGAAGCAGGAAGAAAACGAGAAGGAAAGGGAGGAGGAAGAAAACCAACCCCTGGAAAGCGTATCGGAAAGACATCTCCATCAGTCTCCGGTTGATCAACGGAACCTCCACGTCCGCTCCGATGACGAAAACCCGCCCGGATGAGGTCGTCTGCGGGAGCAGGACGGACCTTAGAGAGCCGTAGAAATCGTCCGTCTCCTCGAAGAAGATCTCTTTCCTCCTGAATGCAGCGGCCAGGTGAGCCGATTTCCCCATGTACTCCGTCAGGAACGGCTCGGGCCCCGTTCCTCCCGGCTGGCCCCGAGGAGCGGCACCGGAGGCCCGCGTTTCGCTTCCCACGTCCTGCCGTCCGCTTCCAACCGCGGTATGGGTCGAAGCAGTTGCGAGATCGTTTCCAGACGTGAAGAAGAATTTCCCGTCCTGCTCGATGAGCGAGTAGAGATACTTCACATCCATCTCCCGGGCCAGCTCCAGCAGGAGCAGGCACACTTTGTCCTGTTCTTCGGGTGTGGGAACATTCTCGGAGAAGACCCGCTCGTGGAACTCCCGTCCCACGATGAAGGTCGCTGCAAAAGCAGCTCTCAGAAGGTTCCGGTCGATCGAGCGAAGAAGGCTCTCCCTGTGGCTCGCCATCGTCGAGATGGAGTAGAGAACGCTTCCCAACAGATTTCCGATGACGAGAAGGGCGAGGATCTTGGTCGAGAACGAGAGTTTCCGGAAGTCGGGAAGACCCATCATGGGTCAGAATCTCGGAACGAAACTCGAAACCGCATGGAGAATCTCGTCTCTGTGCTCCGAAACGGCCTTCCTGCCGGCTTCGAGTACATCCGGGATCCGGTCGACATCCCACATGTTGATCACCTGGTCGAACTCGACGTTGACGATGATTATCTCGTGGTGATGCAAATCCACCGCGAGGGTGGTCTGGCTTCGCTCGGTGACACGGAAACTTCGTGAGAAGAAGTGCGCGCAGAAGTCGAGAAAGCCAGTATCCATGCCAGACCTGACGTCGGGGACAAGGGCGATGATGACATCCATGTGCTGCTTGACCGCCTCCATTATCGGGAGGGCGGAACTGAAGCCCCCGTCAACCAGCCATTTCCCGTCGACCTCCTGGGGGGGAAGGAAGGGAAACTGGGCGGCCGAAGCATACAGAATCTGCGCCAGAAGTCCCTTTTCGATAACAACGCCCTCTCCGTTCTCGATGTCGGTCGCCTGGACCAGCGTCCGGGGGCGGAGATCCTCGAGCCGCCGGTTTCCGAAGAATCCGGACAGGGCCTTCTTCATTGGCCGGGCATCGAGGAGTGCGCGGTCCTGGCGGAACCTGCCGAAGGGCAGACGGAGGATTCCAAGCAGGGTTCTCCAGTCGAGTTTTTCGAAAAGTGCCCTGTTCCAGAACTTCCGGATGTAGCCTGTGATCTCTTCGGAGGAAAAGCCGCAGGCGAAAAGGGACGCCAGGATAGCTCCCCCGCTGCATCCGACCAGCAAGTCCGCTTGAAGCTGCCGATCCCGCATGAAACTGAAAAGCTCGACTGCGGCGAGGGTCTTGATGCCGCCGCTTCCGATAACCAGACCGATTTTGGGCCGCCTGGAAGATTCCATTCCAAAATGATACACCGGTTTCCGGCGTTGGTCGATCAAATTCGACTGTTGATCCTGAGCGGGTTTTCTGGACTCCACGCGGGAGCGGAAAACTGGTATCATTGCTCCGGGGAAATCCGGGTCGCAAGTTTTTCGTTTATGGACTTTCGAGCGGGGAAAAAACCCCCCCACAAGAGATTTGGAGGAGGATTCCATGAAAACGCGTTTCCTGGCCGCGATCGTCGCATCTCTGCTGACGGTCTTCCTGTTTTCCGGGGTTTTTGCCGGTACTACTGCTTTGAAGAAGGTCACCACCGAGACCCTCGGCGGACCCGACAGGTACCTTTGTCATATCGCTCTCGACAAGCCCATCTACCGCCCCGGAGAAACGCTCTATGCCCGGGCCGTCGTTTTGAGTGCCATCGAGGCCTTGCCCCTCATTGATGCAGGGAGGCTCAACGGTACGGTCCAGGTCAAGGGCCCAAAGGGTGACATCGTCAGTTCGGGATACGTCAACGGTGAAAACGGTTCCCTGGGCTACTCCTGGACGATTCCCGAAGAGCAGGCCGGCGGGGAGTACGTCATGACCGTGACCATGCCTTGGGTTGGATTTCCGCCCGCCGAGCGGAAGTTCGACATCCGAAGCTATCGCCCTCCAAGGTTGAAGACCCAGATTGTTTTCCTCAGGGACGGCTACGGCCCAGGAGACAAAGCCGCCGCCACCATGCACGTCGAGCGCGCCGAAGGCGGGATACCTGAGGGAGCAAAGGTCAGCGTCAGTGCCCGTGTCGACGGGAGCGAGGTCCATTCATCGGTCACAAAGGTGGATCGCGAAGGCAACGTGTCGGTCTCTTTCGATCTTCCCGAAAAGATCGAGACCGGCGACGGGACGCTGGGATTGACGATAGAGGACGGTGGAATCGTCGAAACCGCGGCCAAGACCATCCCCATCCTTTTGCAAACCCTTGATTTCCAGATGTTTCCCGAGGGGGGCGACCTGGTGGAGGGTCTTCCCGGAAGGGTTTATGTGGAGTCGAGGAACAGAGCACAGAAACCCGCCGATGTTGCAGCCGAGGTACGGGACAGCAACGGAAAAGTCGTCACCAGGTTCCGGACGGAGCACGAAGGGCGCGGACGGTTTTCCTTCACCCCCAGATCTGGTGCAATCTACATTGTCCGGATAACCGAACCTGCCGGAGTGAAGAAGGAGTTTCCCGTTCCCCCCGCGAAGGCCGACGGAGTGGTTCTGGCAGCAGGGAAGGAGTTCATCCCCGCCGACGGGAAAGCCGAGTTCACCGTGATCTCCTCGAAAGACAGGAAGGTGCAGTTCACACTTTCCAAGTGTGAGCAAGAGTTCGCCACCACCGAGATCGCCTGCAAGGCCGGAAAACCCGCTGCGGTTTCCCTCGACCCCGGAAAGGGGTTCGGAGTCCTCACCGCGACCGTTTGGAGCGATTCAGGGACTCCACTGGCCGAGCGTCTCGTTTTCAGGCAACCTTCCAGGAAGATCAATGTCGAGATCAAGGCCAAGGAACCAAAGCACATTCCCGGGTCGCCGGTGAACCTGACGGTCAAGACGACGGACGAGAAGGGAAAGCCGGTTTCCGCCTACGTGGGTGTCACGATCACGGACGACGCGGTCCTGGAAATGGTGGAAAAACGGGAGCAGGCTCCCCGCCTTCCCGCGATGGTCCTGCTCGAGAGCGACGTGAGAGAGTTGTTCGATGCCCATGTCTACCTCGACGGGAAGAACCCCAAGTCCCCGATCGCCCTTGACCTGCTGATGGGTACGCAGGGGTGGCGCCGTTTCGCCCTTGCCGATGCCGCGAAATTCTTCCAGGAACACGGCGACCGGGCCCGCCGGGCATTTGCCCTGAAGATGGCAACCCAGGAGGAGATTCAAACCGCCGGAATGGCACGCAATGCCCTTGAGTTCGACGGTGCCGACAGGGCGATGCTCAAGGGAGCGCGGATGGAAAACATCCAGGTTGTCCGAAAAGCCGAACGGCCTGGAGCTCCTCCGCCTTTAATGCCCGCTGCAGCCCGCGGTCCCGCCCCCGCCCAAGCGGCCATGCCCCCGGCGGCCCCCCCGATGAATGCCCCGATGGATGCCGTTGGGGAAGACCGGCAGGCGATCGCCAACGGGATAGTCGCGAATGCGAAACGGAACCGGGAACTTGCATTCGAGGAGGTTAGCAGCAGCATCGAAGCCTCGGCCATGGTCTGGATCAGGGAGTATGCCCACAAGGCGAGGGCGGGCCGACAACCGGGGGAACGGACCGATTTCACCGAAACGCTCTATTGGAACGGCGGAATCAAAACCGCTCCCGAGACCGGGGAAGCCCAGGTTGCTTTCGAGCTCTCCGACGCCGTGACGACCTTCCGGGTCCTCGCGGACGCCTATGGAGACGGTGCGCTCGGCGAAGGGAGCATCGGGGTGGAATCCGTTGAAGCCTTTTCGATCGAGCCCAAGATCCCTCTCGAGGTTTCCGCCGGCGATATGATCAAGCTTCCGATCGGTGTGGTGAACAACCAGGCCGAGAAGATCCCCGAAGTCACAATCAGCCCCAAGGCCGGGGAGCCGCTCGAACCGGCGTCGGTGAAGCCTCTCTCGGTGGGCGCAAACGAGCGCGTCCGCGGTATCCTTCCCGTATACGTCGGCTCTGGAACCGCGAATGTCGACCTAACGCTCGATGCCCGGGCCGGTTCCCTCCAGGACAAGGTCACGAAGAAGGTTTCCGTCAAGCCGCGCGGTTTCCCCATCGAGATCGCGATGGGTGGGCTGCTCAAGCCCAATGAGCCCTTTGCCAAGACCCTAACCGTTCCCCCCAACGTCATGTCCGGGAGTCTCTCGGCGAAAGCCGCCATCTTTCCGACCCCCCTGGCCAACCTGACGGAGGCGATGGAAAGCCTCATCAGGGAACCCTGCGGCTGCTTCGAGCAGACCAGCTCCAGCAACTATCCCCTCGTCATGGCACAGGCCTATTTCCTCAGTCACACCGGGGTTCCCGCCGAGTTCATCGCTCGCAGCAAGGAGCTTCTAGATCGCGGTTACAAGCGGTTGACCGGGTTCGAGTGCAAGGACAGGGGATACGAATGGTTCGGGGAAAGCCCTGCCCATGAAGCTCTTACCGCTTACGGGCTGATGGAGTTCAGGGACATGGGCGAGGTTTTTCCGGTCGACGGTGCCATGGTCGATCGCACAAGGGGATGGCTGATCGGAACCCGCGATGGGAAAGGTGGATTCAAGCGAGAGCGCCGCGCCCTTCACACCTGGGTCACCGACGAGGGCTGTTCGAATGGCTACATCACCTGGGCGTTGCTCTGTTGCGGTGAAAAGGGCCTGGAAAAGGAGGTCTCCTGGGTCCGTGAAAACGCCCTCAAGTCAACCGACAGTTATGTCAAGGCTCTCGGGGCCAACGTTATGCTGAGGGCAGGAGACAAGGAAACAGCAGGAAAGCTGCTCCAGGAGCTCAAAAAGAACCAGGCCGCCGACGGATCGGTCGCCGGGGCGAAGACAAGCATCACGCAAAGTGGAGGGGAAGCCCTGCTCATCGAGACCACGGCCCTCGCGGTCCTGGGGTGGCTGGATATACCCCAATTCACAGCCGAGGTCGAGAAGGGAATGCTCTTCCTTTCCAAGAGTTGCAAGGGTGGTTGCTACGGCTCGACCCAATCGACCGTCCTTGCCCTCAAGGCGATCGTCGCCTACGACAAGGAACGCTCCAAGCCAAAGGCTCCGGGAAGCGTCAGGGTCTTTGTGGACGGATCCCCCGCCGGGGCATCGGTTTCCTTCGACGACAAGACGAAGGGAGCCATCATCCTCGAGGATTTCCACAAGGCTCTCACTCCTGGCGAGCACAAGATCGAACTGAAGATGACCGACGGCTCCGAAATGCCCTTCTCGATGACCGTCAGCTTCCATTCCCCGCAGCCCGAAAACTCTTCCGAGTGCAAGGTGGGCCTGACTGCAACGCTTCCCAAGGCGGAAATGACCGAAGGCGACATTACCGAGGCCCGGGTCGTCGTGAAGAACCTGACCAAGGACACCGTTCCCATGCCGGTTGCGATAATCGGGGTTCCCGGTGGGCTCGAACCGCGGCACGACCAACTCAAGGAGTTGGTGAAATCGAAGACCATCGCGGCATACGAGGTCATGGGGCGGAACATCGTCCTGTACTGGCGGGAACTCGAGCCTCAGAAGACGGTTTCGCTGAACATCAGCATGACCGCCGCTGTTCCGGGAACCTACGAAGGGCCCGCCTGCCGGACCTACCTGTACTACACCAACGAACACAAGAACTGGGTCCAGGGAATGAAAGCCGATATCAAACCGCGCTCCTGACGTCGTTGACCGGACACGGGATTTCTCCTCTTGGAGAGGGCCCGTGTCCTTTTTCTTGCCCATTTTCTTTTCCCTACTGGGAAAGTTGCCTGAAATGGGTTAAGATTGAAACCGGTCACGAGGATTCAATGTAGAAAACGATTGAAGAGGTGGGGTGGGAAGAATGATCATCCGATATCATTTCGAACTGGAGCAGAGGAAGAAAGTCGGATTCCAGGTCGATCTTGGAAAACGTGGGAAGGAAGACAGGAGCATCAAGGGGCATGCCTCCTGGACTCTCCTCAAACACGAGAGGTGCACGATCTGCCCCCTCGACCTAAACCGGAACGAATACTGTCCCCCCGCCGTCGATCTCGAGAACGTCCTGGGAGAATTCGCGGAAATCAGCTCTTGCAGCGAGGTCAACGCAACGGTTGTCACTCCCGATCGGACCTTCCAGAAGAAATGTGACGCACAGGTTGCACTGAACTCGCTCGTGGGCCTCATAATGGCCGGAAGCGCATGCCCCATTCTTTCCAGACTCCGCTCCCAGACCCAGTTCCACCTCCCATTCGCCTCAATCCCCGAAACCCTCTACAGGACCGTCGGGGATTACCTGATCAAGCAGTATCTCATCAAGATGGATGGGGGTTCACCTGATTTCGAGCTCAAGGGACTCGAATCCCTCTACCGGGACCTCGCCGAACTGAACCGTTGTTTCCTGCTCCGGATCGGCGATATTGCCAAGAGAGACGCCGCACTGAACGTCCTGGCCAACCTTTCCTGCCTTTCGACCGTCGTCCAGATGTCGATCACCGACAGGCTGAAGGAGTTCAGCAGTCTCATCCTGGGCTGACCTTTCCGGTCGTTTTCCCCCTAGCCCCGGAGAAGACCGATTTCCTGTTACATTCCTCGTTCCGTCCCCGTAACTCTCGAGGAAACCGGGTGCGGTCCGGAGCGGGGAAAAATGGGTCGATATTCTTCCCGGAATGATGTACCATTTGTTCCCGGCCCGACCGGGAATGGGTGAATTTCGGGGGAATGGCCAACGCTGGGAAAAACTGTGACGATTGAGTCGGTTCCGGAAAATCCCCGCCTTTCGGCGGGAAAATCGATCGCGGTCGCAACGGGGGAATGGAAATGAGGGCTCCAGTGGCTCCCAACCTTCCTCCTGATGCCGATCTCGTCAGGCAAGCACTTTCCGGCGACCGGAACGGTTTCCAGGGGTTGGTCAAGCGTCATCTTCCTGACCTGGTCGGCTTTTTCCGGCACCTCGAGGTGCCCTCCTCGATTTTCGACGACATCATCCAGGAAACGTTCATCAAGGCTTTCGCACATCTTTCGTCATTCGACCAGGCCAGGCCATTCACTACCTGGCTTCTGACGATCGGGAAGAATGTCTTCTACGACCAGTGCCGGAAGAGGGCGACCGAGCAGAAACACCTGGATACCCCCGAGCCTCCCCCGGCTTCCGAACAGGTCGAAGACGCTGCCCTCAAACGGCGGACGCTGGATGAACTGCTTGATTCCCTTTCCGAAAGCGAGAAATTCCTTGTTCAGCTCAGGATTTTCCAGGACCTCCCATTCCAGGAAATCGGAAAGATCCTGGGCGAACCCGAGGCAAACGTCAGGGTCAGGTTCCACCGGATCCTCAAGGTCCTCCGTCAGACCGCCGGAAAAGAGGGAGTGCATGGAATCTGAGGGGGAAGTGTAGTTTCGCATTGGATTTCGGATTTGGTATAATCCGATACGTGGCTTTCCCGGGTCCAGGGGAGGGCCGAAAGTACTTCGCCGTCCAGGCGAAAATCGTGCACGTCGCCCT
>CAYRYU010000053.1:13448-42107 GCA_964428355.1 uncultured bacterium
CCCGGGAAACTCCCGGGAGGATGGAGGAGTTTTCGTTGAGCCGCGCTGAATGGTCCCCCTCCCTCACGAAGGATGTCCTGGAGGGACTTCGCGCTCCCGTAAAATCGTTCAGGATCTTTGCCCTCGAAGAGGCGATCCGCGGCGGGAACTCCCCGATACTCCAGGAGGCCCTTGCTGCAAGGCAGCTCGAGGAGGACGATGAGGAGTGCCGTCTCCTGCTTTCCCACGCATTGGTTGCGGTAAAGGAACGTCTTGGATGCGCCGGAAATTCGGATACTGCATGTGGGGCCTTCTCCCCGGAAGAATTCTCCCGGAAATGGGCTTCCCTGACCCCGCCGGGAAAGATCGGCCTCCTCACCTCGATCTCGATTGAGCAGGTCCGGAAGCTTGTTCCGCAGATCCCGAAACTCCTGGATGGCGAGGAAAACCCCGCCGTCATTGGGACCGTTTTGAGGCTTTTCGCCCCCTTCTGGTCACCGGATTCACTCGACATGCTCGTCCCCATGCTTTCCGACCGATTCGACATGGTCCGGATGGCGGCCCTCGAGATCCTGGTCGTCCGGGATCCGCGCCGGCTGGAACGGTATCTTCCCCCCCTCCTCCAATCCCTCGATCCCAGGTTCCGGTCGACTGCGGTCCAGGGGTTGGCCGCGATCGATCTGGATTCGAGTCTCGAATACGTCGATGAAATGCTTTCCGCTCCCGACCCCTGGACAAAGACCTGCGGCCTGCAGAGCTGTCTTTTTCTCCCGTTTTCCCGGGTAAAGGCGATGCTTCTCCGTTTTCTCGCCTCCGAATCGAAAGGTGACCTCGTGGAAAAGGCCGGGGCGATCCTTTGCACGAATCCTGAACCCGATGTTCCCTTCCGGTTGAAGGAGATGATCGAACGCTCATCGGAACGTCGCCGTCCCCAGCTGAAGGAGATCCTTGAAAAGATCCTCAAGACGCTCGCCGCAACGGGGTCCCTGGGAAGCGATCCTTCCGCCTTCCGCTCGAGCCTCGAGGAGTGGGGGAAGAAGCGGAGCGCCGTGGCATTCGTTCAGGAAGTCGTGGAAACCCTCTCCGATTCAGGCGAAGATGCCACGATGCTCGTCCCCCTTGCCGCTCCGGATTCCCAACCGGCCCTTCAGGAAGCTTTGTCTCAGGCCACCCAATGGGAGGCGGCCCCTAAACTGCCGATTCCTGTCGAAAAGCTGATCCCCCGCGGGAAATCGCCCGTCGAAAAAGGGGAAACGCCCTTTCCCGGTGACCCCGCCGCCGATCCTGGGGCGGTTCTGGGGTGGTTCCAGGGCCTTTCCCCCGGCGGGAAGGGGGAGGACTTTGCACGATTGAAGTCGCTTCTGATGGAAGCTTCCACCCCCGACCTGGTCAAGGCGGGGTGTCTGAAAACAGCGCGCCGCCTCGAGATTTCGGGGTGCACCGATCGTGCCGAGGTGCTCCTGGGAAGCCATGATTCCCGGGTGGTCTGTGCCGCGATGGAGTATCTGAAATGGGCGGATATCGATCGGCTCAGCCTCTATCTCGGAAAGCTCCTCCAGGCAAAGGAGCGGCGGGTCAAGGTTACAGCCCTTGGAATCTACAAGGACATCGACTCCCGGCAGGCCCTTTCGACCGTCCAGCATCTGCTGCGGGACACGGACCCGAGAAAGCAGGAGATGGGTTTCGCGTGCCTTTTCCAGTTCGATTTTTCCCTCGTCCGGGATCTCCTCGTGGAATTCCTGGGAAGGTGGGACACCGAGACCAACTGGCGCCAGGGGCTCAGCCTCTTCCAGGCGAATCCCGATTCCGAAAATATCTATGCCCTCTATAAGCTCGAGAAGACCGCGCCCCGGGCTTTTTCCGCCAAAGCCAGGCAGGTCCGCCTGGAAACCGTAAAGACCCTCCAGGCGCTGAAGGTTTTCGGAGTGGCGGAAAACCTAAATGATGAAACCAGGCTCGAGGAAAGATACCAAAAGGATGCTTCCAGGAAAGCCTCTCCGCCTCCTTTCGCCCTGAAGACCCTCCGTGACACCAAGGGCGGGAGATCCCTGGTTGAGGGCACTTTTGGCGGAGATTCCGGGCTAACTACCAGGAGCGTGGCCCTTCTGGTCGGAATGGCCTGCATGGGGCTCTTCCTGACCTATGCCTTCGGGGCGGCCCCGGTCGTGGAGTCCGCAAAACCGGGTGTGGCGGGGGCGGTTCTTCCAAGACAGGTCGAAAGGGCCGGAAAGATCGTTTCCGTTCCAGGCGGAACGTCACAGCTTTACGAGTTCCAGGCGAATGATGGAACCCGGTTTCTCATCGAGTTATCCCGGGGGAATAATCCAGTAATCAACCCGGGTGACCAGGTAAAGATCCAGATGACTCCCCTGCGGGTCGACCGCAAGGGAAATGTCATCGCCCGTGCAAGCAACATCTCGGTACAAAGAGGAGGCACCAGGCGTAAGCGATGATTTGTTCCCCACCACCTTCGATTCCTGAAAACTCGTTCTCACTCGATCTCAAGAGGCCCCAGAATGTTCCGGTGATTGAGATCAAGGGATACTTCTCCCGGGAAGCGGGCGAGAAAGCCCTGAAAATGGTAGATGAGCTGTTGAAGAAAGGTGATCGCCAGGTGATTCTGGACTTTTCCAACTGCGCTCTCGTCAACAGTCCCGGGATCGTCATGGTCATGAAGATCGCTTTCCTCGTCGCGGACGAGTATCAGGGAATGATCGCCGCGACCGGGGTAGACGAGCTCAAGAACACCGTGTTCGAACTTGCGGGGATTTTTCCTCTCGCCCACAAATACGATACCACCGAAGAAGCGCTGAGGGTTTTCCTGAAGAAATGATGGAAAGAAGATCGCGGCGGGATTTCCTTGCCCTCCGGCGGGGTGTTGTCCTGTTCGTCGTGATTTTTGTCGTGATCATACTGGCGGTGTTGGTCGTCCAGTTCCATTTCCTTTCCCGGCAGAGTCAGTCGGTCGCCTTCCAGCTGGAACGAAGGGAGGTCGCGGTCCGAATCGCCGAAATGGCTCTCGAGGAAGGGTTCATCCTTTTCCGGGGGCTTGCTTCCTCCCCCGCGACGGCCGAGGGGAAATGGCTCGTCGATCGTTCAACCAACCGTCTGTCGATACCGGTCCCATCGACCGCAGCCTTCGCAAAGACCCAGGGAAGGCAGGGGGACGCTCCGACGGTGGATTTCGACGTGGGTTTCGTCGACGATGAATTCCGGGATTTTTCCCGGAACGGCGCAAAAATGTACGGGAAGGAGGCGGTGGGCTCCGTCGAGCTCCGGGCCAGGTTCTGGTTCAAAGCCGACAAAACCCTCACCCCTTCCTGCGAGGCCATCCGCGTTCACGACTACAAGGTTGTTTCGATCAGAACCGCGAGGAACAACGGTGGGGAAAGGAACGAGTACGCGCAGAACTTCCCACTCGACTACGCGCTTTTTGTCCGAAGGGGGTGTTCCGAGTTCGAGTCGGAAAAGGGCGGATCCCTGAACAACTCGAAGAAGAGGCTCGTGATCGACCAGAGCGGACTTTCCGCGGATCGCCGCGGGAAGGTTCTGGTCGGGGAAACCGGGGTCAGCAAGGGAAAATCCGTTTTCCTCAACGTTCACGCCAAATTCGCCGACACCACCGGGCTCGTTCCGGCAGCAACCCAGACAGAGATCGTCATTCCAAGCACCGACCTTCCCACCCTTTTTCCCAGGGTTTTCAATGCCCTAACCCAGGCGGGTGTGCAGCCATCCCAGTATGCCAGTCTCGAGGGGGTCTTTCGCATCCGGCACGTGCCCCTCGTGAGGGATTCCTATTCCACCAACGATGAAAAAATGGAGCAGAACGCTTTGGACATCCTGGCAAAGCAGGCGGATGACCCGGAAAAGAACGTCGAACCCGGAATCGAGATCCTTGGCGCGGATCTGACTGCGATGAAGGAGGTTTCCGCTGACACCGTGCTCGAAGGAGACGTCAGGCAGAGGTTTCTCCGGGTTGTCGATTTCCAGGTCCGGGACAAGAGCAACACCTTTTCCCCGAATATGGTGCAACAGCTCAACGGTTCGGGATGCCTGAGCATCGACTACCAGACCCTCCCCACCGACCAGGACCAGAAAGACTTCTACCAGGGACTCAAGACCATCGCAACCCAGAAGAGCATAGACATCTTCTCGCGTTTCATTTCTTCATATCCGTACAAGGCAGGTTGTTCGGGCAATCCCCAGCCGGGTTTCCCGGAGTATTACTTCAGGTCGTTGATGGGTCAGAGAATCGACGTGGGTACCACCGGAACCGACGGAGTCCAGCCGTTCTATCATATCAACCTGTTCGGACGTCGGTGGCCGGACCAGGCTTCCATGCAGGCTGCCAGCGAGGGAGTCTACGATCCCGACACCGGGACACTGAAACTCCACGGGATCTACCAGATCTACGACGGAGACCTCAATCTCGGATCTCCCGGCAAGACACTCACCATTTCGGGAAAAGGAGTGCTCATTGCGAAGGGGAACATCTCCATCCAGGGAAACATCGCCAAAGGCTCTTCGACAGACATCGTCGTGATTTTTTCCCGAACCGGAACGATAACCGTTGATGCCGACAAGGTGCAGGCCGCTCTGGTGGCCCTCGGAGGTGGAACCGGCCAGGTGATCTTCCGCCGTTCCACGGAACTCTACGGTGCGCTGGTTGCGGAAAGGCTTGCACTTTCACGGTGGTCCGATGGAACGGTCACGGTAAGATACGATCCCCTCTTCAAGGATTCCGGTCAGCAGAACGATATCTACGTCTCGACGATTTCCCCGGTGGTTTCCTACTTCCGGACAAGCGAGAACAAACCTTGATCCTTTCATCCAAGAAGATCGGTATCCCCCCGAAAAGCGGCCGGGGAGGGTTCAGCATTCTCGAGATTCTTCTCGCGATGGTCCTTCTTTCGATCATCCTTTTCAGTTTCCTCTGGATGCAACGGCACTCCCAGTTCAGCACCATGGACGCCTATTATGAAGGACTGGCACTATCTCTTGCAAGGGAGCCAATAACCCTTTTCAAGGCCTTCGGTTACGATTGGGTCCAGGAATACACCAGCGGAAAAGCCGATCTGAACCAGCATTTCCTGCTTCAAGGATGCCCGTTGGGGCAATGGTACGCCATGGACCAGATCCAGAGCTCATATTACCCCACCGAGGCCGGGGATTTCGAGCGAAGGATCCTGGTCGATGCCGTCACCGAGGACGACGGAAGAAAGTGCTTCCTGATCCGCGTCGAGGTCGCCCCCAAAGGGCACAGCCAGGTTGACAAATGGCTGAGTCGCGAAACCCTCGCCCAGGAGGGCCAGGTTTTCGAGGAGAGGCAATGACATGGGAAATCTGAGGCCAGGGGAGAAGGCAGAACGGCTCCTCCAAGGGCGGGGCTTCACGCTTGTGGAGATCATCTTCGTCGTCCTTTGCCTTTTTCTGCTCATGGGGCCGGTCTTTTCGATTCTCCGGAGCGGGACAAAATCCTCTCTCAAGGGGATGATGCAAGTGGAAACCACCCTGGCAGCACGCAATATCCTGCGACAGATCCGCCAGGACCTGAGACATTCCTGTTTCGCCTATTCGGGGAAGGGATGCAACTTCAACGTCGAAACCCTCATCAAATCCGATCCAGCCGGCGGGGGATGTTCGTTCTTGGCCTTTCCCCATCAGGGCTCTCCCGGCGATGCCAGTGAACGGGATTCGTCGAACCTCTCCTGGCGCCTTGCCAGCCATATCACGTATTCCGTCGTTCCGAACTCGACCGGAACGGGCTTTTCCAAGTTGGTCCGGAAGGAGAAGTTCCATCCCAAGCATCCCTCATATGGGAACTATCCGGGTGGGGAATGCGAAAACGTTCTCACCGCAAACCTTCTCCAGTTCCAGATCAAACCCGAGATCGCGAAGTCAGGGAAGGAAAGCGCCCTCGTGTTCCTGGTTAACATCAGCCTTATCGATTCCGTCCCCGGGAAAGCCGCTGAGGCTGTTTCCTCTGTCCAGGGCGGTCTTATAAGGCCCCGCGAAGGCGCGATCGCCGAGTTTTTCGACCTCGTTACATCCGAGTTCTATCATGCGATGAAGAACCGGAGCGGCTACAACCTCAACTGGCAGACCGGGATAGAGGGTCCCTGATTCAACTCCCCTTCAGTTTTGCCAGTATCGCCTCCAGCCTTTGGATGAGCTTTTCGATCCGGTTCATGAAGCTATCATTGTCGAGCGGTCGGGCTTGGGTTCCGGTGGAGGTCGAAGTTCCGGATGATGTCGATGTTTGCTGGGATGGGTTGGTTCCCGGGCTTGGGGAACCCTTGTTGATGTGCTGGAAGGTGCGCTCGTGCTTCTTGATGAACTTTCCCGTCCTCAAGTCGCAGGTCCGGACGATCGCGGCTTCCGGTGAAAGCTCGAGAATCCTCGCCCATCCCGAGGATTCCGTAACATTGGGAACGTGGATGACGGTGACTTTCCCCACCTTGTTCGCTTTCGACGTGAAATCGTTGCTGGATGGCTTGATGTGCAGGTGGCCTGCGCACCAGAGGAAAACCTGGGGGTTCTTCCGAAGGAGGGTTTCGATGTCATCCGCGGGTTGGACGTTCGCGTGGATGGGTTTCAGGCCCCCTTCCCTTTCGTAACTTCCCTCGAGGGGAGCATGACAGAAAACGATGGTGGGGAGCTTCGGGTTCTTTTGCAGGGTTTCGGCGAAAAATTCCAAGGTGCTTTTCGAAAGCTGGGCAAGGGGCTTCTGTCCCCGGGCATCGATGGGGAGAAAGACGAGGAGGTGGCCCCCCACCTTCCGTGAAAACCGGATCCCTTTCTGGCCGAAGGCATCCTTGAAATTCCCGAGCTTCTGCTTCTGACCCGCCTTTGTTCCCCGTTCCTTCTTCCCGTTCTTCTTGACCTCGTCCTTGTAGATGAAATCATGGTTTCCCGGAACCGCCATGACAGGGTCGGAAAAAGTCTTTACAAGGTCGGCAGCCAGATTCAGCTCCCTGGCGGATCCGACCTTCTCGCAAATGTCTCCAAGGATGGCCACCGAAGAAACCTCGGGGAGGGAATTGACGGTTTCCACGGCCTTTTTCAAAGAAGCCATGTTGCCTTTTCGGACGTGCAGGTCGCTGATGACCGCGAGGGTATATTTTGCCGGGGTCGGGGAGGAGGTCGTGGCCTCAGCTGTTTTTGAACCCCAGGATTCTTTTCCCGAATCGATTGGAAGGGATTGGGGTTGGGAGACAACCGGGCCCGACGACGGATCATGCTGCTGAAGAGTTTGTTCGAGGTTCTGGGGAAAAATCGTTCCGGTCAGGAAACCCAGAAAAACGGCACAAACGATGGAAAGGATTTTTAAAGATGATTTTGGGAACATTTCTCTCCCTCCTGGCCTTTTCTCTGATTTTACCCGGGGGTGAGGGAAAGTTACACATTTCCGCAAGGAAAATCTTCGTGTTACATTCCTTTCCTGAGGGACGTAACTGGTTTGAAATGAATCCAACGGAAACGGAGGAAGGGATATGAGAATCAACGAATCGAAGAGTCTGAGGTTCATCGTCGTGATAGCGGTTCTTTTCCTGGCTTGGGGGGGAGTTTCCTGGGCACAGGATGACGGCTCCGAATCGGTTCCCCCAGGAGACACCGAAGATATCGGGTCCTCTGGATACGATGGTTCCGATCAACCCGCCGATGGGTCCGACGGGGGATACTCGGAAGATTATCCCGGATCCGAAGGGGATTACGGGGACGACGACGAAGGTTATTATGACGACGAAGATGACGACATCTACGGCGACGACGATTTCGAGGACGATGACATCTACGGCGACGACGATTTCGAGGACGACGAGATCTACGATGACGACGAGATCTACGACGACGATGAATGGACCGAGGACGGTGAAGGCGGAACGGGAAATGATGGTACCGGCGGGTTCACCGGGGCGGACAACGGTGGAGGAAATGGGGGCGGAAACAACGACTTCGTCAATGCCCTGATCGCGATCCTCCAGAAGATTTTCGGGATCGATCTGACCGGCTTTGGGATCAACGGTGACACCGGAACTGCGAACGTCGGGAACGACGGAACCAATGGGACCGGCAACAACAACGGTACCACCGCGGGAGTGACCTCCAGTTCCAGTGCGCTTGCGGCGCAGATCCAGAGCAAATACGGAATCACCCCCCAGGAAGGCCCCACCCGCACTCTGGGCTTTGGGGACAATGTCGAGGGCGGAAAATGGACCGACCAGGAGCTCACCGATCTGGACAAGACCCTGGGAAGCCTTCCCGAAAGCTTCCGGACATGTACCACCCAGATCGAAATCGTGAACAAGCTCACCTACACCGATGACCAGGGGACAAACGAAGCATATGGGGTGTATGATCCTGAAAGCGGTCACCTGGTCGTCAGCAAGAACGATCCGAAGGAAGTCCAGCCAACGGTCGTCCACGAGATGACCCACGCATTCCAAAAAGCCCATCCGGATATCGAGGAACTCTGGAAGACCACCTTCTGGAACGGAGACTCCCCCAAGAGCACCTCGGTTTCGGATTACGGAAACAGCGAAGCGGTCGAGGACATGGCCGAATCTGTCCGGGAATACTGGCAGAACGGCCCGGCGATGAAAACGAGCAACCCCGAACGGTATGCCTTCGTTCGCGACAGGATAATGGCCGGTCAGGAATACACGACCACCAATCCCTGAACCTGGGGTCCCAAAACCCGCGATGGCTGCTCTGGGAGCCTTCGCGGGTTTTCCTTTTTCGGTTCAGGTTGCCCGGGTTGTTTCAAAAGGGTTGTTTTTGAAGGGTTTGACTGGAGGAAGGTGATCCGGTACCTTGTACGCATGCATTGTCCAAAATGTGCGATCGACATCAACGACGACCAACCACAGTGTCCCGAATGTGGGTTCAGCATCCAGGACCTGGATGAGGCCCTGGGTGAACCTCCCCCTCAGGCCGACTCGGTTTGCGATTGGGCGAAAGTCCTGAGCGAAGCCGGAACCAAAGCTGTTCGTGAAAGGCTGCAACAGTTCGTTTTCAGGACCGGCCATCCGTTCATCCTTGCCACGATTCCGACCACCTCCCCGCGGCTTCCGAGCGAGTATGTTTTCTGGCTCTTCAACCGTTGGAAAGTCGGCGGGGATGACCATTCCGGACTGCTGATCCTTCTTGCGATCCAGGAAAGACGGATCGAGGTCGAGGTGGGCTTTTCCCTCGAGCGGTTTGTCACGGATGAGGCGGCAGCGAACATCCTGCAATTTCATGCGGTGCCTTTCCTGAAGGCGAGCGATTTCGATGGAGGCGTTTTCCATGCCGTGGACATCCTCGCGCGAGTGGTGGAGCAGGGGGAAGCCCAGGAGAAATCGCAATGAAGCGGGACATCGGCCTTCTTTCCTCTCTTCTCCTTTCGCTGTTCGTGGCAGCGGCAGTGGCGGTCCCGATCCCACCCGTCCAGAAACCCCTTCGGGACGATGCCGGGGTCCTCGATTCCTCCTCCGCTTCCACCGTGCGCGAGATCTGCCGCGATCTCGAGCGGAGAACCTCCGCCGAGTTGGCGATTCTGATCATCCGTTCCACGAAAGGCGAGAACCATCACGACTTTGCACTGACAACCTTCAACCGTTGGGGAATCGGCCAGAGAGGGAAAGACAACGGCATGCTCGTCTTTTTCGCCATGGAGGACCGGCGGGTCGAGATCATTCCCGGCAACCGGTACCAGTCGATCTTCACCGACTCCGTATGTTCCTCTCTCCTGACGACGTTGGTAGTTCCCCGGATGCGGGAGGGGAAGCCCGGGGAAGGCGTGATTGCGGTCTCTCGCGAGATATCCCGGCGGGTTGCGGCTTTCGAAGGCCGTCCGATCGAGTCTTCCAACCCTTCTTCCAATTCCGTCCCTTCCGGAATGGCGAGGAGAGCTCCCACAACATCTTCCCCGGCCCCGGTTTCTACACCCTATTCATCGCCCAGTGGGGCTTCAGGATCAGGTTTGGGGCTTTCGAACCCCTTCCGCTGGGTGTTTCTCCTGCTTGTCGGGGGATGCCTCGGTGTCGGAATCGCCTTCTTCTCAGCCGCCTTCAGCAGAGGAGAGCTCATTTTCCCCAAGTGGTCCCTTCCGCTTCTTCTGATTCCCGCGGCCATCGGATTGGGATTCCTGGCTTTCGCCCGCCTGGATCTTGCCGGGAACATTCTTGATCAGTTTGCCTCCGGGTGCGGGGGGGTGGGCCTCATGGTATTCCTGTATCTGGGGTCGAACATGTGTCCGAGGTGCAACCGGTGGCTGAATTCCACCAGCCGGACGATCCGCAGCGCGACCTATGATTCAACCGGGCTGGGAGAGACGACCGAACATTGTGATTCCTGCCGTTATCACAACGTCTATACCTACACGATTTCGCGCAAACAACGTCACCATCACCATTCATCGAGCTCATCCCGGTCTTACGGCAGCCGGTCCTCCGGAGGAGGGCGGTCTTCGGGCGGGGGTGGGGGAGCCAGCTGGTGATGGGGAGGTGAATTCATTCCCGGGTTTCCCGGAAAGTTTCAGGGGCGCTTTGCTCCGAGGATCGCAAGGTTCTCGTCGCGGAGTTCGGCGAGGAGCGATTGCCCGCCTGACGTTACCCTGAGTTCGGCGTATTTGGCCTTGGCGAACTCCTCCCGCTGCCCCTCTTGGAAGAAGAAGGAATCGGCCGCGTAGGCGACCCGGCTCTTGTTCTTTCTGTATCCAAGAAGTATCTCGTCGGTTCCGAGAGGGGTTGAACCTTCGTGAAAACGGGTGAACGAGGCGACTCCCCTGGAGTCGAGCTTCATTACCAGCGTTCCCCGGTCAGGCCATCTGCCGAAAGTTTCCCAGTCGACCGGCATCTCGAAATTCAAGGCCATGTAGTCCCCCTGCATCAACGATCGCGGATCGACCGGGGCAAGCTTGATCATGACCGGGCGGGCGTTTTGAAGATGGTTTTCCTTCTGGAGAATCAGACCGTTCAGGATCAGAAGTACAAGGATGCTCCAGCCTACCAGTGCGTGATTTCTCGTCACGATCAACCTCCTGTCGGCATTCCATCCGAACCGGCTTCATCCGGACGGCGGGGGATGTTGAGGACCAACCACCTGAGGCCCATCAGCAGAAGACCTGATCCGAAGAGGATTCCCGACTTCGCCAGGAGCGACTGGTTGATGTCGTAATAGAAGAAAATGAGGAAAACCGGAAGAAGGAAAAGGCCCGCGGAAAAAACGATCCGGTCGCGGATCGCGAATCCGAATGAAAAGAGAAGAAGGCTGGCGATGATTCCGGGGTTGGTGAAAAGACCGAGGATCAATGCTCCCGCGCCGATTCCAACGACGAGGTGGGAGGTGACCCTCGAACTGCGCTCCGAAATCCAGAACCCCAATACTATCGCGAACCCTGATATGATGAGGCTTGCCATCTGGGTAGGGGTTCCATGTGGCCTCCCGATACCGGAATTCAGGAAAAGTGACACGATGAAGAAGATCAACCCCGAAACCGCAAGATCCCTGAAGAAACCACCCACCCTTGACGAAAGGTGAAGGAACCCCACGATCACACCCAGAACCCCCATGATCGCGACGTTCGCCGTGAGCCCGTTTGGGCCGACGAATTCGACCAGGGAGAAGAAGGCTGTCGACAAGGCCACGAAACGCATCCAGAAAGACGGAAAGAGAGGATAGATGATGACGGCAACCAGAAAGGTCGGACCGATGATTCCTGGACCTGAAGCCCAGCGAGCCACCCGCCAGATGCGCTCGTATATCAGGACCTGGCCGGCAAGGTTGAAGGCGAGGGAGAGTTGCTCCATGAACGGGCTCTTGGCGTTTCCCGCGAGGGGTGAGCCGTCGATTCTCATCAGGACGAAGGAAATTGCCAGGAGGATGATCCCCGTGACCGTCTGGTTATCCTGATCGATGACTCGTGCGGCGGCCAGCGTGGCAAGCAGGATGAGTGCCGTTATCCATGCCCCACAGCCAAGAAAAAGGGTGGAGGCGCGGGATCCCTCACCCCGACCCTCGATGGCCAGAGCGGCAGCCGCTTTGGAAGTGGTTTCCGGCGGGACCACCCCATCCTCTATCAAACGCTGGAGAAGTGCGTCCAGTTTCACGGTTCCTGCCCCCTAACCGAGGCATTTTTCGAGAGGTTGAGAAGTATCGTTCCGGCCCCTCCGAACAGGAAAATGGCCAGGATCAGCATGAAGAAGAAAACTCCCGCGTCATGCGAGGTGAAGAAGTTCAGCGCGAAAGCCATGATGACGAAGATCAGGCTCAGCAACTGCGCTGCGACGCAACCCACGCGGATCGATGCGTGTCCGTAGAACCAGAGGCCGATCCCCATCGCGAGAAGGTAGAACAGTGCCCCCGTAAGAACGCTTGGACCGATAACGTGTGCCCACCCGGGGCCGAAGCACATTATCGCCAGGATCGTCAGCGGAGAGATGGCTGCCAGGAGCAGGATCGACCTGACCCAATCGGCATCACACCAGGAAAGACCCGCTCGGATGGAAACCTCCTGTGCGGCAAGGAAAACGGAGTTGGCGATCCCCATAATCAGGGCCACGGTGGTTTCCTGGAAGCCCCGGGTGGGAACGAGTTCCTGCATTCCGAAAAAATACCCCATGAGATTGAAAAGCAGCATCTGGAGGAACCACTGGGCTGGCATCCGGGAACCCGCAGTCCATCCGAGGATGAGGAAGAACCATGCTGCGAACAACTGCCATGCGTCCGCACCCGTCTGATAGATCTGGCCAAGAACCGCAAGGAAAACCCCGGTCAGGATGGATCCCGAAAGAAGGAGGATCTGTCCGGGGAGAGAATCCAGGCCTTTCCGGCAGGCGAAAACCAGGCAGAGGACGAGAGGGATCTCAATCAACCCCAACTTGGCGAATGCGCCCAGGCGGTCCCAGTTGAAGGCGAAAAAGAATATGACTCCCGCCAGCAGAAGGGCGCTCGCGATGCAGAGAAGGATGCGGTCAGCCCAGAGAACCCAGGCGGCGGGGTCGGGGATTGCGAGGCCCACTGCGCGATCACGGGCTTCGGAACTCAGGATCCCCCTGTCGAAGAGCAACTGGAGATTCTCATGGCCGGCTTCCCGGGCCAGAATCCGAAAGGAACCGGAAGGGGGCTTCTCAACGTCTCCGCCTTGATCCATGGACCTAAAATACCACATCCGAAATCCCGGGGGGTGGAAAAACCTCAAAGAGGACGGGAGGCAGGCAACCCGTTCCGCCTGGGATAAATCGAAGGGGTGGGTGCGGACTTCCGGATGAGTAGGAAACCTCTTTCGAAAGGCAGATTCGGAGGCCCGATGGCAACCCTCGTAAGATCGGAAGGCATTACCTTGAGCTGTTTCAGGGCGTTTTTTGCCTCATCCAGCTCTTCCCCGAGATTGGGACCCTTGTAAAAAAGCGCGAATCCCCCTCTTTTTACGAAAGGAAGGCTGAGTTCGAGAAGGACCCGGATGGAGGCCACCGCCCGGCAGACCACAAGGTCGTGGGCCTCGCGGAAATCATCGTCCCGAGCCAGGTCTTCCGCCCTTCCGAGAACCGGCCGGATGTTTGCCACTCCCACCCCGGTTGCGATCCTGCCGATGAAATCGACGGCTTTCCCCTTCGCATCCATCGCCCGCACCTCGACCTTGGGAAACCAGATGGCGAGCGGGAATGCTGGGAAACCAGCTCCCGTGCCGATGTCAAGGACCTTCCGGGCTCCTTCCCAGCATGGAAGATCGAGGGCGAGAGGGGCCAGCGAATCGAGCAGGTGTTTGGCCGCGATCTCCTCGGGCTCGAAAATCTTCGAAAGGCTTGGATAAAGCGGATCTCGGAGCATCTCTGATGCGAGTCGCCCAAGAACGTTTTCAACATCCACCGGAAGGTCGAGCCCGAGCTTGTCCGCGAGTGTTTTCAGGGTGTCCGCTACCGCCACGATCGGTTCATCCTTCTCCCCGAGCCGGGGGAATCAGCTTTCGCAGAGCGGTGATGATCACCGCAAGATCTCCCGCCCTGACTCCGGGGAGATCCGATATTTCTCCAACGGTGGCGGGCTTCACCGCCCGGATCCTGAGCCGGGCTTCGGCCGAAATAGCGGTTGGAAGCTCCTCCAGGAAGCCGGGAGGAATGGTCAAACCTCTATAACGCTCGTGAATCGCGGCTTCCCGCTCCTGGATCGCGATGTAGCCCGAGTATTT
Source organism: uncultured bacterium (assembly GCA_964428355.1). Taxonomy (GTDB): domain Bacteria; phylum Muiribacteriota; class Ozemobacteria; order Ozemobacterales; family Ozemobacteraceae; genus CAYRYU01. The sequence goes on from CAYRYU010000053.1 coordinate 27,598, forward strand.
CGTCCGGGATTCCAGCTCCATCCGTGCAAGTGGGTCCAGGCCGGAAATTTCGGGGAGGAACCGCACCAAGCGATCGACAGTCACATCGGGCCTCTTCAGAAACTGGGAGAGTGAGATCCGACCCGATCCCGAGCGTGAAAGCGTCGAGACCGGAACGATTTCTCCCTGTTCCGGGAGACCGACGTTGGTCGACTTCGCTCCGTTCGGGGTTCCTTCGAGTTCCCGCAAGTCGACAGTGGTCGACCTCCCGAGATTCACAGTCGCTTCGAGTTCCCGCAAGTCGACAGTGGTCGAATCCATCCGTTGTTGAAGGGTTGAAATCCGCTTCTCCCTTTCCCGAAGCTCACGGGCTGTTTCGTGGGAAAGGCTGCCGGACTTTTCACCGATCTCGGCGAGCCGTTGCTCGGCATTCGACATCCGAAGGTTCAAACGGTTCGGGGATCGGCTGGTAAAGATCCGGTATGGTTCCTGGATCCCCCGGGTGGTTATCTCGTGCACCATCAACCCGATGAAAGAGGATTCGGGGGCGAGTATCAGGGGCGGCTTCCCCTGTGCCAGTGCTGCGGCATTGATTCCTGCCAGGATTCCCTGGGCTGCGGCCTCCTCGTAGCCTGAAGTTCCGTTCACCTGCCCCGCCAGGAAGAGATTGTCGAATCGCCTGGACACCATCGTCGGCCAGAGATCGGCGGGGTCGACAATGTCGTATTCCACAGCGTATCCCGGGCGGGATATGCGGGCATTCTCGAGCCCGGGGAGGGTCCGTACATACAACTCCTGGACAGCCTCCGGAAGACTGGTGGACATTCCCTGGAGGTAGATCTCGGAAAACTCCTCTCCTTCCGGTTCGAGAAACACCTTGTGCGATTCCTTGTCGGGGAACTTCACGACCTTGTCCTCGATCGAGGGACAGTATCGTGGCCCGGTTCCCTTGATCTGTCCGGATATCAGGGCCGATTCATGCAGATGGGTCCGGATTACATCGTGGGTTTCCCGGTTTGTCCTGGTCAGGAAGCAGGGGAGACGACTTCGGGCCTTCCGGGGGCCGGATCTCAGAGAAAAACCGGGGGTGGAAGGTTCGTCCTCCTGCCTCTCGAGGTCATCGAAACGAATCGAGCGCCTGTCGATCCTGGGCGGTGTTCCAGTCTTGAAGCGGAGCAGGGGGAGCCCGGCACTTTCGAGGGAATTCCCCAGCCCGATCGAGGCTGGTTCGCCTGCGCGTCCGGCGGAAAAGCGGGTCGGTCCGATATGGATCAACCCGCGGAGGAATGTTCCCGGGGCAAGTATCAGGACATCGGTTTCCCACTTTTCCCCCGCTGCGGTGGTGATCCCCGAAACAGTCCTACCCGAGAAGATCATGTCGCAGACCTGGCCTTGAACCAGGCGGAGGTTGGGCATTCCCAACAGAGCCCCCCGCATCCTGCGATGGTAGGCTTCCTTGTCAGACTGGACGCGCGCGGCCTGAACTGCGAGCCCCTTCCTGGTATTCAGCATCCGCCCCTGGAGGGAAGTCTCGTCCGCCGCGGCCCCCATTTCACCGCCCAGAGAGTCTATCTCGCGAACCAGTTGGCCCTTTCCCTGCCCGCCTATCGAGGGATTGCAGGGCATTGCTCCGATGGTGTCGAGATTGGAGGTGACGAGGGTGGTTTCGACTCCGCACCTTGCCGCCGCGAGGGCGGCTTCGATTCCCGCGTGTCCGGCTCCGACTACGAGGATTTTGGAGGTTTCGCTCACTTCATCATGGTCAGGGCCTTGGCGGCGAACTCCCTGACCAGGGGGCTGGGATCGGCCGCAAGAGCCTTCATCATCTCGACGAAAACCGGACCCCTCTTTCGGGAAAGGACCTTGGCGGCAGTCAAGCGGACCGCATCGTTGGCGTTTTCCATGGCCTTCGCGATCAGGATGTTCTGGTCCTCGCCCATGACGAATGGGAGGTCCTTGATTGCGGCCTGGACGTCCTCGGGAGAGGTCGAATCCAGGCGGTTGAAAATCTCTCCAGAGCGGGGTTTCTGGAACTTGGGTTCTCCCGGGGGCAGGAAACTTTTCCGGGGGCCTGCCGACGCAGGAGGAGCCGGTGGCGGGGCTTTCGCGCCGGGAACCCCCGGGGCAATCGGAACCCTTGGGGGAACAGGGGGCATGGGCCTGGGGGCCGCGGGAGAAAGCGGTTGCGAAGCGGCAGGGGGCACCCCGGGCCGCGGGGGGCCGGCCGTGGGACGTGAAGGAGGCAGTGGCGGTGGAACGGGCGGTCGTTGGGGCGCGGTCGGTCCGGTGGAAGGAATCGTCGGGCGGGGAGGGGCGGTTGGGGGAACCGGGGAAGAATGCGGCACTGCAGGTGCGGTTCTGGGGGTTGCCTGAGGAGGAGGGGGAACCGGAGGAGCGGCCGGAGGGACGGGTGCCGGAGGCGTTTGGGGGGACGGGGGACGAGCCCCTTCCGGCGGAGGTTGGACCGTGGTGGAAACAGTCGGCCGCGCGGGGGTGTCCTTGATCTTTTCCCACAAACCTCTGGCGACCTGTGCGACGACGCTGTCGGGATCGTTGATTGCGCTTTGGAGGACCTCCCGTGAAGGCATCGTATTGATCTTGGCAAGGGCTTTGAGGACGCTGAGCCGGATCCCCTGGCTGGGGTCTTTCAGCGCGGCTTTGAGAAGTACCAGTGAAGCCTGGTCACCGATCTCCCCGAGAGCGAAGATGACGCTGTCCCTAAGCCAGACTTCGGGGGAACCGAGCATCGACCGCAAGGTGGTGAAGGCCTCGGAAAACCCGCACTTGACAAGGAACTTCGCGGCATTGACCTTGACCCGGTTCTCGGGGTCTTTCAGGAGGGCGGAAATCTGGGATTCGCAACCCCTGATCTGTTGTTCCTCGATCACCTCGACCGTATTCGCCCGGACCCGGGGGTCGGGATCGGCCAGACAGGCGATGAGGGTCTCCAACCCCTGGCCACGGCTGATTCTTGCAAAAACCTTCACCAGACCGGATTTTACGATAACGTCCTTCTCGTTGATGAGAACCTGTTCGAGCATGACAGGATCTATCTCCGAGCGTGTTTCCATGATGATCTTGAGTATCAGGAACCGCCTCTGGGAGGAAAAACCCGGAAGGGTCAGCATCGGAAGGACTTGTGCGGGGGTTCTCGGGTCTTTCAGATTGAGGAGGGTCTGGAGGGCCGTCAGTGAGATCTCCTCCTGGTTGTGTTGCGCCAGTTCGAGCAGCTGCGCGAGATGACCGGAAGGTCGTTTTTTTGCAAGGTTCCTGATGTGCTCCAGGAGATCCGGGACCGATCGGTATGTCGATACATCGGGAAGCCCTGGGTCCATGATGTCATCCAGCGGAGGGGCTTCGATCTTGATGCTTCCGGCTGGCTTCGACCTGGGTTCGGGAGGTCGTGGAGGCTCGGGGGCGAGAGAGATCGGCTCTGGAAGCGGATATCCTGGAGGGGTGGGTTTGGGGACTGAAGGTGGGGCTTTCGGTGTTGCCTTTGGACCGGGGGGGACCGGGGCGCCCAGGTTTCCGAAATCGAGGGGTGGAAGTGACGGTTCCGGCGGCTGCTTGGGGGCTGGAGGCGGAGCCGCTGGCGGCTCGGGAGGCGGGGGGGGCGGTTCAATCGATGGAAGTTCGGGAGTGGCCTCGGGGGCAACCTCGTCCGGGGCGGTTGGAGAGGTCTCCGGCATTTGGGGCGGGGCGGCGGGGGCAACCGGCTTCGCTTCGATTTCCACCCCGGCATTTGTCAGCAAGCGCCGGGCCTGGGTTCGGATCGTTTCATCGGAGTCTTCGAGAGCGATCTTGTAGTAGCCGATCTTTTCGTCCTGGGGGATCGACATTATCTGTTCCAACTGCCGAAGGGACTTCAACCGCACTTCGGCAAGAATGGACTTGAGGTTCTGAATGATCAGATCCTGCTGTTTCTTCGTAACCATGGAATCACCGTCCTTAACCTGAAAGAGACCCGGATTTCTCCCCTTTCAATAACATGAAAAGGATAGCAAGGTCACCACTCGTTAGGCAATTTTTTCTTGCCGCCTGGTTGAGGTCGTCCAGGGCGGCTGTTCCCAGGACCTTCCTTGCCCCCTCGCTGAGCAGCAGCCAGGTTTTCTCCGGGATCGTCAACGGGAGGGGAATCCGCTCGAGAAACCGGGTCTCCTCCATCCGGAGACGGTCTCTGGACCCGTATCCCCGATACTTCACCTCGGTCTCCAGGCATTCGATCTCGTCTGGGGATTCCAGCCCGGCATCGAATCCCCCGCTGGTCAGGCGTGGAAGGTCGGAATACCCGACTCCTGGCCTCTGGAGGACTTCGGAGGCTGAAACCTGCTTCTTCAACCCCCCCGATCCGGTTACCTTCAGTTTTTCCAGGAACTCGGAAGAGGGGGTGATCCGGAGACCGTCGAGCCGAGCTGTCTCGGCGACAATCCGGTCCCGCCAAAGAACGATCGCCGAAATGCGGTCGGCAGAAACAAGGCCCACTCGGCGGGAGTCCTCCAGAAGCCGCATCTCCGCGGTTTCATCCCGAAGGTGCAGCCGGAATTCCGCGTGGGAGGGGGTTATCCGGTACGGCTCAGGGTGGTCCCAGACGGAAATATCATCCGCCAGGACTCCCAGATAGGCCTGGGTTCTCGATGGGATGTAGCATCCTTCCCCCTTCAGGCTGAGTGCCGCGTTGACTCCGGCGAGAAACCCCTGCGCCGCAGCTTCTTCGTATCCGGAGGTTCCGTTGATCTGTCCGGCGAAATACAATCCCCCGAGTGCGCGGGACTCCATGGTCCTTCTGATGGAACCGGGCACGAGGGCATCATACTCGATGGCATACCCGTATCTGAGGATCCGGGCGTTCGTAAGGCCCGGAACAGACCGGATCACTTCAATCTGAGCTTCGGGAGGCATGCTGGTGGTGAGTCCCTGGAGATAGAACTCCCCCGAATCGAGGCCTTCGGGCTCGACGAAAATCTGGTGTCTGGTCTGGTCAGGGAACTTGAGGACCTTGCGGTCGATGGACGGGCAGTGCTTGGGGCCTACATTCGTGATGTTCGCCAGGACGAGGGGACTGCTCTTCAGGTTTCTTCTGACCGCGGCGATGGTTTCCTCGCCTGTGAAGGTCAGGAAACAGGGAACCTGTGCCCGGAGGGGTCGGAGGCGGTTTTCCCAGAGGAATCCCCCCACCTCGGTATCGCCAGGAAGCTCGCTCATGGCCTTCGGGTCGATGCTGTCCCCGGCGATACGCGGCGGCGTTGCGGTTTGGAGGCGCCTGAGGCCTACTCCGGAATCTCGAAGTGCTTCGGTCAGCCCCATTGCGGCCCTCTGGTTATGGGGACCGCCTTCCCAGGTTTTGGGACCGATGATGATCCGTCCTCCCAGGTAGGTTCCCGTGGCGATCACAAGTCGGTCGCATCCGAATTCGAGCCCGGTCTCGAGAAGGACCCCGGAAACCCGGCCCCCCGCCACCCGGATTCCCACCACCTGGCCCTGCCGGATCGTCAGGTTGGGGGTTTCGAAGAGAGTCCGGGTCATGAGCCGCTGGTATGCATGCTTGTCAGCCTGCGCCCGTCGGGCTCTCACCGCCGCTCCCTTGGATGTGTTGAGCCATTTGATCTGGATGGCGGTCTCATCGATGCATCTTGCCATCTCTCCGCCCAGCGCCCCGATCTCCCTTACAAGATGACCTTTCCCTGGCCCCCCGATGCTCGGATTGCACGGCATCAGGGCAACTGTCGAAAGGTTCATCGTCAGAAGAAGGGTTGGAACCCCCAGACGGGCGGCCGCAAGGGCAGCCTCACACCCGGCATGACCCGCCCCAACGACGACCAACGGAGATCCGTTATTCATTTTCCGATGCAGAACCGTTCGAAGATCCGGTCGAGGGTTTCGAGGTCGGCGGTTTCTCCGGTTATCTGGCCCAATCTTCTGACTGTCTCCTCGAGCTCGACCGCGACCATGTCCTGGAAAAGCCGGCCTTCCCCTTCGCGCAAACGTTGGAGGCAGCCTGAAGCCGCCTCCAGTGCCTCGTATTGCTGGGCACCCAGGACGATCAGATCGTCCAACCGCGGAACACCTTCCTCGCGGACACGCGAGGCAATGGCATCCAGGGTGGCGGGGACCCCCTCCCCCGTAAGGGCGGAGATCCTTTCGATCTGGCCCGGGAACAGGACTCCTTCGTCGAACTCATGGGGAACCAGATCGGATTTGTTCAGGAGCCACAGGAAAGGGCGATCGGAGTTCCTGATCTCGTGGATCACTTCGAGATCCTCTGGGGAGGCCGGAAGCGATCGGTCGAAAACTCCGACCGCGATGAAGGCGTTCTGGAGTGCCTGGCGGGTCCGCTCGATCCCAAGAGCTTCGAGGCGGTCCTGCGGGCCGCGAATTCCCGCGGTATCAGTCAGCCTGACCGGAAGTCCGGCAAGGGAGAACTGCTCTTCGATGGTATCCCTCGTCGTTCCGGGGATTTCGGTGACGATTGCCCTCTCACGGCCAAGGAAGGCGTTGAGAACGCTGGATTTCCCGACGTTCGGTTTTCCCGCGAGGACGATTTTCAGACCTTCCCCCAGGACCCTCCCCTGGCGTGCAAACTCGACCATTCGCAGGATTTCGGCGTGGGAATCCGCAATGCAAGCCTGGAAGGTTGCGGGTTCCACATCCTCGATCGAGTCCTCGGGGAAGTTCAAACCCGCTTCGATCTGGACCAACTGGTCGAGAAGCTTTTCCCGGATGCGCTTCAGCCGAGCGGCCGGGGCACCCTCCATCTGGTTGAATGCTATCCGGAGCTGGGATGACGAGGTTGCGGTCAGGACCTGGGCGGTTGCTTCGACGTCGAGGAGGTCCATTTTCCCGTTCAGGAAAGCCCTCCTGGTGAACTCTCCCGCTTCCGCATTCCGGGCTCCGGATACGTTGAGGAGTCCGAGAATCCGGGTAAGGAGATGAGGATTCCCGTGCGCTCCGATCTCGGCGAGATCGTCGCCGGTGTAGGAGTTGGGCGAGAGGAAGGTCGAAACAACCACCCTGTCCACTATCTCCCCGGTCGAGGGGTCCCGGATCTGGCCCGGAAAAACCGAATTTCTTCCAGGAAAGGGCTTTTTCCCGAAAGGAAGAAACAACTCCCTGAGGATGGGATAGGTATCAGGGCCGGAAACCCGGATCAACCCGATTGCGGAGCTACCAGGCGGGGTGGAGACCGCCGCGATGGTATCAATCTTCGTCGGAGGAGTCCCCTTCCATGAACATGGGAACGGACTTTCCGCGGGTTGGTGGGGCGGGTTCCCTTGCGGGGCCTTGCTCGTGCCTTGGTTCCCTTGTCGGTCGGGGGGAACCCGATTTCCTGGGTGAGATTACGACACGGCGCAGGGGTTCCACGCCCTTGGAAAAGGTCTCGATTCCCGTCTTGTCGCGAAGTGCGAGATGGATGGTCCTCCGGTCGAGGGTGGACATCGGCTCCAGCTCCACCTGCTTCCCGCTGTCGATGACCTTTCGGAACATCCGGTTTGCCAGGAGGATCAGGCCCCGATGCCTCTTGTCACGGTATCCCTGGACGTCGAGAAGGAGCTTGGTCCTGTCTTCACGGCCTTTGTTGACTATGATGTTCAAAAGATACTGAAGGGCGTCGAGGGTTCGTCCGTGCTTTCCGATGAGCTGGGAGACGTTTCCTCCTGCGGCTTCGATCAACCATGTGTCGTCGATTTTTCCGTCCCTGAGCTGTATCTCGGAAACCCCGACGTTGGTCGCCACCTCCCTGACCAGTTGATGCACGAGCTCGTGGAGCGGGTGGGAGAGCCAGGCCTCCGCCGCACCGGGAGCGAATGCGCCTGAGGTCAGGCTTTCGACGTTCTCTCCCGAAGGAAGGGCGACGGCTTCATCGTCTTCACCGAAGCTGTCATCCGACGAATGCCGGGGTTCGCGGGATTCCACCCTTCGCCGGGGGGGCCGTGGATGTGGGCTCCGCCTTGCGAAAGTGGGCGGCGGGGGGGGCGGAGGCGCGGGTTCGGCCGTTTCGATGGGGGCGGGTTCCGGGGGGAGAGGTTGGGGCTCGATGGTGAAACGGACCCGGGTTTCGGGAGAACCGACGATTCCGAAAATTCCCTTTGCCGGGGCAACGAGGATTTCCGCTCCGCTGATGGTTTCTCCAACCCTGAGCTCTTTTCGGGCGATTTCCTCAGCCTCCTGCTGGCTTTTTGCAGTGATCTCGATGAAACGTTTGTTCGACAAGACTACTCCTCCTTCATGGCCATCATGATCCGATTGGCCTGGATCTGCTGGAAGATTCCGAGGACCGTGCTGGTGAACCAGTAGACCAGCAGGCCGGAGGGGAGAGACCAGGTGATGATGAACATGAACATCGGCATGAAAGACATCATCTGCTGTTGTTGAGGATCGGTCATCTTCCCCTGTTGTATGTACATCAACGCCGCGATTGCGATCGGAAGCAGGACAAGGGGATCCGGTTTGGAGAGATCCGGGAGCCAGAGAAACGGGGTCTTGCGCAGTTCGACCGCGATGTTGATGGTATTGTACAGCGCTATCAGTACAGGGAGCTGCAGAAGCATGGGAAGACATCCGCCCAACGGGTTGACGTCGTGTTTCTGGTAAAGCTTCAGCACTTCTTCGTTGAACTTCTGGGGGTTATCCCTGAACCGGTCTTTGAGGTCCTGGACAAGGGGCTGGATTTTCTGGACCTGGGCCATGGATTTCGTGGATTTCAAAGTGAGAGGGTAGAGGACTGCCCGTACAAGGAGTGTCAGGAAAATGATCGAGAGGCCGTAGCTCGGATAGATGGCGTTGAAGGTTTGAAGGACCTTCAGGAGAAGCGTGCTCAGAAAGCCGTAATCCGTTACCTGCTCCCGGTTGATCTGACGCATCTGGTCGAGGATTTTTGGCCCGAAGTAGACCTGGAAGGAGACGTTCTTCGAGTCGCCCGGGTTCAGGACGAAATTGGGGGCGGTAAGGCCGATCATTTGGCCCTTCTTGACTCGCGGGTCTTTGGAGGCGAGGTCGAACTCATGGGCGGAAAGTTTCACCGGACCCTGGGAATCGAGGAGGACTGCGAAATAGTTGGTCTTGAGTCCGATGCCGGTGAAAGTTTCCTTTCCGATCTTGTCAAGGAGTTTCGTCAGGTCGGTGAAGGACTCGGTGGTTTCCTTTGTCAGAGTGAGAAAATAGTTTGGTGTGGGGGGGTCGAGGAAAAGCCCCGGCCCATATCGGAGCGAGATTCCGCCGTTTGCGTCATCGCCGATTCCTTTGACGACATCCCCCTGGTTCGTCAGGGTTATCTGGATGTCCATCGAGTAGCCGCGGTTCGTTATCGAATAAGTCTTGAAGAAGGCTACCTTGCCAATGGTAGTCTCCGGCGGTAACAGGGTGGCACTTCCCTTTATCACGACCTTCTCGGGATTCTTCTCCAGGACCGCAAAGACGAAATTGCCCGCGATCTGGTCCTTGCCTATGGTCGTTGAGAAGGGTGCGGCCTGGCTGCTTGCAAGGGTCGCCGATTCCACGATCTTCGGCGGGTAGAGGTTCTCCTCGAAGTTCGTGCCCTTGAGGTAATAGTAGGCGATGTCCCCGGTTTTCCCTGACAGGAGGATCCGGAGGCGCTCGGTCTCGACGAATACGTCCCCAATCCCGTCGGCGTCCGAGTCCTTCAGTTCGACGACCGGGAAAGGATCAGCCGCGGTCTGCGCCGCAACGGGGCTTGGAATGAGACCCCAGACGGCAAATGAACATACCAGGAACAGGACCGATCCGGAAAAACAGGGGGATCGGAAAATCCCTTTCGGTCGACTTGTCACCTCGGAAACCTCCAGTTCGGGGGAAGGGTGGAAAACGTTGTCTGATGGGCAGCTTCAGGGGACCGGGTCTTCGCCGCCTTTCGTGAATGGGTTGCAGCGCATGATCCTGTGCACTCCCATGAACCATCCCCGGAAGAACCCATATTTCTGGATGGCCTGGTATGTGTATCTCGAACAGGTCGGATTGAACCGGCATTGGGTGCCGATCCAGGGCGAAAACCAGCGCTGGTAGAATCTGATGAAAGCAAGACTGATTCGGACGAGAAAATTGGGGATGATCGGGGTATTCTGGACGTCGCCCATCTAGCGTGAGCGGCTCTGCTCAGGGACCTTCTGCGGTTTCCCCCCGGCCCTGGCCATCCTCGGGAAAGCCCAGAGAAAAACCTCCCGAAGGGAATCAAAGGACGACTCCATGCAATTTTTGTAGGCGCATACGATGAATTCTGTCCCGGGGGGGAGCGAAGCCTCTCGCCGAATCAATTCCCGGATTTGCCTCCTCAAACGGTTGCGTTTTACTGCGGTTCCAAGTTTCTTGGGAACCACGAGACCGAAACGCACTCCCGGGAAGGCAGGGGAATCACCCTGTCGCGGTTTCCGGACGAAAAAACCCAATCCCCCGCGCGAAAACCTATCCGCTCCAGAAAAAACCCTATCGAATTCCTGACTGGAGCGGAGGGTCTGAAGATGACGCGAGGGATCGGCTCCACGAAACGGAACTAGATACAAACCCGCTTCCGGCCCCGAAGACGTCGGCGCTTGAGGACTTTCCTGCCACCGATGGTGGAAATCCGCTTGCGGAAGCCGTGGGTTTTCTGGCGCTTTCTTTTGTTGGGATGATAGGTGAAGCTCATGGTTATACTCCTAGGTGTAAGTGCTGATTGAAGAACCAGTATATATTATCCGGAGGGATCTGTCAACTTCAGGGTTTCCACAGGATCCCCCCGGAAGACGGGTACACGGCTTGGGCGATGACGAGTTCCTGTGTGATCCCAAAGACCGCGATTCCGGGATGGAAGCCCTCCGGAGAAACGGCTGATCCACCGAGGATCTCGAGCTCAGAGGGAGTCCTACCGGGGTCCATTGGAATGGATATGGTCCGCAATGGCTCAGTCGGCGAGTCACGGAAATCCGGGATTCTCTCGACCTTTTCCCACGGCCCCTCTCCGTCGGAATACACGACCCTGAGCAAGGTCACAGGGCCGGAAACCTTCTGCGTCACACCGCCGATTCCCGCGAGGTGGAGCCTGGTAGATTCCGAACCGACCAGAGGAAGGCGGGCGGAGAAACCCTGCTGATAGCAGGTCGAAATCACCGAGGGTTTTCCCGTTCGTGAGCTGGGACCAAGGAACCAGAAGGGTACCTTGCTCCGGGATTCCCAGAGACCTTCACCGATGAAGGGAAAATGGGGATGGTCGTCCCTTCTGAGCCCTGGACGAAACGGGTCTCCTCGATAATCGGAGTTGCACGCTTCGGAGATATCGATCCTGGCGAATCGCGGGCCAAACGATGCCGGGTCGAACCTGGGTGGAGTCGACCGGAGGCGGAAGATTCCGTTGGACATTTCGAGGAATTTCCCTTCAGTCAGCTGGGGGTGGTCTTTCACCAGGAAAATTGGCCGGGATGCGTTCTCGTGGAAGATCCTCAGCGAAACATGATCGGCGAGTTCGTCCCATTCACGGTGGGACGTCCGCGAGGGTTCGGAAAGTTGGAGTCCGGGATGGATCCGCCTGAGATGTTCTCGATACCACTCCTTTGGAAGCATGGTTCTGAGTATGACGACCACATCGTCACGTTCCGGATGGACCACCCATCTTTGGTAAAGGAGGGCGTTGGTTTTACCGTCGTAGTCGCTGAGGATGAGACTGCCCCTTGGAAGGTCCCTGAATGCCTTTTCGCCAAAGGATCGGGCGAGAGTGCTGTTTCGGAGGTTCATCTTCGGAAGATGGGCGACGGCTTCCACAAACGGGATCAGAAAGATGGCCGCGGTGGCAAGTTTTCTCCAGCGGTCAGGGGGGACAGCCCGGTTCAACATTCCGATGAACCCGGCGATGGAGAACAGGGCGAAAACCCCCATCAAGTTGAAACCCAGGCAGAAGTAAGGGGGGAGATCCTCGATATTGTAGTTCAGGATGTAGGCGAATTGCGGAGCGAAAAGGACAAGCCACACTGTTCCCAGCCTTCGCCAGCTCCTCCTGGACTCCTTGCCGGATGCGTAGGTGGCGGAAAACGATGCTACCAGCATCCCCGCGATGATGAAAAAGAAGGTGGCCGGGCCCCATTGCCCGCGAAAAAGGGGAAGGAAGATCTCCAGACCGCGTTCGACCAGCTGGCGGACCGTGAATGCAAACATCCGGTAGCGGTACTGGGCCCCTGAAACATGGTCGATGAAATCTCCGTAACCCCTTATCAGACCCCAATTTGCCGGGACATTCCTGACGGCCAGGATCGGGAGCAGACCGTATAGGAGAATCACCGTCCCGGTCAGGACCGCAACCGAGTACCAGAAGATCCGTTTCCGAAAGGCGTACTTGTCGGTGATCAAAACGAGCAGGAGGATTCCCGGAAAAAGGAAAGCCGACGTCAGGTGGACCCCCAGGGAACAACCGAAAACCGCGAAACCCCGGAAAAGGAACAGATCCGCCCTTTCGTCATTGCCCCCCCGGCCTGAACCGACATTTTCGGATGTTCTGGATGTCGTGGATGGCTGGGAAAGCTGCGACTCGTGCCATTTCAGGATCAGGGCGAGGCTGAAAAGGGTCAATCCCGTCGAGAGGGAGTAGACCTCGGTGATCAGGGACTGGCTCCAAAGCGTCTTTCCCAGCGCCCCCGCGAGTCCGAGGATTCCGCATGCCCATGGGCCCAGGCCCAGGGAAAGTCGGCGGTCGAGGACCAGGGCCGCAAGCGCCGCGGCGGAAGCGGCAAGAGCCCCGCCAAAGGCGGAGAGGAGGTTGGCCCGATAAGCCATGTCCCCGATTGGGATAAGGCAGAAAAAGCGCCCCAACAGCAGGTAGAACGGATACCCGGAAGGGTGGGGGACACCGAGGTAGGAAAGGGCGATCGTGAGTTCTCCACCGTCGTCTCCGTAATGATCCCAGGTCAAACCGGGAGCCAGGGTGGTCAGGAAAACTGCCAGCGCCCCCGCGCCGGCCAGAAGAGCGATTTTCCGGTCGGTCGGCCGTGGGGGGACGTTCCGATTCATTCCCTTCCCCCCGATTTCGGCGGATTTTCCATGGTGGACCCATGGGGGGCCATCCGGGAAAGCAGCTCTTCCAGCTCCTTTTGGATGGAAGTTCCAGGTTTTCCGAACGCGACCTCCTCGAGGAGTCTTTCGATTTCCCGGAAATCTGGTCTGCGGGTTTCGGGAACCGCGCTTTCCCCCATGAGTCGGGAGTGGAACTCCTTCGGCGTCTCCCAAGGATTGCGGACGAAGCCGGAGCGGGCAACCCATGCGTTGTAGGCTGCGGGAATCCATCGGCGACCGCCGGTTTCCGGCATTTCACCTCCCGCTCGCCATGACCGCTTCCTCCGGAGGAGCATCAGCAGGACGAGAACCAGAGCGATCGGGATGGGGCGGAAAAGCTCGGCCCGGATCTTCTCGAACCGGGTTTTCAACCTGCTGAAACCCATTTCCTGCGCTCTTTTGTCGAACCGGTAGACCAGGGAAAACCATAGTCCCTCGAATCTTTCCCAGATCTCCCTGAAGATTCCTACCTGTTTCCAGGCAGGGGTGGGAACGGTCGATGCCGGCGTGGGATCAAAGGCGACCCAGCCATGTCCAGGTTGGAAAACCTCGACCCAGCTGTGGGCGTCTCCTTGACGGATGGTGAAAAACTGGCCCACCGAGTTCCATTCCCCCATCAGATATCCATTGACCGGGCGTGCGGGAATCCCAAGGAATCTGAGCATCAAGACCATGGCCGATGAGAAATGCTCGCAGGTTCCTTCGTTCGTGGTGAACAGAAAATGCGCGATCGGGTCCCTGACGACGTCAGGGGGGGATTCCAGAGAATACCGGCACTCCCTCTGAAGATGATTCTCCACCGCCCAGATCTTTTCGATGTCGGTGATGCATCCTGATGCCACCTCCTGCGCGAGCTCCTCGATCCTCAGGCTGGCGTCTCCAGGATCGAGGAAGGGGGCCAGGAAGCGTTGGGAATAGACCTCGCCGGAGGTTGCCCATGTGGAAAGATCACGACTTCCCAGCAACAACTCCGTTCTGTAGGCTTCGATTCCAAGGGCTCTGTGAGGAAGCCTGATGGTTCCGTCATTTTCCAGGAAGACCAGGGGAATGTCCAGGTCGACCGAAACCGCCTGGTCGGGGACGAAAACCAGCGGAGGATCGGTGTTCTCGAGAATGATTTCCAGTTGGATCGTGGCCCGGGTATCACCTGGTGAGCGGGGAAATCCGATCTGGCCCCCGCTCTGCCTGAGGTCGATCGGTCGAGCGAAGTAACCTTTCCTGTTCCAGGACCCTTTCGAGTATCTGACGAATGAGCAGCCCCGGATCAGCAGTCCCTTCAGCTTCTGATGGATCGCGAAGGGAACATCTTCGTTCAACAAGGGACGGACCCTCATGACGACGAAGGGGTTTTCCCCGAGGGTTCCCGTTTCACCCAGGTTGAGGGTTTCGGAAAATCCGATCAACCGTCTCTGGGCGTTCCCCCCGCCCAGGTTGAAGACATTTGGCCGTGGAATGACGTAGAAGAGGACTATCCAGGGTCCGATGAGGAAAACCATGAAGAGGAC
>CAYRYU010000053.1:42207-47908 GCA_964428355.1 uncultured bacterium
CGCGATCCGGGGGATCGGCGCGATCCCTTCGCGGGGAAGGGCGCAATCGAATTCCCTGAGGCCATCCTCCAGGGCGAGCGCGCGCCGTTCGACCAGATGAAGCGAGATCAGCAACCCTCCCAGATAGGGAAAGAATCCAACCGGGAAAAGGAAATTCACGTTCAGGGCCGATACGGAAAGGATGACCATTCCCGAAAGAAGAACCGATTGCCTGGCCTTCCCGACATCCTCGAGCACGAACCATTGAAGGACCATCACCCCTGCTGCGAAGTCGGTGAATGCGATGATCGAAGGGGTCCCTTTGCCGATCTGGATAATGACCCAGATCAGGACCGGAATGGTGGCGATCTGGAAGAATCCGTTCCAGGACTGGGGAAACGCTCTTCCCCGAACAAGGAAAAACACGGCAAAGAAGCATACGGCGGCGGGAAGAAACCTCGCCAGACCGGTTGTCCAATAGGAAAAAATACTCAGGAGCCCGGTCAGGCAGACCATGCGGAAGAGCCCAGGCGGGAACGGCCTACCGGAGAAATCAGGCTTCCGGAAATCCAGCCAGAGTCCTCCTGAGGCGGAATCAGGGGAATCGGTGATCGGCATCTGGTCATCCATCTCTGAGAAAGGACCCCGGGTGGAGCCGGACGGGTGTGGAACCGGCCCAGTCCGAAAAAGGGGGGGGAGGATTGGGGCTGGAGGCATCCAGTTCCGCCATCCATCGAAAAAGGGCTTTCAGGTTGGCGGGGATGGAAAGGGAAAGCCAGGTTCCTTCACCGCTTTCTTTTCCGGGAAGCCAGGCGAAGGCCGATGTCTGGTTTTGGTGGAGGGAAACGATGAAGCCGCAGGCAAGCTGGAGGAATTCCTCCGCGGATCGGCCATCCCGCCCGCAAGTGTCGAGCCAGAAGGCCAGCGGCTCCTGCCTGGGATACGATCTGGTGGTCACCCATTCCGTTTCAGAGCGCGAGGATGTCTGCCAGTTGATGTTCCTGGCATCTTCGCCAGTGATGTAGGCTCTTTGCATCCAGAAATCGCCGTCTGTCGCGGGGGAATCCCCCTTGAGGCTCCCGGTTTCCCTTTCCGAATCGGCGAGCCGGCCTTCGCGCGGGCTAGGGAAGAACCAGCAGAAACCAGGCTCGATTCCAAGTGTGGTTTCGAACATCCCGAAGGGAAAAAGGGATTTGCACCGGAGTGGGGGTAGCTGGAATTTCCCTCTGCGATCGCAGGCAAGCGACCCCTCCACGAAAATCGATTGGAACGGCGTCAGGGCGGGGATGAACCATCCCAGGACGGAAATGTCATATCGGTTTGCCCCCGTAGTTTCCACGAGCCTCAGTTTGAGCCGGAGGGAGGACCCTGCAAATCCCTCCGGGGGCGGGCCAACCTCCACCCGGAGTCCGGAGAGGTTCCGGAATGCCATCAGGGCTGAAGCGATGACCAGTGACAAACACCCCGATGCCGCGAGAAAAAGGAGGTTGTTTCCCGTGTTGGTTGCCGCCACCACCAGGAAGAATCCAAGGAAGAGAAAAACTCGCCCCTGGGTCGAAAACCTGATCCGGGGGGTTGTGATCACTCCACCCCGGTTCTCTGAAGTATTTCCTGGACTATCCATTCGTTCGATGCCCCTTCCGCCAGGGAGCCATGGGAAAAACTCTTCAGGCCGATCCGGTGGGAAAGAACGTGCGGCGCAAGCTCCTTGACGGTGTCGATGTCGACCCACTCCTTCCCCCTGATGAAGCAGAGAGCCTGACCAGCCCGCATTAGCGAAATCGAGCCTCTGGGGCTCACGGGGATGGTGACGTCCGGGTGGGACCTCGTCTTTTCCGCCAATCTGGCAAGGTAACCCCGGGTCGCCTCGGGAACATCGACGAGCCGCGCCTTCCTTTGGAGATCCTGGACCGTGGGAAGGTCCATTACGGGAGTGACGCTTTCGATCGGCGCTTTTTCCCTGTGGGCAGAAAGGATCCGGATCTCCGTCTCCGGATCGGGGTAGCCGATTTCAAGCCGCATCAGAAAACGGTCCCGCTGTGATTCGGGCAACGGGTAGGTGCCGTGGTATCCCCGGGGGTTCTGGGTAGCGATGACGAGAAAAGGGCAAGGCAGCGGCAGCGTCTGCCAATCGATGGTGATGCACCCTTCGTTCATCGCCTGCAACAGCGCTGACTGGGTCTTTGGCGGTGCCCGGTTCAGTTCGTCGGCCAGAACCATGTTCGCGAAAATCGGACCCCGGACGAAATCGAACTTTTCGTCGGAACGTCGGTAGATCCTCGTTCCAAGAATATCGGAAGGCAGGAGATCGGATGTGAACTGGATTCGGGAAAATGACCCCTGGACGGCTTTCGCCAGGGCCGAGGCCAGAGAGGTTTTCCCCACCCCTGGAAGATCTTCCAGGAGAAGGTGGCCCGAAGCCAGGAGACAGGTCGTGACCAGCTCGAGCCTGGTTTCCTTTCCAAGAAGAACCTGGCCGAGCGTGGTGATCAGGTTTCTCAACTTGGAACCGTCAGATGCGGCGACAGGCTCCACTTGGGGACACCCCTTTCGAAAACTGGGATAAAGGATAAACGAATTCACGGGATTGTGATAGAATTAATTTTTTTCCCGAAGTACCGATTTCGAAAAATCCCCGGAGAAGCAAAAGGAAAGGAACAATGGAAAAGAAGAAGAACACTCCCCCCTCCCGCAGGTTCCAGCCAGTTAACGGTTGGGACAACCTTCCAAAAGCCGAGGAAAAGCTCCTGGAAAAGCATGCCGACCGTTACCTCGAGTTTCTCCAGAAGTGCAAGACCGAGCGTGAGACCCTCACCCATCTAGAGGAATCCGCCAAAAAGGACGGTTTCAAGTTGGTCTCCCCCGACTCGAGTCCCAGGAAGCTCACGCCAGGGTCACGAGTGATGTTCATCAGCAAGAATCGGGCAATGGGGTTGGCCGTCATCGGAAAACGTCCTGTGGAAAAAGGCTTCCACGTCGTCGCGGCTCACCACGACGTTCCCCACCTGGATCTTAAAGCCCTCCCGATTTTCGAGAAACACGGGTTGGCGCTCCTCAGAACCCATTACTACGGTGGCGTGAAGAAATTCCAATGGTGCGCCATACCGCTCGCACTCCATGGCTTTGCCATCACCAAATCGGGAAAGACGGTCTCCTTCCAGATCGGGGAGAAGCAGGGAGAGCCCGTTTTCACGATCACGGACGTTCCCCCCCATCTTTCCTACAAGGTCCAGAACGACCGGAAAGCAACCGAAGTTTTCAAGGGTGAAGAGCTGAACATTCTGGTCGGGAGCAAGCCTCTTCCAAAGAACAAGGACACCGCGAAGGGCGAGGAACGCGTCAAGAACGCCGTTCTCGAGCATCTTTTCCGAACCTACGGTCTGGAAGAGGAGGATCTGGCGTGGGCCGAGATCGCTGCCGTTCCAGCCTTCGAACCCCGCGAAGTGGGCCTTTCCCGCGAGATGATCGGCGGGTTCGGCCACGACGACCGCTCCTGCGTCATGGCCGCCTATGAGGCGATCAGGAACGTGAAGGTTCCCGAGCACACCGCCGTCGTCCTGCTCCTCGACAAGGAGGAGATCGGCTCCGCGGGATCAAGCGGCGCCCAATCGATGATGATTCCGGATTTCTTCAATCTCCTCGTCCACCTCCAGACGGGTGGTACTTCATACACCCTTCTTCGCCAGTCGTTGTCCGAGTCGATGGTCCTGTCGGGTGATACCAACGCGCCCATCGATCCGACCTTTGAAGCCGCCTGGGATTCCTCGAATGCGGGTCTCCTCGGAAATGGCGTCTGGATCTGCAAATTCACCGGCGCAGGCGGAAAGTCCGGATCAAGCGAAGCCGACGTCGAGTTCATCGCCGGAATCCGGAGGTTGCTCACCCGCCGGAAGATCCCATACCAGTTCGGGGAAATGGGAAAGGTCGACGAAGGCGGCGGGGGAACCGTCGCCAAGTTCTTCGCGCAACTGAACATGAACGTTCTCGACCTTGCCCTCCCCGTTCTCGGGCTTCATTCCCCTTTCGAGGTCCTTTCGAAGGTCGATTACCACGCCACCATTGCGGCCTACCAGGCTTTCATGGAGGAAAAACTCTGATGTCTCCGGGCAGTTCCCGCGTCTGAAAAATGGACTTGCAGAGTTTCGATTCCGCGGTCAAGAAAGGGGAACTGCCCAGGCGTTTCCTGGTTTTCGGCGGTCCGGAACCCTTTTTGAAGGAAAGGGCTCTGGGCCGCATGGTCGCCTCCCTGATCGCTCCAGAGGACTCTTCCGAGAACCTGCAGCGGATCTCTTTGGCTTCGAGTTCTTCCGAGGAGGTTCTGAGCCGCATCTTCTCCTTTTCCTTCAACCCAAGCCCGCGGATCTTCTTCCTCACCGAACCCGATGAAATGGGAGCCGGCCCCCGAAAAACCCTTTTGGAGAAGATCGCGGGTTCCCAGCCTCCCGACGTTTTCGTGATCTTCTCGACCGAACAATCCCGAATCGCATCGGAGATTGCGGGAACCCTCGGGGATTCTGGGGACCGGATCGACTTCTGGCCTCCGTTCGAAAATCAGCTTTCCCAATGGATCCAGAAGGAGGCGAGAGAGTCTGCCTGCAGCATTCCGATCGAGGCGGCCGAGGCACTACTGGCAAAAACAGGCCCCGATCTGCGCCTCATCGTCCAGGAGCTTCGAAAACTCTGCGGTAATGCCGGGCGAAATGGCACCGTCACCGTTGCCCAGGTCGAGGCCGATGTCGGATATCTCAGGAAGGAAACCATCAACGATCTGATCTCCGCCGTCGGGGCGAGGAATCTCCCCGCCTCTCTCCGGATTTCCGAGGCACTCCTCCGCGAAGGAACCTCCCTGGCCACGCTCTGGTACGTAACGTATTCCCTGGCCCGCGATTTCCGGCTGCTCCACGACCTTGCAGCAGACCGGCCCGATCTATTGCAGCCCGTTTTCGCCAAGCTCAAGGAAATGGCGCGGCTCCAGGGAAAGACGGATTTCAGGGCCAACCAGGAGAGGAAAAGCCTGATCGAATCTGTTCAGGGAATCGTCAGCGAGTGGCCCCTTCCGATCATCGAGGCCATCCGCCTCAACGAACCCGCACAGATCAGAAGGCTTTCGATGGCATTGGGGTTCTCCCACTCCGAACTCAGGCGGCTGTGGCCCCGATTGGTCGAAATGGACGCGGGAGCAAAGAGCTCCCCGCCGAATCCTTCCCTTTTCTTCCAGGAGTTCCTGGTCGAGTTCCTGTCGGGAAAACCTCGCCCGATTCTGGAAGGCTGAGAGGGGGGCGGGAAGGAAAAAACCAAAGCCCCACTCCTGGAGTGGGGCTCGAGAGCCGATTCGACCTTCCCCTTCATCAAGGGGAAAACCTGGAACTACTTGACGCCGCCCTTGTGGAGAGCGCGCATCAGCCGGCCGATCTTCCGGGAAGCGGTCCTCTTGTGGATGTAACCGTTGGCTGCCGCCCGGGCAAACTTCTTGATCGTGTTCGTGGCGGAAGTGGAGATCTCGGCAACGGGCTTCTTGTCGCTGACCAGCTGGAGAGTCTTCTTCCGGAGGGTTTTCAGCTCGGACTTCACGGTTACCCGGGCTTCATGCCTTCGGGTTGCCTTGCGGGAATTTTTCGCTGCGGAGGCGGTGTTAGCCATACTCATTCACCTTTCTTCAGTTGACTGCGTTTGGCTAATATATCACAGTTCTCGCATCCATGCAAGCGGCTCCCGGTACAAA
>CAYRYU010000054.1:0-47628 GCA_964428355.1 uncultured bacterium
CGTTTGGCTAATATATCACAGTTCTCGCATCCATGCAAGCGGCTCCCGGTACAAATCCCGGAGAATAGCTTTTGAAGCGGGAGATCATGGAAAATTGACGTGCTCGAGGTCGGGGGGAATGGCCAGGTCATCGAACCGGTCGAGATGGGCGAGATCCCTTGCCAGGCGGTTGTTTCTCATGAAGAGGCAGGACCCGCAGAGCTTCCGCGGGTCGAAGTACCGGGTCAGGGGCCGGTTGTACAGCCGTTCGACTTCGGTGCTCTTAACCATTCCCCACTTGTCCGGGGCGAATCTGCGCTCAGAGAGGAGCAGCCCGTCGTCGGTCTCTTCCGACAGGACGGTGACGGAGTCACAGGGGTACACCCACGAAAAGCCGTTTTCCTCGTGGCCGGTAGTGTCCCAGAACAGGTTGTACAATTGGAGGTAGCAGAAACCCTCCCTCCAGATCTCCTTGCCCTCGACGGCCTCCCCGTGGAATTTCAACTGATGGAACACGCGCCGGATCGGCGTTCCGTCAGGAGCGATGAACCCGTGCCGGAAAAGGCACTCCGCCAGATTCCGGTGTGCCGCGAGCTGGGCGGAGCGGCTCAGGTTGCAGTCGGCGAGGAAGCGGCAGTATTTCGCCCCCCAGCTCTCGAGAGCATCCCCCAACCGGAGCAGGATGTCGTTCGTGGTCCAGGGGCCGTAAACGTAAGAAAGGCCGAAAGTCGTCCTGGAAGAGTTTCGAAGAGTGGCAGGGATGTACTGAAGGTCGCACCTGCCCTCCGGGTAATGCGGCGAGGCGTCCTCAGGGGTGATCGACAACCGGACCCAGGAGAAGTTCTCGTAAATGTTCTCCGGGAGATGGGGGGGGAAACCGTTTGTAATCAGACCCAGGTCGATTCCGCGGGATGCGCACCAGTTCACGAATGGGACGAAATGCGGCCAGAGATTTGGCTGGCCTCCACCCGAAAGAATGAGCCCCCGGAGCCGGATATCCGATCCCCGGAGTTGCCGGTAGAGGTCGTTCCATTTCGGGAACCGCTCCCGATTGTAGAGAGCCTGGTCTTCATCGAGCTTCCTGACGAACCCGACCGCTTCCTCAAGTGATATCGAATCCGCCCGGTTCCGGCGGATTGTCGAACAATAATGGCACCTGGAGGAACAGACCTGGTGCAATGTCATCGTGGCCCGTATGATGCTGGGATAGCCGGTTTCCCTGAACTTCTGGAAAATCGGCCAGTGGGCCGGAAGCTTTTCCCCCGTTGCGGTGAAGTTTCTTTCCGAGGGGGTTTTCCTGTGTCGGATAAGGTCGGGTGCAATCTCCAGGCGTGGAATTCTCGGGATCCCCGAAGCCAGCTCGTCGGTGAATATGGTGAAAGACTCCGTTTCCCCCTTGAGTTTGAACCCCTTCAGGATGAATTCCGCCACCTTGGAGGTGATCACCGGCGTTTCTTTGGTGTTTCCCGATTCGTCAAGGAGGGAAAAAACCGTGTGGACGGCTTTCCTTCCGCTTCCATCCCGGCTGCGGACGGTGATGGAAACACCACCGGTGGAGTCGCAGGGAGAGCACTCCACGATGTATCTGTCGGTCTCGATTCTCAGATCGTCAGTCACGGGGCGGAGATTTGAACCGCGTCAAACGGTGAAACTTCGTCTGGAAAAGAATCCTGACCACGTCCACGGCATCGATCCAATGGGCTTTCTTTCCCTCCTTGAGGGACCGGGAGTTGTAGCTGACCGGGACCTCGATGATGCGTTCCCCCCGGACGGTCATGCTCGAGGTAAGGTAGGGGCAGAATTCGAACCGTCGCATCGGGGGGAAATCCATCGTAGAGAAGAGGTCCCGTCGGATGACCTTGTAACAGGTTTCGATGTCGGTCATGCGCGTTCCGAAAATGAGATTGAAAAGCATCGTCAGGAAGCGGTTTCCAAGGAAGAAGATGAGGTGGGAGAATGGCCGCCCCTGCCTTCGTTTGAATCTCGTCCCGTAAACGATCCTGGTCTTGCCCGCTTCGATGGGGGCGACCAACCGGTGATAGTCTCCCGGGTCGTATTCGAGGTCGGCATCCTGGGGGATGAGTATCGGGGCGGTGGCGAGCCGGAAGCCCTCGATCAGGCTGTTCGAGCGACCGAGATTCCGCCCGTTTCGGATGACCCTGACCGCCAGATTCCACCGGTCAGGTGTGAACCGGGCACTGAATTCCTCGAGAAGGGCGAAGGTGGCGTCTGTGGAGCAGTCATCGACGACGATGATCTCCTTTTCCAGCCGGACGGCGATGATCCTGTCGAGGAGGGTCGTCACCGTCCTGCTTTCGTTGAACGCGGGGACGACGACGGAGATCCGCGGGGAAGGGATCACGGTTTCGTCTTCTTCGGGTTGATCACCTGGAAGAAGGCGTTCCCTTGATGGAAGTTCTTCCAGTTGTCCTTGAGGCCCGTCACGTCGAAGGACCATCGTACGACTTCGAGCCCATGCCTCTGGAAAAGATCGATCCACCATTCCGCGGGTTCCCTGATCTGGTGGGTGCTGTCTGTATCGTACTGTGGGATGACATACTTTCCGTTTTGTCCCAGGGGGCAGAGGAAGAAGCCCTTCCTGGCCGCTCCACAGAAGAGTTCGATGATTCCATCGATTTCGGAGTAGGGGATATGCTCCAGGGTGTCTTTCGAGATTACCCAATCGAAGGGGAAATCGAAGGGGATGGTTCCCTTCTCGAAAAGGCGGTTGTACTTCCTGACCTTCTCGTGTGCGTTTTCGATTGCATACCGGGAGATGTCTGTACCATAAGCCTCGAAGCCGAGAAGCCGGAAGGCATGGACCAGGAAGCCCTTGGCGGAACCGAAATCGAGGATCGTTTCCCCGTCCTGGATTCCAACGATCCTTATCATCCGGTAGGCGAGGGGGATGGTGAGTTCGGGCATCCAGGAATAGTTGAAAAAGCAGCTCTTTCCCGTGGCAAGACCATTCTCGAAATAGTCCCGATCGAAGATCTGATCCGAATCAATCATCGCCCGATTATACACTCCCCGCGGAGTCAGGGACAATCGAATTTTTCCCGAGGTCACGGAGGGCGTTGCCGGGGAATTCCGGAAATGAAGCAACTTCGAATCGAACGGGAAGTTTGGGGTATAATCCCTGCATGAACGAACCTGCCCCGGTAACGATTGCGGGACTTGACTGGAATCGCCCATTCCTGATTGGGGTGGCCGCAATCGCGGTTCTCTGGCTTTCCTTCTGCATAATGGTCAGCTGGCAGCGCTGGGAGAATTTCGACATCGGCATCGATACCGCCGCCTGGGCACAAACTCTTGAAAATGGCCTTTCGGGAGGCGGGTGGAGCTACACCTGTTATCCCGATTCCGAGCTTCTGGTGCCGCGGCGGTTCTACTCGATCCATTTCTACAATTTCCTTTGGGTGCTTTCCCCGGTTTTCGCGGTATTCCGGCATCCATTGACCCTGTATTTCCTACAGCATGTCGCACATGCACTCGGGGGGATAGCGGTCGCGATCCTTGCCTGGCGCAGATCTCGCCAGGATGCAGCTTTCGCGCTTCTCATGATGGTGGCCTTCTTCCTGCACCCGGCTCACGCCAGGGCACAGACCGCTTTTGACGTGAATCCCCGGCATTATGCCCTTCTGTTCGTCCCGGTGGCGGCGTTGGCACAATCGGAAGGCGGGTTTCGCCTATCTCTGTTCTTTTTGGGGCTCCTGGCGGCCGGAGAAGAGAATCTCGGGTTGGCGGCGGCTTTCCTGAGTTGGACTTTCGCGCTCCGTGACCGGGAACACCGATTTGGATACGCGATCGCGGGGCTGGTTTTCTGTTGTTACACGGTTCTCGTTCTCAAAGTCGGGTTGCGGTCCTTCCTGGGGGAAGGGTTCGAAATCCACTTCGCTTCGCGGTATGCCCATCTGTGGGAGGGTCCCTGGGCATGGCTCACCGCGGTCTTTCGGGTGGAAAACCTGAATTACCTGCTGACCCTCCTCGCCCCCCTGCTCCTCGTCAATCTCCTCAGGCCCGGAGCCTGGTGGATCGCGGCCATTCCTTTTCTCGGGCAGAACCTTCTGAGTTTCGAAGGTGACGTACGGCTCATCGGGCATCATTACACCTCTCCCCTTTCCGCGGTTCTTTTCCTGGGAGCTCTCGATGGGCTTTTCCGGGAGAACCCCAGCCGCCGGAGGGGGATCGCCCTCCTTGCGGTCGCAACTTGTTTCGTGCTTGCGGTGTCGTGGTATCCGAGCCTCCCATACCTATGGGAAGGGGTTGATGGGAGAACCCGGGAACTTGCGACCAACCTTCGTCCCGTGGTGAAGCTCATCGGCCCGTCGGATTCGGTTTCCGCTCCCCCGGCGGTTTGCGCGCACCTCTGGGCCAGGCCCAGGCTTTGGTTCTTCCCCAACGGCCGTCAGGAAGCGGAATGGATCGTGTTCCCAAAATACCTTCCGGGCTACCCCGCTTTTTCCGATTCCGAACTGAGGACGTGGCTGGCTTCCGCCTCCACGGATCGAGGTTTGCGAAAGGTCGAGGAGAACCCCGACGTGATCCTTTTTCGCCGGACGGCCGAAAGCCCCTGAACTCCGCTTGGGAAAATCTCCGGGGAAGTCCTTCCCATCCTGATTCTTTCTATCGCGGATCCTGGA
The DNA here is from genome assembly GCA_964428355.1 of uncultured bacterium. Classification (GTDB taxonomy): domain Bacteria; phylum Muiribacteriota; class Ozemobacteria; order Ozemobacterales; family Ozemobacteraceae; genus CAYRYU01. Next base: position 4,623 of record CAYRYU010000054.1, read on the forward strand.
TGCGTCGGTAAACCATGTACTGCTCGTCAACCATTATCGCCCCCCTGAACTCGCCCACCTTCTGAAGGTGGAAGGTCTTTTCCAGGTTTTCGGAAAGAAGATAATTGCACACCAGGAAAGGTGCTGTAGCCTGCGCGGCGGCCCAGGTGTTCCAACGTCCCAGGGTTTCTTCCAGGGTTACCTTCCGGAAGCAGTCGTCCCGCAGGATCCAGAATCGCCATGTCCGGTCAAGGCGGGGCGAATAGTAGGGGACCTCGAGTTGGCCCGCAACCCCGACCATCTGGAAGGGGTCGTCACCTGCCAGGGGGACTCCGGAACGGACATGCTCCCGCAGGAATTCCGCCGTCCGAACCGACTGCGAGAATGGGAGATTCCAGTCCAGAAAGGAGGCTACCGCGAATCCGAGCACCTGGCAAAACAGGATCCCCCCGAGAAGCGGTCCCCGCCAGCGGCAAAAAAAGCCGGTGTTGACGGATCCGGGATTGGGGGCCGGGGAATCGCGCCCCGTGCCGGCTTCGAGCCAGAGCGCAAGAAGAAGACAGATACCGTGGAACCCCCAATGCCTCAGGTACCCAAGGTATTTTCCGTAGAAAAGGCTCCAGAGAAGAAGATTCCCCATCGAAAAGAAGATCGAAACCAGCGGAGTCTTCCGGAACGACGCCAGGAAGAATACGAGGAGCAGGGGCCCCAGGAAAGCATGGACCCAGCCATCGGGGTCGAAGGGGTCGAGGGCCGAGGTCCCCCAGAAAAAGGATTCCCATTGTGGGATTGGAAAGAGCGCTCTCGAGAGGGTTCCGAGAGTGCACCTGAGGCGCTCGGGTTCGAGAGAGGTGTGCCAGCCCGGAGCGAATGAGGCGTCGTCCGGAGGAACGAGGTGCAGGCCGATTCCGATGATCCCGAGGGATACGACCAGGCCGAAAAGAAGGTTGGCCGGTATGAGACGTCTTCCCCAACCGGTCGAATCCAGCATGATGAAGGTGAGGAGGGCTGCTGCCAGGAAAAGGGCATGGACACTGGTTCCCGCCGCTCCGAGAAGGAACATGCCCAAAGGGATTCCCGAACCGATTGTGATTTCGAAGCGATTTGGAGCCGATTCCGCGGCAGGGGGGCGGAAGAACAGATACCAGGCCGTTGCCGCCACGAGCAGGAAGACCCCCATCGCGTAGTTCCGGCAGATGATCGAATACTCGTAGGCGAGGAGATAGCTGACGGAAAGAAGGACCTTCGGGACCCTTGGAAAGGGCGCAAGGAGGGAAATCAGGAAAACTGTCCCCGTCGAGAAGCATAAATGAAGGATCTTCATCGCGGGAAGCGAAGGGAAAACCGCGGTCCAGGATTTGAGGGCAAGGTACCAGAGGGGAGGATGTCCCTCGTATTTCAGGTGAACCAGGATTGAACGCCAGTCCGGAAGCACCCGTGTCATCACCCAGGTGTTGACCTCGTCCTCCCACGGTTCGTGTCGCCTCCCCAGGAGCCAGCCCAGGAGGGCGAAAGAAAGGGAAACCAGAAGCGCGAATAGAACCCGGTGTCCAGGGATTGCGCCGTGCCCCTCGGATTTCAAACCTGTTTCCTCCTGCCCTTCCGGGATCTGACGATTGAGCCGGCATCTGATACGATTACCAGCTTTGTCCTTCCGCATTTTTCCCGCGCGGAGCGTCGGACAATTCTACCCCGAAGGGCTTGCGCCCCGCCACAATGGCATGGATTTGATTCTATTGATCCATCGGGACTTTCCGGCTTTCCTTCGGTATTGTAGAAGGGGGGACCATTGGGTATAATGTTCCCGCTTCTGTCCCTCCGGGAATTGGATTCCCTGACCCGGTCCAAGATGATTCCACGTCGGAAAAGCTTCGGAGTTTGGCTTGAAAACGGTTTTTATCGAAGCCCTCGAAAAGGGGGCCGCTCTTTCCCCCGAGGATGACCTTGGCCTGGGAGTTCCCCGGCTCCTGAAAGATGTTCCCGGTTTCCTTGGCGCGGCACTGATGGTACGGTCCGACGACCCGGGGAAGGGGCTCGAGCCCTTGGTTTCATGCCTCGAACCAGGTATCGATGTCGAGTTGCTCAGATCCTTCGAATCTTCCCACCCCTTCCCCCACGACCCTTTCCTCAGGCGGCTCCAGGTCGGAGATGTCCGTCTCGTGAATGGCGCCCAGGCGCAGGTTTTCATCGTTCCCCACTTCGTTCATGAATCCCGGCTGGGAGAACTCCTGCTCCTTTCCGAACGAAAGGACGAAGGGGCGACGCGTGATTGGGCGACCTTCGCCGCCTGTCTCTCAGATCTCCTTTTCGCCCGTGTCGCAGGGGCGATGAAGTGGCGGGAGCCTCGGTTCGACGACCCCACTCCCGCCCTGGAATTCCTTTTCCGGATCCACCTGATGCTTTCCCAGGAACGGGTGATCGAGCCCCTTCCCGGGAAGCGTGATGACGAGCTTGTCGAGGCCTGGAAGAGCGAGGATCTGGCCTACCTTCGGGAGTTCCTCCACGATCTCCAGAGCACCTTCGGTCTCGAATCCGCCTTCGTGATCCAACGCCTGACCGACGAATCGGTTCATGTCCTGGTCGGTTCCTGGGTCGACAAGCCCGAAAGCCTCCCTTCAGAGCTTCTCGAAATGATCGGGGACGTATTCCGGCACGGGGGTTTCGGCGAACTCGTCCTCTCGAGGATACAGGTGCAGACGATCGGCTCCCTTGGAGGGAGCCCCGGGGGGCCCCCTTTCATCCGCCTGATTCCGTGCGTCGTCGGGGAGGAAACCTTCGGCTATCTTGGGATCTTCACCTTCCGGGATACCCGGATGACCCATTTCGCGAAACTCCAGACCTTTCTCGCCAACCATCTCGGGCTGTGGTTCGCGAACCTGTTCCAGGTCCGGAAGGAGATTCTCACAAACCGGCTTCTGAAGAAGATCAACGGGTTCTGCAATGCCGCCAATTCGGCCACCAATCTTCCGGAGATCATTTCCCAGCTGGTACTACGACTGGAATCTGAGTTCGGGCAGAAGTCCGGTGCGGTCCTCCTCGTTTCACCCGCGACCAACCGCCTCGAGGTCGCGTGCCAGTTCGGGAGCTCCCCTGATGGCTTCGACCTCGGGGAGGCGGTAAAGGATCCAGATACCGCAAAGGAGCTGTTGGAGGGCAATCACGACCTTCCCGGGGTGGGGATCACCCTCCGGACAAACCTTCCGCTGATCCCGATTCCCCAGATGGATACCGGGGGCGAAACGGCCCTCGGCAGCCTCGTTCTTTTCGACGTTCCCGAGAACCGCGTCCTGGAAGGGGAGAATCGGAACATCCTGTCGATCTTCCTCAACGGGATCACCGCTGCACTCAGGGTCAACCTGAGCGTCCAGGAGAAACTCGAGACCATCAGGTCTCTCGAGGGTCTGATAAAAAGGCTTCCCGACAAGGATGCACTCATAGACGAGATGATCGGGATCATCCAGAAGCTGCTGAAAGTGACCCGGATCTCCTTCCTCATTGTCGATGAGGAGGGAAAGAACCTGATCATCCAGAAATCGCGGGGGCTTCCGGCCGGAATCCCGGAATCCACGCGTATTCCGATCGGGGCCGAGATTTCGGGCTTCGTCGCGAAGACGGGGAAATCTCTCAGGATCGAAAACATCGAGACCGCGAGGATGTTCCAGAAGAGGTCGCTCGAGGACTACTTCAACAAGTCCCTCCTTTCGGTGCCTTTGACCAGCCCTTCTGACGATGGGGAACCCCGTGTCATGGGCGTGATCAACGTCAACAACAAGGTCGACGGACGCGCCTTCGACCAATCGGATCAAAGCCTCCTCGAGACCATCGCCCACCTCGTTGCCGAGGCTCTCGAGAGCTCGAACCTGACCAAGTTCAAGCATGAAAGCGAGATGATCCAGCTTCAGATCAGCATGGCGAAGGAAGTCCAGACAGCCTTCCTTCCGCGGACCTTCAAAGGCCTTCCCGATTCGATCCTCATGGCGGGAAAGAGCATTCCCGCGCGTCAGATAGGGGGCGATTTCTACGATGGCCTGCGGCTTCCAGACTCGAGATGGCTGGCCGCCATCGGGGATGTTTCGGGAAAGGGTATGCCCGCCGCTCTTCTGATGGCCACGACGAGGATGATCCTTCGCACCGTCGTCCAGAAAACCTCAGATCCCGTTGAGATCCTGAGGCAGGTGAACGATCTCCTCACGCCCGAGCTCGAGATCGGCTACTTCGTCACACTCCAGGTTGCCGTCATCGACCCCGTCACGGGTGATGCGCAGATGGCCAGCGCCGGACACGGGCCTCTGAGCGCCCTTATCGCCGGAGAACCCGTCCGTTTCTCGACCGAGTTCGGTCAGCCGCTCGGGGTGGCTGACTCCCGGAAGGGGTTCGGTTCGATCGGTTTCCGGATGAGCCCGGGGGACGCACTCCTCTTCTTCACCGATGGACTGACGGAGGAACGCTCGGTATCGGGCGAGGAGTTCGGCCTCGTCAGGGTCGACAAGATCTTCCGGTCATCCGGTGGACTTTCCCCCGCCGAGCTCCTCGACGGCCTTTTCCGGGCGGTCGGGGAATGGCGCGGGGAAGAGGACAGCCACGATGACCTTACGATCCTTGCGCTGAAATTCAAAGGGAAGGAGGCAGGAACCGATGCCTGATGAATCCGGCCGCCTTCTGGGAGTTTTCCGCCGCCTCGCGGCCCGGACCGCCTCAACGTCCAATCTGGAGCAACTCCTGCAGTTCATCATCGCGGAACTCCTCGAGCTTCTTGATGCTGAATCAGGGTCGATAATGGTCCATGAACCTTCGGAGAACCGGCTGCTTCTCTATTTTTCGGCCAGTCATCCCGGGGAGATCTCGGGAAAGCGCCCCAGGCAGGGGACAAGCCTTCCCGCCGACCAGGGAATCGCAGGTCGCGTGATGGCGGAAGGCCGGCCCATACTTTTCACCCAGGTCGAGCGGGCCGATGACAGGCTTGGCTTGAGGCGCAAGCAGGAGGGTGGTTCGTTCCTTTCCTTTCCCCTGAAAATCCACCGGAAGATGATCGGGGTCCTGAACCTGAACCGGTCGCGTTCCAGGGAAGGGTTCTCCGCCCAGGATCTCTCGAGACTGAAGCTGCTTGCCCCGCACCTGGCCGCCCTTGTCGACAAGGGCCGTCTTCTTGCCCGGCTCCGGATGAAGAACGATGAGGTCGAAAGCCTTTACGCACTGACCACCATACTCTTCCGGGAATCGGATTTCCAGAAAGCGCTCAAATCCTTCCTTGATGGCCTTGTCAAGAGACTGAAGGGCTGTCGGGCGGCGATCATCCGGTTGACTGATGCGCCTCCCGGCCCCCCCCGCACCGGACCGGAAAACCCGAAATTCTCGGTCCTTTCGACTTCGGGAATGGTCCAGGAGGACCTGAACAAGGGAATCCGCTCGATCATCAGGAAACTCCGGACCGACCTTTCCGAGGAGTGGGCCCCTGACTGGGACGACCCGCAGCTTCAACCCCCCGTCACCCTCCCTTTCATGATGGGAAGGCGGCGTATGGAGATGTACTGCCTCCCGATCTCGACCACCCGCTCCACTTCGCATTTTCTTCTGGTCAGTGCCGATCAGAAGTTCGAGGACCGGGAATCCGCGCTCCAGCGGTACCGGTTCCTCTACCTCGTTTCAAGACAGGTCGGTGCGGCACTGGAGCGCGCGGAGATGGTTGCCCAGATTCAGGATGACCGTGAACTTCTGATGTTCTCGGCGACCCAGGACAGGGCATTCCTCGAGATCAGCCAGGAACTCGCCTCCACCCTCGACCCGAACAATGTCCTGACCAAGACCTTCAAGGTTTTCGAAAAGGTGGTCGGATACACCACGATCGCAATCGCTTTCTACGAAGAGGTCTTCGGAGCGTACCGGTTCGTAATCCAGCCATCCCAGCCGGTCAGCAGCGCATACCTTCAGAAGGTTGAGCGGCTGGTCAAGGAGCATCTCCAGGAGTTCCTCCTCGAGACGCCGGGCTTCCCCCTCAGTACCCTTCGACCCGAGATCCAGTCTCCTCCGATGTCCTCCGAGCCCGCGGTCGGAAGGATCGTGAACGAGTTCGCCCTCCCGATCGTCATGGAGGGCAAGGTTTGCGGACTGATCCACCTTACCCGTCACCGGGGGCCGGCATTCGACAACCGGGACAACGATTCCGCCTATCTGTTCACGAGCCTTTTCCTCAACAGTATCAAGAACGCGATCATCCACAAGAGAACGGAACGGCTCGCCTACACCGATCCCCTTACCGGGCTTGCGAACCACCGGTTCTTCCAGGAAACGCTTTTCCAGGAGTTCGTTCGCGCGCGTCGTTATCACAAGGCCCTGTCCCTGATGATTCTCGACATCGATCACTTCAAGAAGTTCAACGACACCTTCGGACATCTCGTCGGTGACAAGGTCCTGGGTCACGTTGGGAGGATATTCGACCGGTCCATCCGGGAACGGATCGACACCGTCGCCCGCTATGGTGGAGAGGAGTTCGCCGTTCTGCTTCCGGAAACCGGCCTCGCCGGGGCGGGGAGGTTCGGCGACCGCGTTCGGGAGGCCATAGAGCGTGAGCCATTGAACCACGAGGGTCGTGATCTTCCGATAACAATCTCGGTGGGGGTCGCCTGCACCGCGGTGACGAGTTGTCAGAACCAATCGGAGCTGATCCGGGCTGCCGATCTTGCCCTCTATGAAGCCAAGGAAGGGGGCCGAAACCAGGTGAAAATCTACGACAAGGGCCGGGTGGAAAATGGCCAGTAGAAAGAACCATGTTGGGAAAGTCACGGAGGAAGGGGTGAGACCCGAGGAAACCTTTGCCCGTCTTTCCAGGTTGTCCGAACTGTCCATGGCGCTTTCTGCCGGGGTCGAGCTGAAGGAACTCCTGCGGCGCATGGCTGCATCCGTCCGGGATGCGGTCGGTGCGGATGAGGCCTATTTCATGCTCCTGGACACGGATACCTTCGAGCTGAATGTCGCCGCGTCAGCCGGGAAGGCTCGGAAAAGGCCCCAGAATGTCAAGTGTCCCGACCGCCGGACGAGCCTCAACTCAGCGGGTGAATACGGGTTTCCGCCCATTCCCAAGCCCCCGGAATCCGAACCCGAAGTCGCCCTAACCGGGGAACCACTCCTCCTGCGCCAGGTTTTCTCGGGCCGGCAGCGTCTGATCTACACCCACGAGCTCAACGACCCGATGTTCGTTTGGGTCCCGTTCTCATCAGCCGTCATCCTTCCGCTCACCACGATAACCCAGGCACTGGGCCTCCTTGTTGTCGGAAAGATCGGGCGCGAATCGCCCTTCACCGTCAACGACATGGAGGAGTGCACCGTGTATGCAAACCTCGCTGCAATGGCGGTCGAGCACATGAAGCTCGTCCACGAGCGTGAAGAGCGGATCCAGGAAATGGAGAAGCTCAATCTGCTCGCCAAGAGGTTTTCGACAGTTCAAACCCTGGAAGGCCTGATCGGGTTGTCTTTCGAGTATCTCGCCCAGATCATCCCCCACGAACTTGGCGTGGTCTGCCTTTTTGCAGAGCAGGACGAGGAAACCCGCTACTTCGTCTCCAACCGGCCCCTTTCCCCGGCCTGCCTCGAGAACCTCACCGACCATATTGCCGAGATCGCCCTGAGCCTTCAGCACAAGCCCGCCAAAACCCTTCGGTGTCAACAGATCTACCTTCCCGGGAAGGAAGCCCTCCCCCTGGGAAAGGTCTTTCGCACGAAGATCAACTCGTTCCTGACCGTCCCCCTGACCGTCCAGGGGCGGAATATCGGGTTGATCAACCTTTCCGCAGCCAAGCTGAACGCCTTCAACCGGGAGCACCTGAGGGCTTTCACGACCCTTTCGAATCTCCTGGCGACGGCGGTGGAGAACGTCAAGATCCGCCTCTTCCTCGAACGCCGGATCGACGAGATCTCGGTCCTGTTCGAGATTTCCCAATCGATATCCTCAACCCTCGAGATCGGCGAGGTTCTCGATTCGATCGTGAACTTCTCGATGGAGATGATGCACGCCCTGAGGTGCGAACTCCGGCTCGTCGATCCGGCAGGAAAATACCTCGAGATCAAGGCTTCCAGAGGCCTGTCGAAGTCCTTCCTCGAAGCCACCCCGATAACGGTGGGCGAAGGAATCCTCGGCCAGGTGATCTCGAGGCGGCTTCCGATCTCGGTTGTGGATGTCCGGAAGGATCCGCGGACGAAACACCTGAGCACCGTTCGGCGCGAGCGCCTGGCGGGCCTTCTTGCCGTGCCGATCCTCTCCCGGAACCACCCCATCGGGGTCATCACGGTTTATACGAGCAAGCCCCGGGACTTCACGCAAAGCGAGATAGACCTTCTCTCGACATTCGCTTCGCAGGCCAGCATCGCCATCGAAAACGCGCGCCTGTATGCCAAGATGAAAGAGCAGTACCTTTCCATGGTCATGGCACTCGCAGCCGCCATCGAAACGAAGGATGCCTATACCCATGGTCACAGTCAGAAGGTCATGGAATACGCCGTCAAGATCGCACGCGAGCTCGATCTTCCCGAGTCGGAGGTTGAGACGATCCGAAATGCCGGCCTCCTTCACGATATCGGGAAAATCGGTATCAAGGATTTCATCCTGTCCAAGAAGGGAACCCTGACCTCGGACGAAAGAAACGAGCTCCGGAACCATCCAAAATACGGCGCTTTCATAATGGAGCAGGTCGATTTTCTCAAGGACATCGCCCCCCTGACCCTTTACCATCATGAACGGTATGACGGTTCGGGATACCCCGCGGGCCTAAAGGGAAAGGACATCCCGCTGGGAGCCCGGATCCTTGCGATTGCCGACACCTTCGATTCGATGATCGCCGATCGGCCATATCGTCAGGCCCTCCCATACGTTGAGGTCCTCCAGGAGATGAAGAAGGTCGCAGGGACGCAACTGGATCCTGAACTGGTCGAGGTCTTCCTGAAAATCCTGAAACGTGAAGCCGAAAAAGATGAGGCGGGAAGTCCCAAATCGTGACGGAAAGACGCGACCTCGTCATCCTCCCGCACAATGCCGACCTGGACCTCCTTGGTGCAGCCCGGTGCCTCCTTCTCGCGGTCCCCGGAGCCATACTTCTGCATCCCCGCCGGATCACGGTGAATGCATGGAATTTCATCCGACGGATGAAATGGTTCGACCCGGTCCCTCTCCGAAACATCGACTGGAAAAGGGTTGGGAATGTCCATCTGGTCGGCTTCTCCCTTCCGCGCCAGAACCCCGAGGTGATGGAGCACCTTTCCCGCCTCGATGCCCCGGTGATTTCATACTCGCATCAGCCCGCCCGTCTCCCATTCCGGACCGTCGAGGAAACCCTCCGTTCCCATAGCTACGCCGCCCACTTCTGGGGCGAACGGGTCAAGGGGAACCTCCAGCTTTCGGAGGATGATTCAGCCCTGCTTCTGATGGGGGTTACGGAAAAGACCTGGGCCGGTCTTTCGGCGAAAGCCACCCGCCGGGATCTGGATGCCCTGGAAGCCCTCCGGCGGGTCCCCCTCCCGCCAAAGCTGGTCGCGAACCAGGTAATCCTGGGACTGCGCGAGGGACAGCGGGGCCTGCTCAACGATCTGTTCACGCAGGCGGAAGATCTGGAGGCGGCTTCCTGGCCCCTGACCATGAGCATCGTGAAGACCCTGGGGAATGTCCAGGACCTGGTTCCCGTCATGGATGCGCTCTGGTCAAGGCTCGATCCTGTTTTCCTGGTCGCCGGGGTCGGGTTCGGTACCCGGACAACGGTTTTCGCGCGGTCAAGGATCGAGGCAATCGACCTGGAGAGTGTTTTCGGAGGGTTCGAACCGGCCTCGGAGTTCCGCTGGGTCATCTTCCAGATATCTGACGGCGATCCCGAACACGTGAAGGGAAGCCTGCTCGCAACGCTTGGTTCCCGACTCCGGCCTGATGCCACCGCGGGAGAGATCATGAACGCGAACCCAAAATGCATCACTATGGAGGAAACCGTTGGGGAGGCTCTCGAAATGATGTTGCGGTTCAATCTCCCCGCCCTCGTCGTTCGGAAAGGCGATTCGTTCGCCGGGGTCGTCACCCGCCGCGACCTCGACAAAGCCGTCCAGATGGATGTCCGGGACTCGCCTGTCGGGCCTTTCGTTCCCCTGAACCACCCATCGGTTCCCCCCGACACTCCCGCCAGGGTCGTTCGGAGCCTGATGGTCAGGCACAACACCACCAAGATCCCCGTTACAGACCGGGGTAAGGTAGTGGGGATAATCACCGGTCGGGACTTGTTGAGGGTTCTTCCGGATGTGTTGCCCCACCCTAGGAAGTTCCTGCCGCTCACCCGGTCGCCTGACCTTCCGGGCCCCGACAAGATCGGAGCTCTTCTCCGCCGGATAGCTCCACTCAAGGTATTCCATGTCCTCAGGAAGATAGGCCAGAAGGCTGACGAACTGGGGGTCAAAGCCTATGCCGTGGGAGGGTTCGTTCGCGATCTCTTCCTCGAAAGGCCCAACCTTGACGTGGATATCGTCGTCCAGGGCGATGCGATCTCATTCGCCGGGAGCCTTGGGGGGGAGGACCAGAAGGGCGGTATGCGGCATTTTGAAAGGTTCCGGACCGCCAGGCTCACGCTGGAAGGGATGAAGATCGATTTCAGTTCCGCCCGGATGGAACACTACTCCGAGGTCGGGGCGCTGCCCGAGGTCGAATTCTCCGGCCTTTCCAACGATCTTTTCCGGAGGGACTTTTCGATCAACTCTCTCGGCCTCGACCTGTCGGGTTCCGGTTTCCTCAGACTGATGGATTTTTTCGGCGGGTACCACGACCTCGAACGGAAACGGATACGGATCCTTCACCCGTTCAGTTTCCTCGAGGATCCCACACGGCTGTTCCGGGCGGTTCGGTTTGCAAGCCGGTTCCATTTCCAGTTTACCGAGGATACGCGGCGGGCATTCGATATCGCCGTCGAGCGTCGGGCTCCCGCGAAACTCTCCCTGAAACGGATCGGGGCGGAGGTTGAGCGCTGCTTTCACGAGGAACAGAACTCCGCGGTCATGGTCAGGCTGTTCGAGAGCAGTCTGCTTTCTTTTCTCCATAAGGGTCTCGTCGACTCGTCCGTTCTCCCGCACCGTTTCAGGCTGATTCCCGGGATTGTCAGACGGTTCAGGATGCTTCCGGTTGCCATCGACTCCGATGCCGTCCATTGGATTGGTTTGCTGGGTTCCATCGACCCTGTCGAGGCTGGGAGAATCCTGCAGGAGCTGGGTGCCCCGGCTTCCAGGAGGAAAGCCGTGGTGGAAAGCGTTTCCGCCCTGACCGCGGTTCCGTCTGCCCTGGCCCGCCTCGCCGCCGACGACGATCCCGGCCTTTACGACCTGTTGAACCCCCTTCCCCCGGAAGCCATGGTGGCCCTTGTCGCCTTCACCCTCGACAAGCGCGGAGCCAGGAGGGTGATAGATTATCTCACGAGATTGCGCCCGGTAAGGTGTGAAACGACCGGGAGGGATCTCATCGCTCTGGGAATCCAGGCCGGCCCGGCAATGGGAGCCGTCTTCCGCGAGCTCCTGCGCGCCAGGCTTCGGGGAGAGGTCCGGAGCGGAAAGGAGGAGTTGGAACATGTCAAACGGGTCTTCCCGGATCTATGTCTTTCGACCGTCCGGAAGGGGGATTGACCCCGAGTCCTGGGCGCGGTTGAAGGTGATCATCGCAGTCCTCATCGGCCTGTACGCAGTCAACCTCCTTCTTCTGGGAACCGACGGGGTCATCAGAGGGCTGATCAAGTTTTCGATCCTCATCCCGGTCATCCTGTTTTCCCTTTCGTTCCACGAAGCCGCGCACGGCTATGTCGCGGACTTCCTTGGGGATCCCACCCCGCGTCATCAGGGGCGCCTCACCCTGAACCCCATGAAGCACCTCGATGTGATCGGGACCGTCATGATGCTGTTCTCGAACATGGGGTGGGCGAAGCCCGTCCAGGTGGATTCGCGCAACTTCAGGGTTCCCCTCAGGGCCATGCTCTCGGTTGCGATCGCGGGACCGGCGGCCAACGTCTTTCTGGCACTCCTGGGAGCAGGCGCCCAGAAACTGCTGGAGGTCAACTATCCGACCGCACCCTCGTCCGGATTCTTCATCCTCTGGCTCAAGGCGTTCTGCGAGACGTGGTGGACCCTCAACCTGGGGTTGGCATGCTTCAATCTGGTCCCCATCCCCCCCCTCGACGGCTCGAGAATACTGAACTACTTTCTCCCCGCAAGTTACCGCGAGGCTTTCCGGAAACTGGAAGCCTACGACCCCCTGTTGCTCATGATCCTGATCTACGCGGGGTTGGTCCAGATGATGTACCTGCCCGTGTTCGAGTGGTCCGCCAACCTGGTCGCGAAGCTGTACAACCTGTGAACCCTGCTCCGGGAAACGTGGAGGGTGGCCCTTCCGCCTCTGTCGAGCTTCCTGATGCATGGCGGAGACGGCTCCTTCTTGGGGGACTCTGGCTTTACGGCCTTTTCTGTGGATTCTCGATCTCGGGTTCCCAGATCGCACTTGGGATTGCCCTGATCGGCCTTGTGGGTGCCCTCCGGAACGGTTCGGTGAGGGTGAAACGGTCGATCGTCGACTGGCCCTTCGCCTGTTTCGCGTTGGCCGGGCTTCTTTCGATCGGGAATGCTGAGGATGTTGGCCGGGCGGTCGCGGAAATGAAGAAGTTCCTCATCATCGTGGTTTTCTGGATTCCCTTCTGTGCGAACCTTTCACCTGGCCGGCAGAGGAATGTCCTTGGGGTAATGCTTTGTGGGGGGGCATTGGCGGCCGTTTCCGGCATTCTGAAGTTGATCTACCACGATGAATGGGCGACTCGCGCCTATGGTTTCTTTTCCCTTCCGATAACTTTTGGCGAGTGCCAGATGCTGTTCGCGCTTTCCGCTCTTGCCTGGCTCCTTGCCAGCGATTCCCGTCCCCTTGTCCGGATCGGCCTTCTGGGGGCATTTTTTGCGAACCTTATCGGAATGCTCGTTTCGTTTTCCCGGGGTTCATGGATCGGGTTCCTTGCGGGTTTCACCATCATGGCGTGGCGGAACCCGAGGAAACTGGCACCTCTGGCGGTTCTTTTCCTTGCGGGAATACTGATCGCGACCTTCGTTTCGAGTGGTGTCCGGACCCGCCTGGCGAGTTTCAACTTCCAGGACAATTTCTTCCGCTTCCGGATCTGGCAGGTCGGCTTCGACATCCTCGACCTCCACCCGGTTTTCGGGGTGGGGATGAACAACGTTAAGAAGCACTATCAGGAAAGGGCCCGGGCTTTCGACCGCGCGGCCAACGAAGTCCATGGACACCTTCACAACACGTTCATGCAGATCCTGGTAATGACCGGGCTGTTCGGCTTCACGATGTTCTGGTGGATGGTGGTCGTATTCGCCCGATTCTGCACCAGCCTTCCCCTTTCGATCGGGGACCCCTGGCAGGCGAAGCTCTCCGAAGGTGCTTTTCCGATCCTGATTGCCTTCCTGGTCACCGGCCTGACCGAATACAGTTTCGGGGACGAAGAAGTGGCGATGTTGACCTTCTTCCTCGTCGGGTTCCTGGCTTCCCCCTATTCCCCGCCTCCCGAAACGGTTTCGGAAACCTGCCAGGGAAACAGGATTCCCACGGACGCGACCTGAGAAACCGGGATTCCTCCGAAGAAGTAGATGGTGGCCAGAAAGATCCTTCTGAAACTCGAAATCGCGAAGAGCGGGAAAATCGCCTTTATCGCGGATGCGAAGAGAAGCAGGGACAACAAGGCGAGGAATAGCGCGGATCCGATTCCCTTGATCCGCCAGGGCGGGCGGCCCCGCCAGAAAAGGAAAAACACCCCCACCGCGGATCCCAGGGCGATGGTGAAAGGAAACAGCAGGGCGGGAGTCCAGGGTAGAAGGGAATCCGTCGCGTTCAGAGCCCAGAAGTAGGGAAGGCAGGCGGTGATACCATCGGGAAGGAATCGCCAGGGGCGTTTTGGGATGATCCGGAAACCGATGATCGCGGTCAGGACAACAAGGAGGAAAACTCCGCCGCCATGAGCCTCGGGAATCGTGGAGCACCCCAGGCCCAGCGAAAGCAGGACGAAACCCCGGCAGATCCATACCCCCAGCCGGAAGGGGTTCGACGGGGATCCCCGGATTTCAGTAGAAATTGTCATAGCCCTGGAACAGCTTCAGGAGCCGGTCATTTCCCGGGGGGAGGTGATGGCGCGCGATCCGGCGGACGAGAAGGGGGGGGGCCCCCAACCTGCGAAGGATCCGGGCTCCAAGGATCGGGTGCGATCGGTTTGGGATCGGGAGCAGCGCTTTTACGATCCGTTCGAAAAGCGAGGGCCGGGTGATGGATTTTCCGATGTCATGCGTCAGTGCAAGAATCAGGAGATCACTCCGGTCATCCTCCTCGAGAGCCGGATCGGATGAAATTGTCCGGAAGAGGCGGAGAACGTGGGCTTTCTCGGATGGAAGGAGGCGGTCGAACGGTTTCCGCCACTCCCTGGGGAGCCGGTTCCTCGCGACAGCCAGGAGATTCTCGTCCACTTTTGGACACAGGACTGACCTGAGCTGCCGGAACCTGTAGGCGATCCTGCTCAGGAAATGGGAAAGCACTTCGATAGGCCTCAAGACCCGAAGCGCTTGGGCCAGAGCCTGCGCAGGGTTTCCAGCGTGTTCTTCTCACGGCCAAGGGGCTTGGGAAAATAGAATCTCCGCGTTTGGACCTCGGCCGGGAGATACTCCTCCTCGATGAACCCTCCCGGAAAATCGTGCGGGTACCTGTATTCCCGGCCGTAATCCAGATCCTTCATGAGCCGGGTCGGGGCATTCCTGAGGTGGATGGGAACTCCAGGCTCACGGCCGGAACGGATTTCCTCCTTAACCATCTTTTCTGCTTTGTACAAGGAATTGCTCTTCGGGGCGCAGGCGAGGTAGACCGTCAGATGGGCGATCGAAAGATGCGCTTCCGGGGGGCCGAGGTAGTCGAACGCCTGGGCGGCGGAAACGGCCAGGGTCATGGCAAAGGGGTCCGCCATACCGATATCCTCCGATGCGAAGCGGATCAGACGTCTGAGTATGAACCGCTCGTTCTCCCCGCCCTCGAGCATCCGGTAGAGCCAGTACAACCCCGCATCGGGATCGGAACCCCGCAGGGACTTGTGGAGGGCCGAGATGAGGTTGTAATGCTCCTCTCCTCCCTTGTCGTACCTGACCGCTTTCGACTGGAATACATCTGCGACCGTTTTTTCCGCTATCCGGGGGGCGAGAGCTTCCTCCTGCCGCGCGACCTCGCAGCAGGTCTCCAGAACGTTCAGGGCGATCCGGGCGTCCCCTGCGGCCATCTGGGAGATCCGCTCCAATGCTTCGGGTTCGAAATGCGGCCTGGGCTCCCTTACCAGAAGAGGGTCCCGGGCGATGGCGTCGTCCAGTATTTCCCGAAGTCGCTCCGGGCAAAGAGATTCGAGGGGCAATACCTGGCACCGGCTCAGCAGTGCCGAAACCACCTCGAAACTTGGATTTTCCGTAGTTGCACCGATGAGAATGATGGTTCCCGACTCGACATGTGGAAGGAGCGCATCCTGCTGAACCTTGTTGAACCGGTGCATCTCATCGATGAAAAGCACGGTCTTTCTGCCGTATCTGGTCCGGTTCACCCTGCCTGCATCACAGGCTTCCTTCAGCTCCTTCAGACCGCTCGTCACGGCCGAGAGTTGGATGAATTCCGCCTCGACGTAGGAGGCGATGACCTTCGCCAGGGTCGTCTTGCCGCACCCGGGTGGGCCCCAGAAAATCATCGAAGGACATTTCCCTGCAGCCAGGAGGATTCGGAGAGGTTTTCCCTCACCGAGGATCCGCTCCTGGCCACGAATCCCTTCCAGTGTGGCGGGCCTCATCCTGTCCGCCAGGGGCTGGAAAGGTTTTTCCTGGTCTTCTGGGACTGTATCGAAAAGATCGCGCATTTCCGTTCCTGGTTTCAGTCGGTAGGGATGGCCCGTGTCAGGGTCGGCCGGTTGATTCCCTGGAGAAATGGGACGCCGGTTCACCCTTGATGGAACCTGGCGGGCGGGGTGGACCGTCGTCATGGTCGGTCTGATCCCGCCTGAGGACCTCGAGGGATGAGTTGAAGCGGAATCGCTTTCTGAGAATCCCACCGTAGATTTCCGCCACCTTTCCGACCAGATTCGGGATTCCGAACTTGTCGGAAACGCGTTTCCTGGCGGCTTGCATCCGGGATTCGGCCTCGAGGAGCCGGGGGAGCAGGGAGACGAGATCCGCGGCCATTCCCGGTTCGTCTGGCCGGATCATGGTTCCGAGAATTCCGCCTTCGAGGATCTCCCTTACCCCACCTACGGGGGTTGAGGCGACCGGGCAGCCGCCTGACAGTGCCTCGATGATAACCACGGGGGTTCCCTCGTTGAACGAAGCGAGGAGCAGAAGATCGAGGTCGGAATAGACGGCCTCGATATCGTGGATGATCCCGGTGAGGTGGACTCTCCCACCCAGGCCCAGGGCGCGGATTTCACGCCGGATATCGGTCTCAAGCTCCCCCCCGCCGATGAAGGCTAGATGGAGGTCCGGAATCTTCGGGACGAGCCTGGAGAAAACTCGTAGGATTCCCTGGTGGTTCTTTACGGGAACCAGGCGCGCGACCACTCCCAGGAGGCCCGCCCGTTCGGGGATCCCCAGGGATTTTCTGAAGGTTCCCGTTCTTCGCGGGGTCTTGAGGAATTTTCCAAGCTCGAGCCCAAGGGGGACCACGTGAACCTTGTCGTTTCGGGGAATCCGCATCCGGGAAAGGAAGTCCTCGCGCAGGCCGGGGGAGAGCGTGATGATGGCATCGGAAAGCCGGGCGAGGAACCGTTCGAAGGAGACTATTCCACGGGAGACAACGGGCGAGAAGTATCCCTCGAAAACGTGACCGTGAAAAGTGTGTGCGATAACGGGGACCCTGCAGACGATCGCCGCCAGCCGGCCAAGAATTCCGGCCTTGGTGGTGTGGGTGTGAACGATGTGCGGCCTGAAATCCCTGATCTGGTTAACGATTCCGAGGAATGCCCTGATGTCGCGCACGAGGTCGATGGGGCGGTTGAGACTCGGGATGATTACCGGCTTGATTCCGTTTGCTTCGCAGAGCGGAATCATGCTGCCCTCGACCTTCGCCGGCTCCCCAACCGCCAACCGCGTCTCGAACCCGAACGGGGTCAAATCCCGGGATAGATAGAGGACGTGAAGCGAAGGTCCTCCCACGTTCATACGGCTCAAAAGCCTCAATACCCTAAAGGGAGGCCCGCTTTCAAGAGGATAAGTCATTTTCCGTTGCGGCCGGTTTCATCAGGAATGGCATATACTGCCATACCAACGTGGGTAATTTCAAGGGACACGAGTTACACGATGGGGCGAATGTGCCCGAAAAGCCAGGATGGCGCTGTCCTTGAGGGCACGGCATTTTCATTCCAGGCCAGGAAAAACCAGTTTGTGATATAATCCCGGGAAAAATTCCCGGAGGGAAGGAAGATGGCAAGAAAACCTGTCTATTCGAACAAAGGGTTCCAGAATGCCATGGAACGCTTCAAAGCGGAAATGTTCCGCAGGAATCCGATCGCGGCTACGGCCCTGGGCGAGCACAAATACGACGGGCTCCTTCCCGAGGTCGGGGCCGATGCGATGGAAAAGGAGATCGCCTTCTGGCGTGACACGAGGGACGCCATCCTGGCGATTCCCCGGAAGGGCTTGAGCCTCGATGAGGAGCTGGATGTCGAAATCATCCGGCATGCAAGCAACATCCAACTTTTCCTGATGGGGGACATCCAGCGCTGGAAACTTGGGCTCGATCTGGCCATGATTCTTGGCGATTCGATCTTCATGTTGTTCGTGAGGGATTTCGCCCCCCTCGCGCTTCGGACCGAGTCCATGATCATGCGTCTCAAGTCGGCCCCGGCCTTCCTTATGAGCGGCCGGACACTTTTCCAGAGAGTGCCTCCGCTTTGGGCCGAGATCTTCCTCGATTCCGCCGGGCGGGTTCCCGGACTTTTCGATTCCATCGAGGAAAGCCTCAAGGGCCGGGTTCCCCAGACCCTTTTCCATGAATTCCGGTCCGCGGCGGGGTCCGCCCGCCAGGCACTGGACCAGCATTGCCATTGGCTGAAGCACGCGATCCTGCCCAACGCATCCGGAGAC
Source organism: uncultured bacterium (assembly GCA_964428355.1). Taxonomy (GTDB): domain Bacteria; phylum Muiribacteriota; class Ozemobacteria; order Ozemobacterales; family Ozemobacteraceae; genus CAYRYU01. The sequence continues at coordinate 22,740 of CAYRYU010000054.1, forward strand.
TGGGCGATGGGCGAAGGGGCGTTCCAGGGTCTTCTCGGAGTCCGGAATCTGGGTCTCGACGAGAGTCAGCTTCTCGAAATCGGTGAGTCCGCCCTTGCCAACGCCCGCCAGGCGATGGAAACCCTGGCGAGGAAGATCAGCGGAGCGAAGTCCTTTTCCCCGGGGCTGAAAGCCGAGGTTCATGAACGTCTCAAGAAGCACGGTCCCGCCACCTTCGAACAGGCACTGGCGGCTTACCGGGATGCCGTTGCCAGATGCAGGGCCTTCGTCGAAACCTCCGGGTTTGCCACGGTTCCCCCCGATGAAGTTCTCGAGGTTGTCGAAACTCCCGGGTTCATGGCCCACCTGATCCCCTTCGCCGCTTATCTCAACCCGGAGCCTGGAACGAGGCCCCAAAAAGGGATCTACTTCGTTACCCGGGGACAGAAGGGGGAAGACCTTTCGATCCACAACTACGCCGATATCTCCAATACCTCCGTTCACGAGGGATATCCCGGGCACCACCTCCAGCTTTCCGCCCAAAATCTCCACCCCAGCCCCGTCCGGATCTTTTCCGACAGCATCGAGCTGATCGAAGGATGGGCACACTACTGCGAGGAGGAGACCAAGCGGATGGGTTTCGAAGCGGGTGACGAGAACCGGTTCATCCAGGCGAACGATGCCGCCATGCGTGCTGCCCGGGTTCTGATCGACGTGAACATCAACCGCAAATCCTGGGACTTCCAGAAGGGGATCCAGGTCCTGATCGATGCCACGGGAATGGCCCAGGATTCTGCACTGGCCGAGATGAAACGGTACACGCAGTCGCCCGGATACCAGCTCAGCTACACCGTTGGGAAAGTTCTCCTGGTGAACCTCAAGGAGGAACTGAAGAAGCGGTCCGGCTCCGACTTCCGGGACCGTGACTTCCACGATCTGGTGATCAACGAGGGCAGTCTCCCGATTTTCCTGGCCCGGGAGTTCTATCCCCGGATGTTGCGGGAAATCCCGGGGGGACGGGGAGTCCGGTCGGAAGCCGCCGGTGCCTGAAAATGGGATTCCGAAGGCACCTGTTCATCCCCAACAAACTTGCCTACATTCGCGGTAAAAAACGCCCCAAGGTCGAGTGCATCCTCTGCGCTATCGTCCGCGAGGATCCCGCAGTGGACAACCTCCTGATCTGGAGAAACGATCTGTTGGCCCTTTGCGCGAACCTCTATCCGTACAATGCCGGTCATCTGCTCCTGTTCCCCCTTCGCCACATTCGCGATCCCCGGGAACTGACCTTCCGCGAAATGCACGGGATGTTCATACTAGTGAACCGCTGCCTCGAAATCCTCGACTCTCTGTACGAACCCTGCGGCTTCAACATAGGGTTCAATGTCGGAGATGCCTCGGGGGCAAGCATTCCGCATCTTCACCAACATCTGGTTCCCAGGTATCCCAAGGAGCTTGGCTTTGTGGATGTCGTTGGTGGGGCAAAGATCATCATTGAGGACCCCTCCCTGACCATGCAGAAGCTTCGGGCGGAGTTCGCCGGGTTCAACCTTCCTGGGGACACGGCAGAGGAGGGAGGGGGAACCACCCACAAGAAACACCGGGGGAAATGATTCCGGTTTTCTTTCTTTAGATGATACCTTGTGTTATCATGACCCCGAGGAATTTGCAGTTGTTCAAATCATATCGGAGGAAACACTGATGAGAAACGTGTTGGGCCTTGTTTTGTTCGGATTGATCGGATTGGCGATGCTGGTTCCTGCCGGCCTCCAAGCCAGTACCAGTGACGAGTTGAAATATCTCGGTTACTCGGATGAGATCTCCCAGGACGCAATGAAGGAGTTCCGGAAAACCCATTCGGTTCCCCAGGGTGATACCTCCCCCTTCGGATCCAAGCGTGAGCCCCCCTACCTGGATGACGTGGAAGCAGTCCAGGAGCAGCTTACCGAGCTCGGAAGGTCCCGGTCCCTGACCTCGGAGACCCAGGACAAATCCCTTGAGGTCAAGGCGAAACTCGATGAATACTGGGCAAAGATGGATGTTTCCGGAAAGCAGACCGAGACCATTTTCCTCACCGCCGAGATGAAGGAACAGATCAAGTCCCGATTGGCCCAGGTTCTCGCTGATTCCGGGTACACCGTCAAACAACTGGATCTCGTCGACATGCCCTCGAACCTCGGCAACGGCCAGGTCCGGGCAATCGTCAGGGTCGTGAAGCCTCTCAAGACAAACCATGGCTACCGGGAGATCCAGAACAACCTCGGGGAAATCAAGCAGCGTTGCATCGAGGCCGGAACGGTCGACGGGATCCTCTACCTCAGCGAACTGACCACCTTCATCGCCGAGAATCCCCGCAACAACTACTACTACGAGAAAACCGTCCTGAATCCCTGAAAATTTTACCGGAGGTTTCCAGGAGGCAATGAGCCTCGTAGCCTCTGCAAGAGTTTCCACCAGGGTGCTGGTCTATGCCCTCATCAGCACCCTGGTGGTGGCTTTTGGCGCTTTGGGGACATTCATCGCATCTTTCATCGCCCCGGAGTTTTCCCTATTCGGGCTTCTCCTTGGGTCCGCGCTTGGTGCTTTCGTTGCGGTCCACGAATCGACCGTGATAGGTTGCATCGTCGGTATCGGTATCGGGGTTTTCTGCTCCCCATTCGTCTATTTCGTGACCGACTTCGAAACCTCGTACATGGTCGTCTTTTTGTTCTCCCTCCTGGGAGCCTTTCTGGGAGAGCCCTTCGCCTACTTCTGGCGTGAAGCGGACTCCGTGGATGCCGAACCCATGATCCAGGAAGAGTCGCGGTGAGTTCGATCCGGCTCATCATGCTGGAAAAGGATCACGCCGAATCAGGTTTGATCCCGTCCTCGACCATCTCCTCGATCCTGGCCGCGATTTCGGAAGGTGCAGTCGGCATTTCCAGCTTCTGGGAGAAGATCCGTGAGGCCCAACCTTCCCTCCAGAACCAGTTCGAGACGAATCGTGACGAGAAGCCGATACTCGAGGGTTTCGGAGACGGATTGCTTGTCATAAACTGGGAGTTTCGCTGCATCGAATCATTCCAGGAATACCAACCAATCCGCACGGATGGCCGTGCCAGAAGGCACAACGGGAGACACTCGATCGAGGTCCCCCCCGGACCCGAATTCCACATCGGTCCCGAATGGCACATCAAGGACCATTATTTCGAAGAGAGCAGGCACTGAACATGACCAACTGCCAGGGTTGTGGCGCCATAAATGATGATCAATCCCTGAACTGCGTCGCTTGCGGACGACTTCTGGCTGTCCAGTGTCCGCAATGCTCGGCCCGGAACGCTCCCTCGGCCGCCTTTTGCAGCAACTGCGGAAGGGTCCTTTCGACCTCCCAGGCTTCTCCTGCTTCCCACCTGAAGCATGGGGAACCCATAATGGAAATGCTGAACCCCTTTGGTCCTGCGGGGGGGGAGGTTCCCCCGAAAGCGGCCTTCCTGAAAGTCGTGATCGGAGGGTTCATTTTCGGATTCCTTTTCATCAGCCAGGCTTTGAGCGGATATCCCGCCGTCGGAATCCTCGCAGGGTTGGCGAGCGGGGTGGTTGCTCTCTGGGGTTTCGTCGAACTGACTTTCTGGGTGATGGAGCGGTTCGAGCAGTCCCCCGGAAGAACACCGCCTCCGTCCGAAGAGGCTTTCCCCGCCGGGGTTGCCAAGGGTTTCTCCGGTGTGGAGGGGTCTTTCGAGGAGGTCGAGCACGAGGTTTCCTCTCCTCCCCTTCCTCCGGCCCAGACGGTCCCTGCAAAGCCCTCGTCCGAAAAGACGGGTTCCCACCGCCGGAAGACCAAAAAGTCCGAGACGATGGTCACCACGATGGTGGCATCCGGCCCGGCTCCCGATGTTCCTGCGGAAAACCTTCCCCGTGAAGCCCCCGCCACACCAACCCCTCTTCCCCCGACCGTTTCCGATTCCGGGCCCCGCCCCGAAACGCCCAAGGAGGAGGATCTCGTTGCAGGGTTCGACGATCTTTCCGACCTTCCCCAGAGGGAGAGGAAATCCCAGACGCTGGCGGAATTCCTCGATGAGGGCGTGACCGAGGAGATCAACAACATCCAGAAGAAGATCGCGAAATCGCCGCAGAACTATTCCCTTCTGCTAAAGCTCGCCCAGTTGTGGGAGGAGCGCGGGGAAACCTCCAATGCGATCTACACCATGGAAAAGTGTCTCGCGTTCGCTCCCCAGGCACCCGAGGTCTACCTATACCACGGAATCCTTCTTCGCCGGTCCGGAAACGTGGAAAAGGCACGCGAAGCCTTCGAGAAATGTCTCTTCTACAACAAGTTCCTTTCCAAAGCCCATTACCAGCTTGGGATCCTCGAGAGAGGTGCGCGAAACCTGGAAAGGGCACGCGAAAGCCTGCAACGATGCATCCAGCTCGCCCCGGACGACGCCTATGCCCATTACCAGCTGGGAATGGTCTATCGCGAGATGGGAGACTTTCATCTCGCCCAGATGGAACTCAAGCGGGCCTGTATCCTGAACCCCACCGATTCATACGGCCACAGCCAGCTGGGCCAGATCCATCACCACCTCAAGAAGTTCGATCTCGCGGTCATGGAGTATTCCCAGGCGCTGAGCTTGAAGCCGAATGACCATTTCGTCCTGGAAAAGCTCGCCGAGGTGATGGTGGAGAAGGGTGAGGATGCCCGCGCCCAGGACCTCTTCCAGGAAGCCCTGGCCCACCAGTTCCACCCCGATCCCAAGACCATGCTTTCCCTTGCGCGGATTCTCCACTCCCGGGGAAAGCTCAAGGAGCTCAAGACCCTCGTCGATGAGATCCTGCGCGTCTCTCCGGATAACCCAGATGCCCTGTTCCTGCTCGCCAAAGCATCGATCGATGAGAAAGATCCGGAGAAGGCGATGGGAATCCTTCTCAAACTATCCGAAGCCTGTCCCGACCGATCAGAGATCTGGCTCGAACTGGGCAAACTCTTCCAGGCCCAGGGAAGCGATGACAAGGCGATCTCGGCCCTGATCAAGGCCACCAACAATGCCGCCGACCCCGCCGGACTCTGGAACACCATCGGAATCCTGTTCAGCGGGCAGAAGGATTACGTGGAAGCTCTGAGGGCGTTCAAGAAAGCGGCTGGATACGATTACTCCGATACCCAGATCCAGGCGAACCTCAAGTCGGTTCAGCGGAAGATCGAATCCACCTGCAGGAGCGTGATCGAATCCGCGGGCGAGAAGCTCTCGAACGATCCGAACGAGCTGGCGGCGTACATCCAGATGGGGCAGGCCTACGAGCTTCTCGATCGGCCGGAGGAGGCCCTGATGGCCTATCAGCGGCTTCTGTCGATAAAACCCGATTCGATCGAAGGACTCCTTGCCTATGCCGAGCTGCTGAAGAAGAAGGGCAAGTTGAAGATGGCGATGCGGTGTTATCGTGAGATCCTGAAGCTCAAGTCCGATCACATCGATGCCCGGATCCACCTGGTGAAGGCCAACCTCAGCCTGGGGTTCCTCAACGAAGCCCTTCGCCATGCAGTCATGGTGCAGAAACTTGTTCCCGACGACCCGAGAGTCCACTTCCTCCTCGGCAAGATCTATTTTTCGAAAGGGCTGGCTCCGCGGGCACTCAAGGAGTTCTCCTATGTCGCCAGCCACGCCCGGGATCCCGACATGATCAGCTGGGCGGAGCTGATGCGACGGCGGTTGAGCAGGAACTATTGAGATGAACCCCTCCCGATTTCTTGCCGCTTCCCTCGCGGCCGTCTTTTTCCTGCTATCCTCTCCGGAGAACCCGGCCTGGTGCCAGGATCAGGACGAAACTCCCGTAGGGCAGAACACGCAGTCGGTTCGTGACATTCTCGACAGCCCGTACAGCCGCCCCCGGGCGGATACCTTCTACCTGCTGGCACTTGCCGCCGCCAGGAAGGGGGACGTGGCTCTCGCCTTCCGATACATCCAGTCGGGTCTCCAGGCTGATTCGAAGCACACAAAGATCCTCAACCTGCGCGCCGCGATCTATGCCCGCCAGGGGAAGACCCCCGAGGCGGTGGAGGAGTTCAGGCGGGTCCTTCGGATTGCCCCCGACGACACTTTTGCGAAGGAATCCCTACGGGCCATCATGATCACCTACCATCCGCCTACCCCCGAGATCACCCCACTCAAGCCCCCCAAGATCGTCAACCCTCCCAACACGCTCGCGTCAGGTTCCTCCAAAGCATCCAACGACTCGAATGCCTCCGAAACCGCGGCTCCCAAGCGCGTTCTCGAAGCCACGTATTTCGATCAGATCAAGGTCAAGCAGCGGTGCTTCTACTCCATGGGAACCCTTAAACGAGCTCAAGAAGCCCTGATCAAGGCAACAAAGGATAAGGACGCCAAGGCAAAACCCCCCGATTTCGCACCCGTGGTCCTGGTTGACAGGAAACTCCTGAATTCCGTGCCGATCTGCCCCGAGAACGCCTCCTATACCTGGAAGAGCGATGCCCCCTCATGCTCGAAACACGGTGATTATGCCGCTCTCGAGGCGGAGGTGACCACGGTGTTCCTCGACTTCAACAGAGGGATGCAGGCCAAGATCGGGCGGAACTTCCCCGAAGCGCTGCGGGCCTTCCAGCAGGTGGTCGTCCTATATCCCCAATGGGGGGAAGCCCATTACCAGCTTGGAGATACCCTCTTCCGGATCGGGGAGGATGCCCAGGCCATCGAGCAGGTGAAAAGCGCCTTGAAGATCGACGGCGAAAACCACGATGCCCAGATGCTCCTTGCAAACCTCTATTTCAAGACCGGGAAAAAGGAAAACGCCCTCTCGATACTCGACGAGGTGGCGACCAAATCCTCGGGAAGCGTTTACGGCCTTGCGGCGAGGAGCGTCGCAAAGGCGATCCGGTCCGGGAAGAACTACTACCAGCTGTTTCCCCCATATTGAAATGCTAGAGAGACACATCCGTAGGTTCGGCCTTGTCTGCCACCCCACCCGGGGTTCGGTTCCCGGCCTCCTCGACTCCATAATCTGTTGGGCCCGGGAGAGCAAGGTCGAGGTCGTTCTCGACTCGTTCACCGCAAACAAATCGGGTTTTCGAGAGCTCGGTGTTCCGAAGAAGGAGATGACTGCCGCGGTCGACCTGATCGTGGTTCTCGGTGGGGACGGCTCCATTCTCGAAACCGTCCGGGCATTCGCTCGGGATGGGATTCCCATCGCAGGGATCAACCTTGGGCATCTCGGATTCCTAACCCTCGGCGGGGCCAAGGACGCGATTCCCATCTTCGAGCGGTTGAAGAACGGGAAATTCCGAATCGAGAACCGGATGATGCTTCGGGCCGAGGTCAGGCGGCAGGGAAAGCCGGTCTGGCAGGGGATCGCCCTTAACGACATGGTCATCATCAAGGGGAACATCTGGCGTGTGATCGACGTGGACGTCTGCGTTTCGGGGACCTTCGTCAACGCATTCCGCGGCGACGGGGTCATCTTCTCCTCTCCCACCGGGTCCACGGGCTACTCCCTCTCCGCGGGCGGGCCTATCGTTCCTCCATGGGTGACGGCGATCCTGATCTGCCCGCTCAACACCCATACCCTCAGCGCACGTCCCGTCATCACCTCTGACCAGGAGACGATCCTGGCCCGCGTTTCGGGGACACACTCGAAGATCGATCTCGTCATCGACGGACAGGAGGAGTTCGCCCTTCAGGACGGGGACGAGATCGAGGTTTCGCGGGCGTCGGAGGTTGGCCGGATCGTGGTTCTCAAGCCAAGGAATTTCTTCCGGGTTCTCAGTACCAAGATGAAATGGGGAAAGTGAAAGTCGGTGAATGGAATGAAGATTAGTCTGAAGGTCGAGAAAATCAAGTGTGAAGGTTGTGTCGAGGCGATCGCAAAAGCGCTTCTTCTCGTTGAGGGACTTTCGGAACTCGAGGTCGACCCGGTCGAGAAGACCGTGATCTTCGAGGCCGATGAGCAGGGAGTCGCGGATGCCGCGATGCGGGCGCTGAAGGGGGCGGGATACCCCGCCGTGAAACTGGCTTGAAAGACTCTCCCGATCGGATGGTTTCCAGACTCCTGGTCTTTTCCCTTCTTCTGGTCGCGGGCCTTCTTCCGCTCCACGCCCAGGATGGTCCCGTTGCCACGTCACCCGGTCTCATTCTGCCTGCCGGTTCGCCTGAGGGGCACACCCCCCTCCCGGGCGACCCCTTTTCTTTCTCCATGAGCGTCGCCACGGCGCAACCCGGGGGTGGCATCATGGCGACGGTCACCATGTCCATCCCCCCCGGTCACTTCCTTTACAGGAAGGAGCTCGGGATGAAGATCTCCGCCGGAATCATGAGCGTGACCTGGCCCCAACCGCACGTAAAAAAGGACCCGTTCGAGAACCGGGATGTCGAGGTTTTCGGCGATGGGTCCCATGAGGTGGGCCTTTCCATCACGGGATTGTCCGGTTCCGGGACCCTCGATCTCACGCTCGACTACCAGGGTTGCTCGCAGACCACCTGTTACATGCCACAGAGCTGGGAGTTCCGGATACCCTTTTCGGCAGGCGAAGGGCCCAGGGGCGATGGTGATTCCCGACCGGGCTCTGCTGGATCGACCTCGACCCCGACCGGCTTGTACGATTTCGAGAAGGGTGTTCGGGAGAAGGGTTTCGCATGGGCCTTGTTGATCGCCTTCGTGGGAGGGTTCCTGGTGAGCCTCACTCCATGCGTCTATCCGATGATCCCCATCACCCTCTCGGTCATCGGAGGAACGGCGGGAAACTCCTCCTTCACTCGCGGGCTGGGGCTTTCCACCATTTACGTTGCGGGACTTTCCCTTACATACGCCGTTCTGGGGCTCCTCGTCGCATCTTTCGGAGCGCAGGTCCGCGGATTCATCCAGGGGAACGTGTTTCAACTCGTCATGGCCGGGATATTCGCGATTCTGGCTCTCTCCATGTTCGATCTGTTCATGATCCAGGTTCCGGAGGGTGTCCGGAACCGCGTGGCGGGTTTCAAGAAGGGTGGAACGATCGGAATTTTCCTGACCGGGATGGTCTCCGGACTGATGGCTTCTCCCTGCGTCGCCGCGCCCCTCGCCGGGATTCTCGCGTACATCGCGGCCTCCGGAAGCCTATGGCTCGGTTTCTCCATGCTCCTTGCATTCGCCTGGGGGATGGGGCTGATCCTGATCCTGATCGGGGCCTTTTCGGGTTCGCTCAATTCCCTCCCGAAAGCAGGCGATTGGATGAACCGGGTCAAGGAAATCTACGGTTTCCTTCTTCTCGGAACCGCTCTTTTCTTCGCACGGCCCGTGATCGGAGCCGAATGGGCACAGCTTCTGTCGGCCTTCCTGCTTGCTGCTTTCGCGGGTTTTCTGGGCCTTTTCTCTCCCCCCTCACAAACGCCCCTTCTTTCCGAGCGTGTCGCGAAATGTGCCGCCGTGGTCGTCCTTTCGGTTGCCTGCGCTTTTGCGGTCAGCTCCGCAACCGGGTGGGCGGGCCTTTGCGTGGGAGCCCGGGATTTCGGGGGAATTCCGAAGGGCGTCAGGGAGAATGCCTGGATCGACAGGGTCGATGAGGGAATCGCGGTCGCCCGGAAGTCAGGAAAGCCTGTCTTCATTGATTTCCGTGCGGATTGGTGCTCGGTCTGCCTCGGTCTCGAAAAGAATGTCTTTCCCCGGCCCGAGGTCGCCCGCCTCCTTGGGGAGATGGTTCCGGTGAAAGTGGATGCCACCAAACCGGGTGGGGAGGCCGATGCCGAGATGAAAAAGTTCGGTGTCGTGGGCCTGCCCACGCTCGTCATCCTGGACGCATCGGGAAAAGAAAGGCCCGACCTCAGGGTTGTGGGGGACATTTCCGCCGACGATCTCGTGGTCCGCCTGAAAGCGGTTCTTCGCCTTCAGTGACAAAGGAGGCCAAAAGAACCTTGGCTTCACCACAAAGGCACAATGGTCACCAACTTCCCAGATACGGCCAGGGAAGGGCCGCCTTCCCTTTGCGGGCTTCATGCCTCGGCTGTGATGAACCTCGTCATCTCGAGGACTTCCTGCTCGTCTGGGCTCCGGACGAGGTATGCGTAGTTCCCCATGACCGCGAACTCGATGGGGTTCATCGGCTGGGAGTGGACCACGCGGCCCCCGAACCGCTCTCTGATCGCCTCGTGGGAGTTCACATATGCACGGTTGTACTTCCGGCCGACGTATGCGCAATGGTACCGCCGCTCGAAGGGGCGCTTTGAGGGTTCTCCCGCCACGATCGAGGCCCACCAGTCATAAACGTCGATATCGTGACCGTAGTTGAACATGTGGGTGGTCAGGCCTCCGGGCGGTCGTATGTTCGTCTCGAGCCCTTTGAGTTGGCCGTCCGGGCAGCGGAAGAACTCGATGTGGAAGAACTTTTCGCGGATTCCTGCCGCCGCGACGACACGTTTCCCCATTTCTTCCAGATCGGGGGGGATCATCCGGAAACAATAGTACCAGAGATTTTCGTCCTGGTGGACGATCCGGTGGATATCGTTGCTGAACACATGGCTCGTGAAGAAAACCGGAGTTCCATCGCGGTCGGTCAGCCCGTCGAACGACTCGATAACCCCGCTCAGGTACTCTTCCAAAAAATACGGGTGGGGTCCCTTTTCGCGGAAGAAGCGCTCGAGGTCGTCCTGCGACCGGATGGTGTAGGTGTCCGAAGCGCCCACCCCGATGTCGGGCTTAATGAAAACCGGGTACCTTCCCCCTATGAAATCGAGGCATTGTGACATGGATTCCACCAAAGTCCCCCGCGCGGTGGGAACCCTGGCATCCTCGAAAACCTTCTTCATCAGGAATTTTCGCTTGAGGAACTGGATATTCTCCGGTTTCAGCCCGCTGACCCCGAACTCCTCACGGATCCTGGCTTCCAGCTCGATCCAAGGCTCGAGATGGGATTCCACCCGGTCGAGTGAGCCCCATCCCTTCTGGAAAAAACGGCAGGCATCGCGGATCTGGTCGAAATCGTCGATCTGGTCGACCCGGTAATGTGCCACCAGCGATTTCCGGAGCGCGGGTGAAAGGGCCTCGTCTTTCTGATCGGTGATCCCGAGTACGTTGACTCCGCGTTGCGCGAGCTTTTCGGCAAAAAGCGAGTAATGGGCCGGATAGTGTGGGGAGATGTGGACAACGTTCATTTCTTCACCGCCGCAGGATGGTTGTCGGGGTCCGGGTTCGGGTTTCCGGAACCGGGTTCCCGTGGGAATTCCCAACCGGGACCGTGATTAAACCACGCGGAGGCCTGGAAAGTCAATTCACCCGGAGTCAGGGGGTCAGAACAGCCAGTTCGAGATCTTGGTCATCAGCCCTGGTCGCTGCGTGGATCCCACCGCACCCTTGCCCTCGTATTTTATCTCGGCGTTGGCCAGAAGCTTCGAGTTGATCGTGTTGTTCGAATCGATATCCTGGGGGCGCGCGGTTCCATGGACCCGCATGATCTGGGTTTCCTTGTTTACCCTGATTGCCCTTGACCCCTCGATGATCAGGTTTCCGTTCGGAAGCACCTCGAGAACGGTTGCGGTGACCGTCCCCTCGAGTTTTCCCGACCTCGTGGTCTGGCCGTTCCCCTTCCACGAGTTCTTGATCTCGTTTTTCCCGGTGAATCTGTCAACGACCTTCTTGAAAAATGGGATCTTGGTGGCCGATTTGACCTCGAGCGACGAATCGTCAGTGGTGTTGGTGGTTGCAGATTGCTGGGCAGTGGCTTCTTCGGCAATGGAAATGGTAAGGATGTCGCCGGGCTTGTATTCCCGGCTTCCACCCTGCGTCGAGTAGAGGTCCCTTCCGTTTAGCCAGAGAGACCCTCCCTCGGCACTGAAGGAGACAAGGAGAAGTAGTCCGACAAGGAGGATTTGCCGTGGATCAGTTCTTTTCATACTCGACCTTTCCGTCGGGGGTGATCACCCCGACGATCTGACGGTTGTTCTGGAGGTTCACGAGCCGGATCGTGTCGCCCGTCGAACCACCCTGGATTGCTTTGGCAGGAACCATCAGGTTCAGGTTGCCGCTTTTCACCAGGAAATCCACCTTGTCTCCCGGCTTGATGAGGAGTCCCCCCTTGAGTTTCGCGGGGACAACGCAGAGCGATTCGGTGTTCCCGGTTCCCTTTGCCGGGGTGTTGGGGAGTTCGTTCGTGCCTGGACACTGAAGGTCGGACGGTTTCACCATGGTCCCGGGGGATTTGAAGGTTGCGATGGTCCTACCTACGATCTCGGCCAACCGCGCCGGCGAAGCAGGCCCGTCATTCTTGACCCGAACCGTTTCAGCGGTCACGTCGGCGGGACCGATCCGGGAGCCGGGTCTCAGGAGGCGGGTGGTCTTCCCCCCCTGGTACTCTCGCCAGACATCCGCCTGGACAATCTGACGGACGTTTCCTTCCCGGCATTTTGCTTCGACGGTGAAAAGCCTCATCCCCAGACGGTTGGAAGACATGGGTTTGAGTTCCCAGTCGGCAAGCGCCCCGGGCAGGAGGACATGCTTGGGGAGATGGGAAAGGTCGAGCCTGATCTCCTCTCTGGGAATCCCCGATGCGCCTTCCCGACAGAGGGCTTCGATCCGGCTGCTGATTTCCGAACCCGGAAGTATATCACCCCTGCGAATGAACTGGACGGTCCGTGGAATCTCGAACATCGAGGCAAAACTTCCCAGGTTCTTCACAAGCTGATCCCGTGGGATCGTCAGCTCCCCGAGGGGTTGCTGGATGCTTCCGAAAGGGATCTTCTCCAAATTCTTCCGGAGGTTTTCCGGGACTTTCGCTCCCACCAGGGAGGATGCGTCGACCTTGCATCCCGGGACGACCACGGTCGATTTGACCACCATCGCCTGCGAAGTTGTCGCTCCGGCGGGACCGCAGACGAGGGCTAGGAAGGTTGCGAGGATCGCGGCGGAAAGCTTCGGAAGAGGTCTCGGGAGATCAGGTTCCATCATCGGCGGTTACCCCTAGCGGCGGAGATTGTTTGCGATCTGAAGCATGGAATCCGAGGTCTGGATCGACTTCGAGTTCGCTTCATAAGCGCGCTGGGCGACGATCATGTTGACCATCTCCTCGACCACCTTCACGTTGGACATCTCGATGAAGCCCTGCTCGATCTCGCCGAACTCCTGCGTTCCCGGGATCCCGGTCACCGGGTCGCCCGAACTGCCCGTGGGGATGAAAAGGTTCCGGCCGAGAGCTTTCAGGCCGGCGGGGTTGATGAAATCGGCGGTTTCGATCTGGCCGATGACCTCGAGGTCGACCTGGTTGGGAAGTTTGACCGCGACGATGCCCTGGGAGGTGATGTTGATCCCGAGCGAATTCTGGGGGACCGTCATGTTGGGAATGACCAGGTAACCATCGGAGGTGACGATCTGGCCGTTGTTGTTCAGCTTCCATGCGCCGTCCCGGGAGTAGGCGATGTCGCCGTTCGGGAGCTGGATCTGGAAGAAACCTCTGCCGGCAATAACTACGTCGAGGGAGTTCTCCGTCTGCTGGAATTCGCCCTGGGAAAAGATCTTCTGCGTCGCGACAGGCCTTACGCCGTGGCCGAGCTGGATTCCAACGGGGTAGTTGTTCCCGGTGGAGATCGGGGTTCCAGGTTCCCGCAGGGTCTGATAGAGGAGGTCCTGGAAGTCCACCCGGTTTTTCTTGAATCCTGTCGTGGTGACATTCGCCAGGTTGTTGGAAATGACATCGATGTTGAGTTCCTGGCCCTTCATGCCGGTTGCGGATGACCAGAGACTGCGCATCATATGAGTGGCCCTCCAGTTTCAGTGAATTAGCGGCGTGTCGTTCCGACCGAGTTGATTGCCTTGTCCAGGAGCGTATCGTGGGCTTGGATTGTCTTGGAATTGGCTTCATAGGCTCGGGAGACTTCGATCATCTTGACCATCTCCTCCACCACGCTGAAGTTCGGTTTCTCCACGAAACCCTGCTTCACCTTTCCCGTGGCCCGCCTTACGTCGCCGTAAGCACAGGAGTAACTGTTCGTGCTTTCCTTCCGGAACGCCTTCCGATCCGCGGCCATTCCGCGAAGAAGCCGGAAAGCGGGAGTGCCGTTTATGATCACCCTTCCCTCGGTGTCGACCGAGATCGTGTCCTGGGGACCGATACGGACGCGTCCGAACTCGATCTGGGGCTTCCCATTCTCGTCCAGGATGACCTCCTGGTCGGACTGGGTCTGAGGCTCCTTTTCGGCGAGCATGTAATCGCCGTTCATGTTCATCAGGTAGCCGTCCTGGTTGATGTTGAGGATGCCGTCGCGGGTGAAGCGGATCCCCTGCGGGGTTTCGGTCAGGAAGAACGCCTTGGAGTTTTCCAGCGCGAGATCGAGCGGATTGTCGGTGAACTCGAACTTCCCCATTCCGAAATCGGTGTACGATTCGTCAAGGATCACGCCGGTTCCCAGCTTTCCGATCTTGGGATACTGGTAGAAGGGACGGGGGGGATAGAGTTTTCCGTCGTTCACCTTTCGGATGGCCATCGTGGGAAGTTCCTTGAAGATGCCCTGATCCCGTTTGAAACCCGCGGTGTCGATGTTCGCGAGGTTGTTGGCGATCATGTCCTGTCGGATCGTCTCGCAGAGCATCGATGAGGAGGCGGTGTACATCCCGCGGATCATCTTCCGTCCCTCCTTGCGGTTTCACCGCAGACGTCACAATCCTCGCCAAGTGCGGCGAGGCGCAGGACCTCCTGGCCGATGGGGTTCGATCCCATGAAGAGGAACTGGGCCGCGTGGGCATGGAGGCACTTCACCCCGTTCGGATGCCTGCTTCCCGCGATCGTCGTGGTTTCGAGGATACGACGGATCGGCGGGGGAAGCGGACCTCCGAAAATCCCCTCCGCAAGTTTCAATCGACGCTCCAACATCATCCTGTGGCCCTCCGAGAAAGAACTACGGAATGCATCGTCGGTTCGCAGCCGGTCGCCGAACCTCCTGATCCAGGAGGCCTGTTCCAAACGTGAGATCGAGAGTTTCAAAGCGGGACAGACAAGCCAAAGGAACGTGGGAAACGGCTTCCAAAAACCTTCCTCCATGAAAACGGGGTGGGTCTGCAGGACTTGCGGATGTCCTCGCGGACACCGGACGACTATGGAATAGGCGATCCGGGCCGGCCGCTTGAGAAGCCGTTCGACGACGTGGTCCTCCACGTCGGGTACCGGGATGTTCTGATTTGACAAAGGGCGTGCTTTCCTAAAATAGTTATCGTCATTCCGAAGAGAAAACTTTAGGGATTTTTCTTCGCTCCCCTGAACTTCGGCAATCCGCGGGACCTTCAATAGTGGAAAGTGGATATTCTCGGGATTTTTTAGTTTTTCCGGGCCTGTTGCGCGGGGTTTTTGGATGCGGTAGAATCCCAGGTGAAGCGGAAAGGTGTTGGGGGCGTCAAGCCAGCGCGATGCTACGTCGCGTGTACCGTTTTGAATGATCTAGCAGTTGCTACTTCCGCGAACCCGCCCGCCTTGCAGGCGGGCGGGTTCGCGGAAGTAGCGGAGAGAGCAGGTGTTGCAGCCCCTTTCCGCTTCATCTGACTTTCCGGGGATCAAAATCCGGATCGGAGGACCGCAGCAATGACGAACACCTTCGGAAAATGGAATCTGCCCTTCCTCGGATCGGTGAAAAGCATTGCCGAGGCGCTCCAGATGCAGACCGATCAGTTGGAGTGGCTGATCGACGCCCCGCCGAAGATTTCCCCCAAGACCGGGGTCTCGATCCACTATTCGACCAAGGAGATTCCCAAGAAAAAGGGGGCTAAGAGGCTTCTTCTCATACCCAAAGCCCGCCTCATGGACGCCCAATACTGGATTCTCGAAAGTATCCTCGAGAAGGTGGAGCCCCATGAGGCAGCCCACGGTTTTCGCGCCGGCCGGAGTATTCTGACCCATGCCGCGTCCCATGAGGGAAAGAGGGTGGTAGTCTGCTGCGACCTGAAGGATTTCTTTCCTTCGATCCGGGCCCCGCGTGTCAGGGGGCTCTTCGAAAAGCTCGGATACTCCCGGGAAGTCGCCCGGGCCCTCGCCTTCCTTTGTACGACCCGTCTTCCCCGGGGAAGGAAACGGATCCTGCCGCAAGGGGCCCCGACGAGCCCCGCCATCAGCAATCTTGTGGCCCGAAACCTCGACCGCCGTTGTTCGGCTCTGGCAAAGAGGATGGGCTTCGTCTACACCAGGTACGCCGACGACTGCACTTTCAGCGGCGACCGGAACCTGGTTACCGCCCTGACCAAATACGTCGGGAAGATAATAAAGGATGAGCGCTTTTTCCTTAACCATGAAAAGCTTCGGGTGATGCGGAAAAGCGTCAGGCAGAAGGTTACCGGCATCGTAGTCAACCACGGTTTTTCCGTTCCCAGAGAGGAACGTCGCCGGTTGCGCGCGATCCTGCACAATGCCGCAAAATCCGGCCTCGCGGCCCAAAACCGAGGAAACCGCGTGAACTACGTCGAGCACATGCGTGGAAAGATCGCCTTCGTGAAGATGGTGAACCCGAAACAGGCAATACCGCTCCAGGAAGTGTTCGAGCGGGTGAAAGACCGGTGACCCCGCTGACCGGAATCCGAAAACCGTGACCGGAACTCGGCTGCGCTACCTGACCGCAGGGGAATCGCATGGCCCGGGTCTGGTGGCCATTCTCGAGGGGATGCCTGCCGGGGTCCCGGTTTCGATGGAGGATTTCACCGACCTTTGCAGGAGGAGGTGGGCAGGCTATGGTCGCGGGCCGCGCCGGAAGATCGAGTCCGACCAGGTGGAGATCATTTCGGGGGTGATCGGCGGTTTCACCATCGGAAGCCCGATTTCGATACTGATCCGGAATTCCCATCGCTCGCTATCGGTTTCCGCTCCGGATGCCAAGGCCAAGGGCATGGGACTCCATAAGTGTCATGTTCCGCGCCCGGGCCACGCCGATCTCCCCGGGATGGTGAAGTTCGGGTTCGAGGATTCCACCCCCGTCAGGGAGCGCGCTTCGGCACGGGAAACCGCGATACGGGTTGCGCTTTCCGTTCCCGCGAGGAACTTCCTGAAGAGTCTGAAAATCCGTTCAGTCGCATTCGTCCGGCGGATTGGAAGGAGGGCCGCGCGACCTGTCCGCGGCCTCGATGAATCCCGCCTCTTGGAAATCATCGAAAAGACCGGGCCGGAGTTTCTTTCCCCGGACCCGGATGTGATTCCGATCTGGAGATCCATCATCGATGAAGCCCGGGACAACGGAAAGACCCTTGGCGGGGAGGTGGAGGTGCGCTTCTACGGCCTTCCGATCGGCCTCGGATCGCATGCTCACTGGGATCGTCGCCTTGATGCGGTGTTGGCAGGCCATTGCATGAGCATCCCCGGCGTCAAGGCGGTCGAGATAGGGGAGGCACTGTCCCAGAGCAGGCTTTCGGGTGCCCATGCCCAGGATCCCTTCCGAACGGAACCGGGAAAACCCTTCCGCCGAAAGACGAATCTGGCGGGAGGCCTTGAAGGCGGGATGACAAACGGGGAACCGTTGGTGGTGAGGTGCACTTTCAAACCTCCCCCGGGCGGGTCGGAATCCCTCTCGATCGATTTTCGGACCGGCGGCCCAGCAAGGGTACCCCCCCAGCGGTCCGACACCGCACCTCTTCCTGCCGTTGCAATCGTGGCGGAGTCGCTCATCGCGATCACCCTGGCCGACGAGGTTCTCGTGAAGTTCGGAGGGGACTCGCTCCCTGAGATCCTCCGGCGCTTTCTTTCCGGCAGGCCCGAAAAAGCTTCGCCATCCGGGCGAAAATCGTGCACGTCGCCGTCCATGGGCGACAGCACCTCCGGTGAGGGGCACTCAGGCCTCCGGTAAAACGGCAGGATCTCTGGCTTCTGATCAACATTTCCAGAGATTGAGAAAAAGTCCAACGGTGGGAATTCCTTCAACGTTCTTATGGGCAAACGAATTGGAACGTAAGGAGGAATACCAATGAAAACAAGGATTCTGGTTCTTCTGTCTTGTATCAGCCTTTTCGGTGGGTCGGCAGCGGTTGCTGCCGAGCCCGTGGGAAAAGCACTGCTCGGGGGACCGGTCATTTGTCCGCTTCCTCCGTCCCTAACCATCGGCGAGGCCCAGAACGGTAAGGATATCGATGCATATGTCGGGCAAAATCTCGTCCTGGCATTGCCTTCAAACCCCACCACCGGATTCGACTGGCATGTAATCGACTATGCTCCCAGCATTCTCGAACAGACGGACGTGAGTTTCAAGCCTGCCGGAACCCAGGGCCTGACCCTCGAGGGAAGTGGGGGAACAAAAGTCTACACGTTCCGAGCCACCGAACCGGGCGAATCAGTTCTGGCACTCGTATACAAGCGGACGTGGGAAGCCGGGACGCCTGCCCAGACCTTCTCGGTCAAGGTTCTGGTGTCGATGCCACCTCAGCCCCCGACACACGGGAATTTCTCGGCAAGCGCTTCGGCGGTCAGGTCACGCGCCTTTAGGGGAGTCGTAAAGGTGAAGATCTGGAAGGAAACCGGCAATGGCGAAGATGAAGAAACCACCGCCGGGCCGGAGTGGGTAACCGAATTCACGCAAAAGACATTCGCCAGGTTTTCCGACGCCGTTTTTGCGGCACACGACATGGCTCCCAATGTCGAAGCCCGCGCCCTCAAAGCTGCTGCCGCGAAATGGGCGGGGATTCCGGGAACCTTGCGAAGCGAACCGAAATGGGATTTCGTGGAGATCCACGAGGACCAATAGTTTCATTCCTGCCAACTGGCTTCCAAGCCAACCTCATTCCGGGGGCCGCCCTAAAGGCGGCCCCATTTTGCATTTCCGAGATGGCGAAATAGCCGCCACAGTACGAGTCTGTTTGAGGGTTGTCCCCCCGGGAAGACCGTCAGGTCCGGCGACCGAGGAACTCGAAGTATCGCTGGTCGGTGCTCGAACAAGGCAGGAAAATGATGTTCAGGATCCCCGTATCCTCGGAAACGGAATCGAGGATCCACTCCCCGGACTCGTTACGGGTGAATTCCCAGAGCTCGCAGAAACCCGCATTTTTCATGGCATCCGATTCTGATTCCTCTCCCTTCCGAAGAATAGTCAACCCGGACTTCTCCTCGATCATGTAATCCACCATGCTTCCGTGGACGAGGATGTAGACCCGGTCCGAAAGGTGGCCGTCCTTGTCCGAGATGCCGACGAACTCGACCGAAGAAAGGTCGATCTGTTCGAGGACATTCCGGTGCCCTTTGTTCTTGAAACTCTGGATCATCGATTCCCAGTTCCTTAGGAGCCGGTGGCTCAACAGGTTCCGGACGGGGCCGAGATCGTTGTGCGTCCAGGCTTCCTGGATCTTGAAATATGCCTCCTCGACTCTCCTCTCGATATCCTCCTTTTTCCACCCCCTGTCGGTTTCCTCGAGAGTGCGAATCAGGGAACTCGCTCCAAGACGCTTCACGGTGACAGTGAATTTCCAGAAGACGTAATAGATGGCGTAGACGAGGAGGGCAAGGAACCCCGCCCCCCCCTTGCCCTTTCCACCGCCGCCTCCCGCACGGGCAAACGCAGGTGCGACCGTGATGAAAACCATCAGGAACACTGCGAGCAGAAGGGAAAACCGGTGGAAACCGCGCTTCGTCATCTTTCGCTCCTTTCGGATTCACTCTGAATCGCGCAACCGCCATGCCCGCTGGCGTCTACCGCAAATCAGCGATCCCGGGCCGATCTCCGCCGGACAGACTCCCGTCAGTTTCTTCTTCGTTGGTTCGAAACTGACGCACTGCGACAGGCGGAGTTCGCTCACAAGACCCATGTCGCCAAAGGTGTATAATCACCCTTGGTCCTTTAAGAATCCAAGAAGGGGGTTTGGGAAGCATGGAACCCCGTTTTCTTTCGCACCGGACCATCTGGGTTCTGATGGCGATGTTCCTCTTAACCTCGTTCCGACTGCCCGCGCAGACATTCAGGAAGAAGATCCGGGACCTCCTGATCCGCCGGATCGAGGGGAAGGCCCTCGAAACCGCGGTGAAATCGGAGGAAAGGACCATCCAGCAC
The DNA here is from genome assembly GCA_964428355.1 of uncultured bacterium. GTDB lineage: Bacteria > Muiribacteriota > Ozemobacteria > Ozemobacterales > Ozemobacteraceae > CAYRYU01. The sequence goes on from CAYRYU010000054.1 coordinate 42,665, forward strand.
GGAGGGCTCGCACGTTCCTACTATCTCTACATTCCCTCGAGGTGGGACCGGAAGAAAAAAATTCCTCTGGTCTTCCTCTTTCACGGGGGCGGGGGAGGGGCTCGTGGAGCGCTTGCCAATTACGATTTCGAGAGAAAGGCTGAGGAGGCGGGGTTCCTGCTCGTTGCTCCCAATGGTACCGGAGAGGTAAAGGAAGCCCTGCTGACCTGGAACGTTTCGTTCGGTTTCGGTTTCGCCCAGAGCCACGGGGTAGACGATCTGGGCTTCATCCGGACGCTTCTTGAAAATCTGGAAAAGGAGTTTCCCGTAGACCCTGACCGCATCTTTGCGACCGGGATCTCGAATGGGGCGATCCTCTGCCATTGGCTCGCCGCGCAGCCGTGGAACCGCCTCGCCGCCATCGCCCCCGTGGTGGGGACTTTCGGGGGGCGGGAGGCGGGGGAAAAGGAGTGGCACGTTCCACCGAAACCTGCCACTCCCGTCTCCGTTTGCATCATCCAGGGCCTTCTCGACAAGCACATCCCCATCGGCGGCGGATTGCAGGAGAAGTCCGTCCAGGCAAAGAAGGAAGTCCGCTCGGCCTCCGACACGGTGGATTTCTGGGTCTCCGCCAACGGATGCCGAGACCGGTCCGCCCCACTTCTTGACCCCGCCCTGAAAACCATGGTCATGAGTCATACCTGCCCCGGGGGGAACCCCGAAGTCAGGGTTTACATCCTGCAGAACCAGGGACATGCCTGGCCAGGTTCCAAAAACGTCCCACGAAGGGGCGCGGACCGGCCCTCTCCGGTTTTTCCCGCAAACGACATCATCTGGAGTTTTTTCAAAGCCCATCCGAAGGCACGATGAACTTCTTCCCAGACAACCCGAAGGGATGGCCCGCAGTTTCAGCCTCCCTGGATCGGTGAGAGTGAATTCATCAGGGTTTCGAGGTTGGATCGCGTGATCGTGGTGGGAAAGAAGGCGGGGCGGAGCGCAGGGGACTGGTTTTTCGCAACCCAATCGATGAGGCAGGCCGCGGTTGAGCTGCCGCAAGTCTCCGCAAGGTGTGCGGAACAATCCGATGCATTTTTGCGGAAACTTGGATTTTCCCGCATTGCCGCGACTTTTTCCCTGAGGCCGGTTTTTGTGAACCCATCCATCTCCACTCTCGAACCAGCCCCAAGGTAGGAAACCCGTTCAGCGTTGTCGCACTGCTCGCCCCCGACCGGCATGACGATCAGGGGTTTTCCGGCAGCAAGAGCTTCGTTCGTGCTGTTGTTTCCCCCGTGGCCGATCACGAGATCGACCTTGGGAAGAAGTGCAACCTGGGGAACGCTCGGGAAAACAAGGGCATTCCGCGGAATGAGGTTGGCGGGGAGTTTCCTGAATGCCGCCCCCGCGCTGACAATGACCTGATACTCGGGATCATCGAGTGCCCCGAGAATGCGAAGGAATACATCCGGGCGGTCGTTGAAGAAGGTTCCGAGGGAAACGTAGATCTTGAATTTCCCCTTTTCGAGGCGGTCGAAAGGAAACTGCTCCCGCGGCAGCGTGCGGCCCGAGGTGCACGGGCCGACGAAGAAGGTCCTGTCTCCAAGTCCGGTTCGAGGGGCTTCGGTCCTCTCGTGGCTGGTGATCAGGTTCAACCAGGGGGAGTAGGGGGATCTCAATGAAGTCCGCTCCGCAGAAGGGATTTCGAACCGCGCCCGGACTTTTCTGAGCCTCTTTTCGAGGAGCCTTTCGGCGGTCAGCATCCTCTTTTCCAGCTCGGGATACTTCACGCCCGCACCTGGTTCGATCGGCATCCCGCTTCCGAACGGGGGAACGTCCTTGCCGGGGAAGGGGAGCCCGCTGTGGTAGATGGTGACAAAGGGGAGTCCGAAAGCCTGCGAGGCAAGTCCGGAAGCCAGGAAAGAGAAATCGGTCACGACCGCTCCCGGTTTTGCTTTCCTGAATCGCTCGAGGAGCTGGCTCGTGAAGGCTCCCAATCCCATCGTGAACAGATCCAGTGCGGACTCGATTTCTTCGGTTCCCTTTTTTCGCGAAAGAAGGACGGCCTTGAGCGCCATCCTGATCGAAGGGGTCAGGGAATCCCCCGGGATCCCGGCTGAATCGAGCCGGTCGAAGATTCCTTTTGCGGATCCGAGAATGGGCCCCGCCGAGAAGGGGAGCCGCGGTGCAGGTATCAGGAATCCTACATCGTGGCCCCCAACCTTCAATTCAGAAGCGATCGAGAAGAGTGGATTGAAATGCCCCATCGCCGCATGAGTCACGAAAATGATCCGGGACATGCGGATGCTCCTTTCATTCCGGCTTCAGGGAAACGTTCGGGCCCAAGGCTCAGGCGGCTTTCCGGTCCGCTTCCCCTTCGGGGTTCCGGACCTCGAAAATCTGGGCTTTTTTGACGAAGCCGAGGAAACCGTCCTTGGCCGGGTCCTGGGGGGGATTGGGCTGGTAATGGTAGAGCCAGATCCGCTCCTTGACTTTGTCCGGCAGGGTCCGGAGGTCGTCGTAGTGGGCGTGAACGCCGGATTTGAAAGGGGCCGTCTCGCAATCATGGAAAATCAGGTCAACGCTGTCGTAGAACTTCCTCATCTGGTAGGGGGCGAACTGGGTGTCGGCCGTGAACAGGACTTTCGGGCCCTTCGTTCCCTCCTGCATCAGAAGCCCATAACTGTGTTGGATCATCATACCACTGACGATATGGACCGTCTGAACAGGGGTGAACCTGATGTTCTCCCATGTGAACGATGAATTGATGCGTACCGGGCGGCAGTCGAAAAAGTCCGTGAGGTTTGCGATCTTTCCCTCGAGTGTTTCCAGGCCGCCCCTGAGGCTTTTCGTCCAGAGATCCGACATGACTGTCTGGACGGCGAACAGCTTTGGCCGAAGTCTTGCCGGGTTGAAGTATGTCACGAGGGCGAGCCATTCCATAGATCCGATGTGATCCGAATGGAGGTGGGAGATGTACACCGCGTCGATTTCCTTGCCCACATTGGCGTTCGTGATCCCGATCTCCTCGAGGGCGAACTGGGCCTGGCTGCCGCAGTCGATCAGGAGTTTCTTGCCGGACTCTGCGATCACGAGGGCATTCGACTGGAAATACTCCCGAGTGGTGAAGGCGCTTCCGACGCCGATGAACTGGATGCGAAACATGGGGAACTCCTTTCCATTTCCGTTCAGAGTTCGGGGCATGTGAAAAGATGCCCCGGGGGACGAGGGAAAGCCATTCCGGAAACGATCCGCGAACGATCAGTCCACCTCGAGTCCCGACGGAGAGGTAAGGATTTCGCATGCGTCGGAAAGCCGGTCCCGCGGAGTTCGGGTGCGGATCCCAGGCCCCGCTGGGGCGGGAAGCGTGGGAATCCGGCCCATTTTCACCTTGGGAGAGCCGTTCCGGGCTGAATCCTGGCCGTCCAAGGGGATTGGAGTATTGGTGGAGGACAGCTTGAAAACACGCAACTTTGGTGCCCTCAAGAAAATCCTCATCCAGAGCAGGCTGCGGTTTTCCCGGGCCTCGGTACTGCGTCATCAGAAACGCTTCAGACTTTCGATCTGTCTCACAAAGTAAGACAAAAAGCGGGTGTCTTGGGTGCGCCATCCGTGGCCGAAGACGTCCAAATCCCGTATCGGGCGTTCAGGGACTGCGCACGAGTTCCCACCCCCGCAACGGCCAGGAGCGAAGGTGGAACCGGGACTCACGTCGATCCGACATTTCCCGCCGGGCCAGGAGAGACCGGGATCTCCTCCGCCCTCGGGAAACGGCGGACAAACATGCACCCGCAAACCGCCCCCAGGAAGTGCCCCAGCCAGTCGACGGTTACTCCCAGTTCTCTTTCATTGCTCTTTCCGGTTAAGGAAAAAAACGCAACGAGGATAAGGACAGCCATGACTCCGCCGATCCAATCTTTCGAGGGAACTTCGGGAAAATCCAGAAAGTAGCCTGCGACCAGCCCGCAGATTCCGCCTGAGGCCCCAATCGAGATCAGGGTGGGTGGAATCAAGATGGCTTCGGCGATTGACGAACCGATCGCGGAAACATGGAATACCAGTATGTAACGCATGAACCCCACCCGTGATTCGTATGCTGACAAAAGCATCAGGATGAAAAGGTTCGAGACGAGGTGTGCCAGATCCGCGTGAAGAAAGTTCCCGGTCAGGATCTGGTAGATCCACCCCATTTCGAAAACCCCCCAATGGCTGAGACCGAAGGCCACTTTGAGCTTGGGGGTGGTTTCGAGGGTCAGAGGATCGAAAGTCGCTGCGGCGATCGCGATCAGAAGGATACCCAGGCCCAGGGTTCCCGCGCGTGACCGAAGCCTTTCTCCAAGACTCTGGGGGTTGACTTCGCGGAGGCTTTCCGGTTGAGGGGAATAGAAGGCAAGTGGAATCACGAAGCATGCAAGGATTGCGCAGAGTGTCGTCATTCGATCGCTTCTTCCAGGAAATCCTCTATCGCGTCATCGATGAAGACCCCTTCTTTTCCAAAGAAACCAGAACGACTTGAATCCAGTATCAACGTCCTTCCATTCTTGAACGTGAATTCGATCGTGTCGGACAGAGTGCCTTCCCGGATCGAAACATCCTCGATTTCCGGATAGAGGAAGGCGTCGATGATCGAAACGGAGCCCATTACAGACAACTTCCCGAAGATGATCCGCTTGCTTGTCACCATGACCTGGTATTGTTGCATCATCAGGGTGGCCAGCGGGCCAAGCAGGAAATACCAAAGGACATGGGGCTGAGTCCTTCCCATGAAAGCCCCGACGTGCTTCTCCCCCTCCTTCAGGGGAAACTTCGAACGGAGAGCCTCCAGATTGGAATTGGGTCCCAGGGCCACTTCACAACCTCCCTTCTTTGGCGTTCCGTTCGTCTGGCCGGGGGCAGGATCGTGGAATCCTTCCAGAAAACGATGTTCCTGATTACCTCATCGTTTCAAAAAGACCGTCGGATCCCCTCCCGCGGGCTCGCCTGCCTTGAAC
>CAYRYU010000055.1:0-21002 GCA_964428355.1 uncultured bacterium
CCAACCAAGTGGCTTCCGGTGGTGTCGTAGAGATACCGCGTCACCCTCCCTTGAGGATCAGTCCGGGATGTACGATTGTTATGAGCATCGTAGGTGTAGCTGGTGATGCCACCCGCGGGGTTGGTTTCGGACCAGAGGTTCCCGCGATAGCACCATGTGTAGCTCCACACCCGGCCCAGTGGGTCGGTCTTTTTCGTCAGCCGGTGGAACGTGGGATGGTATTCGTAATGCTCGATGCTTCCCATTGCGTCGATGTGGCTCTCCAGCAGATGGTCAGCGTTATAGGTAAAAGTTTCGCGGGCCCCGAGGGAGTTCTCGAGCTGGGCGACCGCCCCTGTGGTGGTCAGGTCGAAGGTTTTTTCCACCCCTTCGCCCGGCACGGAATAGGTTTGAAATTCCCAGTCAGCCGTAAAATGATACTCATGAGCGACCCCGGAAGGATCGGTCAAAGTAAGCTTGGGGCTTGCGTAATCCCATACGAACCGGGAAACGCCACCGTCCGCCCCGGTGACGGTCTCCACTCGGCGATCGACATAAGTCAAGGCGGTTATCCGGTTCCCGGGTTTCTCGATCCGGTTGAGGAAACCATCGCCAGTATATGAATAGCTGGTTATTCTCCCAAGCGGGTCGGTGACGGAAACGAGGTTTCCGGCAGGATCGTACGAATACGAAAGGGTTCTCCCGGCGGAATCGGCCACGCCGGCGATCCGTCCGTTCCCATCGAATGTGAAAGTGAAGAATTGCCCGCATGGGTTGCTGACCCTGGCCAGCCGACCGGCTTGGTCATAGTCGCATAAAACCGCGTCGGTCGCTCCCATCCCACAACAGGCTTTTGCCATGCGCAAAAGTTTCCCCAAATGGTCGAACGTCCATTCGGATCCGTGGGGGTGTTTGATGGTCCAGAAGGTTGTGTTCGAATCGTACGAAAGCTTGAGTTCGACTCCATCGGCCGCCGAATAGGTATGCCCGTCACTTGAAGTGAACAACACCTGCCCGCCGTCGGAATTAACAAAAAGAACGCTGTTCGTGGCAACCTCGAGCCGCGAAAGATAGGGCGAACTCCAACCGGTTCCAAATGCTCCCGCGTGGGGGTCCAAGGAGTTGTAAACCCGCGCCAGCACCAGCGAATGATTTGCCTTGAGCTGCAAATCGACTTCCGACTGGATGAAGGTCCCGAGTGCGATATTGACGGGGTCGTCGGCTGTCAGGCTGTGGAAATCTGCCTCCGAAGTTGGAACGAGTTGCTCCCAAAGATGTGGCGGGCATTCGCCGGGTTTCGGCTCGGGTCCAATTCCCTGGGCAGGATTCTTCTTCCCCAGCCAGGTGCCGAAACCAAGGGCATTTCCGGCTATCGGTTTTACTGTGAACGTGGTTTGTTTTGAGGCAGAATCAACCTCAGCAACGATAGTGTAAAGCCCCGGTTCGGGATTTGCCCCCAATTCCTTTCCCAACCACTTGATCCCGGCAACATTTTGGCCGTTGACATCTTCCGTTGCGGCCGCTCCAAGTTCGATTCTCCTTCCCGAAGGACTCAGAACGTGGAAATTGACCGTCGCCGCCTCTGAAATGGTGGCCCGGAAAATGATGCCTGATGTGTGGCCGTTTACATCCACCCATAGAGTCCCAGGGACGGCTTTCACGTCGGTCACTTCCTTCGAAAATACGATTACACGAAAATCTTCAATGTAACTTATTTTGGGGTTATCAATCACTTTGCCGCCATTGTTGGTGTAATAGACGCCAACAAAAATACTGGAAGCACCGTTGAGAAGAGAAACATTCGAGGTGTCGGTAAAAACCGCGCCCGTAGAAAGATCCTCATACCGCGTCTCGATGACGTTGTTGCTGAATCGCTTGAGAGTAACCCGAATCGTATCCCAGTTGTTGAATGTTCCGGTGATGTGAGCATCGAAGTCATGTCCGTTGTGCTGAACACTCAAGAATTCACGGCTGTGTGTGAAATGTGTCCCGGTCCGAAACCAATTGTAACGTCCGGATGCGACGTAAAGCATCAATTGATCTGACATTTCCGAGATGCTTACCCCTGAAAAAATCGCAGAGACGGTAAACTCTCGGGCTCCGATACCCGAAAGAAGCATTCCTGGGGTTTCTGCGACGTCCAAATTGATCCCACCCCAATTGGGATCGGTGTGGGTTGATTGGATCAGGAGTCGGCTTGGAAACAAGCTTAAATAGGGGTCATTAATTGGAATGCCCCACCCAGTTCCGGGTAATCGGTTGGTGAAGCCCGTTCCAAATCCGTGATACTCTTGAATGGTTCCAGGAACAGGATTATCGAAGGTGAGGTGGTAGTTTTGCAATCCGCTTAGCGAATTTTGCGTGGCTTTAAAAATAGTGGGCACTCCCGAGGGCGCCAGCGGCTGGTTTGGGGGAATGAAAACTCCGGGTGGGGGATATAGCGCTGGTCCGGAAGCGGTGTTATCACCTGATGTCTGGGCGATTCCCGTAAAAGAATTGATGAAGACGACGCACGCAAGAACCAGAAACAACCTTTTTTTCATGAGCCCTCCCAGATGCAAAATTCCTCACTGCATGCGGCTAAAGCTGTTTTCTTCCCTCACGGGAATGACTGTTGAGAAATTTTACCAAAGAAAGCAATAGTTGTCTGTCCCCCGTTCGGGGGACAAAAAAACGGCGAAAATTCCGGGTATCGCTTTTGCAGAGCGGTTTTATACTGGGACAAAAGCCGGAAAATATTTTTTTCAGGTTAAACTTTCTCTTTTTTTTCGCTCCTCCTCTCCCAACGGAAGAATTCCAGCTCGAAAACCGGGGTTCAAGCTTAATTTCGCTGGTCGAGTTGTTGAGTCCCACGCCGGCAATGGGCATTCTTTTTCCATAAAACAGAGAATCCCCATTTTAAAGGGGCTATGAGGGAATCCCTCTTCTCTTTTCCCAGGCAGAATGCTCTTTCGTTAGAGGCTCCCAAGGTTTCTGCGAAGAATTTCGGAACTCGGGTTGGTCTCCACCCATCGGATTTTGTATGATTACGGGTAGACCCCATGTATAAACTCGACCTGAATTTCCAATCCCGCTCCCGTAACCTCGCATTGGCCGGACTCCGAATCTTGGTCGCCAGTCTGGCAATCTCCTTTTTTGTGCAGGCTGGTTTAATGGTTCGCGATGTTCGTGTTTCGAGCGAACAGCGAACCGAAGCATCTGCATTGAATTCCATGATAGCCAGCCTCGAAACACGCAAAGCTGAACTGGAAAGAACCATCGGGAATCCGGCCGCCCTTGCAGGAGCAGTAAAAGCCCGCAACGACTGGTTCCTTTCACGGAACCGGAATCCGGTTGCTCTTCTTGCAGCCTTGGAGAGAAACCGGCCACGTGGAACCCAACTCCGCTCCTTCGAATCAAATGGTTCCAGCGGAAACCTCGAGATCGAATCACCCGACACCGATACCGCCACCCGGTGGCTGAATGCATCTCTCGGAAATGTCCGTGGGCGCATGACCGTGGAGGACAAGCTTCCCGCGAGGCTCGTCATTCTCTTCTCATGGAACGACTGAGGGTAACCTGCATCCTTCTGGCGGGGTTGAACGCCGCTGCATGGTTCCTTGCGCCTTCTTTTGCCCCCAAAGTGGAACTTGAAGAAATCCGAGGTCGTTTGAGTTCCCTCGAAAATGAGCTTCCCGGGCTTGAACAGGCCGCTTCGTGGTCGTCCAAAATCAGCAGCATGATGGAACCACCTCCAGCCTGTGCTCCAAACGAACTTCTTGCCGAGATTAGGGGGGTAGCGGATCGCTCCCATTTCCTCTTGTCGGAATCCGCCAATGATGGAGGGCATCCCGCCCGCCTTTCCCTTGCCGGGTATGGTCCATATACTGCGGGCGCAATCCTTGCCAACCGGCTTTCCACAGACCTTTCCCTGAAGGTCGACCGGGTTTCCTGCGAGATCCGCGATGACGGGCTGGTCGAGTTGAAGCTTCAGGTGCTTGCACGAACCGGTCCGTGGGAAGGGCAAGCCGCCTCCCAGGAAAGACCGGAAGTGGAGCGCGAAACCTCCCCCAACCCCACCATCGGAAGAATCGACCTGTTCGCGGGGGAACAAATCCCTGCTCCGGTCGTGGAAAGAAGAAATCTGCGGACATTCCGGTATCTGGGTTACTTCTCCGAAACCGGCACGCCATCGGTCATCCTGGAAGAAAACGGTCGCGCGTTTCTCGGAAGAGTCGGGGAAATCTTGCCGGGTGGGGTTAAAATACTTTCGGCTGATACCGATGATATCGAACTGTATCACCATGAGGCAGGAACATGGACAGTTCGAATGAAAAGCGCCCCCTGAGGGGCTTCTACCTCGGAATTATCCTTCTTTTGCTCGGAGTTTCCCTCCGCGCTGACGGTGCCGTACTGAAGCTTGCGGACACCCCGCTGAGCCAGGTCCTCGAGCTGTATTCCAACGAGACGGGCCGGAGCATATTCGTTGATGAGGGTGTCCAGCAGCAGCGACGGGTCACCGCCTATCTTCAGGGAATTCCAATAGAGGAAGCATTCGGAGTAATCCAGAAAACCCTCGGGCTGGAGTCCTATCTGATTGGAACAGGGACTCTGATTCTCTTCCCCTCCGACCGGGTCCAGCGTTATCGGCCCGCGATGAAATCCATCGTTCTGAGGCTTCCCTCGGGCCTGGATTCGAAGTGGGTGACCGGCCTGATGAACGCATTCCTTCCGAGTGTGAAGGTCGCCGCATCGCCGCTCGACCCGAGGAGTCTCGTCATCCTTTGTTCTGAAACACAGGTTCCAGAGACAAGAGCGCTGGTCGAACGTCTCCCGGAAGTCCAGGCAATAAGAGGCTTCGTGGTCATGCCGGAGAAGGAAGCCCGCCTTGCCGCTCAGGAAGCCAGAAACGACGGTCTCGAAATCGAGGTCACTCCAGCCGGATTATCCTGGCGAGGAGCGCCCTCGGCCGTGAACACGTTCGAAAGGGAGTTGGGGAAATGGCGGCAGCAATCCGCGTGGGACACCGAGGTATTCACTCTCACGAACCTTGATGCCCAGAAAGCACTGAAAGCGGCGGAAGCGGTAAAAGGCTCAGCCTCGGTCAGTGACCTTGGCGGAACGGGTTCCCTGCTGATTGAAGGTCCCCTGGCGGGAAGGAAGCGCTTGACCAGGATTTTGTCTCAACTCGATGAACAGGCGAAGTCCTCCCGATGCAAAATGACCTTGGCGGAAATCAAACCCGATGCTGCGGTCGCGGCGCTGAAAACCTCGGGTCTTTCTGTGGAACCCGCCGGCGATAGAAACGTGGTCGTGTCGGGAAAACCCTCAGATGTTGAAGATGCCTTGGGTTTTCTGAAAACTCTCGACCGGAAACGGCGCCAGGTATTGATACGGTTCCGCCTGGCGGAAATCTCCAGGGACAAGATGAAAACCCTTGGGATTGACCTGGAAAAGTCAGCTTTCGGCTACTCGGAAATCAAGGAATACCACCCAAAGGATGTTCTTCCGCTGATTCTTCGCGTTCTCAACGAGGGAAAAGATGCCCGGATTCTCGCCGAACCGAATCTTCGGGTTCTCGAAGGTGAGGAAGCCAAGGTCGTGATCGGTGATCGGATCCCGCTGGAAATCGCCGCGACCGCCCAGACCGATTCGGGTTCCACGTTGAAACTCCAGGCACAATTGAGCTGGGTGGATGTGGGCATCACCATGAAGGTGAGGGATGTTTTGGTCGATTCCGACGGGAGCATCCGGATGGGTCTTCGGAATGAGGTGAGTTCGGTGGTCTCCACGACAAAGCAGGGTTACCCGCAGATTCGAACAAGGGAGGCGGAGAGCCGCCTCCGCTTGCGGAATGGTGGTTCCGTGGTCATGGGCGGCCTCCTGAGCCAGGAAGAACGCGAAAACCGCAACCGCATCCCGCTCATCTCCCAGCTTCCGCTGGTGGGCGGTTTTGCCCGCAGCCGCGACCGGAACACCGGCGCAACCGAGATCGTGATGATCGTCACGGCAAAACTGGTCGAAGACTGATTTTCCCCGGTCTTTGACGGAAGTCCTGGTGTTGAAGAGAGGATTTCCCGGCGGGATTCCGACACTACTGGACGTCAAGCAGACGGCGGAAACCCAACCCGAAAACGATCGCGGCGAGGATGTAAACACCGGCCCAGCCCAGGGTGAGATTCCACCATGCGGCCGCAACCCTTGGCTTCAAGCCCAACTGGAGTTCCTGAAGAGGTGAAGGCCCTTTTGGGGGAAAGGGGAAACGCAGATCGGGTGGGCGGACTCCGGTGCGGGCGACCGGAAACTCGATCAGGAAATCATCCTCACGGTAGCGGAACCTCATTTTTGCGGTCCCCTCTTGTGGGAAGCGGATCCTCCATCGGGCTTCGATCTTTCCCCCCACACCAGCGGTCCCGGAGGCGGGCTCGGCGGCCTCGATCCTCGAGATTGCGCTCCCCTCGGGCCTGACAAGATCGCCGGGCAGGACGTGGATCAAACCCGTTGCCCCGTCCGCGAACCTGGCCACCACCTCGAGGACATCCCCAGGCCGGACCGGATCGACCGACAAACGGGCTCCCATCCACATCGCCAGGAGGCAGATGAAAGGTATCGTCCAGAGGGAGGGAATCACCGCTCTCCAGGCATAGGTGCCGGAAATCCGCCCGGTGAGGCGGTCGAGACGTTCCTTTTCCGCGGCATCACCCGCCGCCTTCCGGAGCCCGCTCAGGGTTTCCAGGTCGGCTTTGGCTGCCCGGAGCCAGTCCTGGTCGCTGTAATACCTGACGAAAAGGTTGACGAAGAAGCCCGTGAAGGCTCCCAGACAGATGATGTCCACGATCGGGGGAAGCCGGAACACCACCCCCAGGAGCAGGTCGAAAACGGGATAGAAGGCTTCGGCAAGGGGAACAAGGATGGAATCGAGGAGCCACATCAGGGTATTCATTCAGGCTCCCTTCCCGGCTTCCACCAGCTCGATGCGGCCGCTGTTCCCGTCGACCCGGATCTCCGCCCCATCCGGAATCAAACGCGTGGCGTCCTTGAGAACCACCGCCGGGATCCCGAAATCACGGGCCACGATCGCGCCGTGGCTGAGCATTCCCCCCCGTTCGACGATCAACCCGCGGGCATGGACGAAAAGCGGCGTCCAACCGGGATCGGTCGAGGAGCAGACGATGACGTAGCGGGTTCCGAGGTCGGCGACATCCTGGGGGGATTTGACTATGCGGGCGATCCCGGTGTTCACGCCCGGAGCGACCGCGGTTCCGGTATAACTTCCGCCGGCGTCCGCTGCGAGCCTTCTCCCGCCAAGCCCGTCAATGTCGGAGGCGGTGATCAGCTCGGGAAGGTCGATCCGCTGACAGGCTGCCCACCTGATTTTCCGGGAGGCTATCTCCTTCCTGAGGGAGTCGGCCTCCCCGGCAAACCGCGCCAGCTCGTCCCGCCGCAGGAAGAAGAGGTCCCGGCCCAGATCCCAACGCCGGGCCAGCTCGACCAATGCCCGCCGGACCAGATCCACCGCCATCATGAAATAGTATTTCCCCGTTTCCCGGTAAGGCATCGCCAGAAGGGCCTGCTCGAAGTTGAACCGGATCTCGCCCGCAAGGGATGACGCTCCGCGCTTTGGGAGTTCCCCGAACACGTATTTTTCCGTCTCCTGCCGCTCGAGAACCTGTCGTCGATGCAGCTCGACCGGGGACGGTCCCGCCGCCTGCCGGAACTGCCCCACGATCTTTCCGGGGTAACCGGGGTCCTCCCACCATCGGGGCTCGGAGAGCTCGAGCTCCCCGACCGCGCGGTGGCCGTAGGTTTCCAGGAACGCGGCCATTGCCATTTCTCCGCGGGATACCTTGTACAGATCGATGTTGGCTTCGACGGTGCGGTCGCCTTCGAGGCCCTTCAGAAGCGCTCCGGTAAGGCGTTTACCCTCCTGGGGCCCGAAAACGAGCTCCAGGTCTGCGGAAAGGCGGGCGTGATAGTAACCCGCGACGAACCCGGGCTTGAGCGACTCTTTCCCGAACTCGTTGAACAGGGCCTCCCGACGACCTAGCTCGGCGAGAACCTCAGCATCGCCGAGGGCTTCGAGGTCCATCTTCCGGCCTTCGTCCACCTTCGAAAGAAAAGGCGGGAGAGCTCTTTCGAGGAAATCGCGGCACCAGCCGCCCGCGAGCCGCTTGAATACGCGCCCCTGGCGGATCATCAGGTAGATGTACCAGGGAAGCCTCAGGAGAAACCCTCCCCCGGCCCGCTCTACGTTGAACTTCGACGGAGCCGCGGTCAGGACGTCGGTTCCCGCGGCTCCTCCGGCGAGATCGTATTCGAGGGGAAAATCGTCGTAGAAAAGTTCTGCCCCGCGCTGCAGATCGATGTAGACGCGACCGCCGATCAGTTCGAGGAATCCTTCCCGCCGGACCCGGTCGGAAGGATGGAACCCGGCATCCTCGTAAAGCCGGCCGAAACCGCCCGTCGCGGACATGAAGGAGCCGACGATGTCCCATGTGAGCGGGAGCGGGGCGGGAAGTGTCTCTGAAAGGTTGTGGACGGCCCAGACCGACTGGGGGGAACGCGCGATCCGACCGCGCAGCCTCTCTTTTTCCGCCGCCAGGGCGGCGGGGACGTCCCTCGCCACCTCGATTCCGCGGACCGGCCGGCTCTGCAGGAGGCCGAACCGCCCGTCCGCCCAGCCCCACTCGAGGTCGACCGGGTGGCCGAAGTATTTCTCGACCTGGATACCGAGCATGGCCAGGTCTAGGACCTGCTTGCGGGACAGGCTGGGTTCGCGCCCCCCCGGCGAGGAGGCATCGCTTCCGCCCGGCGGGGAACCTTCCCTCGCGTTGGAGGCGGTTTCCGAAAGGGCGCGCACCTGGACATCCTTTTCCGAGATCCTTTCCTCGACGACGCTCATGGTGGCGCGGTCGATGATGAAAACGTCCGGTTCGACCCGCCCGCGAACGATCGCTTCCCCGAGCCCCAACGAAGATTCGATTATCAGCCTGTTCTCGTCGAAGGTGGTGGGGTCGGTCGTGAAGAGCACCCCGGAGCGTTCGCTGGGGAACATCATCTGGACGGTCACCGCGGTCCCCGGGAGGCCCCGGATGTTGTGACGCGTCCTGTAGTGCCTTGCCCGCTCGGAATCCCAGGATGCGAAAACCGCCCCGATCGCCTCGCGAAGCTGCTCCCACGGATCCGTCGGGAACTTCCGGCCCGCCGTCCTCTCGATCATGGCGACCAGGTCGCGCGCGCGCGCTGCGGCTGAAAGCGCTTCAGGGGCGGACGAGGCTTCCCCGGGGGCGGAGGTGTTCCCCCCCTCGTCGGAGACGCCCATCACGGTCTCGGAATAGAGCCGTGCGAAATCGGCGAATGCGCTCCAGAAGGCTTCCTTGTCGGGGAAGGAGCCCTCGAGGGACGGATTGATACCCACGTTCAGGACGGTATCCATCATCCCCGGCATCGATACCGCCGCTCCGCTCCGGACCGAGACCAGAAGCGGGCGCTTTCCCGTCCCGAACTTCCTGTTCGCGACCGATTCGAGCCACTCCATCGCTTTCGCGACCTCATCCATGAGGCCGTCTGGGAATCTGCCGCCCCCTTCGTTCCAGAGCCGGCAACAATCGGTGGGGATGATGAACCCGGGAGGAACGTGGAGCCCTGCACGGTTCATTGCCGCGAGGCTTGCACCCTTGCCGCCCAGACGTTCCTTGGGCGGAGGTTCCAGCTCCTGCCCCGGACCGAAGGGGAAGATCATCCTGAATACCGGAGGAGCGGCTATCGACTGGGTGTTCATAAGCCCGTCCCGGTGCCGGGGGCGCGGTCGCTGAAGACGACCAGGCCGGCTTTCTCGGTCAGGACCACCAGCCCGTGATCGACCACGAGCGGCGCGGCGATGGGGCGGCCGAGTCCGGGATCTTCGATCGTCCAGGCCCTGACCTCGGCCCCGATGTTCCACGACCCGATCCTTCCTTCCGCCGCGAAGAATGCGAGCCCCTCGGCGATCACCAGCCGGGCGGGGGAGGGCCCCAGGCCGAACCCGTCGTCCTTCCAGGGGTTGCCGGAGCCGGCCGAGTGGACGAACATCGTCCCGGTTCCCGCGGCGTAGTAGACAGTCCTCTCGCTGGTGACAAGGCCGCACAGAGGGGGTGCGGTTGCGACGTATTCCCACCTGTGCTCTCCGTTGACGATCTCGAGCGCGTCGAGCCGGGAGGCCCCGGTCGCCGTGGTCGAAAGGAGAAACACGCCCTCGGGCGAAAAAACGGGTGGGGATACGATCGGAGTGGAAACCGTGGCCGACCAGAGGTGTGCCCCTCCGTCGTCGTCGAGACACTGGATTTCCGGTTTCGAACCACCGACGGGGAGGATGACCAGGTTGAACCCGGCCGCCGCGGCCCCCGAGATCGGGCCGGATGCGTTGCCCTGCCACGCGATCGCTCCGTCCCCGGCCCTGAAAGCGTAGATCCTGCCGTCGGGTTCGACCGCGAGCAGGCGTGCCCGGGAGATCAGGTTCAATGTGGTTCCCGACGCGAATTCGATCTGGGAATCCCAGGTCTCCTTGCCCGTTCCGATCGAAAAGGCGTGGAGTTTGACCGTTCCATCCGGGCGCGGAACCATGGCGAAAACGGAAGACTCGTTGGCGACGATCGAAGTCGCCGGGAAAGCCACCGGAGTCATCCATTTCCGCTCTCCCGTCCGCGGGGAGACGCCGGCCAGGAAGGCCTTGCCCGAAAGGCTCTCCGGCCCCGAGGAGATTTCGGTCCCGGTGAGGAGGATTGTCCCGGGAACCGCGGCGAGAATGGGGGAAAGCCTTACCGTATCGGAGGCGAACCCCCGCCAGCACATCCCGACCTTTCCCTCGCCACCCGAGGGAATCCCGTCGTTTCCGGCCATTCCCGAGCGTCCGGGATTTCCCCCGTCGCAGGTCCACGGGACGGACTGTGGGACGGTCCTGTCGGGATGCTCCGATCCGGGGATCAGACAGGAAAAACCGCGGCCGTCGGAACCGACCAGGAGCTTTTCACCTTCGGCGACCGGGGTGCAGAGCAGCGCTTTCCCCGGAGTCAGCGGAAAGGACCAGAGGAAGGTCCCTTTTTCGCGGTCCCAGGCGAGGATGTTCCCGAGGTTGTTGGTGACGAAAACCGCCCGGGATGTCACGCAGGGGGTGCAGACGACCGGGGAACCGGCGGCCATCGTCCGTTCCAGGGTTCCATCCTCGAGCCGGACGACGGAGATCGTTCCCTCCCGGGATCCGATGAACGCTTTGCCGTCACGGACCGGGATTGCCCCCATCACTCCATCTTTCGTGGGATACTCCCAGATTTTCGAACCGTCACGAAGGGAAAGGCACCAGGCTGCGCCCATGGGGTTGGGGTCGCTGGTGAGCATGTTGCCGTTCCCGATTCCGAAAAGGAGCCGGTCTCCGACGATATTTGCGGCCCCGTAGGCGGGGAAGGGGGTCTTCACGGTCCAGATGTTCTCACCGGTGTCGGCGTCCGCGCAGACGATCGAGTTCCCGCCCAGTCCGCATCCGAATATGACGGCGGACCTCGAAGCGGCTCCCGGGCCGCCCTGGATGATGACACCGATCGGGGAGGACTCCACGTCGAGGCAGGGGTTTTCGATCTTCACCGAAACGCCAGAGAGCTCGATCCTCTTCTCGGTGCGGCATCTTTGGGTGAAAGTCGCGGGTTCCCTCGTCACGCGGCCGAAAACCTCGCGTCGGAAGCCGTTTCCCTTGTCGAGCGGGGCCTGTGGCGGTGACGCGGTTTCCCGGAAACCGTCCGGTTCGAGGACGGGAATACCGAGCTCTTCCTCGGTCTGGCCTTTGACGGTGACGATCCCGCGAACCGAGACGGTCTTTCCCACCAAGCCGGCGAGCGCCTGGGAACAGGTTCCGGGCGGGATCTGGTAGGAGGTGAACCCCTCCCGGTGCCAGAGGACTTTTCCGGTTTCCAGCTCTGCGCACCACATACCGTCGTCTCCCGCCCCGAAATAGACCTTGCCGTCGTGGATGCAGGGGCTGCTTTCGACGTGGCAGCAGGCCTGGATAACCCAGTTGACCCTCGGCGGGGTCCCGACCTTTCCGTAGGTGGGGGCCAAATCGAAACACGTCATCCGGCCCAGGTCGGTGTGGAAGCCTTCACCGATGACCAGGTATCGGGGAAGTATCCTGCCATCGGGCTCGCGCTTGAACTCCCCGCCCAGGGCGGGGGACGAGAAGATCGGGTTGTAGACACCACCAGGAAGGGAGCTCCCGTCGAACGACCAGACCAGTCCGCCCGAGTCGAGATCGCGACAGACCACGGTTCCGGTGCTCCGGCCGATCGCCTTGAGGACATAGGTGCCGTAGTAGACGCGGTTTCCGACGACGGCCGGGGTCGCATCCACCGACTCCTCGGCCCTTCCGAGAACGTTCCAGGAAATCGAAGGTGGCTTCAGGGGGCCGACCGCGCCTTCCACCGCTCCGCTCCGGTCGGTCCCGGCCTGGGCTTCCCATGGAAAACCCGGGGTGGGGGGGGCGACCTTTCCCGCGGTAAGCAATGCCAGCCCCTGGAAGGCCGTGTAGATGAAGATGCAAAAGCCCACCACCAGGGCTTTCTGTGCCCACAGGTATCTGAACAGGAACCTGTAGGTCTGGGGCCGCAACAGAGCAAGGGCCATTGCCCCCAGGAGTGCAAGGATCTGTGGCATGATCGCCAGAAGGGCCTGGACGGGGCCGATGACGGCGGGAATGACGGCGAGGGAAGGGGAGGGGATTCCGATGACCATTACCATGAGGGCCGCGAATACCCCGGTCGAAGCAGTAAACATCCGGACGGGGGATTTTTCGTGGAATCGGAGACCGCGTCCCATCTTGTTTCTCATCACTTCTTCTCTTCTTTTTCCCGCGCCGGTTTCCAGCCCGTTCATCTCTGCAGGATTATACCAGACCGCTTGGGGAATAAAAACGCGCAGAGCCTCCTTCCCGTTGGAAATTCGGTTTCTCACCGCCAGGAGTTGAATAATCTGGAGCGGTGGAAAACCTCGAGGAATATCATGGCCCAAAGAGCCTGAAGATCCGGACGGGGTTTCGTCGCGATGACAGCCGGCTTCCCGCCTGGCGGGTCAGCCCGGCCTTCGTTCGCTTCGTGTCTTGGTGGCCATGTGGTGGTCCCGGGTCGGGATTACCGGGAGGGGCGCATGCGGTCGGCGAGGCTGAACACGAGGTTGTTGTAGAGCTCGCGACCCTGGCGGAGGGCTTCCCGGTCACCCGTGATCGATGCGGCACGCTCGAGCGTGTCGAGGAGCAGAAACGCCCCCCGGAAGACCTGCGACGGGTCGAAGTTGAACGCCGATGCCCACCAATACTGGCAACTGAAGATCGCGCGGTCGAGGAGAGCCCGCGAGACCGGGTCGGTCTGTGCTGCGCGCGTTGCGAGAGCCATGACGTGGTTGGTCAGGACCCACTGGTTGTGATGGATGGAGTTGAATTTGCTGTGCCAGAGGGGATAGGGATCGTCGTTGCAGAGGTCCTTCTCGGTTGCCGACCAGGTGGAAGGGGGCACGAACTGGTTCCGGCCGGGGAACTTGTCCAGGAGTTCTGTCACGGTAACCAGCTTCAGATCAGGGTCCCCGTGAATCGCGTAGAGGAGGTTCCGAAGGAATTTCTCCTCGTAATACTTGTGATGATGGCCGTAGGTCTCCCCGTCCATGCCGATGATCAGATAGCCGTCATTCTGGCCGAACCAGCCGTTGAGGCGCTCCTTGAGAGCGGCTGCGAAATCCCCGCCCTTCCAGGTGTGGAACGACAGGTCGTTCGACCAGGAGTTGCTTCTCAGGAAAACCCGGAGTCCGCCCATGGTCGGAATGAAATCGTGCGGAGGAGTCCCGTTGAAGAATGAGAACGGGAGGTCATCGGTGATGCACCAGGAGTAACCCAGCGAGGTGAACAACTCGGCCAGATGCCCGGAAAAGCACATTTCGGGGGGGAAAACACCCTTCGGGGCGTAGGAAGGCCCGAAAACCTCGGCGTTCAGCTTCCGGTTCAGCTCGAGCTGCCGTCTGACCTCATCTTCGGGTATCAGGGGGAAGATGGGATGGTAAGCGCCCGAGTCCGTGAACTCGAGCTTTCCCGCCTCAGCCGCCTTTCGGAGCCCTTCCAGGACGTGCCGATGGCCGCGGTTCACCAGGTGCTCGGTGAGGCTGTAGTTGATGTTGAGGGTGAACCGGGGGTTCAGTTCCGAGTTGAAGATGTCCGTGAGCGGCTCGTAGCACTCCCGGGTGATGTCATCCACCACGAACCCGAGCTGGGTAGGGGGCTGGTACAAATGCAGAAGTATCGACAGGTATTTCATCTCATGCTCCGACAGTTTCTTCGACTTCCCGACCGGGGGTGATTCGTTGCCCCGGGATCGGGGTTTCAGGCCTTGCTTACGGTGCTTTCCAACGCGTGCCGCAGGAGGGTTCCCGCCATCTTCTTCCGGTATCCTTTGACGGAGCGGATGTCGTCGATCGGTTTCGCTGCCTCCACCGCGAGTTCGGCGGCCTTTTCCATGGTTTCCGGGGACGGCGGCCACGGCTGGCCCTCGAGATGCTCTTCCGCCGCGGTTGCCCGGATCACGGTCGGAGCGACGGCTCCCAGGGCGACCCGGACGGATGCCTTCCCGGATTTTGCGACCCTGACGCTCAACGCGAGCGAGACCTTGGAGATGGCGTGGGCGAGCCGTTCACCGAGTTTGAGGAAGGTCCCGCGGCTCGGTTTGTCCGAAATCTCGAATGCCTCGATGATCTCGGCCTTTTCCAGGACGGTTTTTCCGGGGCCGGTGAAGAACTCCTGGATGGGGACCCGCCGCATCTTTCCCTGGCCCCGGATCAGGACGACGGCCTCGAGGGAGTAGAGGGCGGGAATGGTGTCACCCGCCGGGGAGGCGTTGGCGACGTTTCCGCCAAGGGTGGCAGCGTTCCTTATCTGGAGCGCTCCGACCTGGGAAGCTGCCGCCGCGAGGGCGGGACACCTCTCACGGATCAGCTCCGAGGAGGAGATCGCGGACATCGTGCATCCGGCGCCGATGACAATATGATCCTTTTCCTGGTGGATCCCGTCGAGGGGGATCCTTCCAAGGTCGATGACTCCGTCGAGGCCGGGGAACATCCCGTTCCGCCATTTGACCAGGAAGTCGGTTCCTCCGGCGAGAAGCCTGGCGCCGGGGTTCCGGGAGAGGAGGTCGATGGCCTCGTCGAGGTTCTTCGGATGAAAAATCCTTGGCTGGTCGCTCATTCCTCTCATTCCTTCCTGTCGGCTGCCTTGAGGACCGCTTTCTCGATTTTCCGGTATCCGGTGCAACGGCAGATGTTGCCCGCCAGGTGCTCCTTGATTCGATGAGGGGTGGGGCGGCCGGGTTCCTTCAGGAGGGCGTAGCTGGAAATCACCATCCCGGGAATGCAGAAACCGCACTGGACAGCGCCCTCCTCGACGAACGACTGCTGGACGTTCTTCATCAGCGGATCTTTCTCGAGGCCCTCGAGCGTGATCACCTCGTCGGTTTCCCTGAGGGTGGCAGCGAGTTTCAGGCAGCTGTTGACCGGAAGGCCGTTGAGGAGGACCGTGCAGGCTCCGCACTCGCCCTTCCCGCAGCCTTCCTTGACCGCGGTAAGGGAAAAACTGCGTCTGAGAAGCTCGAGAAGCGAAAGATGGGGGGAAACGCCCGCCTCGACCCTTTTTCCGTTCAGCCTGAAAACGACTGGAACCGGGATCGCTGCTGTCATGGGTTTTCCCCTTTGTCCGATTCGTCTTTCTTACTTGCGCCATCTTCTCCAGTCAGCGAAGAGTAGGCAACCAGCGTCTTGTCGTCCTTCAGCGCGGCGGAAAGCGCTTCCTCAGTTTTCTCCAGGAGGCCGGCACCGTGGGTGGCGTCCTCCGGATAGGTGGCGGTTCCGATGAAGACCCGGAAGTTGCTTCCCTTCAGGGCTTCCTTGTTCTGAACCTGTTTCTTGAACGCCGAGAGGATCCGTCCCGCGACGAGGCCCGCGATTTCGGTGTTGGTCTCTGTCAGTATCGCGGCGAACCGGCCCGGGGTCCGGCCGCAGAACATAAGGTCGAGGCGGCGGAGGGACTCCCGGAGGGAGATCGCGACGACCCTCTGCAGGGTTTCCTTGGTTACCTCGGGCAGGCCCTCGAATGGCGCAATCGCGATCGAAAGCAGGGTCATGTTCTGGCTGTAACGTTCCGACCTTTCGACCTCCGTCTCGAAGGATTCCCGGAAGTTTTCGAACCGGAGCAGGCCGGTCTGCATGTCCAGGAACTTGCCTTCCGCCGATTGGGTGCGGAAGAGGTCGAGGGAGAGGATGCTCTCGAGGAAAAGGGCGCATTCCCCGACATTCCGGGCCTTTTTTGAGCCGGTGGCCGGGGGGAACAAAGCCCAGACGAATCTTCGCTTTCCCACCAGGAACAACGGAACCAGGGTCATGTTCAGGCAGGTTATCCGCGAGCGGAAAAGGTTCTTCCAGGCCAGGGTGTCCCATTTTCCGAGGGATTCTTCGCCGAGGCTCGCCGGGTGCTTGATGCAGAGGTCACCGGCGTTAACCTGCATCCGGGAGCTGCTGAACTGGTTGGGAATGTTGCCGCAGGTGGCGAAGGTCGTGAAATGGCCGCCTTCCTCGAACTGGAGCAGGCTCATTCCGCCCTGGCCCGTCGCTTCGAGGCAGATATTGAGCGCGTCACCGACCAGGGCCTCGTCGACTTCGTTTCTCATGGCAAGGATCTGGCGCATCTTGTACAGTGCGGAACCGCGCTGGGGACGCGAATCTCTGGTGGGTTTCAACATCCCCTCCCTGAAGATGAGAACGGAGTTGATCACGACGAGAATGATCAGAAGGCTCGGAAGGCGGACGGTCGTGTCCCATACCGGTTGCCCACGCCAAAGTCCGATCAGGACAAGGCACAGGATGGCCAGATTGCCGAACAGGTAGGCGGTCAGGTTGAGCTTTTTCTGCGACATGTCGTCCTTTCCTACCCTCTCCCGGGGAAGGGGAAGTCACGGAGAATTCCTCCCTCAGGCAGGGGAAATTTCCAGCAAGCCATTATACACATCGTGGAATTCCGAAGCAACGCCCAGACACTCGGGAATCTGGGTTTGCATCCAAGCCATTCCCGATCGGGTTACTCATCAGTTGAGGAGGGATCCGTAACATTCCTCAACATGAGGGTAATTTCCTCTCGAAGCCTGGGAAGAATGGTTCAGATTTCTGGAAGGACCGCTCTTTTTTTATAAACCTTCCTGGATGAAAGCGGGTAGATGTTTTTTGACCCCAGAAATTGAACGGAATGTAAAATTTCCAAGATCGATGTCACATTTTTCCTCTTTGGAAAGTATATAGGGCAGTAAAGAAAGAAACGAAACACCAAAAAACATGGGAGATGGGGTCAAGGGGGACAACAATGGAGCGGTTGAAGATACAAGTAAAGGTTCTCGGGAAGGGGAATTCCCAGGCTGTGGTCTTCACCCCCCAAGGGGATCTGGATATGTGCACCTTGCGGAAGTTTCGCGAAGCCATGAAGATCCTCATCGAAGGTGGAGTCAAGGCCATGATCATCGACATGGAACAAATCGAACATCTCGATTCCACCGCCACTTCGTATCTTCTTGACCTCAAGTTCAATTTCGCCCGGAAAATGGATTTTCTCGGTTTTGCCGCCCCTTCTGTCGCGATCAACCCCCTACTCCGAATGGTGGGAGCGGATCGACTTCTTTCCCCATTTTCGAGTGTTTACCATGCCGCTCTCGCTTTCTGCCCGGCACTGGGTTCCTCCTATGTTTCCATGGGGGAACAGCGTAGGTCGGATCAACCGCTCCGAATGGCTTCCTGGATCTCGATTCCCCGGATGCCGGAGATGGCTCAAGCCGCCTGAGAAGGGAGTTCCCGAACACCTCGGACACCTTCAAGAAGCCCCCATCCAAAACCAAATTCACCGGCTAATGTCGGAATTCCGCAATGTTAAAATTTTACCAGGCCAGCGAAGGGTTTTGGATCTGCGGAAATGGCCAAATAGCCGTGTGGTTGTGTGAAAAGTGCACATCTCCTCGGTTTGGGGTTTCAAAGAAAAGCTGAACCTGTCGTCCAACCTTCGCGTATTTTCTCCTGAAGGTGTACGATTCCAGAGTTCCGGTTTCGGAATCCAAAGGAGGAAAAACATGAAAAAGTTGGCGAGAATGGCCCTGTTTGTCATTGCCATGTCCGTTGTCTCGATCAGCCTTGTCGGCTGCGACGCACAACAGGTCCAGAGTTTCATCGAAAAGGTGGTCGATATCATCCAACAGATCGGATCCGCGATCACCGGTGGTGGTGGTGGCGGCGGTGGCGGTGGAAACACCGGTGGAGATGATGGTGGGACGGACATTTCAGGCGGGAATGACGGTTCCACGACCTCGACTCCCACGGGAACCTCCACACCCACATCGACCGGTACGGGAACTACAACCGGCACCAATACTGGAACCACGGGGGCCAAGGTCGTCATCTTTGGCTCTTCCTCTTGTCACTTTTGCACCGAGGCCAAGCAGTATTTCCAGTCGAAGGGGATTCCTTACGACTACATCGATGTCAACCAGAATCAATCAATGTACGAGGCCATCAAGAAGAAGGGTGCGGAGCAGGGTGTCAAAGTCAGCGGGGTTCCCGTTATCGTGATCAACGGAAAGATCATTTCCGGTTTCGACAAACCCGAGATCGAAAGCGCCCTCAAGGCTGCGGGCCCGACCACGACGACCACGACGACCACCAGTACCACCACTTCGACGACAACGGCGACAAATCCCACGAGCACAGGAACAACCACCACCTCCAACACCCCGATTTCCGGCTCCCAAGATGGAAAGGGTGCCCCGACCCTCATGATCGCCCCGACCGTTGGAGGGGTCGAAGGGAACTCCAGCGAGGAGAATCCCTGATCCAGTATTCCCGGGTGCCGGGATTCAATGATCCGACAAGGGCAGGAGCTTCAACGAAAGCCCCTGCCCTTTGGTTTTTCTCCTTGGCAGAAACGATTCATTCCTCCTGACCGATTGACCTTTTTCGGAGGTGTGTGCTAACTCTCTTTAGGTTGCCTTTGCAAGAATAAAGATCAATTCGGAGTCAATCCCTTGGAAATCGTCGGACTTTCCATTTCACGGTGTATCAAGGCCATGGTCGAGGGCCGGGTACCTTCCTCGATGGTGGGCAAGATTGTCGGAGGCACCTACTGCGAGCAGCTGGAGTCCATCTGGGAGGATTACAGCACCGGAATCTGGGCAACGATGCCTCTCCGCGCCCGAAAGATCTGGACGGAGATGGTCAGAGGGGGGCGAATCGACCAGCCCCGGTTGAGGAACCAGGCTCCTCCCGATACTTCTTGCGGAATCTGGCTAGTGAATGGACTGAATATGGAGACCGAGGACCTCCAGAGCGTTCTCTCCCTCTTCGAGTTTCTTTCGAAAGCCCCCGCAGAGAGGCGGGAAAAGCTCTTCTCGGGCCTTTCCAGCGATGTTCAGTGCTTGTTTCGCGAAATCCCGGATGGGCTTTTTGGGGAAATGTTCCCCGATTTCGCAGGACTTCCTCGAAACGTTCCTTCCGGAATTTTCCTGGAAAGCCTGAAAAAAAGGCTCCAGGAGATTTTCGGCGATCTCCCCTCCTTCGAGGGAACCCCCATGTTTCCGCAGCTCCTGAAGGTACTCGCCCCGGCCTTGAAAGACGCCATTCGTGGGTCCAACAGCGGAAAGATCCAAGCCATCCAGATACCCGACCATCTCTCGCAGGCCGTCCGCCCAAAGAGTTGAGGGGTTGCGGTTGGAAAAACCCGCCGGAGACAACCACAAAGACACGTAAGGTCACGAAAGCCACAAAGGGGCCTCCCATGCCAGAACTCTCCTTTGTGGACCTGGTGCCTTTGTGTTTCTAGGTGGTTGGTCCCTCCGTTCAGGAGTCTTTGGCCGGAGGCTTCTCTCCCGAAGGGGGCTTTGCGCCTTCCGGTGGGGTTTCTCCTGATGGGGCGGACTTGGGGATGAGATTCCGGACATCCCGGATCTGGCTGAATTGATAGGGGCGCGGTTTCTGCTCGGCGGGGGATGGTGGACGTTCCGAGCGTCGGAACTCCTTCAGCAGGGGTCCGATTATCGTCAGGATCGTGGAATGGACTTCGATCTTCTCTTCGTCGGTCGAGGTCTGGAAAAACTGTTTCAGGCGGTCTTTCACCATCTTTGAAAGAATGGGTGGCGGAAGGGATGGAAGGAGCTTCTGCATTTCGGGAAACAACGGTTTGAGCCGCGGGTTCTGGATGTTTTTCAGGATTTCGGAAATGACGGTTGGGGAAAGCTCATCGAAGAACGCCGCCCGCCGCTCGGACTTCATTTCCAGGAAGTATTCCGACATGAAGAGCAGTTCCCGAAGCTGGAGCGTCTGGAAATGGTTGTTCTCCACCCTCCAGATTCCGGCGCTCGAGTCGGGGGGGTCCTTTCCATCTATCCGGGGTTGTTCCAGGCGTTTGTCCTTCGTGAGAATAATGAACACACGCCTGGCTGCGAGGGTTATATCAGACCAGTATTTGGTGCAGTATTCGGCCCAAAGCTTGTCGAGATCGGTATAATGGGTTCCGCCGATTATCTTGCTGACCACCGAGAGAGGGACTTTGCCGTCCGCGATATCCCTGACGCATCGTGAAATCGACAACCCCTCGACGGAAATGTTCATGGGATTGGCAACGATTCCCAACCATTCGCTGCCCTCTTTGAGGGAATCATCCAGGGCCATCGAGCATCCTCCGAATTGGGTTGGGGAAGTGATCTCCTCCCGTTGGAAGGGGTTCCTCACGAACCTTCCCCGTAGGCTACATCTTAGTACTTCCCGTTTTCAAAGGCAAGCGAAAAGGCAAGCGAAAGCAGGCAATGGAAAGCAGGCAAATCAAAAACCCGCGCCCGAAAGCGCGGGTCTGGTCGGTTGTCCTTAGAAACCTGCTCTGGTCTGGGTCACCGCCTGTTCGTGCCAGACCGGGTCGTGCCAGGCCGGGTCGCGCCAGACCGGGTCGCGCCAGACCGGGTCGCCGCTCC
>CAYRYU010000055.1:21102-24332 GCA_964428355.1 uncultured bacterium
CCGGGTCGCGCCAGACCGGGTCGCGCCAGACCGGGTCGCCGCTCCGCCTTTTCCCCAGACGGCGTACTGCTCGCCGGAAGCCAGGATCTTGAAGGAAGCTTCGGGAGCCCAGTCGACCCAGCCTATCTTGACCGCGACCTTGTCGTCTATGATGGCTGCGTAGATTCCCTGTTCGGCTTTCTGGATCACGACCTTGCTGGAAGCCTTGATTCCGAACTGCTTCCGGATCGCCGTGAGTTTCTTGATCTGATCCTTGAGTTTCCAGTCGTAGACGTGCTCCCAGAAAATGCAGGGGGTCCCAGGGTGGGTGAGGATATAAGCATATCCCTGCATGACCTTCTCGCCCGGGAAGGGCCAATGGCCTTGCTGAGAGCCGGTATCATGGTTGTCCAAAAAGGTGACGGCGCGGTCGGGCCACCACCCGATCAGGCCGGAGGGTTTCCCTGCCCCGTCGCGAAGGCGGCCGTACTCACCGTTCACCGCCACCTGAAGTATTCCCTTGGTTGTGAAATCGAAGGCGGAGGCTTTCTTGCCGGCTTTGTCGAGCCAGTCGCAAAGTTTCTGCCGGTGCGGATCCTGGTTGAGGTTCAGGTATGAACCGCTGAAGGACATGTCGGTCCAGAGCTCGCCAACGGAGAAGACCGGAGTGGTGGCGGAGTCGAATTTCCCGATGAACTTCGCATCGTATCCCTTGACGAAATCGTATCGCCAACCGTCGAACCCGAGCTTCTCGAGCCATTTCATCCACCCGATCAGATCTTCCTGGACCTTGTCGTTCGAAAGATCGATGTCTGGGGCTGCCTGGAAGTTCTCGCCCGAATCCTGGTTTCCCGTGCCGCCGTATTCGCCCCGGCAGACCGCCCACTGTTCCCATGAAGCCTTGTTGGAAGGAAAGTGGAAGATGTTCCAGATTCCGTTCGAGTCCTGTTGGCCGGCGCATCTGTGGTTGAATACGAGGTCAGCCAGGACCTTGATTCCGGCTTTGTGGAGTTTCGCGATGCAGTCGGAAAGCATTGCCTGGTGGCCGTAGAAGGTCGGACTCTGGGGGGTTCCGAGGTCATACAGGTCGCCGGGCATGTAACCCTGAGGGCTGACCGAACGCGAAACCGGGGGAAGCCAGACCATGGTGACGCCGAGGTCGGCCAGATCATCGGCCCGCTCCCCGACGAGTGAAAACCACTTCGAGGGGGTTCCTTTTACGGTCGAGTTCCAGCCGAACCCCTGGATCATGATTCCGTCCTCCGCTCCCGCGGCGAAAGTGGTTTGCGGGGAAATGAGCCAAATCGCAAGCAGGACGAGGAACGTTCCCCAAAAGGTACGATGGACCGGTCGGAAAAATGAACCGTTTCTCTTCATAACTCCCCCACGCATGAATTTTCTGCTCTTCATTATAGCAGATCAATCCCGTTCCCGGGAGGTGAGGAATGATTCGGGATGTGGGATGAAGGGGAATTTTGACAGGAGAACCGGGGTTGCGTAGAATGGAGTTGTATGGCAGAGAAAATTTCTCTCGAGGGCCTCCAATACTCTCTTTTTCAGCCCAACAAGGCTATCCAGAAGCGGGTTTTGGCCATCATATTCAAGGAAGAGATGATCGAGGCGGAGGGTCTCGTCCGCCGGTTCCTGGAATCCGAACAGGATTCGGAGCTTCAGGTCCTTGCGAACAAGGTCTTGCAGAAGCTGAAGGAGTTCCAGAATTTTTCCGACGGAATGGATCCCGCGACGATCCTGCCTCTCCTGAAGAGTCCGGAGGTCGACACCAGGCTTCGGTCGCTCCGGAGGCTGGTTCGGAAAAAGACTCCCACTCTTGCCACGCAGATCCAGCAGCTATGCCCGAACGAGGATTCTCCCGAGGCGGGCCTGTTGATAATGCAGATCCTGAACAACAATCCGCACCCGGGGAACCTTCCGCTGATCATCCGGTTCATAGGGAGTTCGTCGGAGAGACTGCGCATGGAAGCCTTTCGGGGGCTTCATTATCTGATCAACTCGGCGCTTTTGCCGCTTTTCTTTCGTGGTCTGATCGATCAGTCGAAGGAAATCCAGATGATGACCATGCAGATGGTCATGCATTTCCAGCGGAAATATCTCCTGGAAGCCCTTGAAGGGATGCTGAACGGTCCCCCCGATGTCTCGCAGCTGGCCTCGAGGGTTTTTTCTCAGCTCCACGGAGCTGACCTGATGCCCCTCCTGAAAAAATACCTCAACCACCCCGACCCTGGAACCGCGCTGTTCCTGCAGACATTCTACGAGTTCCTCGGAACCCAGGGGAAGTCGGGCGGGGAAGTGCCGCCGGCCGGTCCCGGGGCGACCCCCGCCTCCGACCCCGCTCTCGCAGCCGGCCCTGCCGTCGGCCCGCTTCCGGTCGCGGCTCCGTCGGTCGCGGTTTCCCGCCCGGTCTCATCAGCACCCCCTCCGCCACCCCCCCCTCCGCCTCCTCCCAAGCCCACCGAAGAGGAGATCCGGGCGAAAAAGGCCGCCGAAATGCTCAAAGCGCTCTCCACCGGAGTCCAGCGCGGCTGGCCCGGCGCTCCGGAGTTGCTGCTGGAGCCGATCAAATCCGCCAGACCCGCGAGCCCACAGGAAGTTGTCGGGATCATCAAGGAGGTGTTCGATCGTCTTCGCTTCATCCTGACGGTCGGGACGATCGTCCTCTATTTCCGGAAGGGCACCCGGATTCCCGCCGCTGATCGCGTCTGCTTCCGGGCGATCCAGAGGGAGATCGTCGAGATCGATACCCTCCAGTTCCTCCAGATTCTCGCTCCCGCTTTTCCCGATCCGACGGGCCCCGGAGGACTGTTTCCCCTGACGATCTCGAAGATCTCGCGCCAGGATGAAGGGGAAGCCTTTTTCGAGCCGTTCCTTTCCCTCACCGAGGGCCTGAATCTTCTCGGCGATTTTCCCGAGGAAGCCGAAAACTTCTTTTCGCCCGCGGTTGACAGCCTTTCACACATGCTGGCCAATTTTTCGGAACCGATCGGAGCGAACAGGCTTCTGGTCAAACTGGTCTCACCGGAAGGAACGCGGGTCCAGGACTTCCTGAGCTTTCCCCCCGCCCTTGTCGACCCCAAGACCGTCATGGGGGTGAACCTCTCCGCGAATTTCGGGGTCCTTACCAGTCACGACCTGCTGAACTCCATCTCCCTGGAACCGTTCGTAAGGTATGATCCCGCGCTCAAACGGATGGTTCTCGCCCCTCTCGAGGAACGCACGATGTGGGAGTTCCTCAA
>CAYRYU010000055.1:24432-26919 GCA_964428355.1 uncultured bacterium
ACCGGTGCAAGGACTTCAAAATTCCTCGAACAAGTTTGCTCTCCTGCGGTTACTTGAAGGGTGTAGAATCCCGGGGAAGAAAAATTCCCAGGGACTCTGAATGAAATAAAGGTTTCATTCCATGAAACGATTGTACAGGAATACCCTCCAATCCTTACAGATCCCTGTGTGACCCCAAAGCCTGAGCCGGAAATCGAAATCAGAGCTCCAATATTGTCCGCGGAAGGGCTGACGGAGTTGATCGTGGGGGCGGTCACGTTGAAGCTGAAGGTGTTCGAGATCGAGGTGCCGCCGACGTACACGATGACGGCGACCTGGGTGCTTCCCGAGATCGCGGGAACGTAGCACCGGATCGCGGATCCGCTCCAGCTGATGACCGAGGCGTGGTTCCCGTTGAAGGAGACGTAGGAGGAACCCATCGTGTCTCCGAAATGGGAGCCCACGACGGTCACCTCGGCTCCAGCGGCCGCCGTGGCCGGGTATATTCCGGTGATGGTTGGGGCGGTCATCGAAAAACCGGTGCTGGTGTTCGACTGGACTCCGTTGACCACGACCCAGAACTGGCCCCCCGAGGTCGCATTCACCGGGATCTGCACCCGGATCACGGTGTCGGTCCAGTTTCCATCATCAACGGGAAGGGAGATGTTGTTTCCCGCCCCACTGACGCTGCCATAGATAAGAACGCTTGCGCCCTTCGAGGCTCCGAACCCGGAACCCGAAATCGTCACCCAGGTTCCCGGGTCGCCGGTGGTGGGCGAAATCGACGAGATCCGGAGGGGTGTGGGAGTGGAAGACTTCGAGCCGCCTCCGCTTCCGCAGCCGGCGCCCAGCAGACATGCCGCGACGAGTAGTATGATCAGAACGTTGCGCATTGCCTTTCATTATAGGTACCGCAAGGGAATGCGTCAATTCTTTCACCATTCCTCATGCAGATGACCCTGCCAAAGTGCTATCGGGGATTCCGCTCTTCTGAACCGACTGCCAAAGTCGGGGTTTCCTGCTTTTCGCCCGGGGGCTCGCGAGGCGCGATGCCGCGTTCAGCAGGGGTTCCCGGGATGAGCGTATCCCAGAAGGCTGCGCACAGACCGGCGACGGCCATGGGCGTCTTGAGAATCGCCCAGGCAATCGTTCCCGACATTCCCCACGCGTCGAACAGGTCTTTCTGACCCTCGACCCAGTCGGGAAGCCCCATGGCCATCAAGAAGGCAAAACCGACGATCATGACGTTGCGCTGACTGCCCATGTCGGCTCGCATCAGGATCTGGATTCCCATTGCGCCGATGATCCCGAAAAGGGCGATGTAAGCACCCCCGATGACCGGTTGCGGTACGGTCGCCACGACGGCGGCCAGCTTCCCGACAAAGCTGAGGGCGATCAGAATGACCGCCCCGGTGCGTACCACCCAGCGCGAGGCCACCCCGGTAATGCCTATCAGACCGATGTTCTCGGTGTAGGAGGTGGTGCCGACCCCGCCGAGCATTCCGGAGATGGCGCAACTCAGGCCTTCAGAACCGAGGCCGCGGTTGATCTTGGCGGGCTCCGGATCGGGCAGGCCGGAAACGATTGAACAGGAATGATAATCGCCGATGGACTCGATCATGCTGGCGAAGAATGCCGCACTGAGCGCCCCCAGTGTCAGCCAGCTGAATTTCGGCGCACCCCAGGGGAAAAACCCGGGGAACCGGAACCATCCGGCCTTTTCGACCGCACTCCAGTCGATGTAGGCGGCATGACCCGAAGCGAGGACCCCCAGGCGGCTCAGCACCGCGCACCCGCCGTATACAAGCATGACGGAACCCAGCACCGCGAAGATGTTCGCATACCGATGCCGCGAAATCAGGCTGAAAAAGAAGATCAGGGCCACGACACCCAGAGAGGCGGGCCAGCAGGCGGCGGCGTTGCCGCTCACCGCCACTTTGGCCAGGGAAAACCCAATGGCCATGATCGTCGGGCCGATGACGATCGGAGTGATGAACCGACGGATGCGGCCGATAAAACCTGAGTAACAGATCACCGCTACCGCCAGGCCACCCGCGATCAGGCCGCCTCCAAGGTATTGCATTACGGTTTCCGGACCCTGGGCGGCGTAGGCTCCGGTGATGGTCAGGACAGGTGGAATAAAGCTGAAGCTCGACCCCTGAACGATAGGCAACCCTGAACCGATGCCGGGATGAGTCTGGATAAGGGTTGCGATGCCCATGGCCAGGTAGACACATGAGATGAACATCGCGATCTGGTCAACCGACATGCCCATCTTGGGGCCGAAGATAAGCGGAACGAGGGTTGTTGCGCCGAACAGCGTCAAGACGTGTTGTGCCCCTGCCAGGATCATGAGGAGGGTCGGCGGTCGATCATCGACCCGGAAAGCCAGCTCTCGTGCCATGGATGCAGTCCTCTCAGAAAAAGTTGTCGAAATGCTCCCGAGAGATTATACAACCTTTGGTGCCACAATACTGGTTTTTTCCCCCGCCATGTATGCGCCTTTCC
>CAYRYU010000055.1:27019-47487 GCA_964428355.1 uncultured bacterium
TCACAGGGGCTTTCGCCCAGGTCTCCACCGGAACGGTCCAGACCCAGCTGAAAGCCATCCCAGCGCTCAGCGGTCTGGACATCAGCGTTAGCCAGGATTCCGGGGGCGGGTACTCGGGAACTCTCGGCCGAAGCAAGATTCTCGTCAGCATCTTCGAGATTGGTGAAGGACACTGGGCCTGCGCATTCAAGGCCCCGGATTTCAGCTTCGCGAAATTCAACTCCAAGATTGCCGCGACTCCCCTTGCCAGCATGACCCTTTCCGACCGTTTCTGTGTGGTCTGTCCGTTCGATGTGGCGATCGACCCCACGCTGATTCCCAACATGGATGTAAGGACCACGATCACGAATGTCCTGGGTGCGGGAAACAACCTCGAACTGAAAGCCGGAGTGACCTTCGGAGCAAGGGTTGCGACCGGGCGCCTCGGCTTGTGGGGGCAACTGAAGGATGCTCTCGGGATCGACGACACCCCGATGGTCATTTCCGGGTGTCTGAACTCCCCCTTCATCCAGAACCTCGCGAACGGTACCCTGAACACAACGCTCTCGGGAGTCTTGCAGGGGATAACCCTCAAGATCGTCCTGCCTCCGATGCGTCCCCCCTCCCTTCCGGCCGAGTTCACCTGCGCAACCTCCACCCTGACCTTCACTGGTGCTGCTGACGGGTTGAATACCGGCATCGCCGGCGGAATGAGCTTCGTGATATCGGGCAAGACCTTCAACCTCGATACTTCCCTGACCATCAAGAAACCGCTTACCGGAAGCGACCTCGAGATATCGTTCTCCGCCACTCCGCAGGGTGACCGGCTCTGGGACAGGCCATTAGGGATCAGTTTCATCTCGCTCAAGTCGATCTCGTTTTCGGGGTCCTATGCAAAAGAGGGCGATGACAGGGTCTTCAAGTGCAGTCTCACCTCGACTACGGTTTTCAACGGTACGACCGAGTTTTCCGCGGTTTCCGACCTGATCGTAAAGAACAAGAAGGTTGACGACATCCGGTTCAAACTGGCTTCGACCATTCCCCTTTCATCGATCCCGGGACTCTCCGCAATTCCATTCCTCTCCGATCTTTCGGTGAAACAGCTCTGGGTTTCCAAGTCTGGGGTCGGAGGAACCCTGATCTGGACGAGACTCTCGCTCGAAGTCGGGGCGATGGTCTACACGAGTTCGGGGAAGGTCTCCCTCCTCCTGAAGATTCCGCAGTTCAACCTCAAGCGCGTCGTTCCAACCCTTCCTGTCGACCTGACTCTTCCGACCCTGGCCTTCGTTCTCAGCAATGGTGGCCTGGATGCCCAGGTTTCCAACCTTCCCACGTCGTTGCAGGAGTTCCTGGCTGATATCACGACCGAAGGGGATTACCGTCTCAGGTTGGGCAATGGCGTAGGCCTGATCGCGTCCCTCGATCCCGCAAGCGCAACGGGGAATATCAAAACCGTCCTCGACAAGCTGGGAATTTCGGAGCCGGTTGTCCTTTCCGGGGCAATCACAGGGATCTTTGGCGGCGGATCGATCGGTTTCTCCCTCGCCGCGAAGCTCCCTCGCATGGCGATTCCAACCGAAGGGCTGCCGCAATGCCTGGACTGGGCTCGGGGAGTGTCCGGGGAATTCTTCGTCGACTTTTCCTCCAGTGCGGAATTCACGATTGGAGCGGGGCTGACGCTCGGCGTCCGAATCAACCAGGATGAGGTCGATTTCAAGGCCCGGATTTCCGGGGCCATATCGACAACAGGATTGGGTATCGGAATCACCGGGCAGATGCTCGGACAGGTCAACGACATTTTCGGCCTTCCGGGGCTCAATGCGAGCGATGTCACGCTGGGATTCACCCTCGATGCTGATGGAGCCGTCGGGTTCGTTGCCGCTGGAAACTGCCTGTTCGTCGACCAGAGCTACACTTTCAAGAGCTTTGGGAAGTTCCTGGCTACCGCCGCGGGCTTTCCCAAGGAGGTGGGGGTCGAGTTCACCGCCAGCAGACTGTATGGTCTTCCCATCCTCAACTTCATGAAGATCCTTGATTCCCTCATGATGGCTTTTGCCCGGAGCGACAAACGTCGGGAGATAATAGGCCGGATCTCCAACGAGAACCTCCGGAACACTCTGACGAGGCTGTGTGACGAAATCGCGGCGGGGAGGGCCAGCATGTTCTCCTCCCTAAAGATCGACCAGCTTCCGATCGGGTTTTCCTTCCGTGATTTCAAACTGAAACTCGTCACTCCGGGAGCTTCCGATGCCACGCTCAACCTCAGCGGCCCGGCGGCGGGTCTTGGCGGAACGATGGTCTTCAAGGAGAGAGACATCGCCACGCTCGATTCGAGCTTCGACCTGTCAGGTTTCAAGGCATCAGGGACGTTCCTCATAAGGAATATCGGACCGCTCACCATCAGGGAAGGCAAGATCGATATCCTGGCGAATTTCACCGAGCTTCCCCATTTCTACGTCCATTTCTTCACCGAGCTTTTCGGGACCTCCCATGAGGTTCTCCTCAGCTTCAGCAAGGATGGCCTGAAGATCAAGTATGAAGACCGTCTGGGGGTTCTTTTCTCCTACCTTTTCGAGGCCCAATCGGTTGGAACCGACCTGCTGAATACCACCGATTTCACGGTTCACTCTCTCTTCAAATCGGATTTCAACACCTGGATCAAGGCTGAAATCAAGAGGTGCCTCCTCAATTGGCAGTCCGATCCGGCTTTCCTGAAGGCCAAGGAGGGGGTTACCACGGCCCAGAACTCCGTCAACTCCCTTCAAACTCAGATCAATGCAGCAGTCGCCCAGGTCCAGCAGGAACGGGCAGCCGTCCGGGCATCGGTGGATGCAGCGTGGCGCGCGGTTTCCGATCTTCAGAACCGGATCAACCAGAAGCAGGCAGAGCTCAACTCCGCTCCATGGTGGGCGAAGATCGGAATCAGTTGCGAGATCGGTGGGTTGTGGATTGCGCTTCAGAGCGCGATCGCCTACGCACGCGCAGTCGAAGGCGGGCTCCAGATCATACCCATAGAGCTCGATCCGCGCGTTTCGAGCCTGATTCTCGCCAAGACAATTGCCACGGCGGCCCTGAATGCGGCCAACGCACTGCTGACCGAGTTGCAGGGCCTGGCGAACCAGTTGAAAACTCTGGGAGCGGCCATGATAGATGCATCGACCGGGAGGGAGGTTCTCGTCATCAGGAAGGCCGAATTCAGCGGTTCTCTCAAACAGGCGATCGGGGGAACCCTTTTTGCGCTCTCCATGGATATGACGATTTTCGGCAACCAGGTAAATGCCACATACACTCTTGATCTGAAACGTCCCGATCAGCTGGCTGCAACGCTCGTCAAACCCCTTCTGGACAAAATCGTGGCTGCATTCTCCGCCCTTTCCTCCGCGGTAAGTCAGGCTGCCCAGAACCTTTCCCTTTCCTCCTCCTCCGGCGCAGCGGCTGCGGTCTACACGCCCGGGAAGGGAGTCAGACCCTCGGGATCTGTGGCGAGTTCTTCCACGCCGGTTTCAGGCGGATCCACACCTTCCGAACCGCTTCTGATGAGGGATGGGAAGCGTCTCATGCCCCCGCCACCGGCCATCCTGAACCTGATGCAGGCTCAGCGGTTCCATGGAAAAGACCTCATCGTGATCAATTCACTTACCAAGCTTCCAATCGGGCTTTCCACGCAGGCCGGTGATTCCTCGCTGATAATGGGAACTGGCGATGGGATGGAAATGAAATGGCGAATGGGTTGGAACCGCGCCGGATTCGTGACTTTCTCGTCCGCTTCAGGGAAAAAGCACCTCGGAGGCGGCCCCCGAGGCGGAAAACCCTTCATGGGAACCGGTGCGGGAGCCGGGGACGCGGAGGAGAACCAATGGAACCTCGAATCATCCGGCCCAAGTTTCCGCTTCAAGAACCGGAAAAACAGTTCCTTCCTAGGGATTCCGATGGGTGGAAGGTCGAAGATCCACGGCCGATCCCACAAGGGAAACCAGCTGGAAATGCAGAGCCCCGCGGGAAAGCCTCCAGTGGTCTCCGGAAAGGGGCTTCCCTGCGGGCTGGCGTTCGGGGCGAAAAACCTGGAAACCCAATCCTCGGGTGATGCTCTTGCGAACCTCGGAGCCCAGGAGTTCGAAATCTTCGAAGCTGATCAGATTCTATCGGGCCGTCTGGTTCCCGTCGAAGGGAAACCCCGCGGAAAAGGCCCCGGGAAAAAGGGCAAAACGGGTGGAAAAACCCCTGGGTTGGAGAACAACTCCCTCTGGAAGTTCATTCCATTTTTCCCTGGGGAGCACAACGTCTATTTCTTCCTCCTCCATGCCGACAGCGGAAAGATGCTGGTTCCTCCCCTCGGAGAGAACCGAAACCTCTCGGGAGGGGAGGTCACTCTTGAAGTCTACGATCCCTCGAATCCCACCTTCTTTGTCTGGCGGAAGGTAAAAACCGGAAAGGATACCTTCGCCCTGGTGAATATGGGCAGCAACCTCGTTCTCGCCCTCGACGAAGACAACCTCGTCCAGATCGACCAAAAAGGCTCCCTCCAATCAGCGACCTCGGTCCACTGGACCCTCCGGTGACACATTACTGATTTTTTTCCCCGCCAGGAATGCGGCTTTCGGTAGGGTAACCTGTCCCCAATATTTGCCGGTTACCCTGCCCAAAGTCCCTTTCCAAGCCTTGAAGAGAATTCCACCCTGAAAACGGTGGACTTTTCTCCCCGCCCCAAATGCGGGTTTCCGTGAAGAAACCTTTCCATTCTTGGGACAGGTTACCCATCCAAGATGGGCTTATGAAGCCTCAGTAGAAATCAGTAATGTGGCACCAATTTGGAGGGCACCAATTTGGAGAGGGCTTCTTCTACGGTGGGGGCTTCCTGGGCGGTGGGGAGGATGGTGGACATCTTGAAAACGCGCTTTTTCAAAGAATCGAGGCCGCAGAGGAAGATGTTGCCCTGGAAATCGTTGGCGACCTTCATCACCACCTCAAGGACCTTCCCGATCCCGGGGCTGTTGATGACCTTGCAGCCGGAAAAATCGATGATCATTCCTGTCCGGCCCGCGCAAAGATGTTCGTCGACAGCCTTGCAGACGGCTGTCCCGCAGGCTTCGTCGAAGTATTTTCCGATTCGGAAGACGGGGACGGTTC
This sequence comes from uncultured bacterium, assembly GCA_964428355.1. Taxonomy (GTDB): domain Bacteria; phylum Muiribacteriota; class Ozemobacteria; order Ozemobacterales; family Ozemobacteraceae; genus CAYRYU01. The sequence goes on from CAYRYU010000055.1 coordinate 32,126, forward strand.
CCATCATCTCGATGGTCATGGAATCTGACACAGTCGATCCTCCTGAGCGAAGGTGGTCAAAAAACCAACGGCACCAATCCGAATGATACCACGGGGGAAACGCAACCCGGTCAATCTCCCAAACCGATTCGGGAGAGGAGGCGTCGAAAGAATCCCTTCTCCGAAGTCGGAGCCCCCCTGGGGTTTTTGGGATGGAGTCCCGCCAGGGCATATGGGGGTGGAACCCTGCGGCTAAAGCTTTCCTCGAAGGCAAACCGTTCCTCCATCTTGCGCAGTCCATCGGGTGAAATGGCGGATGGGGCCGCGGAGCCCTCCCGCAACGCGTTGTCGGTGGCTTCCATAACGCGCCAGACCTCTTTCCCGGCTTTTCCGGAAATCCGTTTCCGAAGGCCGAAAAGGGAGAACAGGTTTTCAGGGTCCGGATTGGTCTCGAAAAGGCACAAACCGGCATCGAAGAGGTCCTGGTCGGGAGAAGATGCCAGAAACCGCTCGAGTTGGCTCCTGTAGAGGGGGAAGTCGAAGAAAACCAGGCAGGAGAGTGCGGTCTCCTGTTGGTCGCGTTTCCTCGATGCGAGCATATGCAGCGCAAGGTCAAGGGCTTCGCGGGGATTCCGTTTCTTGAGAATCCTGATAGCCCCGACCTTTTTCGCTGGAATCGCCTCTGAGAGCAGGATTTTCTCGATCAAGTGGAAGAGAACGGGAAAGTCGTAAGCCTTGTCGAACGCCTCGAGGTACTCAAGGGAGGCAATCTCGAGGGCGGGGGAATCGGCCTGATCGGCCCACCTTTCGGCAAATCTGGTGAAATCGGCAATCTCAAGCTGCAAAGCCCGTCTCAGAACCGCGCTCTTCACGACGGGGGAGGCGTGGCGGTCGGCCAGGGTGGCCTCAAAGCGGTGAATCCCATCTCGATACTCCGCCTCGCCCATTGTCAGAATTCCCCTCGCAAGGGCTTCGTCGGTTCCTTCTCCGGTTGAAACCTTTTGCGCCCTGGGTTCGGAAGGTCCTTCCCCGGCGTTCGGAGAGGCCCGGTCGAGAAGCCTTCGGAGCAATGCCCTGACGGTTTCGGGAATAGGCTTCTTCAAGGCTTCGGAAACCTGCTCTCGGAGATGGGGATCCTTGAGCCGCTGAAGAATCGCGGGCTCCATGGCCGAGACGGTCTGTGGATCCGCATTCCGAAGACGCTCCACCAGAAAACTCGCGAACCTCACCGCTCCGCGAATCTTCACCCATCGACGCAGTTCGCCCAGAAAGCGATCGAACTCCGCCGGAGGAAGGACTCCCTCCTTCAGCGCTTCGCAAATCCGGTTTACAAGGGTGTCGAGGATGGCCTTTTTCTGCGGGGGGGATTCCAGCATGAGATCGATGAGTTGCCGAGGTGAGGCCTGGTCGGGGTTGATCTGGAAGTGGATTGCCGCCGCTTCGAGAAGGAATGGGTCACTTTCCAACGCGAGGAAACGAAGCAAAACAGGCTTTGCCAGGTTCCAGGGAAAGTGGATGACCTCTTCCAGTGCCTTCCGGCGTTGGGAATTCTCTCCGGTCCGGAGCATGAATTCCAGGTGCTCGACCGCAGCAGGGGGATCTACCGCAGCAAGGCTTCGGATCGCCAGTATCCGCAGGTGTGGGTCCCGGTGAAGCATGAAGCGCGGAAGTTCAGGAAGAAGGGATCGGGGGGCGTGAACTGAAAGGACCTCGAAGATGGCAAGTCTGACCGAATTGGCAGCATCGGGGATTGTCGTCCCGAGATGGTCGAGAAAGTCGAAATCCCAGTGTTTCCCGAACGTCCGGATGAGCGCGGCCCGGACGGAAGGATTCCTCTCGTCGGAAAGGAGATTCCGCGCTGTCGGAGCCGCTCCTTGAGCCAATTCAGGTGACAATTCGTCAAGCAGCGAAAGGCGTTTCGAAGCGGAAGCGCGTTCGAAGGCTTCCAACCAGCGTCCGACAGTCCTTGGCCTGCCGGCAGTTTCCGCCATCAGTTGTCCCTGCGCCTTTCTTCAATCCGGATAGTCGGTAATGCAAACCTTGGGAAGAAGCTTACCAATGATAGCAGAACACACCGTTCCGTTCCAAGGTTGCATCAAGGTTTTGGGCGTTGACCGGGGGTGTGGTAACCTATCGGGTGTGATGCGCGCGGGATTCTTCTCCTCATTTTTCGAGCCCGAACGAGACACTTCCCTTTGGGGGGAAACGGAGCCATGGGGCATCGGACAAGTCCTCGGACCTGGACCTCGCGGCCCGGCTCCGATCGCATCTTCCCTCCGTGCAGGTTGGAGAAGAGCCACCGTGTTAGCCGTTGTCTGGTTGCTGGCGTTGTCCGGGATCGCCTCCGGCTGGCGTCCGGGCCGCTTCCCGGGATCGGGAATGACCGTGGGTCTGGAGTATGCCGTTCTCGATAACCCCACTCTGGTCAGGAACATGGCCGCGGCCTTTGCGGAAACCGGTCTGACCGGAATGAAGCATTATCCGGAGGCGGTCGCCTGGGGCCGGATGCAGAAACGCCCGGGGGCTCCGATCGATTTTCAAAAGCTCGATCTCTTCGTCTCGACATACCAGGAGTGGGGTTTCACCGACCTTACGATCTGCCTCAAGCCATCCTGTTCCTGGGGGTCGGTCCATGTCCCGCTTCTGGGAAAGGCGACCGACCTTTCCCCGCGTCCCCAGTTCCGTGGCGAGTTTTCCGCCTGGGTCAAGGCGATCGTGGAACGGTATGATGGGGACGGAGCGGATGATCTTCCCGGGCTGCGTTGGCCGGTAAGATTTTTCGAGATCGGCTCGGAATTCTCGTCCTACGAACCGGAGCCAGATGAATCCTATCTGGAAACCCTGAAGCTGGCTTACGAAGCCGCCCATCAAGCGAGTCCGACCATTCTGGTCGGCCATGCCGCGTTCCTCATCGCTCCTGTAAACCTCGACATTGGCGATCGTGGCGATCATGGCGATCGTGGCGATCGTGGCGATCGAGGCGATCGCGCTGACCGTGGCGGTCCTTTGGACCGTGGCGAGTATGAGAAAGCCTGGACCCGGGCCGACCTTCGGGACAGACACCATGGCCTGGAAGACCAGCGATCGATACTGGATCACCCGGAACTATTCGATTTCATCAACCTGCACAACCTGGGGGACCCTTATGAAATCGAGCATATCATGAGATGGCTGAAGTTCGAGACGGGACGCAGGGGTTACGCTAAACCTGTGGTGATCAGCGATACCTGCCCGACCTCGTTCGTCGGATTCGGCTCCGCCACGTCCCTCTCGGGTCGGAACCTTGGGCTGATCGGTTCCCCCGCGCGGGAGGAGGATCGTCCGCGTCTGGTGCAGTTCTTCCGGAAGATGGTAAGACAGGACCCAGCCACGCTTTCCTGGGCAAGAGGCTTCATCGCTGGTGACCAGGTGAAACGGACAATGATTGCCGCCGAGCAAGGAATCAGGTTGATCAACCTTTCCTTCACGGGCGACCTTCCGTTCGCGACCAGCCCCCTCTTCCAGGCCGCGGCCGGACTGTCCGCCTGGGGGGGGGCGCTTCGGGTCAACCTCCTGGGAGGAACCATCGCCGAGAGGTATCCCCTCTTTTTCGCATTGCAACGGATGATGGTGCGGCTGACGGATCACCGGAAGGTGGAACGTCTCGCACTTGCCGATGGGCAGGCGCGGGTCTACCGTATCTCGAGCCCCCACGGGGAGTCCTTTGTCGCCTGGTTCGACCCCGGCAGGCTTATCCTTCCCGAAGACGGGGAACCCAAACTTCCGGTTTCGATCAAGACCGGATGGGAAAAAGCGGTCATCGAGCGGGTCATCACTTCGCCCGGAAAGGCCGTTCCGGATTGTGTCACCAAGGAATGCCCGAACGGGCTCCTGGAGATCGTCCTGACCCCCAACCCGGTTTTCCTGAACCAACCCATCGTTTTGCGCATCAAGCCGCGGGACTGACGCTTGCCACGGTTCGACCGCGGGTGTTATACAGGTTTGGAAATCTGTTCGGGGTTTGAGCGATCCCCATCTGGGGGGGGCGGGTGTCCAATAGTTGGGTCAGGAGAAGCAATGACGCGGAAGGATCAGGGTTCCACCGTTTTCGCAACGCTGGCGGAGCTCGAAGCCGGGCTCGAGGAAATCCGTTCCTCCCCCCGGGACTCGGGAAAGCTTGAACTGATCGTCCGTCGTCCCGCCCCCGGAGAACGCGAGGTGCTGGAAAGCGCCAGGTTGGACGAAAGGGCAGGTCTTCCGGGGGATCGTTGGTGTTCGAAGAGGGCACAGGGAGCCGCACCGGATCCACGAACCCAGCTAACTCTCATGAACACCAGGGTCATCTCCCTTTTGGCGCGAAACCATGACCGATGGTCTCTCTCGGGCGACCAACTCTTCCTCGACATCGACCTGAGCGAGGAAAACCTCCCCCCCGGATCCCACCTTTCCATCGGGGAAGCGATGATCCAGATCACGGACGCTCCCCATACCGGTTGCGCGAGGTTCACCGAAAGATTCGGCTCCGATGCCGTTCGTTTCATCCATTCAACGGAAGGGATGCGCCTCCGGTTGCGGGGGGTGCATGCCAGGGTGGCAAGAGGCGGGCTTGTCCGGGTCGGGGATCCCGTTCGCAAGTTGTGAGGCGGGCCGCCTTTGATGGCTGAATAGATTGGGTCCGGAAGTTCCGCCCCGTGGGAAGCCCGCTTCTCCGCTGCCTTCGGTCACGTTCGCGGGGACGCTGAGATCTTCTTTGCGGGCTTTTCTCCTGGTTTCATTCCTGGCTGGAATCCCACTTGTTTTCGGGGGCGTGGGAATCGATACCGTTCTCGTCCTGAGGGGAAGGAACGACGGAAACCGGTGCCTGAGTGCCCTGGAGCGGCGGCTTCAACGGATCCTGAGCTTCCAGGATCCGGAAGTCATGTTCCGGGACAGCTTCCAGCGACTCCTGAAGCGCGCCAACAGGGCGCAGAGACCAGGCCCGGCCGCGGTTTCACTGTTCCGGACCTTTCTGAAGGCCTTCCCCGGAGCTGTCTCCATGGTGTTTTTCGACGGGCAGGGAAGGGTTTTTCACCAGGAGGGGAGCAGGGAATCACGTGTTCTCGCGGAGAGATTGTGGCATCTTCTCATGGATTTCCGCACGGGGAAAGGCCCCCTGAATCTCCAGAATCAGCCGGTCTTCGCTTCATTCCTTGGACTTCCGCGTCTGGACCAACGGTTCAACGAGCTTGGAACCACCGGCTGGTTCGAAACGTCAGGGGGGCCGAGGAAGACCTGCTTTTTCCACCAGTTCGGTCCGAAGGTATCCGTTTTCGCGTTCTTCCATTCCGGGAATTTCACGGGTCTTTCAGCCGTCCGGAGGGTTCTGCCCAGGTTCCAGACGCGGAGAATCAGGGTGGATCTGGTCGACGCGGGTTCAAGAGAGCTCCCTGACTGCCGGGACCAGGGATTTCGACGGATCGCGAGGCAGGCTTTCGGACTGCTTTCGGGGGCTCCCCTCAGCAGGCTTCTCGACGGGAAACGGGCCTGGGCGACGGCCCAGATAACGCCCGACCGTTTCCTCCTGGCTTCAACCGAGCATGACCCCCAGGGGCGGCGGGATGCCTTTCTTCGGATCTACCTCCTTGCGGGAGTTTTTCTGTTCCTCGCCTCATGGGCTCTGGTCACCCATCTTATGACTGCCCAACCACCACCCTTCCTTTCGATCAGGTGGAAGGTGGTCGGGATTTTCATTCTGGTCGGAGGTCTCCCGCTGCTTCTTCTGGTCCTTCTGGCGGGGGGATACGTTCGGGAGCATCGCGACCTCCTCATCGCGGAAGCTGTTGCCACGGAGTTCCGCGTTCTCGATGAACTCGAGGAGCGGTTTCCCCAGATCAGGCTCCACTTCGAACGGCTTGTCAACAGAGTCGTGGAGAGGCATACGGCATTGGGGAAGGCGGACCTGCCAAGGCTTGCCCGTGAAGTCAGGGACGTTCTCGGTCAGAACGCATTTCGAGGCCTTCGGGTAGTCGACAGCTCGGGAGGGGGATTCCTGATCCTTCCTCCGGGCCAGACCGATGATCCTTCGACGGGTGGGTTCATGAAAAAGATGTTGGGCTTCCTGCTCCACCGCGCCCGTGGGGAGGTTCGGACGGAGGACAAGACGTTCCTGATGGAACTTGGCGCAGGGCCAGGCCCGGTGGAATCGGAACAGGCAGACATGGTGGTCGAGCACCTCCTGGGGAATTTCGGGAAGCTCCTTCCGCTTTTCGTGGGAAGGACCGAAACCAACGTTCTCGTTCACCGGATAGGACCTGCCCGGAAGCTTCCAGATTCTCTGCTTGCCGCCCAATGGAGCCAGGAAGATCTCCGCCGGGCTTTCTGCAGGCGGTTCGTCCCCATGAAACCCCTCGAAAACGGGGTCGAACTGCTAACAGTCGGGTTCCGGGGGCGCGGAAGCATTCTCTTCTCAACGAAGGCGGGGCCTGAAGAAACATCGACAGCTTCGTCATCAGGGCGAGATCGCGGGTTGAAGCCCTTTCTCACCTCTCCCTCCACCGGCGACCGGTTGCGAAGGGTCCGCCGGGTTTTTCCCTGTTTCCCTTCCCGTCCCCTTTCCGGGCAATTCCTGAAGGTTTTCCAAACCGTCCGGCGACGGGGAGTCGCTCAGACAGCCATCGTCCCCTACAAGACCGGCAAAGCCATCGTCGCCGGTCGTCCCGGGAAAGCGCTCGAAGGAGCGGCGTTGTTCGCGATCCTGCCCCTTGCCGCCATCGAAGATGAACTCGCGCTGATGCGTTCCCGGATCCACCTGTTCGCAGTCCTGGGCTTGGGCTTTTCAACCTTGATCGGAATCATCCTGGGACGGAAATTCCTCCGGCCGGTGAGCGAGATCACACATGCGGTCGAACTCGTCGCGTCCGGCAAGTTCGGCCACCGCATTCCCCAGCAGGACCCGGATGAACTGGGCACTTTTTCGGAGAGGTTCAACTCCATGGCCGAGCAGCTGGAGGAGGTTTCGCTCGCGAGGCGGATCCAGAAGAACCTCCTCCCCTCCGGACCGCTCTTTACCGACCGGTTCGCTTTGGCTGGGGCTTCCACTCCCGCGACCGACCTTGGAGGGGACTACTTCGATTATCTGCAGTTCCCGGACGGCAGGTTGATGGCGATTCACGGCGATGTTGCAGGGCACGGTATGCCCGCAGCCCTGATAATGGCCATGGTGAAGGGGCTGGTAAACCTGGCCTTGACGAGCCGCGCTCCCGCGACCGACCTGCTCGACGCGCTCAGCGGAGTCATCCATCGCTCAGGGAACCGGGGCTCGGGGATGACCCTGGCGGTGCTCGATATCGACCCGGCCCGGGAGGAAGTCATCGTCTACAACTGCGGCAATCCATTCCCGGTCCTTCGTCGGGCGGACGGTAGCGTCTCCCTTATCGAGGCGCGGGGAATGATACTGGGAGTCCGCGAGAAGCACCGGGCCACCCCGGTCAGGGTGGCTCTGAATACCGGGGACCGCCTGATCCTGTATTCCGACGGATTGTTCGAGAGCTTTCCGGCTTCCCAGGGGAACGGGCACAAGGCTTTCGTTGCCTATCTTGCCGGTCTTTCCCAACTTCCCCTCGAAGAGTTCTGCGGAGCGGTCCTCTCGATGCACCCGATAGTCATGGCGGGGGGAAACCTTCCCGATGACGTGACCCTTCTCGTCTGCGAGCGCCTTGGGACCGCCTCCTCGCGCGCGAAGATCGTTCCGTTCGACAGAGGCAGGTCCGATCCGGGTGGACCAACCCCTGGGAAAAGCAGGAATTGATGTGATCGACGGGGCAAGGCCTTGGGCAGGTCCCGAAAAGCTTCGCCATCCGGGCGAAAACGGGACTCAGGCGTCCCCGACACGCCGCCATCCTTGGGCGACAGGACCCATGGGAAAGGGCTGGATCGTAGCCTTTTTCCTGCTCGGCCTTCCCCTGCTCCTCGCGGACAGTTTTCTCGCCCGATATGTTGACCTTTCACTGGGAGCTTTGGAGGATCGCAGGTTCAGAAACCTGGAAGCCTTTCAACAGGGTCTCGTGAAGCTCAAGGAGCCCGAAACCCTCATCCTCAGAACCCTGAACCGGCTTGTCCTTCGGGCAGAACGCTCTCCCGACAGATTGAAGAAAGTCACCGCACTGGCGCGCGGCCTGGCGAAACGATATCCCCGCTTGTTCTCCTTCAACGTCTTCGGACCCGACGGCGGGATCCGGTTCCGTTGGGGGGATGACGCTTCTCCAGAGCTTCCCATGCGTGTCAGGGACCTGCTACATTACGCGCGCCTGAAGGGAAAGAATCCCGGATTCGCCGGTTTCCCCGAGCTTGCCCGCTACCTGGGCCAGAGACAACGTTTTCAAAGGTGCGATGGCCTTGTTTCCAGGAATTGGCTGGACGTCTCGAAGAGGTCATGGAAATCCTGGGCCTTTTTTCACGACGACCCTGAGTTCTCGCTGCTGGTGCATGTCCACAAGGGTGGATTCGATCCCCTGATAGGGATCAGGCATTCCCTTGGCCGTCGAAATCCCCGGGCCCAACTCAGGGTGAACATCGTAGATCTGGACACTCTTTCGCCCCTTTCATGCTCGGACGAAGAGTATTTCGGAAAAGCGGCGCAGGTGATCGCCCGGGTCAACCGGGAACCGGTGACGCGCCTCATCCAATTCGGCCGGATCTGGTCGGTCGACAGGATCGACTCCAGGTACCTGCTGCTTTGCTCGTTCCCGCACGCCGCCGCAACCATGCGTTCCAACAGGTTGGTTCCGTTCAGGCTCGCCGGTGCCATCCTGTTCCTCCTGGGCTGGACGACTGCGGCCATTCTCATGGGCATGGCCAGAGGTCCCGCTGTATCACTGAGGTGGAAGCTGCTTGGTCTGTTCCTTGTTGTGGGAGGCCTTCCGGGCTTGATCCTGGCATTTCTCGGCGAAACCTATATCCGTGTCCAGGAAGGTGCGCGCATGATGGAGGTCGAGGAGGGGGCGCGCACGTCGCTCGAGAACTTCGAGGAGCGGTTCCCCCAGGCTTTTCGGTTGTGTGAGCGATGGCTGGACCGGGTTCTTCGGGCTGAATCGGGGAAGATCCCCCGCTGGCTGGAACGGCTTTGCAAGCCGCTGAGGGACTTCCTTGAAGCCCACTCGTGCAACTCGGTCTACATGGTCGGAACACGGCACCCCACGATCGTGCTCAAACGGGGGAATGAAACGGAGGAAAGCGGCAAACTAAGGATATTCACCCAGTTCCTGCAGGTGATCCTGAGGCAGGTTCGGGGTGAACTTCGGCAGCGCGACCAGGTTTTCATCATGCAACTCGGGATCGGGGCGGAACAGACTCTTGGCATGGATTTCGAGCAGCTCATGAACCACTATCTTTCCAACGAAGGGCGGATCGTCCCGATGTCCTTCGGATCCACCGAGAGTTTTACCTGCATCCGGACGCTTCCCGTCGAAGCCCGGGAGAAGGAGACCATCCTCGCGGCCCACTGGTCTACGGGCGATCTCGAGAACCTGTACTTTTCCAGGAACCTTCCGATGAAGCCCTTTGAAAGCGGAACCGAGATCGTTTTGGTCAGATGGAAGGGCTGGGAAGGTCTGACGCGGATTCCCCCCTCCCGGGTCCCGGTGAAGTTCAAAGGGAAGCCTTTTTCCACAATCCACCGGGATTTCCCGCACCTCCCGGGGCGGCCTCTCGGGGCGGGGTTCTGGGGGTTCTTCGAGAGACTCAGGTCCCGCCAGCAGAAGATGGGGGGAAGGATCCAGTACAAAAACCAGTCATGCCTTGTCTATGGAATTCCAGGCACCCGCTTTCCCGGTTACGGGCTTTTCGCAATCACCCCCCTTACCTCGGTCCGGAAAGATGTCGCACTGTTGGAGAAACGGCTCGGGGGCCTGGTCGCAGCCTTCGCGGCTTTCGCGGCGTTTCTTGGGATCATGCTCTCACGCCAGTTCCTCCAACCGGTTCGCGCCATGGCGGAGGCTGTGGAGGCGGTCCGGGACAAGCGCTTCGACAGACGTGTTCCGGCATCTTCGGACGACGAGTTGGGAATCCTTGGAACCCGGTTCAACGTGATGCTCTCCGGGCTCGCGGAGATGGTCGACGCGAAACTGGTGCAGCAGGAGCTTCTTCCGAAGATCGCTCTCGAGGCCGGTCCTTTCAGGGTGTTCGGACACTCGGTGACGACCTCGGACCTCGGAGGGGACTACTTCGACTACCTTGTCCTTCCCGAGGACAGGCTTCTGGTTCTGCATGGAGATGTCACCGGGCATGGGGTGGGCGCGGCGCTGGTCATGGCGATGGTCAAGGGCATCGTGAACCACCTCGGGCACGCCGGTGTTTCCGGACCCGCTCTCGTGAATTCCCTTTCAGGGGTGGTAAACCGGGTGACGAGGCGTGAGCTGATGATGACGCTCGGTGTCCTTGACATGGACATCCGAACGGGGAAAATGACCTTGTACAACTGTGGGAACCCTTTTCCGTTCATCGTCTGCCCGGACGGGTCGGCAAAGGAGATCGAGGCCGCGGGGAAGCTCGTGGGCTTTTCCCCGAGCCTCTCCGTCGTTCCCGCGTCCTTCGAACTCATGCCTGGGGAACGCCTGGTCTTCTATTCGGATGGTCTGGTCGAACCGCTCGCCGCCTTCAGCCAGGACCCTTATGGGGAGTTTCTGCGACTTCTGGTCAGGCTCAGGACTCTTCCTATCCAGGATTTCTGCCGTGAGGTCATCCGCCAGCATCCGGTCTGCCGCCTCGAAGGGAGGTTCCCCGACGACACCACCGTTGTGGCTGTAGAAATCTGTGAAGGGGTGGCTATTTCGTCAGGCGGTAATCGTTGATCACGCAGCCGTGGTCGGAGTAACCCTCGTCGAAACCTACCACCCGGGCGTTCCCGCCGGTGATATCGCCGTGGATGAAATGGTAGTCGATCTTGACCCCGGGCTTGTTCATGTAGGTGGAAGTCAGATTGGAGGTGCAATCCTTCATCTTTCCGCTCAAAAGCTTGACCGGCTCTGAGTGGGGGCGGAGGTTGAAATCGCCTACCAGGATGACAGGTTCCGCGCTCTTTTCGACCATGGCCCAGATCTCCTCCACCTGCTTCGATGACTCCTCCTTTTTCAGGCTCAGGTGGGCGACGAAAACGCGGAGTCGCTTTCCCTTCCCCAGGTCGAGAACGGCCTCGACGCATCCACGGGGCTCGTTCTTGGGGTCTGTCGAAAACAGGTTGTGTTTCACCGAGGAGAGGATCGGGAATCTCGAAACCACGGCATTTCCTCCAGTGGCGAGAATCCCGAACCATCCGTGGGAAACGTTTTCGTGATACTTGTAATTGAACCCAAGCCGTTTCGCGATGTATTTCGGCTGGTCGATGAGGCCGACCCTGATGTCATGGCAGGAAATCTCGGTGAATCCGATGATGTCGACTTTCTCTTTCTTGAGCATGTCGGCGATTCCGCGGAGGTTCTTCAGTTTGCCTCGCTCGTTCTGCCATCCGCTCTCGTTCCCCCGGGCATGGGCGATATTGTAACCGGCAACCCGGATGTTGACGATCGCGGTTCCGCTGGCTTTGGATCCCACGCCGCCTGAGCCCGAACCTGAAACCGAAACGGACTTTCCGACATTGACCGGATCCTCGACGAAGGGTGTTGAACCCGCGAAGAGGATCGAAACCGACGTTGCGAGAAGAAACAGGGTTCCAAGGATGGATTTCGTTCTAATCATCTTGTTCTCCCCCATTGATCTTTTTTTTATTTTACCATCCGGTCCCGGAAAAGTTTCAGCCTCCCGGAGAAATGTTTCTCCTTCCCAAAGAAAATCTCTTCGATTTCCGCGGTTTTGCCGATGTGGGGGATGGAGTGTCGCCATGAAAGCAACCATCCGCCGATTTCTCGACCGGCTTTTCAGGCTTTTCCCGTCGATTCACCCGGGGAGAGCGGGAAAGCCCTGGTTTCTTGGCCTTGCAGCGATAGGGGGATTTGTCATTTCGGGCCTCTTCCTGTCGGGATGCAACGTTTTCGACGCTCTCGATACCTCAACCTCCGATCGAAGCCAGAAGGACCTTCTCAACGAAGGGAACATCGCCCTCGAATCGGGTGATTTCGGAGTTGCGAACGAGCTCTTTTCACGCCTCTACGACCAGGGCACCCAGACCGATGCGGTGCTGCGGGGAAGGGGAGAAGCCCTCGCGGGGATGGCGGGTTTCACCGTCCTGAAAATTCTGGATGTCCTCCAAAACGGCACTGGTCCCTACGACAAGGGAACGATCTTCTTTCGCACGGCCTATCTGATTTCCGACCGCCCGGGACTCGAAGCGGGGCTCTCCTTCATGATGAGGATCGGACAACCGGATCACAGCGACCGGATTTCAAGGGCACTGATGAAGGTTGCCGTTGCCACAAGGCTGATACTCGAGAAATACGATACCAACAAGAACAAGAAGCTGGACATCTACGACCAGATCGATTTCGACACCAACGACGCAAACACACCCGCCTGGCCCAACCTTTTCCCCAAGCTCGTGACCGGTCCATCCTCCGATGGATCGACTCTGGAACAAGCTTTTCTCGACCTTGCCTACGGGTTCGACGGCAGGGGGGACGAGTGGACATTTCTCAGCCCTTACGGCCAGAGGCGGGTAACCGGAACCTACACTCCTTCCGCGAGGCGGACCATCACTGCCCTGGGTGATTTCGTCGATCGACTCGAAGCTGTGAATCCCCATTTCAACCTGAACGAATCCACGTTCATCGAGGGGATCCGGAACCTGGACGGCGAGGATTGAGGATGAACACGAGAACAAGATGGGGAATCTTCGCCATTCTGCTTCTGATATGGTTCGGTGCGGTTTGCCCCGCGTCGGGGGAAAGCCCTTATGCCCACCCGTTCAGCTATGAGACTGTCCGGACCCTGGCAATGGGGGGAACTTCGGTCGCCGTCGCGGATGACGAGCAGGCCCTGTTCACGAACCCTGCGGGCCTTGGCCAGATCGAGGACAAGGGATTCGCCGTCCTGAACGCCAAAGGTGAGATCAACCAGGATTTCCGGAGGGTCAAGAACAAGACCGACGGTCTTTCGGACGCGGATACACCCCAATCGCGTGCCTCGAACGACGCGATCCTTACCAGTGTGATGGGCCAGCGGGCACGGACCTCGCTTTCAAACCTCGCTTACTACCTCGGCGGGAAGGGCTTTGGAGCCGGTTTTCTCTACCAGGAGACGTCCGAAATCAGGGTGATCCGTCCGACGAGCCCGAAACTGAGAACGATGGGTGACATCGATTCCGTTCTGACGGGTTCTATCGCCCGTCCCATCATGGGGAGCCGGACCGTCTTCAACGCGAAGGCCAACGGGTGGTGGGGCGCAACCCTGAAGTTCATCTCCCGACGGTCCATCGACAGGGAATACGATGCGCGGGATTTCGGACAGGTCTCCGAAAATGATCTCAGGCGAGCACAGTTCAAGGGTCCCGCGGTTGATTGTGACGGGGGAATCCTCTGGCGGTTGAGGAACCCCTACAACCAGACCGTGGGCCTGTTCGTGGGCAACCTCTTCGAATCCGAGTTCGATCCCCTGATCGGGCACCTCCATCGCCAGGTGGGTATCGGAACCGCGTTGCGGCCCCTTTTCGGGCCGCAGGAGCGGAACGACAAACTCCTGCTCACCGCCGATCTCTGGGATATCAATGGGGAGGGCACCTTCTGGTCCCGACTGCGCCTGGGAGCCGAGGCCCGCTTGCGATCCTGGCTCAAGATCCAGGGCGGGATCCGCGGGGGATACCTGACCGCGGGTGCTTCTGGGAAGTTCCGCGAGGCAAGAGTGCAGATCGCCACCTACTCGGAGGAAACGGGAACCCGGCCGGGGGATCTGGAAGACCGTAGATACAGCCTCTCCATCAACTTCGAATTCTGATCCGAAGGACTGCGGCCAGTTTTGCCACCGAGTCACAGAGAACGTGCGAAAGAATCAACCGACGGAGTAAGGGAACGATAACGAAGAATTTTCGCCACGGATAAACACGGATCAACACTGATTTTCCCAAAATCCAATCCGTGTTCATCCGTGAAAATCCGTGGCAAGAGCATTCTTTGGCGATTTTTTCACGGCTTCAGGGGACACCGAGGCCCCAATCCTGTTGAACTCGGCAGAGTGAACCCAGATTCCCGAGAAAGGCTTGGAAAGCGCGGACTTTGGTCCGCGGGGCCATCTTGCTTTTATCCCTCCCGGGTGGAAACCAGGGCTGCCATGAGAATGACCGGGATCGCGATCTTCAAACGGCTCCGACTTCTCCTGGGCCTCGGGGTAGGGGAATCGGCATTGGCGCCGATTGCAGCCTTTCGGACTTGGGCGGTCCTGAAGTCTCCACCGGAAAAATTCTTAACGGGTGGGACGAACTCCGTATTGGTATTGGAGGAGTAGCTGGCCTGGATGACCCCTCCCCTGCGGGTTCCGCAGGCGAGTGTTTCGGGAACCTGCCCCAGCCCATTGGGGGGCGGAGTTGCGACTTTTCCGAGGGCAATGGCCGTGCGTTCGGCCCTGGCCCTACGCTGATGGACTGCAACCCGGTCGGTCTCCCGCTTTTCAAAGATCGTCTGCAGGAGGGAAAGTGCGATACCAGGAGAAGAGTGGCACGAGGCCAGCCTCAAGGGGGAAACCCCCTTCTCGTCCCTCTTGAAGGGGTTGGCTCCCGAAGCGACGAACAGTGAAACGATCTTTTGATTCTTCCCGGCGATTGCGTAATGAAGAGGGGTCCATCCGGAGCTGTCACGCGCTTCGAGGTTGGCGCGGAAACCAAGAAGCAGTTCAACGAAAGGTTCCCGGCCGAGGAATGCCGCCGCGTGCAGAAGGGTCGAACCCTGCTCGTCACGCGAGTCTACAAGGGCGGGATGTTCTTTCAAGAAGGCCTGGAACCCGGGGAAATCGTTCCGGCGCATGAGTCCGATGAGCCTTCTGACCCCTTGGATCCCATCAACCCCCGCGCTGTTGAGAGTGTCTGGCCCGCCGCGCTCAATCGAGGAGGTTTTTCGGAACCCGGACCGGGGGACGGTCGATTTCTCCGGTCGGGAGGGAAAATCAGCCTTTGAACGGATGATGTCCCGGCAAAATCGACGGAAGTGACCTTCGGGAGCCCAATCCAGGGGCTTCTGGCCGCGGTTGTTCTTGAATTCCGGGTCGGCCCCGCGTTTCAAAAGGGCTTTGACCATTCCGGCGTGCTGGTTCGCCATGGCGAAATGAAGAGGGGTGTTTCCCTGGGAATCGGCGGAGTTGCAGTCGGCACCGTGCTCGATCAGGCTCGATGCGATCCTCGACCGCCTGGTGGAGACCGCATAGTGCAGGGGGGTCCAGCCCTGGGAGTCCGTGCCGTTCGGATCGCTCTGAAACCTGATCAGGAGTTCCACCGTCCGGAACTTCCCCTGGAA
>CAYRYU010000056.1:0-44581 GCA_964428355.1 uncultured bacterium
ATGGAGGATGCAATGAGACCGAGTTTCGTTCATTATCGTCGGAGGTTGACATTTCTCGCAATCCTGGTTTCCGCTGTACTGTTTTCCGGTTTCGGATTCGCGGAAGAGGGCGCGAAGAAGCTCAAGGTGGGATTCGTCTATGTCGGCCCCATCGGCGATTTCGGCTGGACCAACGCGCACGAGGTCGCCCGTCAGCAGATCATCAAGAAGTTCCCATGGCTGGAAACAATCTTCGTGGAGTCGGTCGCCGAGGGAGATTCGGCCAGGGTGATCGACCGGTTGGTCGAGGAGGAAAATTGCGACCTGGTCTTCACGACCAGCTTCGGGTACCAGAACGACACCGCGGCGGCCGCGAAAAAGTATCCCGACAAGCTTTTCATGCACTGTTCGGGAAGCAAGCGGGACAAGAACCTGGGTACCTATTTCGCGGAACTGTACCAGCTATACTATCTCAACGGCCTCATGGCGGGGGCCCTCACCAAATCGGGTAAAATCGGATACGTCGCGGCCCATCCGATCCCCGAGGTCATCCGGCACATCAACGCTTTCGCCATCGGGATCAGGGAGGTCAATCCGAAAGCCCGGATCAGCGTGAAATGGCTTTTCTCCTGGTATGACCCCTCGAAAGCCAAGGACGCCGCGGAAGCATTGGTGGCGGAAGGTTGCGATGCGATCGCGTTCACCGAGGATTCCCCCTCGGTCATCCAGGTCGGACAGGAACACACGAAGAAGGGAAAGCCCGTCTACACCTTCGCCCACTACAGTCCGATGCACAAGTTCGGCGAAGACTCGGTAGTGTCGGGACAGCTCGTCGACTGGGGGGTCATGTACGAGGACATCCTCAGGAGGGTATACACCGGAACCTGGAGCGGAACCGACAGCTGGTGGCTGCTCAAGGAGGGGGCCGCGGTCCTGGGAACCGGTGATGGCAACCAGATCAATCCGAAGTTCGTCGAGCCCCTCAAGAAGGTCGAGATCACCGATCCCGTCATCGGGAAAACGAACGTCCACGACCTGGTCATGAAGAGGATCCAGCAGATGTCCGAGGCCACGGTTCTTTTCGACCCGTTCACCGGCCCGCTCAAGGACCAGAAGGGGGCGGAACGGATCAAGGCGGGAGAACGCGCCGGACACGACGCGCTCTGGTCCATGGACTGGTTCCTCGACAACATCGATGGGGCGATTCCCGGAGACAAAAAGTAGGGAAAAAAGCGGCGGAGGAAAGGGATTGGGGATGACCGAGTCGGTCCGAAAGCTCGAAATGCGGGGAATCCGAAAGGAGTTTCCCGGCGTGATCGCCAATGACGGGATCGATCTCACGATCGAGGGCGGAATGATCCTCGGGCTCCTCGGCGAGAACGGGGCCGGCAAGAGCACGCTGATGAACATCCTTTACGGGTTGTACCAGCCCGATCAGGGCCAGATACTCATCAACGACCGGCCGGTCCATTTCCGGTCCCCCCGCGATTCGATAGCCCACGGAATCGGGATGGTCCACCAGCATTTCATGCTCGTTCCAACCCACACCGTGATCGAGAACCTCGCCCTGGCTTTCCCGGATACCCCTTTCCTGGCCCCTACCGCGCCGATCCGGAGGCGGGTCGAGGAGTTCTCGTCGAAGTACGGCATGGCCATCGATCTCGATGCCCATGTCTGGGAGCTGTCCGCGGGTCAGCAGCAACGCGTCGAGATCCTGAAAGCGCTCCTTTCGGGAGCGGATCTCCTGGTGCTCGACGAACCCACATCGGTCCTCACGCCGAGCGAAGCCGAGGAGCTCTTCACCGTCCTCCGGAGGCTGATCTCGGACGGGAAATCGGCGATCTTCATCACGCACAAGCTCGACGAGATCCTCGCAACTTCGCGCCGCATCGTAGTCCTCAGGCATGGGAAAGTCGCTGGTTCGGTCGAGACGGCCGAAACCACGAAGTTCGACCTCGCGCGAATGATGGTGGGCCGGGAAATCGGCTTTCACCACGTCAGGCGTTCCGCGCAGGCAGTCACGCCAGTCCTGGAGGTCACCGGACTGGTGGTTCCCCACGCCATGGGAAAGACCGCGGTGAACGGCCTCTCATTCACCGTCCATGCCCATGAGATACTTGGAGTGGCGGGTGTTTCCGGCAACGGACAGAAGGAGCTGGTGGAAGCGCTGACCGGTTTGAGGAAGAGGCATTCGGGAAGGGTGAAGGTCCTTGGCAGGGACGTCGCGGGAAGTTCCCCCCGGTCCATCTTTCGCGCGGGCGTGGCCCATATCCCCGAGGAGCGGCTGAAGTTCGGAGTGGTGGGTTCCCTTCCGCTAACCGAGAACGGGGCATTGCGGGACTATTTCCGCCCCCCTTTTTCCGGGCGGTTTTTTCTCGATCCACCCGCCCTTCGCCGGCGGGCGGAGGAGATCATTGCCGAGTATCAGGTGGCATGCCCCTCCCCGGACTCGCCGATCCGCCTTCTTTCGGGAGGGAACATCCAGAAATTCCTCGTGGGCCGGGAGCTTTCCGGGAATCCGAAGGTCATCATCGCGGCCCACCCCACCTACGGTGTGGACATCGGAGCGGCGGAACTGATCCGGAAACGGATCATCGAGGCCCGGGACGGGGGAGCCGGCGTTCTGCTGGTTTCCGAAGACCTCGATGAGCTTTTTGACGTCGCGGACAGGATCGCGGTGATGTTCAAGGGCGAGTTCCGCGGGGTCTTCTCTCGTGAAGCCGCTGACCGGCAGCGGATCGGCCTTTTGATGGCCGGGTCAGGCACGGGAGGGTAAGACGATGAGGCTGTCGGTATCCTTCGAAAAGCGGCCACCCCCTTCGACCATCAGATCGGTTCTGGTCCTGCTCGTCTCGATCCTCGTCGGACTACTCGCCTCTGGCGGCCTCTTCCTCCTGAAAGGAGTTTCGCCCGTAACCGCCCTCGAGAAGGTTTTCATGGGCTCATTCGGCACCTGGTACGGATTCAAGGAAACCGTCACGAAGGCGATCCCTTTGATCCTAACGGGTGCGGGCCTTGCGCTCGCGTTCAAGGGAAAGGTCTGGAACATCGGGGCGGAGGGTCAGATCCTATGCGGTGCGATCGCGGCAACATGGTTCGGCCTCTGGCATGCCGAGGGATACCCGAGAGTGGTGGTGATCGTTCTCATGTTCACCCTGGGGTTCCTTGGGGGGGCATTTTGGGCCGGGATCTCGGCCTTACTGAAGGCTTGGTTCGGGGTGAACGAGGCGATCTCCTCCCTGATGCTGAACTACATCGCGGCGGAAGTGGTATCCTACCTGATTTACGGTCCATGGAAAGGACCCAGCCAGGGTGGATTCCCCTTCACCGACGACCTTCCGGAGGGAACAATCCTGCCGACACTGGCGCGGTCGAGAATCCATTACCCGACGCTCGTCCTTGCCATTTTCGCCGCCCTTTTCCTGTACAAGGTCCTTTCGCGCGGGAAGTTCGGATTCGAGGTCCGGGTCAGCGGCGAGAACCCCCAGGCGGCGGCATATGCTGGAATGAGCAGCGGCTGGACGGTTTTTTTGGTGATGGCGATAAGCGGGGGCCTGGCGGGAATGGCGGGTGTGGGCGAACTCGCGGGAATCCACCGCCACCTGACGGTTCCCGGAACGATCTCGGCGGGCTACGGATTCGCCGCGATAATCACCGCTTTCCTTGCAAGGTTGAACCCAGCCCTGGTCATCTTCTCTTCCTTGTTTTTCGGGGGAATCCTCGTCGGGGGGGACAAGATCCAGACTTCGCTGGGACTTCCCTACGCCGCGGTCAGCATTTTCAACGGGATGATCCTCCTCGCCGTTATCGCGGGGGATTTTTTCCTGAACAACCGGATGAAGATCCGGATCGTGGGCTGAGGGAAGGGGGAGAAGGCATGGATTGGTCGCTGCTTCCTTCCATCCTTGGCCGGACCCTCGTCGCGGGCACTCCGCTCCTCCTCGGGACCCTGGGAGAGATAACGTCGGAACGGTCGGGGATCATGAACCTCGGAGTCGAGGGAATGATGGCCGTTGGGGCGGTTTCGGGGTTCGCGGTCGCGTTCGAGTATCAGAATCCGTGGCTGGGGCTCCTGGCGGGAATCGTGTGCGGCGCAGTTCTTGCGATTGTCCACGCATTTTTCACCGTCACCCTCAGGTCGAACCAGGTAGTTTCCGGCCTTGCGCTCACCACCCTTGGATTGGGAATCAGCGGCCTGATGGGGAAAGGTTATATCGGACAACCTCTCACCACGAAGTTCCAGGCAGTCGCGATTCCGCTCCTGAAAGACATTCCAGGAATCGGGAGCGCGGTTTTCGACCGCGACCCGGTTTTCTACCTTTCGATCCCGGCGGGAATCCTGCTCTGGTACCTTCTTTTTCGGACCAGGTGGGGAATCGTCATCCGGTCGGTGGGTGAGAATCCTCTGGCCGCGGAAACGATGGGCGTGAACGTGTCTCAGGTCCGATACCTTTGTGTGGTTTTCGGCGGAGGAATGGCGGGAGCTGCGGGAGCCTATCTTTCCCTCGCCTACAGCAATGCCTGGATCGAGGGAATGGTCGCGGGAAGGGGCTGGATTGTCGTCGCGCTCACGATTTTCGCCACCTGGAACCCGGCCTGGGCTTTCCTCGGCGCTTTCCTCTTCGGCGGGGTCGAGATCGGACAGTTCTTCGTCCAATCTGATACGATTCCGCCACAGGTCCTCAAGATGATGCCCTATTTGGCCACGCTGGTTGCCCTCATGCTTACCTCACTGCTCGGCCCGAGGCACAGGTCGGCACCACCCGCCGCGCTGGGGGAGCCCTACGAGAAGAACGCCCGCTGACCGGACCGGGAGTTCTCCACGAAAAAACCCAGGGGCGCGAAGGTCGCCAGGGTGGGCGATCGGCCAGGAACCCTCTTTTGGTGCGCGACTCCTCAGCCCGCACGCCGGAGAACAGCCATGGTGCAGGCGGAACTGACGGTCTCGAGGCCCAGTTCCCTGGCGCGTTTTTCGGCTTCGGGGTGCTCCGCCCCGGGCTGGAACCAGACCCGCTTGATTCCCAACCTCGAGGCTTCTTCGATCACGGGCGGGACTTTGTCACCGGAGATGAAGAGGTCCGCGAGATCGATTCCTCCCGGGGCCTTGCAGGCCGCAGAAAGGGTCGGGTGGACAGGAAGGCCCGCGATCTCCTTCGCCGAGGGGTGGATCGGAATCACCGTGTATCCGTGGTCGCGCAGGAACAGACCCACCTCATGACTCGGCCGGTCGGGGTTGGGGGACATTCCGACGACGGCGATGGTTTTCACCGTCCGCAACATCGCCAGTTGGCGCTCGAACTCCTTTTTCGGGGTCATGGGACACGATTCGGCCATGTTCTCTCTCCAATCCTCAGTAAATCGAATCGTACCGGTTGTAACCGTGGGGGTAGTCTCTCGTATCGGGCGTGAGCACCACGATCTCGTGCGGAGGGAGCGTGATCTCCGCGGCACCCGCGAAAACCGTCGCGCTGAAAACCGGCTTCAATCCGGCGGGCCGCTTCCCGAGGGGGTAGAACTCGGTCAGGCTGTCCCTCAGCATCGTGACATCCTGGAGTTTGCTGTCGCGAAGCTGGACGAAATCCTGGACTTCGTGGTCGGTCGGGTTTGCCAGCACAACCACGGTGTCCCGGGCGGAGTTCGTCCGGCGCAGGAAGGCGAAAAGCTTGTCGCACGGAAGGCGCCGGAAATCGCCGTATCGGAGCGCCGGGTGCTCTTTCCGGAAGCCAATCAGGCGCCGGTGAAGATCGAGCATCGGGTTGGATTCCTTGACGAGGTCCCAGCGCATGGGAGCCCGCTGCTCGGGATCCTCCCCGCCTTCCATCCCGACCTCGCTACCGTAGTAAAGGCAAGGAGAACCTGGAAGGGTGAACTGGAGAATCCGGAGCATGCGCTGTTTCCACTGTTCGGGAAAGGTGGTGGCAAGGCGGGGGGTATCGTGGTTGTCGAGCACGAGCCAGGTCTTCAGAATGTGGTCCATTCCGGCATCCGCTATCATCGTATCCCACATTTCGGCGGCTGTCCGGGCGGATACTTTCCCTTGCAGCATCCTGAAAAGGATCGACCGGCCATGCATGTTCATGACCCCATCGACGGAAGGATGCCATTCTTCGGGATAGTTCCAGATTTCGCCGATGACGACCGACCCGGGTTTCGCGGAATGGGCTTTCGAGGTGAGATCGGAAAGGACCTGGAACCCCAGGTCGAAGGCGACGTCCAACCGCCAACCATCGATCCCTTCGTTCCGAAGATACGACTGGACGACGGAATCGGGCTTCGCATAGATGTAATCGCGCACTTCGGGGTTATCCATGTTCAGTTCGGGAAGGTTGGCCACGTCCATCCAGCCCACGTAATCGGACGCGTCGGCCTTCGGGAACTTGAAAAACCCACGCCATCTGCTCTTGGGGTTCTTCTGTGCATCGAGGAAAATGGGGCTCCTCCGGCCCATGTGGTTGAAAACACCATCGAGTACAAGTTTCATTCCCTTGGAATGGAGCCGGTCGGAGAGAACCTTCAGGTCCTTCCGATCGCCGTAAACCGGATCGATCTTGTGGTAATCCCAGGCATCGTATTTGTGGTTGGTCAGGGATTCGAAAATGGGGTTCAGGTAGACCACGTCGATTCCGAGCCCCTCGATATACTCCAGATTGTTCCCGAGCGAATCGAAATCCCCTCCCCAGAATTGCAGTTCGTGGGACCAGACCCCGGCCTTCTCGACGTAACTGCCTTTCGAGGGAACTTCGTTCCATCTCATGAGCTTCCGGGGATCGCGGTAGAGACGGCTTTTTGCCTTCAAACGGTCGGACGGGGCGAAACGATCGAGGAGGATCTGGTAGACGACTGCCCCGTTTCGCCAATCCATGGCCCGGTCTTGAAACCGTTGCTCGCCCGCGGAATCGTATCGGTTCATCAGAGCCCGGTCGGGTCCCCTGCTCCACCCCGTTCCAAACATCGCCATCACCATGCCCCCCGTCAGAAGAATCATCCCGATGGACTTTCTCATCCCAGTCCCTCCGAAGTTGAAGTGCTCACGCTTTCCGGAAAATACTTCATTTTCGCGGACAATACAACCCGTTCGAAGGCAAGGTTCATCCCGGACTTGACCGGGATCCGTGCATAGGCTAAAATCGCACCATGTCATTGAATCCAATGCCGGCCCGTTTTTTCGCCCTCGCGCTTTTCCTGCTTTGCGCGGTTTCCGCAGGGGCTTTCGACCCGTCCGGATTGACCCACTGGCTCCGCATAGGCCTTTACAACATCGGTTTTCCGACTATTTTCGAGATCACCCCCTCCGGGGGTTTCGTGGAAATCTTCGATCCCCATTCGAAACAAGCCGTATTCTCGGGCTCCGCCGGAATGGTAACCATTCAGGCGGGGGCCGGTAACCAGACAGTCCTGGTTGATCACAAAACCATATTGACTGCGACCCACCCGCTGATCTTTTCCCCGGTCGGGAGACCTCCCAACCACCTCACGCTGCGTTCCCCCCGATCCCTCAAGAGCAATTCTCCGACCGCTGCCTCCAAGGGCGCGAAGAGCGTGCCTGGGGGGAGGGCTTCCGTCCCCAAACCGGGCGGATTTTCCCGAAGCTACCGGGGTTCGATTGCCATCGCCCCCTGGAAGAACCGTCTCTTCGCGGTCAACCTGGTCGAGCTCGAGGAGTATCTGCGATCCGTGGTACCCGCGGAGATCGGTGACGACGCACCCCCGGCGGCATTGGAAGCCCAGGCCATCGCCGCGAGAACCTATGCGATCCGCAACTTCCCCAGGCATTCCGGCGGAGGCTTCAACCTCTGCGACCAGGTTCATTGCCAGGTTTACGCAGGCTTGGGTCGGGAAGCCCAGACTTCGACGAGGGGGGTCATGAACACCGCCGGGCAGATCCTTCTCTACGGGGGAAAGGCGGCCAACACCGTCTATCATGCAAATTGCGGAGGACGCCTCTCGGACTCCCGGTCGGTCTGGGGAGGCGCCCCGGTCCCGTATCTTCCGACGCACCCCGACGGGTTGCCCGGGAAGGTCCCCTTCTGTCAAATCAGCGTCGAGCGGCCCCGCCCTCCAAAGAAAGGCGGCACCGCCTCGGCCACGAATCCAGTTCCCGCGCGTAAGTTCGTCCGGAGGATCCATCCGGGGAGAGGGCACCGGGTCGGTATGTGCCAGGACGGGGCAATCGGAATGGCCCACCTGGGATTCACGGCGAGGGAGATCCTTTCGTTCTACTACCCCCAGACCGCCCTCACCCGCATCGGGGGCCCCATCCCCCAATCCTTCACCCCCCGCCAACCGCCGGCAATCGCGAAGAAGTCGGTGGATGTCCCGTCCCGGAAAGCGGCCGCGCCTTCGGGAATCGTGTTGGCCAGGAACCCCTCCAGGCCCATCGGGCGGGCGGAAAAGTCCTACGGACCGATCGCGGTGAAAGCCTCTTCCGAACCGCAATTCCGAAAGTGGTTCTGGTCGCCCCTCGAGACCGGAACCTCGAAAGGGGTTTTTGGAAGTGAGCGGAAGAAGGGCAAGAAGCTTCTTTCCGCCGAGAAGCCGAAAAAAAAGAAGAAGAAATCCCGAAAGGCCAAGGCATGATTCATGAGCTTTCCTTCGAAAACTTCCTTTTCATGAGGGAAGCAGTCCTGACTTTTTCCCCTGGACTCAACGTCATTACGGGGGAGACCGGGGCGGGAAAAAGCATCCTTCTCGAGGGATTGAAACTGCTTCTCGGAAAGAAGGGGCGCTCCGGGCTCGTCCTCTCGGACTCTTCTTCCGCCCGGGTCCAGGCCTCTTTTTCCGTGAAGGGTCAGAAGAGTGTCCTGGAGTTCCTCGAGAAGGCCGGGCTGACCAACGATGATGATCCGGAAACCTTGATATTATCACGTTCTTTCCGGCGCGAGGGTAGCGAAAAGATCTTCGTGAACGGGATCCTGACGACGACTTCCTTCCTGAAGGACCTCGGAAGGTCCCTCGTGGAGATCCACGGGCAAAACGACCACCAGTCGCTTCTTCAGCCCGAAACCCAGTTGCGGCTTCTCGACCGGATGGGAGGAAAGCCTCACCAGGCGCATCTGGAAACCTGCCGCAGTCTCTGGAACCGGAAGCGGGAGATGGAACTCGCGTTGGAAGACCTCCAGGAGCGTCTCGCCTCGGGTTCCCGACGACTCGAGGAGATCCGGGACATCCTCGAGGAGCTGAAAAAGTTGAACCTGTCTTCGCCGAACGAGGAAGAAGAGATCAGAACCGAACTAGAACGTCTCGTGAACTCCGAATCCATCGAGACCGCGGTCCGGGCCTGTCGAGCCGCTCTGGGGGGAGAGGACGAGTCGCCTGGCGCGGTTTCCCTCCTCTTCCGCGGGCGGGAAGCGCTCCAGGGTGCCATGGAACACGACCCCGGGTTGAAGGGTTGGTTCGAGGCCGTCGAATCGGTCCACCTCCAGGCCCAGGACCTTCTGGCGGAGATGAACCGGAGTTCCCGGGAGATCGAGGTCGACCCGCAACGGATCGAGTTTCTCCAGTCACGGCTTTCATCGATTGCGAAAGCCTGCCGGCGCCACAAGACCGACCTTCCAGGTTTGCTGGCCCTGGTGGTTGCACTCGAAAAGGAGGTCGGAGAACTTACCGCCCCCGATTTCACCATCGCCCGCCGGCAGAAGGAGCTACAGGAAGTCGAAACCGAATTCACCAGGGTGGTTTCGGAGATTACCCGGGGGCGGAAGAAGTTGGCGGAGAAACTGGAGGGGTTGATTTCCGCCGAAATGGCCGATCTTGGTTTTCCACGGTCCAACCTCACGATCAGGCTGCCCGCGGGAAATCCCGGCCCGGCGGGAGCGGAAAGCGCGGAGTTCATCGTTGCCCTCAATCCCGGAGCCCCGGGAGGTCCTCTCCGCAAGATCGCAAGCGGAGGAGAGCTCTCCCGGACGGCACTGGCGATAAAACGGGTTCTCGCCAGGAGCGACGATCTTCCCACGCTCGTTTTCGACGAGATCGACGCCGGGATCGGAGGAACGACCGCCGAGGCGGTCGCCTCGAGCCTTTCCAGCCTTGCTTCGGAAAAACAGGTCATCCTCGTGACGCACCTTCACCAGATCGCCAAGGAGGGAAAGAGGCATTTCACCGTCAGAAAGGACGTTTCCGGGGACTCGACGAGCGTTTCGATCAAACCTCTTTCGGGGAAGGAGCGGGAAGCCGAAATAGCCCGCATGGTCGGCCGCCCCGGGAGCGAGGGTCTGGCTTTCGCACGTTCCCTGCTCAAGAACTCCCCCGGGCGTTAAAGATTCTTTAGAAAATGGCCCCGGAACTCGATTTTTTGCCATGCTATACTCTCCCCAAGGTCGACAAAGGGAATTTGTCAGGGCCCCAGGCAAGGCCGACAGATTTCCGCCCCGTTTCGCCTGGGGTGGATGTTTCTTTCCCCAGACCAATGACGGTTTGAATTCTCTTCGAAAGGATTTCCCGTGAAGAAGCTCGGTTATTCTTTTCTAGTTTTCCTTTGTTCGTTGATAACGGTTCTCGGAGTTCTGGGTTGCGGAGGAGGAGGAGGCGGGGGAGGCTCGACCGGCGTCACCGGGCCAACGGTAACCGAACCCGAGCCGTTCGGAGCGGAGCTCGCCCTGCCGGCACAATTCAGCGGATCTGCAGGGTTTCCGGCAAATTCCACTTCTATGGTCGTGGCCAACTTCACGTCGGAAAAGAAGTCCGCGGTGGTACTGATGAACCGCAGCACTTCGGGCCGAAGCGTGAGCCTTTCGACATCCCAGACCTACGTTGCCTCCGTCAAGGGGGGTGCGGCGGAGCCCGCCCTGGCAGAGTCACCTGATCCCGAGCCCGAACCCGGAAGTTCCCTGGCCTTCCACAGGAATCTCCGCCGGTTCCGGAAGACCCTTCCCGGGGTCAGCATTCGGCAGGCGCCCGAAACGTCAAAGCGAGCATCGATCGTGGCCGACACCGAGGGAACCTCGCAAGTTTTCCGTGTCTACATTTCGGACGGTTACGTCCCCCAGGTGACCGCGACTTGCAGGTTGATCCGGTCCGCGACCGCGACCTCGAGCCTGATCATCTACGTTGACAACAGCATCAACTGGGCCGACCCCGCGGTGCAGAGTTACGTTCAGCAACTGGGATCGGCGTGGGCGAGCATCTACGCGACCGACCGCGCGGTTTTCGGTGCCGAGCCCCCTTCGGGGTTCAATGGCCTTGCGCTGGGAAACGATGTCACGCTGCTGCTGACCAACGTCTGGAACCAGTCCTATTCGGAGCTCGCGGGTTTCTTCAACCCGGCGGATCTCTATCCCACCTCGACGCAACCGAACTCGAACCAGAGGAAGATGTTCTATCTCAGCTACAACCCCGTCCGCTTCACCCAGGAAACCATCATCAGCACGATGGCACACGAGTTCCAGCACATGATCAACTTCCACCAGAGGAAGGTCAACGGCCTCGAAGAGGACACTTGGCTCGACGAAGCTCTGTCGGGATATGCCGAACACATCTGCGGGTACAGCATCAACAACGGGAAGAACCAGTCGAAAGCGCTGCAGGCGAATGATTTCTTCGATTCGATCGCGGCGACCTCCTTGACGAGCTGGCAGGACACCCATGCCGCCTACGGCCAGGCGTTCCTTTTCGGAGTCTGGTTCGGGCAGAAATTCGGCGGCCAGGGAGGTTCGCTCCAGAGCCTCCTGACGACCACCACGACCGGAACCGGGGCGATCGCGGCCTTTACCGGGGTGGCTTTCGACCGGATCTTCGCGATGTTCCGGCTCGCACTCTACGTCAACGATTATACCGATTCGACATCCAAATACGGCTTGTACAATATCAGCATGACCGGAAACTACAGCTTTCCCGGCTGGGCGGACGTGAAACTGAGGGGTCCCGCAAAATTCCGGATCCAGCCGGGCGAGGGAACCGGGGCGGTGACCGTGGCGGCATACTCCTCCATCTACGTGGAGGTGACCGGAGGAACCGGGGCCAACCTCAACTACGCGTTCCCTTCCGGAACCACCGCCTTCGAAATGCACAAGTAGCAACCACCAGAGGCGGCGGAATCAGGGACACTCCCGCCCCTCGGTTGAGGAAAACTTTCCGCAGATTCCGCGGATTGCCGCAGATGGAAAAGACCCGATCGAATCTGCGCCAATCAGCGTAATCTGCGAAATCTGCGTATCTGCGTTATTTGCGGACAAGCCTTCGAACTACTGGATCGTTTCCTCTATTCCCTATCTGGGCATGACCGTTTCCAGGAACTTCACTCCCGCAACCTGCCCAAGCATCAGACCATGCTGTCCAAGAAGCATGGTGGTTCCCGGATCGGTCCCCCCGAGAATCAGGAGACCTTCGACGTCTCCAAAGGCCTGCAAGAGGTTGTTGTTGATATCGAGGAATCTGGCCGAAACCATCCCGGCGGTTCTCACCAGCTTCCACGATTGTTCGGGGTCTCCTGCAACAACCTCCATGACCGCATTGTTGAAGGAAAAAAGGGTGTTGATGAACCCCGACCAGAAACCGGCTGTCCAGGTTGTGGCCAGGCCAACGATTCTTTGCATCTCCCGGTACTCGACGATGGATTCGTTTCTTCCGTCATCGAGGACTCCGACCCAACTTCCCGTCTTCCGGTCGATTTCATACCAGGCCGAGATCTTTCTGCCCTGGATCTCCACGGGCTTTTCGGGGATAAGGAAGAACATTCCCTCTTTGAGGTTTTCCATGAAAATCCGCTTTCCGAGGGATGACAGGACGACTTTGTCCAGCCCATTCTTCTTCGCTTCGGCCTTTCCCGCGGAAACCTCGTCGGGACGCCCCTCGGGCAGACTTTCCTCCGAAGGGGGAACTATCCCGACGATCTTGATTCCCTGCTCCGAAGCGCTCTGGAAAACGGAACCGACGTCGATCAGCACCTGATCGGAGTTGCCTGTTGCCTTGGAAACGACGTTGATGCAAGCGCCCTCGATCCAGGATTCGAACAGCCCCCTCATTCCCGCCATGGCATGGGAAGCGGAACGCTTTGCCCCTTGATTCGGAATGGCATTGACCGAATCGAAAACCAGATCGGTGGAAAGACGGAAAGGTTTTCCATGAACGGAAACCCCGATGATGCGCCCATCATCGCAGGTGCTGACGGTTCCGAAAGCCCCGTCCAGGTCTCTCGTCATGCGATGGGAACATGCGCCGATCCAGTAGGAAATGGTACTGGTCATGAGGATCGATGATTTGAGGATCGACTCCGCTTTTTCCTCCAGCCCGGGCGCAAACGGCCCGGAATCCGGGAGTCTCAGGTCGGGAAGGGGGGTGGCCGCTGAAGCCGCGCTTTTGGCAAGGTCTTTCAAAAACCCCTCCGGAGGTTCTCCAAAAACGATGCCGAAGGAAGTGAGGTCGTCCAGCCGGTCGATCCCATCCGGACCGGAAATGTACAGATACCGGCGCTGTTTCCTTTCGGGAAGGTCCGCACCGAAAAGGGAGATATCCATGTAGATTTCCTGGACCGCGACTTCCTTTCCGCCGCCATCCTTCGGGGCGGATGGTCCCTCCAGATTGTCGAAAACCCCTTTCAGCCGGTCGGCGGCCGGGGGAATCCTGTCATCGTATCGTTCTCCGCCATAGGGTTCCCCTTGGAGGATCTCATCATCGAGGACCACAATGGGTCGCAACCTTTGGATCTGCCCGCGAATGGACCTCGAAGAGGAAGAAACCCCCTGGTTCAGGAAAGACAGACGCTTTCCAACAAGCTCCGAAAGAGGTTTTTCAAAAACGAAAGGAGCCGCTTCATCCGGAAGGTCCGTCTTAGAAAAGACTTCGATCTTCATCGACCGCCTTTCCTCGTTCGAGGGCGCAGGCTTCGTCATCACGACTTCAACAGCCGGGGTCTGAGCACCTGATCCCCTGAGGAAGGGATCCAGATCGATCCATTTTTCCCCAGTCTTCGCCTGGGCCCAAACATGAGTGGAAAGCGCGGCTCTGAGAGACTCATCCTTAACGGGATCGTATCCCTTATCACCCGGAAGCTTTTCTTGTACCTGCGGGGGAAACGAGGCAACGGGAAAGGCGGTTTTCAGAAGGGTGGTGACCTGCTCATCGTTCAATTGTCCATACGCGAGCCTCGCCTCGATGTTCCTTCTTTGAAGGGCGGATATGATCAGATCCGCGGCGTCTGCGGAGTTGGCTTTCTTGTCCCAGCAGACGCCCAGAGGGCCTTTCAGGTAACCCGAATAGGGAGAGAAAGAAACCATTTTACGAACCGATTCGAGAATCTTTTCGGGCGAATCCCCCAGCTCCTCCAGGAATCCGTCCAATGTTTCGGGGGCCTTAGTTGCGTGAAGGGGGGCAAGAAAGCCCACCCCAAGAAAAAGGACAATGAGGGAAACCAGGGTCCGAATTCGTCTTTTCATGAGCCAATTGTAAACAGGCGATTTTTTCGTGTCAAACCTGACATGGAGGTTGTGTTAAGCTGATCTCCAAAGAAATCACCGAAAGCGAGGGATTCTGCGAATGCCAACCAGATCCGCCTGCCTGCTTGCTCTGTTGGTTTTGCTGATCGCGAATCAGCCGGTTTTTGGACAAACGGACTCGGGGAATGCCGATGAGGAGAATCCCATGAAGATCAGCATTCCGGGAGAGTTCTCGGGAAAGATCGACCCCGTGGGTGTCGTATGGACCGAGTTCACGGTTCCGAAGGAAGGGCTGGAGTCCCTCTTTGCCGCCCTGAAGGTGGAAGAAGGTAACGATCCGGCCCTGACGCTGTACAACGAGAACCGGGAGGAGATGACCTCATCCGATTTTTTCGGCACGGACGTTTCCGAGGAGTATCTCACAAGTCTTTTCCTGGCACCTGGAAAATACTTCCTGGCCCTTCGGGCCAAAGGGGAAGAGGGCTCGGGGGCGAAGAGCTGGAATCTGAAGGTTTCCGGCATTCCGCCGGTTAAAGACGAGGATGTTCATCGGGCTTTGAACAAAGCGCTGGATTACCTTGTCGCCAAGCAAAAAGAGAACGGGGACATGGGCGACGGGTTCTGGTCTGCAGGACTCAACGGGTTGGCCCTTCAGGCCCTCCTGGGAGCCGAAGGAATCAAGCGGGACGACTGGAAGACCATTTTCAAGGGAATCGACTTTCTGAAGAACTATTACCATGATCCCGCCTCAATCCAGGATCCCCGGCAAAAACTCCTGTATTCGGGAGGCATTTTCGAAGACCCGGACCACGGCAACTACGAACATGCAATTGCCCTCACCGCATTGATCGAGGCCCAGGCCCTGGGCGTTGAAGCGAACCTGGAACCCATCATCAGGAATGCCCTCGATTTCCTTCTCCGGGGGCAGTTGACGGAGGACCGACCCAAGGAGCTCGAGGGGCCCTTTGCGCCCGACAATATCCATTACGGGGGTTGGCGATACTTCCTGACCGATCAGACCTCGGATCTATCGGTGACAGCCTGGCAGATCATCGCCCTCATCAGCGCGAAGAAGGCGGGGTTGCCCGTTCCCCCCGAGCGATTCGAAAAAGCCCTGGTATTCATCAAGAACTGCTACTGGCCGGAGGACAAGAGATTCGCCTACCTCGCCGGAACCAATGACACCACCGTCGGGCGATGCGGTATGGCAGCACTCTCCATGAAATTGATGGGTGCGCCCGAAGGCCCAGAATACCAGGACGCTTTCAAGGAGATGTTCCGTAAAGCCCCGTCGTGGGAAGGGGAACCGGGTGGAACGTATCCCTTCTACTACTGGTATTACGGAACACGGGCGGCCTACCTCGCAGGTGGCGACATCTGGAGAGTCTGGCGGCAGAATATCTGCGGAATCCTGGTCCGCCACCAGGAGGCGGACGGAAGCTGGCGGCTGAATCATTCGGAGGAAAGATCCGGGAAAACCTACATCGCCGCACTGGGGGCATTGATGCTGGAAATCGGTGCGGGTTGCACTCCCTTCTATCTTCGGACGGACAAAGCGCCCAAACGCGCGCCTCCCCGACCGGTCAATGAAATCACGGTTTGTATCGTGAGTCCCGCCAACGGAACGATCGTGAAGGGAATGACCACGATCGTGGCCAACCCCACCGTTCCGCAAGGGGGAAAAGTGAAAAAGGTTGTCTTCTTCGTCGAGGATAAGCAGGTCGGGGAGGCGGTTTCCGCGCCCTGGGAGTGCGGTTTCGATTTCGGGGAGGAGGCAAAGGCTCATTCGATCAGGGTCGAAGCCGAGAATGACCAGGGGAAGAAGGCCTCGGCCACTGTCCGCTCCAAGGATCTGGTGAACGATGTGCGGGTCAAGATCCATCGCCCTCTCGCGAAGATGGTTTCGGGATCTGAAGAGATCATCGTCGAAGCGGCGGGGCACCCTGAATCCCCCTTGAAGACCGTTACGGTAACGGTGGACGGTGAAGAGATCTACAGCGGGGAAGAGGCTCCGGGCAGTTTGAGCTTCGAGTTCGGCGCGGGAAAGAGCCATACCATAATCGCCCGGGCGGTCAATTCCCTCGGCCGGGAAGCGAGCGATACCGTCAGAACGTTTGAGCCGCCAAACGAGATTTCCGTTTCCATCCAGGAGCCCTCGCCCGATTCTCTTTTGAGCGGAACCAATCGGGTCCTGGCCCATCCCCTGGTTCCGGAGGGGAACATCGTCACCAGGGTGACATTTTTCGTCGATGGGAAGGAGATAGCGGTTCAATCGCAAGAGCCATGGGAAACGGAGTTCGATTTCGGAGAGGCGGTGATTTCCCACGTGATCAAGGTGGTTGCGGAAAATGCGCAGGGAAAGCAGGCTTCCGCGGAAGTCACCACGCGGCAGCCCCAAAGCAACATCGAGGTCCATATCCGCAGGCCCCGGGAGGAGATCGTCACGGGGGAACTCGATATCGAGGCGGAAGCTTTTTCGAATCCGGAATCTCCCCTGAAAAGCGTTACCATCGAAGTCGATGGAAAAGAGGTTTTCACGGGGACGGAAGAGCCGTTTTCCGTGAAGTTCGACTTCGGCCAGGAAGCCACGGTCCATGAAATCGTCG
This sequence comes from uncultured bacterium, assembly GCA_964428355.1. Classification (GTDB taxonomy): domain Bacteria; phylum Muiribacteriota; class Ozemobacteria; order Ozemobacterales; family Ozemobacteraceae; genus CAYRYU01. The sequence goes on from CAYRYU010000056.1 coordinate 16,955, forward strand.
CAAAAGCCGTCAATTCGGCAGGCAAGACCGCCGAGGACAGGGTGAAGACGACCGAGCCCCCGCCCCTGGAGGTGGACCTGACCGCGATCGTGACAGATGCCAAAAACGTCCATGTACTCGATCGCAAGATGGAAGATTTCCAGATTCTCGAGAACGGAAAGGCCCAGAAGATCGTCAGGTTCAAACGCGAGGCTGTCCCGGTCAGCATCGCCTTGATCCTCGACACAAGCGGCAGCATGAAGAAAAGCATGGGAGACATGCAGAAAGCGGCCACCCAGTTCCTTTCGCAGCTCCAATCACAGGACAGCCTCGTCCTCATGGAGTTTTCCGACGACGTCAACATCCTGCAGGATTTCACATCCGATGTGGGCATCCTTTCGGATGCCGTGAAACGGACCAAAGCCACCCGCGGAACCGCCCTGTATGACGCGGTCATCGCCGGGTGCAGGAAGCTGAAGGAACGCCAGGGGAAGGCAGCCATCATCCTTCTTTCCGACGGAAAAGACGAGGACAACGCCGGGACCAAGCCCGGCAGCAAACAGACTTCCGAACAGGCCATCCAGGTTGCCAAGGAGACCGGGGCGATCATCTACCCCTTGGGGCTCGGCAAGAAGATCTCGAAAGAGTTCCTGGAAAGCCTTGCTCTGGAAAGCGGGGGACGGGCATATTTCCCTCCGTCAGCCAAGGACCTTGCCCAGATCTATTCCCAGATCGCAAAGGAACTGCGCAGCCAGTATTCGCTGGGATACTCCTCCACGAACCGGGTCCGGGATGGCAAGTGGCGTTCGCTGGAAATCTCCGTTCCGGGAACCGACTTGAACGTTCGCACCCGAAAAGGTTTCTTCGCACGCTAACTGATCGATGGAAATCCATTCTTTCTCCTTCCAGGATTCCGAAATGGTGATCGATGCCACCAGGAACCTGGATTTCTTTGATTCGGCAAGAAAGGACATGATGGCGCTTTTCCGATGAACAGGAAGACCCAGCCACAGATTGCGCAGATGGGCGCAGATGGGATACGGTTTTCCATCTGAACCAATCTGCGAAATCTGTGGAAAGGGTTTCATCTGCAAGGTTTCTGGTTTTCCTGGACTAAGAAAACCTCGAGTCCCTTCCGAATCATTTTTTCGGCTGGCCCAGGAGCTTGTCAACCAGTTCTTCCAACGTGCGAACCTGTTCCGCGATTTTCGTGATATTCGGAATTGCCTGGTTCGCGAAAGCGTTCCCGGATGCCTCGACCTTCTTCATGATTGCTTCGACGGTCGCCTTGATCCCGGGATCGTTCGTATCGAGTGACAGGAGCTCATCGTAGAACTCGAGGCACTCGGCCACCTGACGATCGTATTCCGGGGTCGCGGAGAATTTCGAATAGTATTGGAAGCATTTCTCAGCCTGTTCGGCGGCCTCTTTCTTTGCCGCGAGGGACGGGGTGTCGGGACCGCCGTGCTTGGAACACTCGACTTTTACAAGACCCTTTTCATCGAAAGTCAGCTTGTATTCACCTTCTCCCGGGCAGACTACCGGTTTGAGAATGTATTTCATCGAGAGAAGGGCCCCCGGTACATCGGCGGAAATGGTCGCAGGAAGCGGAAAGGGATGATCCATCACCATCATCTCGATGGCACCGGTCAAAACCCTTTGGTTGCTCTGACATATCTTCAATCCAGAGTCTTGCGCGGGTTCTTTGGGGGCCTCTTTCTCCCCGGGAACTGGTAGTTCGAGGATCCGGAACATTTCGGGGTCCTTCTTCGCCATCTTCAGGGTGTTCTCCACCATTCCTCTTTCATACTCGACGCAAGGCTTGATCTTGGCGAAGGGGCGGGGGATTCTCTTGAAAAAGCCGGTGATCCTTTCCTTCCAATTGGTTTCCGGATGCCTTTCCGTGAATTCCAGCAGGGCATTTGCGGCCATCTTCCTGCATGCGATTCCCACCATCATGCTGATCAGGGTCCCATCCTTCTCGAGATGCTGCCCAACCATGAAGGAAGAAGTCAGCAGGTCAACCGCCCCCGTGAGATCTCCGGCCTTTTCGCGATCGTAAGAGAAAGCACGGGCCAGTTTCACCATCTGGCGCATCCGCTTGTAGGGAGGAACGGGATCCAGGAACGATTGCCCGTCGTCGGGAGTGAAATTGCATTCGGGACAGGCAGCCCCAAGCTTCAACAACTTGACGGCAGTATGGAATTTCTCATCGTCCAAGCATACCCGGCCCTCTGGACTGAGCTTTCCCAAATCCTCGAACTTTTCGATGGACCCGATATCGTCGATGACAGTTTCAGAAACGGCCGGAAGCTGGCCAATCGCAAGCAGATACCGGACCGCGGCGTTGGGATCGTTTCCCGGCCTTGCGGAAAGGGAAACCACGGACAACAAAAACAGGATCGTGCAGGAAGTGATGAATGGCGTCCTCATTGAACATCCTCCTTGATGGATTTCGGATCGATGAGATCGTGGTCAGAGAGATTCTTCACTGACACTTGACCTTCCACTCAGGTCGAGGTCGAAGGCGAACTCCGGTTCGGACCGGGAAACTAGTGTTCGGCAGGCTTCCATACCTGAATTGAAGGAATCCTCAGACGGGGCGGCGGCAATGTGGAAAGCGGGGGAAACCGGAGTGGGGAGGGGGGAAACCGCGGGCAACCGCGGATACGGGGTTTCGGTCGGGGCCTGGCCTGGTTTCTGGGGCGTCGAAGAGAACGACCAGAGGAACGCAACGAAGCCTGCCAGGAGGGCAAGTGCCACGGCAAGGAAAACGATGGTTCCGAATGGCCCTCGGGAAGGAGGGACAGCGGGTGTTTTGTTCCACCGAGCCCGTTTTTCGAGCCGGTCGATCAGCCCGCCGGTGAGCGGAGGGGTGGGATGGTTTTTTAACAGGGACTCTTCGAACGGCTCTTTTCCATTCATTCCTTCCATTTCAGTATCTCCTTCAGACGGGCCAACCCGTACCGGTATCTGGATGCCAGGGTCTGCAGGGGAACACCCTGCTGTTCGGCGGATTCCGCGAGGGACAAGTTTCCCCAAATCCGCATGGCTACTGCTTCCCGCTGATCCCCGGGCAGTCGGCTCAAGGCGACCTGGATATCCACCGCCACCTCCAGGTCTGCCCCTGGACCTTCCGTCGAAAGCATGGCCTCTTCGCAGGAAACCGTAGCCGGTCGCTTTCGGTTCTTCAGCGCCCCGTTCCGGACCGAGGCGAAGAGGTAGGCGGTCGGGTTGGATACGCCGGTCATGGTTTCCGGAGCCTCGACCCAGGGCAGGAATGCATCGTGGATGAGGTCTTCCGCTTCCTGATCGCTGGTGGCAAAAGCCCGGATAAGGTAGCCTTTCAGACGGGGGCCGAGTTCCCTGTACAACGCCCGGAACCCATCCCGCGGGTTCCGGCGGAACAACTCCATGATCTGGCCATTTTCCATGTTCGGCGTGGTCCTCCCGAAAGTAAGATACCCGAACCCGGCCGGATTATTTAAGGTATTTCCACCGGAAGAAAAGTTGCCGAGGGAAAAGTTCCGGAAGTGGAAGTTGACGAAACCATGGGCTCTCGCTAAGATGCCTGTAAAATCTTCTGCGGGAGTGGTTCTCCAGGGGATCGGGACGATCGTTTTTTTCCTGATCAGCCAGGGAGGACCGGAATCACCAAGGAGTCCGTCAGGAATGGCCAAGCAGCCCGATCCGCCACCAGCCGGGTCTCTACATGCTTGTGTGACGCAGTTGACCCAAAGATCGGTCATCGGCGTCGGAACCATCACCAGCGAGATGCTCAGGACGATCTTGGACCTTGTCGAGCGTGGCGCGGATCCTAACGAGATCTTCAACGGCATTTCACCCCTGGGCGCTGTTTCGGAAATCCTGGACCATCATGACTCCATGCGCTGGGGGTTCATGACCAACGCGATAGTCGGTCTCTTGTTCGCCTGTGGAGCAAGAAGAACGCGCCCCGGCTCCGAAGGGTTCGCCCCGATGCTGTATGAAGAGTTTTCGGGAGACAAAACGGGGCAGGAAATGGACGGAAGAAGTTTCTGGATCTGGGTTTCCCTTCTCGATGCCGCCTACAACAATCATCCTGAAACGTTCCGCCAACTTTTCCCCGAATGCAGGAAACCCGGTCGTTTGTACAAAGGCAATCAGCTCATCCACATTTCCGCTCGTTACGACAATGTTCTGGTCATGCAAATCCTCCTCGAATCCCATACCGATGCCACCATCTTGAATCGGAGCGGCCAATCCCCGCTCGAGATCGCTGCCGCGAACGGATGTACCGAAACGCTCCGACTCCTTCTGGATTCCGGGATCGTTCCGAACCCCGTGGCTAAACCGTCCGAAAGCACCCTCCTGGAACTCGCAGCATCTTCCGGAAGCGCACCCACGGTTTTGGTTCTCCTGGAAAGAGGTTACTCACTCTGCGCCCTTAGGGGAGATGTATTGTGCTCCCCAATCCAGGCCGGAAGAACCGGGAAAGCCCCAAAAGATGTCATCCCCGCGATCAGAGGCTTTTTTGCATCCCGTGGAACTATCTTCGAAGCTTCGGCTGCTGGAAATTTTCAGAGAGTCGGAGAATTGCTGGCGGGGGACCCAAAACTGGTTTCGCAAACCGGCCCCGAGGGCTTGGCGCCGATTCATTGGGCCGCCCTCGAGGGTCAGGAAGGGGTCATTCCGCTTCTCGTGGCGAAAGGGGCGGATGTCAACGGCAAAGACTCATCCGGCCGGACTCCGCTCTACCTGGCTTTTTTTCGGGAACGGTTGCCGACCATACGTACCCTTCTGGAAAACGGTGCCGACATGTTCAAGGCAAACGATTCCGGGGAAAGACCGATCGACAAGGTCGACAAGATTCCCCCATCCCAACTGTCCAGATTTTTGGAACCTTTCCGCGGAAAAGCCGGATCGGGAAGAAGCCTGGTCCAGAAGTTCCGTGAATTCTTCGCGCCATGGTTCAAATGACCCGCTGACGGCATTCGATCACGCAAGTTACCCCTGAAGTTGAACTGCCCCCTCTTCTCGGGTATCATCCATGCGCTGGTCCCATTGAACTCGGTTGGCCAGTATCATACCAAGTGAGGTTTCGATTTCATGCGAGGTTTCAGAAACGTCCTTTTCCTTGTCGCTTTCAGCCTTCTAAGTAGCTCCTGCGTTTTTGGATACAACTATTACGTGCAAAACTGGACCGCATACACCGCAAAGGTGTCGATTTACCAGGTTGCGGGGAAAACCATCAACGAAACGATTCCTCCCTTTACCTATCAGAAGAAGATCTCGGGTACCCTGGCCAACCTGTGCCAAAAAGTCGTTTTCACTTTTCCCGACCTGAAAGATAAAATGAGTCAAAAATTGCTCGAGATCAGTTTTACCTCCGGGCATGTGAAAGCCCCGAAAAGCCACTACTTCAGCTTGATCGGACATTCTGAAGAACTTGGTTACATTGTCCAGGGCCTTTGCGATGTCTATGATGACCAGGAGAAGTGGAATTCCGTCCGGTGGGATACATTATTCACAAAAACGACTTCGAGTCCCCTCCCGAAACCGCCAGCCCCAAGGCCCCCTGCGCCAAGTGAAGGGGATTTGAAATAGATCACTTCCAGGAAAGACCCAAATCCGGAATTCGATCTCGGAAACCCGAAGAACCCCCTCCCTTGGAGGGGGTTCCTGCTCAATGCCTGAAGGAGCTTGCCTTTCCCCGGGCCGACGCTACATTTTTGTCGCCACGCCGCCGGCGTACTCGATCTCCCCTCCCCTTTCAATTACCCGGTACTTCCGCCTGTAGTCGTGGCCGAAATCCTCGACAAAGGAGACAGCGGGCTTCACCGCGCCCCCGGTTTCCTGCATGACCAGGTTTACCAGGGCAGAGGAGATCTCCTTCCGGTTCCGGTCTTCCGCCAGGAGAATCCGGATCTCGAATCCCCCGGATCGACTTTGGACTGCCTTGACCTCGGCAATGGGGTGCGAGAGCCCCCCGTTCACCTCGTTCACCATCCGGTTGAAGAAGGAGGGAAAAAGCCGCCCACCGCTTCCGAAGGTCAGGTGGTTCTCGTCCTTGCCCTCGATTCCCCGCATCATGAAGCGCTCCCGTCCACAGATGGTCTCGAACTCGACCCTGGCGATGTCCCGCATTTTGTACCGGATGAAGGGGAAATCCGTCAGGCCGAGCCGTGTGATTACCAGCTCCGGCATTCCCGCTGCATTGGGCTGGGTTTCCACGTATGCGACGTCGGAGAAGATCTCGAGCCCGTTCCCCGACTCATGGGCGATTTCCCCCAGTTCGACGGATCCGTATGAATCCTCTACGCGGCTCGCGGGGAACACTCGCGCGATGTTCCGCCTCTGGCAGTCGAAAAAGGTTTCCCCGCTCACGTTGATCGCCCTGGGTTGTGCGCGGAGGGGAAGGTCCAGCATCCTGATCCTGTGCGACACGAAGTTGAGGACGGAGGGAAAGATCAGGAGAAGATCGGGATCGAAGGAATTCAACTCGGAGACCAGATTCCGGATCGTCGGCTCGTCCAAGGAGGAGAAAAGGATCAGCCTGAACCCCGAAAGCCAGTCGAATCTGTTCCAGAGGGCGAGGTCGTCGATGTTGTAGGTACCCTTCGGGTAGAAGACCAGGATGCGGGAACCCGGTTTCCAGCCAAGTTTCCGCCAGCACTTGAAGAAGGTGAACAACATCGATACCGCATGCTGCCTCGTCATCTTGACCGTCAGTGGAAGCCGGCTGGATCCCCCGGTCGCCATGGGAAGGAAAAAGTCCGGGCGCCGGAGCAGACGAAGGCTGGATAGCAGTCCGGTCGACACCCGGAAGGGACGGCCCACGGGCCGGTTCCCCTCCGAATCCAGCTTCAGGACGTCATCCCCCGCGCGGATGTAGTCCTCCTTTGAAAATGCGGGAAGGTCGGAGTAGGCCTTGAAAAAAGCGTCTTCCGACAATGCCTGGGCCCGGCGGAGAAAGTGGGAGAATCGGCCCCTGAAGAACGGGTTGCGTTGGTCCGCTGACGCAAGAATCTCGGTAAGCCTATCGCGAAGAAAAGGCCTTAGGGCCACGGGTGGATCGGCCTCGACGGTTTCCCGGAAAATTCGCTCCAATCCGGCGGTCTTGATCAGCAGCCGGAACCCCATTTCCCTGATGGACGAAACGTGTTTTCCAAACATGGGAAAATGGTATCACATCCGCCCTGCCCCGCGGTCCGGGGAAACCGCCCTTCAAGACGTTCTTTTTGCGATTGGGGGGGAAGTTTGAAAATCGGGGGGGTTTCGGCTAACATGCCATTGATTCACATCCTTCCCCATTCGAAGCCCCCCCACGGAGAAAACCGCAGATGACCGCGACTTCCTTTCAACAGCTCAGGGACCGGATCGACGATTACTTTTTCGGACGAATCCATCAGGGGAACCTGATCTACAACACGTGCTGGGAGGATCCCCGGATCGACCGGCAGCTTCTTGCACTGGACGCGCGGAGCGAAGTGGTCATGATAACCAGCGCCGGCTGCAACGCCCTCGACTACCTCCTCGATGGAACCGCCCGTATCCACGCCGTCGATCTCAATTTCCGGCAGAATGCGCTCCTCGAGCTGAAGCTGGCTTTTTTCAAGGGTGCTTCACACGAAGATCTTTTCGCAGCCTTCGGCCGTGGCCGCCATCCAGGGTTCAGGGAACTTCTGGGGAAACTGGGGCCTCATCTTTCCCCCGAAACTGCGGCCTTCTGGAAAGCCAAGGAGTCCTACTTCACCTCCACGGGCCGGAAGTCTTTCTTCTACCGTGGCGGTGCGGGCCAGATCGCCTGGATCATCAGCCGTTTTCTCCTGGACATGGGAAAATACCTCAGAAACGAGGTTCGGGCTCTCCTGCGGGCCGGTTCCCTCGATGAGCAGGAGAGGCTCTTTTCAGGCATCGAGCCGAAGATCTGGAGTCCCCTCGCCACCTACATAGCCAGCAAGCCGGTTTCGATGGCGATGATGGGAGTCCCTCGTCAGCAGGTCGAGATGATCAGCAGGGAGCACCCCCGAGGCCTTGCGGGGTATCTCAAGGACAAGGTCCGCCATGTTTTCACCAAGATCCCGACCAGGGACAACTACTTCTGGCGCGTGTACATCGACGGTGCTTATTCGACGGGTTGTTGTCCAAACTACCTCCGCCCGGAGAATTTCCCCACCCTCAGGGCAAGATCCGACCGGGTCAGGACCCACACGGCTTCATTCGCGGATTTCTTGAAGAAGAACCCGGGAAGGTATTCCCATTTCGTCCTTCTCGACCACCAGGACTGGTTGGCGTCCCATAACCCGGAAGCGCTCGAGGAGGAGTGGCGGCTCATCCTGGCGAACAGCCGACCGGGAACCCGCATTTTGATGCGCTCCGCATCCCTCGAAGTGGACTTTCTGCCCGAAGCGGTCCGGAAAGTGCTGCGTTTCTTCAAGGAAAAGGCGGCGGCACTCCATGTCCTCGACCGGGTGGGAACCTACGGCAGCCTCCATTTCGCCGAAGTCGCATGATCCCCGCGAAGTTGGGATTTTCGGGGAAGGAGAGAACCCCTGGAAGCCACAGAGCGCACAGAGGTTGTCGATGGATCGGACAGGGTTTGTCCCTTTTTCGAGAACCCCGGGCTTTCTCCGTGTCCTCTGCGACTCTGTGGCATTCCTCGTCAGAAACCTGGCTACAGTCTCAGGTTCTCCGGTTCCTTTTTTTTCCAAGGAGAAAGTTGTGAAATGAAGCCGCTTTTCGGAGATCTCGAGGGATACTACCGTCGGCACGCGGGCATCTACGACCTGACCCGTTGGACCTTCCTCTTCGGCCGGGAAAGGATCCTGCGGCTCCTCGCCTCGAAAGCCGCTCCCGAGAATATTCTAGAGGTCGGCTGCGGAACGGGGAAAAACCTGGCGGCGCTCGCAAAGGCTTTTCCCAAAGCCCGGCTCACCGGCCTCGACCTGTCCGCATCGATGCTGGACCTGGCCAGGCAGCGTCTTTCAGACTGTCAGGACCGTCTGGTTTTCCATAACCGCCCCTACGACACTCCGGTTGGAGGGGTTCCCGAAACACTCTCCGGGGGGAGCCGCAGGGGAGAAAGCGGGCCATTCGATCTGATCCTTTTCTCATACACCCTTTCCATGATCAATCCAGGCTGGGACAAGGTTCTCGACAATGCCCGCGCCGATCTTTCGGCATCAGGCACCATTGCCGTGGTCGATTTCAACGATTCCCCCTCCTCGCTTTTCCGTTACTGGATGAAGTTGAACCACGTCGAAGTCGACGGGCACCTGCTCCCTGGGCTCAGTGCGAGATTTTCCCGCCGTGCCTCGCTTGTCAGGCCTGTGTATGGAGGCCTTTGGTCCTACTTCATCTTTCTGGGGAGACCAATGCCCGATCTGGCCGGGAAGCAAAAAGGCCGCACCTGACATTCACGAAGTGCGGCCTTCAGGACAACCCACTGATTTAGAAGAGAATTCTTCGCATCAGAGAGAACTGGCGACTTTTTCCAGTCTGCCCAGGGTGGAGTTGATCACCCCGGCGATCTTCATGAATTTAAAACCGATTTCCTTTCTGGTTTTCAGGGGAGTCATGGCATTAATTGGTCCGGAAAGCTTTACGGCCTTCGCGGTCATGGCGGTTATCGCCTTCACGTCCTTCCGAATCTTAATGATTTCCGCAACGTCCTTCATATTCTCGAGAATGGTCTGCACGATGTTGACCGAGCGTTCCATATCCGCCTGTGCCTTTTCCAGCCTGGAATGTTGGACCTGCAAATGGGGGTCCCCCGGATTGTCGATTATGTCCCCCGCCGCATACAACACCGTAACAACGTCTTTCTTCAAACTGGCAACTTCTTGGTCCAACGTCTGTCCATTCGCCTGGCACATCACAACAGCAAGGAGAACGGTCAAGAGGACAGAAGTGGCGGAGATCATCCTGGTCTTTTTCATCTGGAACCCTCCTTGAGAAATATCAATTCACGCTGAATGGAACGCGCAAGAGGTTTCAGCTGTTTTAGAATTTCCCAAAGATGATTTTCCCGGTGTTGGGCGATCCTCAAGCCCGACAGTCTGCGATCAGACAGAGCCCTGTTATTCCTCGGGAAAAACCGCGATCGTCATGAATGGAATGACCGCGGGTGCATTCGGTGCAACCCGCGGCCTAATGGTTTGACGGCCGGGCTCTCAGCGCTCCGGAAAAAGCTTCTTCCGGAGCGGTTCGAGAGATGCCTGGAGAGGGGTCCCCGATCCAAGGGAAGCTACAGGCTTCTTTCCCTTCTTGGCCGGAGCCGGGGTGAAGACAATCGTTGCCTTTTCCGACGGTGTCGGGAAACCGCCGGAAAAGAGGTCCGGCGCCCCGGCGGTTTCGGTTTTCTTGAACTCCCCATCTCCCCCCAGTCTTTCAAGGGGCTTGTACTCTTTTGCGGAATCCGACATTCCCCATCGGGCTTCCATGAGGTTGAGAGGCTTCTTCCCCGATGCCATTGCGACCAGAGACGCGAGGATCTGCCACCCGCTCTTCCCGCAAACCGGATCGAAGGCGGGCGCGAATGCCCGGAACGTCCGGTCGAAGGAGGTGATGGTTCCCGCGGTTTCGGCGAAGGGGGACCCGGGAAGGACAACGTCAGCTTTCCGGGTTGTGGCGGATTCCAGAACGTCGATCGTGGCGAGAAATTCGAGCTTCCCACGGAGTTTGGCGAACTTCTTGACCCCGAGGGGGTCTTCGCCGATGGCGATCAAACCACGGATCCTTCCGTCCGCGAGGGCCTCCGGAAGACCCTCCGGCACGCGATTCCCCACGAGGTCGATCAGGCCCTGAAGGTTGGAGAACCCGGAAGCGATCAGCAACCCGTTTCCAACACGGCCGTCACCAGCCCCTTCCCCATTCATCAGGAGGAGGATGTGGGCGATCGCTTCCAAAACACGGTGATTGGCGGGGTTGGAATCCGGGGAGGCAATGAAAACCGTCTTTTTCGTCGGATCGGCCAGAACATGGGCCAGTCCCGACAATTTCCGGGGCTCGAGGCCGGTCAGCTTTTCGACCTTCTCCAGCGTCACCTGGTTCGCCCCGAGATAGGAGTCGAGCCCTTCGGCGCGACCGGAGACCTTCTTCTCGTCGAAGCCAGGAAGGGAAGCGATCTCCCTCGCGAGGGTCTGCAACACCGGCAGGATGTTGCCGGTTTGGAGCACCAGATCGGCGCTTCGGGCCAGCCTGGAATCGGACTCACCAAGGTACACCAGCCGGGCTCCCCCCCGGAGGGCCTGGCGCACGTTCATACCCAGAACCGGGTTTTCATCGTCGAGCCCGTTCCCCACGAGAACCACCTGGTCGGCCTGGGCAAGCCGCTCCCGGGTGACGGTCGAAGCCGCGATTCCGAAGGTCCGCTCGAGGCCCGCGAGGCTTTCGGCCAGATCGAACAGGGCCAGGGAAGAAATGTTCCGGGATTTGAAAACCTCGGAAAGTTTTTGGGCAAGGAAAATCTCTTCGTTCGTCGCGGACGGAGACACGAGCACCGCAAGCGCGCCGGGGCCATGCTTCTCCACCACCGTCCCAAGACCCTTGACGGTCTTTTCGATCGCTTCCTCGAGGGAAATCTCCTTGAAACCCTTCTCCTGCGGAATTCGTGGCATCAGGACACGCTTCCCCGATGCGAGGAATTCGTGCCCGAACCTTCCCCGATAACAGATTTGGGATGGAGTACCATCCGGTTCCTTCCGCGAGGTGACGTACCAGAGTTTTTCCGAACTCTTGTTGAACACGATCCGGCATCCAACGGAGCAGTGGTTGCAGACCGACTCGGACGCACGCGTGATCCAGGGACCAGGTTTCTCGAGGGGCCATCTGTAATCGATGGATCCGGTGGGACATATCTCGATGCAGTTCCCGCAGGAGACGCAGGTCGTTTCCTGGAGGGGCTTTTCCATTGACGGTCTGATGACAGTGTCGAACCCGCGGTTTACATAACCAAGGGCCGAAGCCCCGACGAGTTCGGAGCAAAGTCGGACGCATTTGCCGCACAGGATGCACTTGTTCGGGTCGAGCGCGATTCCGGGGTGTCTGTCGTCAACCTCGTATTTCTTGGTCTTCCCGGGAAACTTCTTCTGATCGACCCCGTAATCGCCGGCGTACTTTTTCAGGTCGCAGGTAAAAACCGCGGAACACCCACAGGTCAGGCATCGCCCGGACTCGTGCGGGACATCCTTTGGAGCAACCCCAAGATCCACCTCTTCGAAGCTGGCAACACGTTCCTTGGCCTTTTCCTGCCTCATTTGGGAACGCTCGATCTTCTTGAGGGTTTCGAAAAACGATTCAGGCAGCTCCCCGAAGTTGGTCTTCTTGCTGAGGAACTCGGTCGGGCCGGGAAGAACCTTTCCCGTGGAAAGATACCGGTCGATGACGGTGGCGACCTTCCGCCCCGCCCCGATCGCGTCGATGGCGGCGGCCGGCCCGGTGAGGACGTCCCCACCGGCGAAGACTCCGGGAAGATTTGTGGCGAAGGAGTGCTCGTCCGCAAGGATCGTGTTCCATTTGGAGATCGTGAGTTCCCCCGCCGACGATTTCCCGATGCCGGAAAGATCGCAATCCTGGCCGATCGCGGCGATGATCCAGGAGCAGGGGATTTCCTTCTCGGAACCCGGAACGGGAACCGGCCTTCGGCGGCCTTTCGCATCGGGTTCGCCGAGTTTCATGTCCTGGCAGATGAGTCCGCTCACGCGGCCGTCTTTCGCAACGACGCGGACGGGGGCGAGGAGGAACCTCAACTCCACTCCCTCATGGACGGCATCCTCGATCTCGATGTCGTCTGCGGGCATCTCGTCCCGCGTCCGGCGGTAGATGATGCTGACCTTCGAGGCCTTGCACCGTAGAGCGGTTCGGGCCGCGTCGATCGCGGTGTTTCCGCCCCCTACGACGAGCACGTGACCGGAAAGGTCGGGGGGCCCTTCCTTCTTGACCCGCTCGAGAAAGTTTATACCACCCCACACGCCGGGGGTCTCTTCGGCATCGATACCCATTTTCTTGGCGACCCACGCGCCCAGGGCAAGAAATGTGGCTTGGAATCCCTGGTTCCGGAGGTCGTCGAGGCTGAAATCCTTTCCGAGCTTCATGTTGGTCCGGGCATCGACTCCGTGGGCAAGGATGTAGTCGATCTCCTTGTCGAGGGTTTCCCGGGGGAGACGGTAGTCGGGAATTCCCCAGCGGACCATTCCACCAAGCCTGGACTCCTTGTCGAAAATCGATACCTTGTATCCTTTTCTGGCAAGGAAATATGCCGCCGTAAGCCCCGCGGGGCCGCCGCCGACCACAGCCACCTTCTTTCCGTTGGGGGCAGGAACGACGGGGGCGGGAAGTTTGTCGTGCATGAGATCCGCGACGTACCGCTTCACGAAATTGACCCCGACGGCGGAGTCGACATTCTTCCTTCGACAGTTTGCCTCACAGTAGCGGACACAGACGCGACCGCAAACGAGAGGAAGGGGGTTCGTGGCCCTGATCAGTTCCAGGGCTTCAAGATACTGGCCCGCGTTGGCGAAGGCAAGGTATCCCTGGACGTCGACGTCGGCGGGACACTTTTCGTAGCAGTTTCCACGGCAGTCGGCGTAATGGTTCGACAGGAGAAGTGAAAGGGAATTCTTGCGGGCGGTGTAGATCTTGTCGCTCGTCGTCCGGATTTTCATCCCCTCGCGGATCTCGGTGGCGCAGGAGAGTGCGAGCTTGGGCATTCCCTCGATCTCGACCACGCAGATCAGGCACGACCCGTAGGGGTTGAGGCGTGCGTCGTAGCAGAGGGTGGGAATCTCGATCCCGTTGTCATTCGCAACCTGAAGAACGGTCTTGCCGGGAACGGCCTGGATTTCACGGCCGTCGAGGGTGATCGTGATTGTCTTGGGCTTGTCCATGGTGATTTCCTCCGTCAATCCTTGAAAACGGCGTCGAAGCGGCAGACGGTGATGCACTTGCCGCATTTCACGCAGACCCCGGAATCGATCGAGTGGGGCTTCTTTGCCGCCCCGGCAATCGCCTTGACCGGGCACTCCCGCGAACACAGCGTGCAACCGACGCATTTTTCGGGATTGATCTTGTAACTGACAAGTTTCGCGCAACTGTGCGAGGGGCATTTCTTGTTACGGATGTGCTCTTCGTACTCCTCGCGGAAATACTTGAGGGTGGTGAGAACCGGGTTCGGAGCTGTCTGCCCCAAGGCGCACAGGGCGGTTGACCGGATCTGGTCGCCAAGTTCGAGGAGGTTTGCAATGTCCTCTTCCCGGCCTTGCCCCTCGACGATCCGTTCGAGGATTTCGAGCATCCGAAGGGTTCCGATCCGGCAGCTTGTGCACTTCCCGCAGGACTCGTTCTGGGTGAATTCCAGGAAGAAGCGCGCCATTTCGACCATGCAGGTGGTCTCGTCGACGACGACCATTCCACCGGAACCCATGATCGCGCCCAGCTTGTTGAGCTGTTCGTAGTCGATCTGGGTATCCCCGAGCGATGCGGGAACGCAGCCTCCGGAAGGCCCTCCCATCTGGACGGCCTTGAACTTCTTCCCGTTGGGAATACCTCCGCAGACGTCGAAGATGATCTGGTTGATGGTGATCCCCATCGGGACCTCGACGAGGCCAGATCGGACGATCTTGCCGGCCATCGCGAAGACCTTGCTTCCCTTGCTCTTCTCGGTTCCCATCGATGCGAATGGCTTGGGCCCCTCCAGGATGATCCAGGGGATGTTCGCGAAGGTTTCGACGTTGTTGATGTTGGTGGGTTTTCCCCAGACGCCCTTGATCGCGGGGTAAGGAGGCCGGAGGCGCGGCATTCCGCGCTTTCCCTCGATCGAAGCGATGAGGGCGGTTTCCTCTCCGCAAACGAAAGCGCCGGCCCCTTCCTTGATCTTCACGTGAAAGGAGAAGCCTGTCCCGAAAAGGTTGTCGCCGAGGAAACCTCTCTCCTGGGCCTGTTTGATTGCGTTTCGAAGGTGGACGATCGCCTTGGGATACTCGGCGCGGCAGTAGATATACCCGTGGTCGGCGCCGATTGCGAAGCCGCAGACCATCATTCCCTCGAGCACCGAGTGGGGGTCGCCTTCCAGAACGCTGCGGTCCATGAAGGCCCCGGGATCGCCCTCGTCGGCGTTGCAGATCACGAACTTCGCGTCCCCTTTGGAGGCGCGGGCGAACTTCCATTTCTGGCCGGTGGGAAAACCCGCTCCGCCGCGGCCCCGCAGGCCGGACTCGGCGACGGTGTCGATCACCTGTTCGGGAGTCATGAACTGGACGCACTTCTGGATCGCCTTGTAGCCGTCCCGGGCGATGTAATCGTCGATCGAAAGAGGGTCGATATGGCCGCAGTTCCTCATGACGATCCGCTTCTGACGCTCGAAGAAACCCGTCTCGGGGCCGGCCTTGTAATCGACCAGTGCCACCCATTCGTCGACGGGGCGGTCGCCGATCACGTGCTCCTCGATGATCCGGGCTGCTTTTTCGGGAGTGATGTTCGAGTAGAGGACTTTTCCCCGTGAGGTGGCGACCTCGACGAGGACTTCGCCGTAACACATCCCGACGCAACCGGTTTCGGCGATCTTGACGTTCGAAAGTTTCTGCTCCTCGATGAGCCTCCGGAATTCGAAAACGACTTTTTCCGCTCCAGCGGCGACTCCGCAGGTTCCCGTTCCGATGGTGATCGTGCTCATATCAGTTACCTCCCGCGGCCGTCTTGGCGCTTCCCTTACCCGCCTTGCGGTATTCCTGGAGGATCTGCCGGACCTTTGGTGGGGTAAGGCGACCGTAGGTCTCATTGTTGACCATGATCACGGGGGCGAGACTGCAACAACCCAGGCAGGCCACGGGAACCAGCGTGAAAAGACCGTCTTCGGTGGTGTCATCGGTCGTCAGCTTCAGCTCCTCCTTGACGATCTCGAGCATCATCTTTGCGTTGTTCACGTGGCAGGCGGTTCCATCGCAAAGGCGGACGAGATATTTCCCGAGCGGCTTGAGCCGGAACTGTTTGTAGAAGGTGATGACGCCGAGAATTTCGCTCTCGGTGATCCTCATCTCTTCGCTGATCCGGGAAATGACTTTGGGGGAGATGTATCCGTCCTTTTCCTGGGCGGCCTGAAGGAGGGGAATCAGCTTCCCCGGTCCCTCGGGATCTTTCCAGAGGCGGAAGGGAGCGTCTCTCCCCCCGTTTCCGTCGGGAATCCTGGCAGGTGTCCTATCCATGATGATCTTCACTCCTTCTCCCCGGGGGCGGGGCGTGACCAATTCTGCTGTCCAGCCTGTTTCACGGGGATGAACTTCACGGCCCCTAAAATATCACAACCCCCCCATGGGTTCAAACCTCCCACGTTTACCCGGGTCGTCCTGACCAGACTCCTTGTTTCAAGGTTTCCCCCGAAACATTTTCGATGCACGAATGGATGGCCCCCTTCCCGACAATTTCCGACCAGCCATGGCTTCCTGTCGCTCCACCGAAATGGGTTTTGCGCAGGACGACGAAATGGAATAACATACCAGACAAAAAGGACGCTGGGTTTCCCATTTCCGGATGCCGAACCGCTTCAGAAACTTCATCCATTTCTTATTGCCTTTCGGGATGACCGTCTTTTTGATCGCCGTGATCTGGTTCTGGAACGGGCGCTATGAATCGATGCTCCAGGGGGAGCTCGAGGAACGCTGGGGGCGCAAGGCCCGGGCCATGGTCAACATGATGAAATCGGGCTATTTCTACGATTCCCAGCTGGACCTGATGAACCATAAGCTCGAGCGCAAGCTGGCGTGGCATTTCAACCACCTTCCTCCAGGGAAGGCCCCCCGCCTGTTTCCCGACCTAGTTCGAACATGCGTCGAAAGGTCCTTTCCGTCCACACATAGACCGGAAACCCTGCAGATCTTCGGTTTCCGGGCGAAACCTGAAGGTGGATTCGAGATCCTGAAAGGGCGCGGCCTCTCCACCGAGAAGGGAAAAGCAATTACCGGGCTCTTCGAAAACCTTGCCTCCTTGAACCGTTTTCCCGACAGAATCCCCGGGGATCTGGCCAAACTGAAAAGGACTACCAAAGCGTTGTTTGGGGAATATTCCGATCCCCAGATACTGGGAGTGCAACGAAGAAGCCAGGCCACCCCCGCAACATTCGGAGGAAAGCCCGTTTTCGTCCTCTGGGACCTTGTGCGGGTCAAGCGGAGGGTTCGGGGGAAATCGGGGAAGAAGTTCAGGGAAAAGGACATCGGAGGGTACCTTCTCGTCTTTCCGCGCGTCTCGGATATGGCCCGGATGCCGTTGAGATACTGGGTGGACGAGACGTTCCGAAACCGCACATGCCCGATGGTGCCATTCCTGAGACCGTTCCAGATGAACGCTTCTTCATGGCCGACGATTTTCCCACGGTCCCAGGGGTCCTCGAGACACCTTCCCCTCCCCCCTTCCGGAAACCCCGGGAAGGCGGGCGGGCCGGTAGACCCGCCACCCCTCGGAAAGAAGTTCGAGTTCCACGGATACTGGATGTTCAGGGATTTCTTCTCGGTAGATCTCCCCTACGAAGCATGGGTGGTCTCGAAACCCTTTCGCGCAAAGTCGCCCGTCCGTCACCTTGTCGTCGCGGTTACAGGTCTTGGAATCGGTTTCTGGATGCTCTTTTTCGCGAACATCGCCATCCTCGGAAATCCCAAGATCAGCATGAGGAACTGGTTCCTTCTACTTTTCGGGCTTGTCGGGGGAATTCCCCTCGTCACACTCCTGCTTCTGGGAAGGGCCGTGATCGACCAATCAGAATTCCGGCAGATTTCGGGACGCACCCAGGCAGCGGGCCAGTTCATCGAAGAAACCGAAGCGAAAGCCAACCGGACGATCCAGGAGTTTCTCGGGACCGTCGAGCGCGTGATTTCGCGCCCCGCATGGATCCAGTCGGTTTTCTCCCCGGCCACAGCACGGGGTGAAATGGCGGTGGACGCGCTTAATGCGGAAGCAAGGCGGCGCAACCAGCCTATCGAGTTCGTCACTTTCATCAGGCCAGGAAAAGTGCCTATCCACCGGGCTTCTGATGAAACAAGATCGAGGATGAACGTTTTTTCGAAGATCAATTCGGCTTCCTCCTGGCTCGAGAAGATTTTCGAGGACTACTTCCGTCCTCTCGATGGGCCCCTTCCCGCTTTCCACCAGTTTTCCCAAGGTTCCCGGGAATGGTCCAACATCCTCGATTCCCTGACCCCCCGGCAGAAACACGGCCTTTTCGACGGGATCCTCGAAACCGGGAGCCTTGCCCAGTCCTTCGGCGACTGGCGTGTCTTCCACGTGGGACACGCAATCGGTAACGCGTCGGGCGAAATGCTCTTCGGGTTGGTCGAAACGAATGCGCTCAAGGGATTCCAGAACAATCTCTGCCAGGCGGTCGATACCGCGAACCTGGTTCCGGGAACCAGGGTTGCGCTCGGCACACGGATCCCGGGAGGGCAGAAACCGATTTCCCCCGTCGGGGAGGCGGGTTTTTTCAGTACCCAGGATGGGAAACTCCTGAAGGCGGTCATGTCACGGTCCGCCATGACAAACTCCCAGGAACTTTCGCTTCAGGGAGATCGGTTCTTCCTGGCCCAACCATGCTCGAACCTCGGAGAGTTCATACTGGGAATGGTCGTTTCGGTGGAGGAGATCCGGAACCAGGCATGGAGGTTGAGGCTCTTCTTGAACGTTTTCGCCATCTTCCTGTTCCTTTCGATCGTCTTTCTTGCCAGGAGAATCACCGGTTACCTGATCGAACCGCTCGGAATAGTCGAGAAAGGGCTCCAGGAGGTGAGCGGAGGGAATCTCTCGGTCCGGTTCCCGGTAGCCCAGGAGGACGAACTCGGCTTGATGGCCAAAGCCTTCGAAAGGATGGTCAGTGGGCTGAAGGAGCGCCGCAAGCTGGGAAGATTCGTGTCGGGAGCGTTGGAGCGGTCCCTCTCGAATTCGAGGGATTCAACAGGTCTTCCGGGCCAGGAAAAACGGGACACCAGCCCAAATGCGGGCGCGGTTCTGGTTTCCGACATCCGGAGTTTCACCACCATTTCGGAGACCCATTCCCCCCGGCTGGTGGTCGACATGCTGAACACTCACCTCGAGGCGATGAGCCGAGAGATCACAGCGGGAGGCGGGATCATCGATCGTTTTATCGGAGACGCTGTCGTAGCCGTCTTTTTCGGTGAGCAGAGCACCGCCCTCGGGAGAGCGTTCGATTCCGCCCGCCGGATGATGGAGTCCCACAAAACCCTCCTCGAATCCAGGATTTCAAAAGGCGAGTTCCCCTACTGGATCGGGATCGGAATCGATTACGGCCCCCTCATCGCCGGATACCTGCAGAGTCAGGGAAGGCTCGACTTCGCCCTCCTGGGAAACCCCCGTTCGAATGCCGAGACCTTCGAAGGACTCTCCAAATCGGGAAAGCATTCGAGGATTATCGTTTCCGAGAAGAGCGCGGGCGTCCTTTCGGATCGTGGAACATTCACCCGGATCCCCGGTTCATTGGGTTGGGAGTTTTGCGGAAGCCCGGAGAAAGCCGAATGACCGCATCCAGACTGAAATGGTTCGTGCTCGCGGCATTGCTCGTTTCGGCGGCAACTCTCATCTTCAGCCGCGAAAGCTACCAGGAGTCGCTTCTTTCTGAAGCGCGGATGGATCTCGAGCGGATGATGGCCTGGCAACTGCATGAGGTTTCCACGAGAGAAACCCTCGATACAAAGATGAACGCCATCCTGTCACGCTTTAGGCAGGAGCTTTCGGGCATCGATTCCCTGGGGTCGACAACCATCGACCTTTCGCTCGAGGAAAGCTATTCGAGGATCCTCGAGCCCGTCCTTCCCGACCACCAGGTTTTCTTCTTCACCGGGTCCCCTTCAGCCATCCTCCTCGAAAAGGGTTCCAGGGATTTCGGATTTCTCCCCTTCCTGGCGGATTTCATCAGGATAGCCTGCCACGAAGACAGGTATCCCGAAGCGGAGCCTCAATCCGACCTGGTCCCTCCCCCATTTTCGAAAGAGCAGTTCGATGGAATAAGGGGAAAGATCCAGAAAGTCCTGAACGTACCATTCCCTCTTGCAAAGGCCAAACGTTCTGACGGACGCCTGATGATACTCAGGGGAGTGGAAAGGACCCTGGGATTGTATTTTTCCCTTCCAAGGGACAGGAAGGTGGGTTTTCTTGCCCTATTCGACCTCACCGCCCCAAAGACAGATTTTCTGAAGAGACTGCAGTTCTTCGGAATCCGGGACCGGGAAATCGGGCTGGCATTTCTTTCCCTGCGCTCCGGGCGCCCGGTCTTTTCCGACGGTTTTTCCCGGTTTCCGGAGCTGAGGAACCATCTCGAGCGCGAAGCATCGATCCTTCAGAATGCCGCACGAACCTCGAAGCGCTTCCACCCTTTCGATCGGAAATCCCGGTTCCGGAAATTCCGGAGCCTTGTTTCAAATGAACTTCGGGCCTTTCCAAACGACTCAGGAAACGCTCAGGAAAACGATCCTTTTTGGGGGACGAGCCTCCCGCCGTTGTTCTGGATCGACCCCAGGTTTTCTTCCCTTGCAGATGGCGATCTCCTGATAGTTGCCGAACCTCTCAGGAGGGACGCCGACTTCCGCCTCGTAGGGGTTTCGCGGATCTCGGATTTTTCCCCCATTCCCGAACAAGCGAAACTGTTCAGGGCCGCCTGGGTCGCGATCGGGGTCCTCGCATGCGGGATGATGGTCCTTCTCGGGAAAAGGCTATCGGGGATCCCAAGGATTTCCCTGAACCTCTTCCTGATGGGATCGTTTCTGACGATCTCGCTCCTGCCGTTGTCCAGCGCCGACCTGGTCCTCCGAAAGCTCCTTTTCGAAACCCATATGCAGAAGAAAGACCACGTTTCCCGGGGCTTGAGCGAAGAACTGAGCGGGATCGACGATCGGGCAAGAATGAGCCTTGCTTCCTTTTCCTCCTTCGTGATCTCGCTGAAAAACGAGGCCGACCTCAATTCCTTCATCGATCCCCCGATCCCGACAGCTAGGGAGGACCGCTTCCGATCGTTCATGGAGGGTTTCAAAAAACGGGTAAACGGGCTCCGGATCTTGATGGGAGTGGGAGCGGATTCTTTCATCGAGCTCACGACGATGCCGGGGGGGGCGATTTCCGTCGCCACAGAACCGGACATGGTCAACCAGATCAGCACGCGGATCTTCCGGGAAATGTATTTCAAGGGCGGGACGTCGAAGGTCGAACGGCTTCCGTCTTCCATAGATGGGGACGCATTGAAGGTGGAACAGGCACTCGAAGGACTCAAGTTCGTTGCCGGGCCCCAGATCATCCTGGCAATCTTTTACTATCATGACCGGATGCTGGCCACCAGGTTTTTCCTCCACTCGGAGTTTTCACGCGGAACCCTCCTTCGGAAAAGGGGCCGGCCCGACCTGGTGCTGAACTTCAACTGGACCAACGACGAAATGGACGAGGTTTTCCTCGAGAGCGAAAGGAGTTTTCTGGCGGAGAAGAGTCTTACCTCCCGCGAGGGAATCCTCGTCTACGGCGGATCATACTCCTTCGACCGGTTCTTCCCTTCAGATTGCCCCGCAAGCGGTTCCCAGGCTTTCCCCACCCTGCTCGAACTGGCGCGCACCGCCTACACAAAGAACAACCCTCTGAAAAAGATCCTCTTTTTGGAAAAGGGGATGGGGGTTCCAGCTCATGGGGACCAGACGACGACTGGGGGAACCGGGGACACAACGACGGAATCTTCATCGAATCCGCTGATGGAGCCCCGAACCCGAAATGAAAGATCGCAGTATATTCTGGAGGCCCGCCCGGCAAGATCCATCGAGATGACCCTGGCAGGGTTCAGGGAGATCGGATTCCTCTTTGGAGAACGGGGAAAAGGGGAGAATTGGGCAAATGTCGCCGTGATTCTTCTTCTCACAGCCGCCCTCCTTCTGGGAGCATTCGTCGCCTGGTTCTATTTCCTGGCCCCAATCCAGGACATTCTCGGAAAGGTGGAATGCATCAACCGCGACGAGTTCCACGTCCGGCTGGACCAGACAAGGGCAGACGAGTTCGGAGCTATCGGGGAGGCTTTCAACAGGATGGCACAGGGTCTGGAGGAGGGGCTCTACCTGCGCCGGTTCGTCTCGGACTCAGTCCGAAAGGTTGTCAGGGACGGAACCGGGGACACAGTCGAAACCTCCGCCCGCCATGAGGAGGTAACGGTTCTCTTCTCAGGGTTGTCGGGCCTGGAGACCTTCCAGGAAAACCACTCTCCTGACCAGGTGCTCCAAACCCTCCAGAATCACCTCGAGGTCATGGACTCCGCGGTCAGGGAGGCTGGAGGAGAGATCGACAAGATCATCGGTGACAAGATAATGGTGGTTTTCCGCCACGAGGACCTGGGTGGCGCAAAAAAAGCGGGGGAAGCCGTTTTCAGGGTTTTGAAGCGGCTGGGCGGACAAAAGGGGCAAGGCATGTTCCCGCTTCCGCTATGCATCGGGGTGAATTCGGGGGCAGTCGTTTCCGGGATCCTTGGGGCCGCCTCCGTCAGGCTCGATCACACGGTCATCGGCGATCCCGTCAACCTCGCCGCCAGATTGGCAACCCTGGCGCAGATCGCGGGAGGTTCAGGCGTCGTGGTCTCCGCCGGAACCAAGGAGATCCTTCCCCAGGGAACGGTTTTCGAAAAACTACCTTTCAAAAGGGTCAAGGGCAAGACCCAGGAGGTCGAGGCTTTCCTCCTCTTGGCCTGAATTCCCGGACCTCTCTAAGGTCATTTCGAAGCCGCGGGGGCAGTGGCTTCGAAAACCTTCAGGTTTCCCCGGGCGTAGATGACCGTGAGCTTCATGCTCGAGACCTTCCAACCCTTTTCCGTTTTCTTGAGAGTGTGGCGGTAATCTCCCCAGACTTCCCAAAGATCGGACCCGTTCTTGATATCCAGGATGTTCAGAGCATACCCTTTCGAGAACACTTCAGCCGAATCACCCTTGATTTCGATGATATGGTTTGACCTCATGTGGAAGCTCGATTTCCCCGGAAAAAGGCCGTTCTTCCAAGCCCCGACGAGGTCGTCGGACTTGATGTGGGCGGGAGGAGCACCGGTCAGGGAGGAAAAATCGACATCGATCTCATCGGCAAGCAGCGAACGGCACTTTTCCCAGTCCTTCGCATCGACAGTGGCGTCGACGCTGTCGACCACCCTTCTGATCTCGAGCTCGTGGGCGATCTTCGCAACCAGATCGTCCTTTTCCCCAAAAACGGCTGTCGATGGAAGCAGGAAAGAGCAAAGTAGCAACACGAGAAAGATCCTGGCCATGAGAAACCCTCCTTGGTTGGTCGATTTGCACCTCGCCCCGATCGGGTTTCGGTTCCCAAGGCATTATACTCGTTTCGCCATGACAGAGTGATGGTTTTGCTGTAGGATGTCGGGGAAATTCTCCGGAAAGGGGCAGCCATGAGAACCCTTTTTCTTCGGGGCCTTGCAGTCGTCGTTCTGGTGTTCCTCGTCATTTTTGCCGCAAGACTGGGTTATGGATATCTTGCGTTCCCCGACCAGAGCGGGGAACAACTTTTCGCCCCGGTTGGTGGGGACGAGGGCGATTTCGAGGTCAACCGCAAGAATTACGCATCGCTGAAATGGCAGGCGAAAACCGGACTGGATCCTTCTCCCGGAACCCTCGACCAGAAATACGAGAAGATCGGTCTCCTTTCGAGCCGGACGGGTGTTTTCGACGATGATGAGAAGAGACTTCGCGACCTCGTGGGTTCTTACTCAGCCCTGATCCAGTTCGAGCAGATGGGTGGCCTCCCGGGAAGCCGGATCCTGAAGCTCGGAATCGGAGTCGTTCCTGCGCGATTCGACCGGTTCCTCGAGGAAGCGAAGAAAATCGGGACACTCAACTCGTTTCGGGTCCAGAAGATCGACAAGACCCACGAGTTCAAGGGGCTCCAGGTCAAGCGGACTTCCCTGGAAAAAGCCCGCGAAGCCCTCCTGGCATTGAAGGGAAAGGAAGGAAGGATCGAGGAGCTGGTCGAACTGGAAAAGAAGATCCTGGAGATCGAAGGCGAGATCCAGTGCCTCGGGATCCAACTGGGGGATTTCGATCTGGAAAACGAGTTCTGCACCGTGAAATGCACCCTCATGGAGGGGAGCTTCCGGACGAACCGGATTTCCCTCCTTCATCGTTCCTATGTCGCGCTCGAATGGACCGCGATGGCCTTCTTCGGCCTGTTGCTGCTGGTCTTCGGAACTTCGGTCACCCTCCTGGTTGTCATCGTTCTCATCCAGAAACTCCCGGCGGGTCCCCCCCCACCTGAAAAAGCGGGTTGATCGGAAGAGGAATGGAGCCTTCATTCGTTGCGAACTATCTCGGGAACCTGCTTCCCGTCCTTCGCGGGGGACAGCCCGACAGGCCTCTCATGTTCTCCTACTATGTCACGCACCGTTGCGAGCTGAACTGCGTCTACTGCTGCGACGGCGGTGGAAAGCGGTTCAGGGAGGATCCTTTCCCCGAGTTGTCCACCGCCGAAGCCCGGAATCTCATTTCTATTCTCAGGCATGCCGGTGACACGCTCGACGTGACGGGTGGAGAACCCCTCCTTCGCGACGATCTTGCGGCGATCCTTTCCCATGCCAAGAAAGAAGGGTTCCTGACGGTCCTGAACACCAAGGGAATTGGAATCGATTGCCGGCCCGACGTGCTGAAAAAGACTGATGTCCTCGTTCTCAGCCTCGATTCCCTCGACCCCGGCCGCCTTTCGGAAATGCTGGGAGCGGGAAGGGCAACCGCCCAGAAGGTCCTGGGAGCTCTTGAACATGCTCTTTCCCGCCGGCGGAAGCTTGGTTTTCGTTTGGTCCTCAGCTCGGTGGCGACACCGGGAAACCTGGGCGACGTTGAAGCCGTTCTCGATTTCTGTCTCCGCAACAGGATCGGATTCCAGATCTCCCCCGAGATCATCGGCACGAGGGTCAATCCCGCCCTCCGGGGCGACGCGGCTTACAGGAGGCTGGTCGCCAGGGTCAGGAGCGAAAAAGCGCGCGGTGGGCCGGTACTCGGAGTCCAGGGTTATCTCGCTGGTATCGCGCGGTTCCGCCCATTCAAGTGCATGCCGCTCCTGATGCCCGTCATCCGGCCCGATGGGAATCTCTACTATCCCTGCCTGGAGAGCAAGAATGCCCAGGTTGGAATCCTTGGCGCGGGCGGTTACCGGAAAGCCCTCGATGAAGCCCGCCGACGGGTCCCATTCCCTTCTTCCTGCGGGGACTGCTGCCACATCTTCTGCCACATGGCTCTCTCACTGCTCCAGAGCCGCCCCCTTGCGGCTTTTCGAGAAATGTCCCTTTGGAGGAAACTCGATGCTTGAGCCGATTTCCCGGGAACTCCATTACCAGTACCGATGTCTCCGCCTGGGCTGGGGTTTCCTTGCCCGGAGGTTCATCCACTGCAACCTGCAGATCACCTACCGATGCAATTTCCGCTGCCAGATCTGCGACTTCTGGAAAACCACGCACCGCGAGGAGGAGGAACTTACCGTTCCCCAGATCAGAACGATCGGAAGGAAGCTCAACGAGCTCGGCACCCTGATCGTTTCCCTCGCGGGCGGAGAACCGCTGATCCGGAAGGACATCTTCGACATCATCTCCGTCCTCAACGAGGAAAACCATTTCCCGATCCTGATCACCAACGGTTGGTTCGTCGACGAGACCGTCGCGCGCGAAATACACCGGGCGGGCCTCCAGGAGATCTCGGTCTCGATCGATTATGCCGACCCCGCCAAGCACGATGCACAGAGGGGATGCAAAGGATCGTGGGAGCGCGGGATCCGCGCACTCGAACTGTTCAACCGCTTCCGGCCCGACCGCCGGAACAGGGTCCACATGATCACGGTCCTGATGGACGACAACCTCGAGGAAATCGAGCCTCTCATCAAGATCGCGAAGAAGCTCGGGGTGACCTACATGGTCAACCTCTACTCATGGAACCGCGGATCGAAGCGGCCGCGACTCCCCGAAGCAAGGGTGACGCGTCACCTCCTGGACCTGAAAGCCCGCTACCCGGAATTCATCACCCTCACAAGCTACGTCGAGAACCTCGACAAGGCTATTGCCGAGGGGGGAATCGGGGATTGCCAAACGGGGCGGTTGCTCCTCAACATAAACAACCGGGGCGATGTCGCCCGCTGCACGGAGATGCTCGACCACCCAGTCGGAAACATCCTGACCGATGGAATGCCCGGGATCCGGCGGAGGCTGAGAGATATTCAGAAGCGGCAGGCGTGCTCCCAATGCTGGACATCCTGCCGGGGTTTCGCGGAGTGCATGTTCCGCCCACCCCGGATGAGACAGATCAAGGAGTTCCTCAACTCGGTCCGCTCCTACTGACAGGAGGTCAAAGATGCTCTCGACGCTTCTTTCACGGGTTCTCACATATCTCCACGAAGCCCGGTATTTCGACCACAATGCTTCCACCCCGATCGCTCCGCGGGTCAGGAAAGCCATGGAGGAAGCGATTTGCCACCGGTTCGGAAACGCCTCTTCGCTGCATACCCAGGGACGCACCTCCCGCGGCCTGATCGAGAACGCGCGGAGGGAAGTGGCTTCCCTTCTGGATTGCGACCCTGACAAAATCGTGTTCACGTCGGGCGGCACCGAAGCCAACAACGCAGCCATCAAGGGTTCCTTCCTCGCCCGTGGGCTGGGCCACATCATCACCTCGAAGATCGAGCACGAATCGATCCTGGGTGCCTGCTCCCAGGTTGAGCAGCTGGGGGGCCGCGTCACCTATCTCCCCGCCGGCCCTGACGGGCGGGTGAGCCCGGACGCAGTCGCGAACGCAATCACTCCCGATACCATCCTCATATCCCTGATGCACGCGAACAATGAAACCGGGGCGATACAACCTGTTGCCGAAGTCGCGCGGATAGCGGCGGCTTCTGCCATCCCCTTCCACACAGATGCAGTCCAGAGTTTCGGCAAGATCCCTTTCGCCGTCAAGGACATCGGTTGCGATTTCCTGACCTTGACCGCGCACAAGATCAACGGTCCGAAAGGGATTGGGGCCTTGTACTATTCAGGAAAGGCGCCATTCCTTCCCCTGGTTTTCGGGGGGGACCAGGAACGCGCACGGAGGGCCGGAACCGAGGGGGTGCACCAGGTGGCAGGCCTGGGCGCAGCGGCCGGCCTTGCCCGGGAAAGGATGGGCGGCGAGTTTTCCCGCCTGACCCGCCTGAGGAAGCGGATGATCGACGGGATCAGGAGTCTCGCTCCGGACGCCGTCATCAACGAAGCCAGGCCGGATTTCCAGCTTCCCGGAACGATCAATGTGACTTTCCCTGGGCGGAGCGGTCTTCGAATCCTTGCGGGTCTCGATTGCTACGAAATTGGCGTGTCGATCGGTTCGGCATGTACCGCCGACCGGGTCGAACCTTCGCACGTTCTGCTCGGGATGGGGATTTCGGAGGAACAGGCATTGTCCACCATCCGAATAAGTATGGGAACGACCACGTCCCTCGCATCGGTCCTCTTCTTCCTCTGGGCACTGAAACACGTTCTGGAGCACGACCCACCCGGATTCGCCTATATCGACCCCCAGCACCTGACCTATGACCTGATCACGAACCCGAACACCTTCATGGTGGACGTCAGGTTTCCCCACGAGCGGCTCGCGTCCCCGAGCATACCCGGCGCCCGCCTCTGGACCCACTTCGGCTTCGAGG